>JAJZPM010000014.1 GCA_021811105.1 Nitrospirota bacterium | reverse complement strand
ATATCCCTTCGACTCATTTTGGCTCCTCCCTTCTAAGGTGAGTATTAATACTCCTACTATTTTAAATAAAAAAAGCGCACCAGTCAATAGAAATGTGGGTGCGTGCTAAAAAGTGGTAAAAAAAGTTCGGCTCTGCTTCTACCTGGCACGGGGACTTCTCCGCCACGGCGGATCCGCTGAGGAGTACACCCCGTAAGTTCTGTGCCATGTCCGGCACACACGCCGGGCATGAGGGGCGCGGGGGCACAAAAACAGGAAACAAAAAAAGAAAGACGGCTATCCCCGCGTCCCTCTCGATGCCTTTGTTGGCCTTTTCGTAATACTTTGATTTTGACTATGTCTGTGAGGTCGTGGAGCAGGCATTCCATAAAGCATCCCCTCTGCACTAATGTCTTCATCAATGTCCGGCCAATGCACACCGTCGCCGTCACCTATTATTCTGTAATTTGCACGCTGTTTAGGAGTGGCCTCGGACAACCGCCATGACCATGCAAGCGGAACACTGATTATGCGACCGTCAACAAGCTGGGCCGTAATTGTGTCCTCAGTAACTTTTATTTCTTTAATTCTGACTTCTTGTAGTTTCGCCGCAGTGCTCATGCCATGCCTCCATTATTTTGTCTCTGTTGTTTTTAATCTTTTCCCTTATCGTATTGAGTTCTTTCGGCGCGAAACCCCTATTTTTAGTCAATGCAACAGGGTTCAGCCAGAATTTGCAAAGCATATTCTCTCTTTGAACATGCACATGCATTTGCTCATTACAATCAAAGCTATAAAAGAAAAATCGATAGGGTCCCGAGATTTCCTTGATAGTCGGCATATCTAATTATATATAAACAAACAAAAAATTGCCTTCACCTGCTACGCGCGTCACTCTTCTGTAAAATAATCAGAATCAACTCTCTTTATTTCGTATTTAGCCGTTGTAGCTGTTCCGAGATTGTAGTCTATCATTAGCTCACAGAGAGTGCGACCGTCGATAAGGATGACCTTTGGGTCAATACTTTCGACATACCTAATAGCATCGTCGGAAAAGCGGCCGGTTGTGATGAATACCCCTTTCTTTGCTCTTTTGCCGTGAAGGGCTCCGACAAATTTCTGGATTTCTGGACGCCCGACTGTGCCGTCCCATCTTTTTGCTTGCAGATATATTACGTCTAGTCCAAGCCTGTCTTCTTTTATTATTCCGTCAATACCTTCATCGCCGCTTTGTCCAATTGATTTACCCGCATCGACGCGTGAGCCGCCATAGCCAAGTGACACCATTATGTCTACGACGAGTCTTTCAAAAAACTGCGGCGAATTGCCCTTAATTTTATCAAGTATTTCTGCGGCTAAATCGCCTCTTATGTTCTGATACGCTTTTTGCAGTGTCTCTTCAGGAGTTTCAAGCTGTAATGTCTCTTGTTCACTGTTTTCAGTTGAAGCAGCAGTTTTCATGGTGTGAAATTCGACAAACTCAGGATATTGATTTAGGATTTTTACGTCAATTCGATCATGGCCTTTTTTAAGAAGGTCGAGGCCGCGCTCCGTGATCCGAAAATATGCTCGGCGGGGCGCTTCAAGAACTTTGGCCTGAACAAAATAACTCTTTGCCCAAGCGACACGATTGTCATATTTTGTTTGCGCACCGCTGGGCAGCAATTCTTTCATGTCTTCTTCAGATAAATTCATAGCTCGTGCAATTAATTCTCTTGCCTCTTTCATGGAATGTTCTTTACCATCTGCTGCCATTTCCAGCAATGGTTTGAAGAAGGACTGAAAATCAGGAACTGCCATCATTTATCTCCTCTATTTGCAGTCACTTGAATATTAATATCATAGTCAAGGGGGATCGGTCATGGAAAAGTCCTTTCAAATCGATGACTTTTGGAAGAAATATCTCGAGCTGTTTTAAAACATTCTGTCCCTGAATTGAGGGCTGGATGGTATGTGAAGTGGGCGTAAAGGTTCGCCCTCTCAGCCCCCGGCCCATTAAGGAGCAGGACAGCAGATCAAATAAAGGCCTTCCTGCAAGGTATAGCCGAGCGGCCGAACTTGCAGCAATGGCAGGCAGCACAGGCGTCGGATGCCTTGAAAACACACACACTCTCTACGGAAGCGGACTCAGACTCATGGAGTGTCTTCGATTGAGAGTGAAGGACGTTGATTCCCTTTTTCCGCAGGTTTGCCTGCCAGCAGGAAGGCCCTCCAGACAGACGGAGGACAGGCTGCCGCCGTTTTCATGCAGCGCGAAGCTGCAGAACCTGGATGAAAATCACTGATTGTCGCACCACGCAAAATAAGAAAAAAACGAAGTTCGGATGGGCATGAATGTGAATCCCCGCGTCCCGATCCTTCGGACAAGTTTATAAAAAAAGACGGCAGATGTAAAGGAAAAAAGCAGCGATTGATGAATGGGTTTCTCGACAAAGTCCGGAGGGAAAAAGCCGTCTCTACTCTGCGACCGTCCCGGCGACCTTCGGGGTCCAGGGCGCGAATTTCAGCAGAAGGAGCAGCCCCGGAATAGCAACGATCACGCATGAGATGAAGAATGCCTCCCATCCGAGTTGTTTGGCGAAATACCCGGTCGGCGCGGACGCCAGCACCCGCGGGACCCCCATCAAACTGCTGAGAAGGGCGTACTGCGTCGCCGTAAATTTCTTGTTCGTGATGCTTGCCATAAATGCGACGAAGGCAGACGTGGCCATGCCGGTGCAGAGATTTTCGAGGACGACGGCGCCGGACAAGGCCGGTATGCTGTGGCCTATCCGGGCAAGGAGGGCAAAGCCTGCGGTGGATACCCCCTGAAGGAGACCGAAGATCCAGAGGGACCGGTTGATCCCTATCCTGATCATCAAGCCGCCGCCCAGGAGCGTCCCGGCGACGGTGGCCCAAAAACCGAAAAGCTTTACGACCGTGCCGATTTCCGTCTTCGTGAAACCTATATCCAGAAAAAAGGGCGTAGTCATCGCCGAGGCCATCGTATCGCCGATCTTGTAAAGCAGGATGAATCCGAGCATCCAAAAGGCGCCGTCCCGGCTGAAATACTCGGCCAGGGGTTTGACCACCGCCTCCGTCAGCGTTCTGGGAGTCCCCGTAGTGATCTTCGGCTCGGGGCACAACAATGTCGTGATAATACCCGGCAGCATGCAAAACGCCATTATCAGGTAGACCGTAGAAAAAGGCACGAGGTCTGCAAGTATCAGCCCGCCTCCCGATGCCAGGAGCATGCCCACCCTGTACCCGTTGATATACATGGAAGAGCCGAATCCGAGTTCTTCATCGGGCAAGTCTTCCCTCCGGTAAGCGTCAACCACAATGTCCTGCGATGCGCTGAAAAATGCGACGAGCACTGCGGCAACGACCATCATGCCGAAATGCTTCACCGGGTCGGTCATGCCGAGGCCGGCGATCGCGAGGACCAAAGCCGCCTGCGTGATCAGAAGCCAACCCCTTCTACGGCCGAAGAAAGGCGGGATGAAGCGGTCCATGAAGGGCGCCCAGAGGAATTTCCAGGTGTAGGGGATCTGCACCAGCGTGATCAATCCGATAGTGGTCAGATCGACACCGGATTCTTTCATCCATGCCTGAAGCACGCCCATCGTGAGAAGGAGCGGCAAGCCGCTCGAAAACCCCATGAAAAAGGCAACCAACATGCGGCCGCTAAAGAGCACTTTATAAATGGCGTTACGTCTACCGGAGTTCATGTTATGGGAGTTTTTCGGCACGCCGGGCCCTTTCCTCTTGAATAACACGGTTAACTATAGCACATCCCCCCTGTCATTTCGGGCGAAGTACTACTGCTCCGGGCCTGCTCGAGAAATATTCCCTCAAATCTTCATCCATAACCTTCCTATGCTTAGATGAGGCGTGCCGGAAAGTGAGATCGTTGTCTCGCACCACGATGCCGACATGAGAGACATCCAGCCCGGCCGCTTCCGAATACACGCCGGCATAATCTCCCGTCATGAGCCTTGCGAGAACATCTTCAGACAGGAGCGAAGGGATATAATCGATCTCTCTTCTCACGACCGCGATTCCGGGGACCCAGTTGCCGCCGTCCTCTTTCTCATTCAGCATCTTTTCCACCCTTACGGCATGTCCCCCCCCGGCCTTCCCGGTCATGTCCTCGACAAAGTCACCGTTGGAGTCCCGCCAGTCGGTGAAGAAATGGTTCCTGTCTTCGAACGAAACACGAGCATTCCGGTATCTTACTTTTTTCAGTTTTTCGATAAAACCGGTAAACGACCGGGACAGCCTCATCGCCTCAACGTAATCGATGAAGGTGAAACAGTCCACTGCCGCGAGGTTGATCACGAGTTCCTCAGGTCTTTCAGTGCTTCCCTCAAGAGTCGATTCTTTATATCCTGTTCCGAGCAACAGGCTGGAGAGGAAAGCTATCCTTTCACCGATATCTACAATCCTGGCCGATTCCAATATGAGGTCGTCAAGCTCCTTTTCCGTCCATCTGCCTGTGATTGCTTTCATTTCATCCTTTTTTGTCGTTAGTTTTACATGCCTTTTTTGAAGGTAACAGAACAACGGTGAAATAGCAAGAAGACTGGCCGACCATGACGCATATCATACCTATCCGGCATAGCGGAGAGTTAAGATAAACTATACAGTCGATATAAAACATATCCAAAAGAGGGCATCGGCCCCTAAGATGTTGCAAGGAAACCGACTTACATGAACAGGACTTCTCTCAGATATCTTCGCTATGCGGTGCAGGCGGCGTTCCTCATGCTCACGCTGATTGCCGGCTATCAGTTCTATCATTTCGTCCTGCATTTCGAAAGCCCCGGGAACCCTTTTGTGCAGAGACCGCCTTCGGTCGACGCGTTCCTCCCGATCGCCGGCCTCATCTCTTTCAAACATTTCCTCTCCACCGGGAGTATTGACCCGGGCCACCCGGCCGCGTTCGTCATGTTCGTCGCTATCATCGCAGTCTCTCTCCTGCTTAAAAAAGGCTTCTGCGGATGGATATGCCCGGTAGGCACGGTCTCGCAGTACTTCTGGATGGCGGGGGAGAAGGTCTTCCCGGGGAATTTCAGGATCTGGAAGTATGCGGACATTGCAATACGGTCTATCAAGTACATCCTGATGGCGTTCTTTCTGGTGTTCATCGGGGCCATGATGTCGCGGGAAGCGACCGCCGCCTTTCTGCGCTCCGACTATTTCAAGGTGGCGGACGTCAAGACGATGCAGTTTTTCACGGAGATGTCGGACTTCACATTCTGGTTTTTGATCGCTGCGGGAGGGCTCTCCCTAGTCTACAAGAACTTCTGGTGCCGCTACCTCTGTCCATACGGCGCGCTTCTCGGCCTCCTCAGCCGCCTGAGCCCGGTCAAGGTAAGACGCATCGAAAACAACTGCAGCCACTGCCATGCCTGTTCGAGACATTGTCCCGCGCTGATCGACGTCGAGAAACAGGGCGCAGTGACATCTGCCGAATGTTTCGGCTGTCTCACCTGCGTCAGCCGCTGCCGGGCCAAAGGAGCACTTGATGTCACCGTCGGTTCCTTCTCGAAGCGAAAAGTGTTCAGTCCGTATCTATATCCCCTGCTCCTCATCGTGGTCTTCTATCTGATAATCGGCGCGGGCATGCTGGCAGGAAAATGGAATTCTGACCTGAATTACCGGGAATATCAGCGGCTCATTCCCGCGGCCGGTAAAATGAGCCATCCCACCTCGTTCGGCGGGCCTGCATCTTCCGGCCAGCGGGTTGATTAGCGGAGACGAATCACTTCATTCATTCCTTAGGTTCCTCCATCTTCAGCGGTCTTTCCTGATCTTCCGTCTTTCCGCTCTTCTCCGGCTCCGCCGGACTCACTGATTTTTCCGTGCCTTCCTGCTCCGAAGACTTTTCGAGCTTCCCGGCCTTTTCAGGTTGTGACGCACTTCCGGACGCATACTCGTCCAGCAACTTTTTCAGTCTATCCACCACAGGAGGCACGCTGAGTGTCTTGTTTCCGACAATGTCGCTAGGGAGGGCATGCTCCTTCCCGTAAAATGCCTCGTCCGCATCGTAGTTGATCTGGAGCGAGGCACCCTCCAGTGCAAGGCCGGCAAAGAGCCCCCTGCTCCTCGAATACGAGTATATCTCGGACTTCAAGAGTATATCGGTCGATGCGGATGCCTGCCTGCCGACCGGTCCGGCAGCGATACTTGCGTCCGCGCCGAGCGTAAATTTGCCCTTCAGTATCCCCTCTACACTCCTGCTGCTCTTGAAGACCAGGACTATGTCGATCGACTCGATACCGACCTGCCACCCGATGCTCCCGCCGGTGACCGAGATGAAGACGGGGTTTGACCAGCTGCCGTCTTTCTCGCGGATTACGAGGATCCCCCTGCCGTAGCGGCCGCCGAGGATAAAACCGGCCTTGATCACACCCGGGATGATCGCTATGCCGCTTGCGTTGCTCAGAAGCGCAGGCGGAATTCCTTTCTCCGGGATCGACATGATCTGTTGCAGCACCTCGACGGAGTCGTCTATCTTAACAACTCCCGCGGTGTCCGCTTCGGCCACAGCCGGCAGCGTCACAAAAAAGATGCTGAATACGAAAGCGATGATGACAATATCTTTCATTACCCACCTCCGGTGGAAGTTAATTACCGTCGCACCATGTACGCATCAAAGTATAGCAAATTTGTCCGTCAAATATTCTTATGTGAAAAAAATTTCATCTGAGGCGCCCTTCAGACGCCCGGGATCGCAGGGCCTTTGCGCATAATGTCTCTGAATGCGGTAATGAGGCGTTCCCTTTTCCGGTTAATCTCCTCCAGCCCTGCGATAAATGCCCGGTACTCACGGGCCGGAAGGGATTGGATACGATCGAGAAGGGGCGCACAGAAAAACCAGTTGCAGCGGTGCGGTCTCAGGGAGCGCCTCAGTCTGCAGCCCTGTTCCCCGAGGAACTGGCAGGGCTCGGTGTCCAGGATGTCTTTCCTGTAGTCAGGCGGTCTTTCCCCCAGCGAGTAAAGATTGACGATGTCACCCTGATCATGGTAAGAATGCCGGTTCACGCAACAAACCCGCATACAGTCCGGACAGACGGCCGACGTATGTTGTTCTATGAAGGGACTCAGCGTCTCGACCGCATCGGCAGCCTCCTTGGCGAGTTCTCTCAATCCGGCCATTTCACTGCCGGAGGCGAGGAGCGCCTGCTCCACCTGATGCCCGATGCTTTCAAGGATGACATGTCGTTTATGAAAATCCATCTTTCCCAAAAAAGATCCGGGCTATACGGCTCATGGGAACATCCTTAACCTTCTGCCTCCCAGGAACGGATTGTTCTTCAACTCTTCGCCGATGGTTGTTTCTTCGCCATGGCCGCTAAAGACCCTCGTTTCCGGCGGCAGCGACGAGATCTTCCTGAGAGATGCCATCAGCATATCCGTGCTCCCTCCCGGGAGGTCGGTCCTTCCGACTGATCCTTTAAAAAGCGTGTCCCCCGTGAAAAGGGCCTTTTCCGCGTAAAGGCAGATACTGCCCGGCGTATGGCCCGGAGTATGGATAACCCTGAAGACGAGACTGCCAAGACCGATCTCGCCGCCGTCTTTCACAGCCATGCCGGCAGGAGGGAAATCCTCTTCGCCGAAGCCCCAGGACATGCAGAGCTCCTTCGTCATCCTGTAAGTGTCCCTTTCGTCCTCGTGCATCACGATATGCGCACCGTACCTGGCTATCAGTTCCCCTGCTGCACAGACGTGGTCGTAATGGGCATGTGTGAATACAATATATCCGGGCCTCAGCCCCTTGCCGTCGAGCAGACCGGCAATCCTTTCAAACTCATCCCCCGGATCGATGACGACCGCATCGGACGAAGATTCTCCTGCAACGATATAACAGTTCACGTCCAGCTGACCGACTACGATATTTTCGATGCGCATATCTTATGCCCTTTCTGAATCTAGTCACTTATACGTACATAGGTGTGATAACAAATCATAAAATCTCCCCTTTCCCCTCTTTGCTAAAGAGGGGAACACTTCCTCCCTTTTTCTCCTCGGCGAACCCGCCTGAGTGCGGGGCAAAGGGAGGTCAGGAGGGATTTTGTGAGATATGCTTCTATATCCTCTGCGAACGCCATAGCACTAATTATACTGCAACTGGATGCCTGTCCGCCCCTGTTCACAAAAGCGATGCAAATGCGCTAAAATAACGGCATGTCTGACCAGGACAATGGACTCGGTCTGAAGTGCCGCCACTGCGAGGGTGCGCTGCACCTCTCCTTCGGCTGACGAAGCGTCTCTCTGCGCTGCATGGAATGCGGCAGAAGATTCGGTGTGGCCGAATATATCGAGGAGATCGACGAAAAGACCTGGGAAAAGATATCGAACCGCTCATGTAACAGGGTCTGAGTTTGGCCCCTCAGCTGCCTGACCTTCGAGACACGACCCTCCTCCCGTTCATAGAAAAAATCAGGAGCCTCTACGCTTCGATGGATGAGGCATACGCGCGTGCCGCCGAACGCGCCGGTTTCGAATGCCGCGGGTGTTCCGAGAGTTGCTGCGAGGAGCGGTTTTATCATTATACTCTCGCAGAGCATTTCTTTCTCCTTGATGGCCTGCGCAAGCTCGACCGGGAGACCGCCGCAAAAATGCTTGATAAAGCCAGGGAGACTGTTCGTCTGCACCGCCTGCAGGACCTGCAGCGCACCGGGGGCCGTGCCATGTGTCCGCTCTGTTCCGGAGGACTCTGCGCGGTCTACGCATACCGTCCGATGATCTGCAGGCTTCACGGCATTCCGCATATTGTGAGAAAGCAGGGGATCGTGCAGGCCGGTCCGGGCTGCCATAGATTTGCAGAAGAACCCGTAGATAAGCTGACCGCACCGGAACTGGACAGGACCGGATTTTATTACGGAATGGCCGCCATCGAAATCGAATTGAGGAGGTTGACCGGCTTCGGTGGCCGCTATAAAAAGACCGTGGCCGAGATGGTCGTAGATGGTCTCGCACGGGATGGATAAATCCAATCGGGGTGTTTTAATATAAACGGCGGCAAATAATGGAAAAGAGGGGGAATTGATGAGCATCAGAGAGAATATCTACCAGGTGGTGGACCTGATAAAGCCCTCCCATGTGCTGGTGAGTGTCTTCGATAAGAACGGGCTCGACGTCCTCGTAAAGGGCATACTCGATCTCAATCCCGGCGTGAAGTTCTACTCGACCGGGGGGACCGGAAAGAAGATCGCAGAAATACTCGGCCCGAACGCGGCAAAAAACTACACATCTGTCGAGGACTTCACCGGCGCTCCGGAAATGGAGGGGGGACTCGTAAAAACGCTCCACCCGAAGATACACGCCGGTCTGCTCGCGGAAAGAGGGAACCCGGCACATGAGGAATATCTCTACAAGACGCTCGCTTCAATGGGCGGTAGTCCGGGAGTGTACTTCGACATATTTGTCGGCAACCTCTATCCCTTCACCTCAGTGATCGCGAAAGAGGGAACAACATCGGAGACGGCAAGGGTGAATATCGACATAGGAGGCCCTGCGATGACGATGGCCGCGGCAAAGAACTGGCACAGCATCGCCGTCCTCACTTCCACGGCGCAGTACGGTGATTTTATCGCTTCGCTGAAGGCGAACAGGGGGATGATCGGACTGGAACAGCGGTTTACCCTGGCGGCCGCGGCGATGAAATCGATAGGCGAGTACAGGACCGCGATAGGGCACTACTTTTCGGCCCTCGATTTTCAGAGGGACGTAAAGCCCTTTCTGAATGTCAGATAGCCGAAAGTCTTTTATTATTCACAGAATTATTCCTGGAGGTATGTTTTAATGCGCAACTATCGTATGCTCGTTTCCGTATTGGTACTACTTTTGTTCTCCACTTCACACTCCTACGGCTTCAGCAGCAGGGGTGAAAACTGTGCAAAATGCCACACCCTGAAAAAAGAAGAGGCGGCCGCCCTGCTGAAACAGATAGCCCCGGCGGCAAAAGTGCTCGACATCAAAATGACACCTCTCAAGACAATGTGGGAAATCGATATCGAATCAAACGGAAGAAAAGGGCCGGTCTACCTCGACTTCACCAAAAGATATCTGATCTCCGGTCAGATCGTCGATATCAAGGCAAAAAAGAACCTCACGAGGGAAAGCGAGGAGGGCCTCAACAGGGTCAATGTCTCCCAGATACCTCTCGGCGACGCGCTCGTAATGGGGGACAGAAACGCAAAAAAGAAGATCATCGTCTTCACCGATCCGGAATGCCCGTTCTGTGCGAAGATCCATCAGGAGATGAAAAAGGTCGTGGCGGAGAGGAAAGACATCGCGTTCTATATTAAGATGTTCCCCCTGCCGATCCACAAGGACGCGGCCGAGAAGGCGAAGGCGATAGTCTGCGAGAAATCCCTCGCGCTCCTCGATGCGGCATTCGAGAAAAAGCCGATCCCAAAAGCCAAATGCAAGACCTCGGTCGTCGACGACAATATCAAACTCGGCAAGAAGCTCGGTATTTCAGGCACCCCGGCCCTTATCCTCCCGGACGGCAGGGTCCTTTCGGGATACCGGGACGCAAAAACGCTGGAGGCGCTGATCGGCAAGAAATAGGGTATCGGTAAGATAATACATTTAAAAATCTCCCCTTCCCCCTCTTTGCCAAAGAGTCCCGAAAGCATTCGGGATTTAGCAAAGGGAGTTAGGAGGGATTTTCTAATCGAGTGTCTTCGTACGTAAGAACTTCTTCCTACAGGCGCCGGGCAATCCGCCCCTTCACCTCTGACAATTCGCATGCGAACTTTTCCGGCTTTCTTCCGAAGCAGATGCCGAGGCCCTCAAAAAGGGCTATTTCGGTGAGGTCCACTTCCCTTCTCTTGATCGCCTCCGCCGTGGAGACGTATTCGATCTTCTTCCCTATGAGATCCACTACTGTATTACCGGTCTTCCCGGCAACAAGCAGGAGCACCGCAGCAGCACCCGCACGGTAGCCGAAGTTCACGTCATATGCATAGGAACCGCCGGAGCGCACGAGGTGGCCCGGCGTGACCTCTCTCACCTCGGGTATGACATAGATGCCGGGGACTAACATTCCAGTCTCTTTCATGAATTTCGGGACGTCCGGATCGGACTTCAGCCTCTTTTCGAGTTGCTGTCTCACGTATTTGCCGGCCCCGGCGAGTTTCTTATGGCCGAAGGCGTCTACCCCTGCCGATTCGTCGTAGAGCATCTCCCCGCTTGCGTTTTTAAGCCCTTCGGCAACTACGATGATATAGGTGCCGGCCTTCACGTCGCTCCTCAATATCCTGTTGAAGTAAGTGCTTTTCATATTTTCATAGACTACGTCGAAGTCCACGGGGATTTCAGGTATCAATATGCAGTCGGCCTCTGCGCCGACGCCTCCCCGGAATGCAGTGTGTCCCACGTACCGGCCGAAGACCTCTATCACGACTACCCGATTATGGCTCATACCTGTGGTCTTGAGGTCCCTTGTGAAAGTCGCAATCCTGTTGATCGCCGAATCCCCTCCCACGCTGTAGGGCTGCAGGTCCAGGTCCATCGTCTTGGGGACGTGTACGCAGGGTATGTCCTGGGCGGAAAGGTCTACCACAACGCTGCCGGTGTCGTCGCCGCCGCTTATGATCAGGGCCTCTATCCCGAACTTCTTGAGCCCCTTCTTTATCCGCTCATACTTTTGCGGGTCGTCTATCTTGCTTATCTTGACCCTGGAATGACCGGCCTCGGACCCTGCAAGCGAAGCCTCGATCTTGCTTATCCTCTCGGCACTGAGCAGAACGACCTCGTCGAAGTCGACCAGGTTATACAGACCGGCATATCCGTTTGGAATGACAACCGACTCGATGCCCTCAGAAAAGGCCTGTCGCGCAACCCCCTTGATCACGGCGTTCAGGCCGCCGCAGTCCCCACCGCTTGTAATTACTCCGATTCTTTTGATGGGTGCCATAAGACCTCCTTCTATAAGATGACTGAATCCTAAATAAGCGTCCTACTATTTTAATACGTCCATTAGTAAGGCGTCGTCACTGCGGCGTCATGCCCCCGTTTTCGATAAGCGCCAGGACAGGCTTCAGCCCGTATGGCGTGCCCTGTTCGATCGCCGTAAGCACGGTCCCGCCGCCCGTGAAAAAATAATATTGTGCATTATCGAGGACCGAAAGGTAAAGCCCCGGACAGAGGTCCTTGAACTCCTGGAGCGTATCGCCGCCGCCGTAGAGTTTCTTGGCGTGGGTGTTCCTGTCGATCGTTTCGTCGAGCGCCTGAGACCCATCGTAAAAGTGAGGGGTCAACCCCATCACCGCATTGACGAAGATTGTGCTCGAGTGGAGGATCGAGTCGAGGACCGCCTTGTCCGAAAAAGATTCCCTGTCGATGTCCAGGATGTATCCGTAGCTGTTTCCCTTTTTGAAATCCTTCAGCGAGAGGGTCCTGAATCTGCCCGCGACCTTGCCCTCGAGAATGTCCGACTCGACGATATAGGGAAGTTCAACGATCTTGCCGTCTTTTTCGTCCATAGTCACAAGCTCCCTGGCGGCCTCGATGTCTTTTTCGGTGACGCCCGCGATCCTGACACCGTATTTGGCGCAGAGGAAGGTGTTATAGATGACCCCGCCGAGGATAAGCCTGTCCGCCTTCTTATAAATCGCATAGAGGGGCCCTATCTTGGTGTCGTATTTCGAGCCGGCGACGACCGCGGTGAACGGCCTTGCAGGCTTGAGCACGTAATCGAGGTTCACGATCTCTTCCTGCATGAGAAAGCCTGCGAAAGACGGGAGGTATTTGGTGATGTCGTACGTTGAGACATGCGGCTGCCAGGACCCGAAGGCGTCGTTGACGAAGATGTCCGCGAGTCCCGCTAGTTGGTGGGCCAGTTTGTCGCGCGCCTCCCCGTCTGCCGTCTCTTCCGCCTGAAACCAGCGCGTATTCGGAAGATAGATGCCGCCGATCCGCCTTTCCCTCAGGACCCTGATGGCGTGGTTGATCGACGTGTCGATGCCGGCGATGCCGCAGCCGGGGCCTGAGGCAAATTCGGGGATGTGGAATTTTATATGGAGCTTGCGTTCAAGGTAATCGACGATCGGCCTGACCGACTCCTCTTCCCTGCACTTGATCTCGCCGGTCTTCTTGTCCTTCGGCCTCCCTATGTGGGTCATGAGGACCGGCCTGCCGCCCCGCTCGACGATGTTGTAAAGCGTGCCGAGAGTGCGGTCGATCCGGTACGGGTCCCTGATGACGCCGTTTTTGACGACGTTATGGTCGAACCTCACGAGGACGACCTTGCCGTCTATCGGGGCGTTCTGAAGCAGGGGGAGCCTTTCGTCTATTTTGGACATATGCTACCTCCGGATAAGGGTCGGCGATTCAGGGCTTTCTGTAATGATACCAGAAAAAATACCACGGCAGGTGGGGATTTGCAAGGGGGTGAAAATATCTGTAGCGGGTCAGTTAACCGACCCACTGCCGAAATGTCTTAGCACCACAGAATTCCCGAAGTGGCTCACAACAACAGACTCAGCTTACCAAAGTAATCCCCTACCCCTTCCGGTGGTATTCCTGGATCGACTTGATGTTGATCGTTTTCTTTCTAAGCGATTCGATCGCGTTGACGACAGCGCGTGCCCCCGCGACCGTCGTAGTATACGGCACGCCGTACTGCAGCGCGGACCGTCTGATCGAAAAAGAGTCCTTCTGCGCCTGAGCCCCGCTGACGGTATTGATGACGAAGACGATCTCCTTGTTCTTGATGAGATCGACGATGTGAGGCCTGCCCTCGGCGACCTTGTTTATCACCTCGACCGGAAGCCCCTTCTCGTCGAGGAACGCAGCTGTCCCTTTCGTGGCGATGACCGAAAAACCGACGGCGTAGAGCCTCCTGACGAGATCGCATATGCCCGGCTTGTCTTCGTCCCTGATGCTGATCACGATCTTTCCGGCAAGCGGTATCCTGTTGTTCACCGCGATCTGGGACTTTGCGAACGCCCTCCCGAAGTCTTCGTCGATCCCCATCACCTCGCCGGTAGACTTCATCTCCGGCCCGAGTATCGTGTCGACGCCCGGGAACTTGTCGAAGGGGAAGACCGCCTCCTTTACCGCGATATGACCGATTGTTTTTTCCGTGGTGAATCCGAGTTCCTTCAGCGTCTTTCCCGTCATCACCTTCGCCGCGATCTTCGCGAGGGGGACGCCCGTTGCCTTGCTCACAAAGGGGACCGTACGTGAGGCCCTCGGGTTCACCTCGAGGATATAGATCTCGTCTTTTTTCACCGCAAACTGCACGTTCATAAGCCCGATGACTTCCAATTCCTTCGCCAGCGCCTTCGTCTGATGCTTGATCTCTTCCGTGATTTCGGCGCTCAGCGAATAGGGCGGGAGGGAACAAGCGGAATCGCCGGAATGGATGCCGGCCTCTTCGATATGCTCCATCACGCCGCCGACCACCACGTCCAAGCCGTCCGAGACCGCGTCCACGTCCACCTCGATCGCATCGTTCAGATACTTGTCGATGAGGATCGGGTGCTCGGGCGAGGCCTTCACCGCGCGCTCCATGTAGTTGCGGATCGAATCCTCGTCATAGACTATCTCCATCGCCCTTCCGCCAAGGACGTAGGAGGGCCTCACCATCACCGGATATCCGATCTTCTGCGCGGCCGCGACCGCCTCTTCGACGGACATCGCAGTCTCGCTCTCGGGCTGCCGGAGAGCAAGCTTATGGAGGAGCGTCTTGAACCTCTTCCTGTCCTCCGCCCTGTCGATCGAATCCGGAGAAGTCCCGAGTATCCGTATGCCTTCTTTTTCGAGAGGCACCGCGAGCTTCAGCGGCGTCTGGCCCCCGAACTGGACGATCACGCCTTCGGGCTTTTCTGCGTCGAGGATATTCAGGACATCCTCGATTGTGAGCGGTTCGAAATAGAGCCTGTCCGAGGTATCGTAGTCGGTGGAAACTGTCTCGGGGTTGCAGTTGACCATGATCGCCTCGTATCCGAGTTCGCGGAGCGCGAAGACCGCATGGACGCAGCAGTAATCGAACTCTATCCCCTGGCCGATCCTGTTTGGGCCGGAGCCGAGGATCACGATCTTCTTCCTTGCCGTAGGGTTCGCCTCGGATTCGGTCGCGGCGGATTGTAGGGGCACGGCATGCCGTGCCCCTACGTCGGGCGAGGTGACCCCGCCCCTACCCGTCGTTATCTTATAGAAAGGCCTTTCATACGTCGAATAGAGGTACGGGGTATACGCCTCGAACTCGGCGGCGCAGGTGTCGACCATCTTATAGACGGGACGGATACCCTGCGTCTTCCGAAGGTTCCTGATATCGGCCTCGCTGCACTGAAGTAGTTGCGAAAGCCTCTTGTCGGAGAAACCGTTCTCTTTGGCCTCGCGCAATAAGTCAGGGGGAAAAGAGTATGTAGCAGAGGGCATAGCGAATGGGGCAGTTTCGCTTCCCTTCTGTCTTTTGGCACTTTGCTCTATGCTCTTTGCGCCATGCCCTTTGATCCTCTCCTCCGCCTCGACGATCTCTTTCACATGATGGAGGAACCACGGGTCTATCGCGGTACGCTCATGGACCTCGCTGACGCTCATCCCGGAGCGGAACGCCTGGCCGACATACCAGAACCTCTCGACCCCGGGTATTTTCAACTTTGTCCTGATCTTTTCCGGATCGCCGGCGACTTCTTCCATACCGTAGCTTCCGGATTCGAGGCTCCTCAGCGACTTCTGCAGGGACTCCCTGAATGTCCTTCCGATCGACATCACCTCGCCGACGGACTTCATCTGGGTCGTAAGCACGGGATCGGCCTCCGGGAACTTCTCGAAGGCAAAGCGCGGGAACTTCGTAACGACATAGTCTATGGTCGGCTCGAATGAGGCGGGGGTCTCCCTGGTGATATCGTTCCTGATCTCATCGAGCGTGAGCCCGACGGCGAGCTTTGCCGCGATCTTGGCGATCGGGAAGCCGGTCGCCTTCGAGGCAAGTGCGGAACTCCTGGATACTCTGGGGTTCATCTCGATGACGACCATCCTCCCGTCTTCAGGATTCAGCGCAAACTGGATGTTCGAACCACCGGTATCCACGCCGATCTCCCTGATGATCGCGATCGAGGCGTCCCGCATCCTCTGGTACTCCTTGTCAGTAAGCGTCTGGGCAGGGGCGACGGTAATCGAATCGCCCGTATGGATACCCATCGGATCGAAGTTCTCTATCGAGCAGACGATCACCACGTTGTCCTTCTTGTCGCGCATCACCTCGAGTTCGTATTCCTTCCAGCCGAGCGCCGATTCCTCTATCAACACCTGCTGCACCGGGCTCAGCTTGAGCCCCTTGTCGAGCAGCTCCACAAATTCTTCCTTGTTATACGCGATGCCTCCGCCCGTGCCCCCCAGCGTGAACGCCGGCCTGAGTATGGTAGGGAAACCGATCTCCCGTATCGCATCCATCCCCTCCCTCACGCTGATGACCGCAGCACTCTTCGGGACTTCGAGCCCGATCTTCGCCATCGCCTCCTTGAATAGTTCCCTGTCCTCGGCCTTCTTGATGGCGTGGAGCTTAGCGCCGATCAGTTCTATCCCGTATTTGTCGAGCACGCCCTTTTCCGCAAGTTCGACAGCCAGGTTCAATGCGGTCTGTCCTCCCATCGTCGGAAGCACCGCGTCGGGACGCTCTTTTTTGATGATCAGTTCGAGGATCTCGGAGGTGAGGGGCTCAATGTAGGTGACGTCCGCGGTCTCGGGATCGGTCATGATCGTCGCAGGATTGGAATTGACCAGGATGACCTTGTAGCCCTCGTCGCGCAAGGCCTTGCACGCCTGGGTGCCCGAGTAATCGAACTCGCAGGCCTGGCCGATCACGATCGGGCCGGACCCTATGATCAGTATGCTCTTGATGTCTTCTCTCTTCGGCAAGTTAACCTCTCATCCGTGAATTATTTATTGACCGCATCGCATTTTTATACATGACATCCTATGGACCTAAAAAGAACCCACAGCGCACAGAGGCAGGGCGATGAAAAAGGCTTGTCTGCGACACCTTGAATATCTTCAGTGAGGCCAGCCAGCCGTTTTTCAAGAGAAACCCAAACTCATGCCTGCATCCATGTGAATATAATTTAATCCCGTCGTCATTCAAGAATTTTTCAGCGTCGTGCCTCTGTCGTGCTGCCGTTCACCCGGACCAGCCTCCAGAAAATTCTTAATCTCCTCATGCGCATCGATCACGTCCTGCATCTCCGTGTCCGCATAGATCATTCTGTCGGTGCCGTCGGCAAGCTTCAGCTTCAGCATGAAAAAAGTCTTCTCCTCGCCGAAACCCGGGATGACCGTCCCGTGCTGTGCAGAGATCTTTTCGACAAACTCGACCGCATCGGGGTTTTCGACCCCGATCTTCTTACTTTCTATCAGGATGTTCTTCACCGCCGAAAGGGGAAGGCTCTCGGTTTTCCTCTGTATCAGGCCCGTAACCGATATCTCGGCAAGCCCCCTGGCGCGATCGAAGAGCGCCTCAAGAAACCTGTCTTTAAAGACGAACGTCCTGAAGAGGGGATACCCGCCCATAAAGATGACCGCAAATACAAGGTGAAAAAAAATCGTTCGTTTATAATTAAGGGCCAGGACGGCATAGACGAGGCCGGCGATCGAAAGGGAAGAAAGTGCCGACGCAAAGTCCTTGCTGTAAATCCCCTTGTGCAGCACGCTCTCTCTTTCGGCAAAAAAAAGTGACGTCCTGAAAACAACGGTGTCATTCTTTCTGGTGAGCGCGTAGCCTTTCTCTTTCGTTATTGCCATGTCCCGCCTTTTTCTATCATCTCCCTGAACCTTCTGAAGAGGTGGGCCGAATCATTCGGTCCGGGCCCTGCCTCGGGATGGTGCTGCACCGAAAAGACAGGAAACTCCAGATGACTCATCCCCTCTTCGGTCCCATCGTAAAGGTTCGTATGGGTCAGTTTTGCCTTGCCGCCGAGACTCCTGATGTCGACGCAGTAGTTATGGTTCTGCGAGGTGATCTCGACCCTGTCAGTGGCCAGGTCCTTCACAGGATGGTTGCCGCCGTGGTGGCCGAATTTAAGTTTGTACGTCCTGCCGCCCATCGCCAACCCGAGGATCTGGTGGCCGAGGCATATCCCGAATATCGGTTTTTCCCCGATCAGCTTCTTCGCCGCCTCTATCGCATAGGTGACCGTCTCGGGGTCGCCCGGGCCGTTGCTCAAAATTATGCCGTCGGGGTCCGTTTCGAGCACCTTCTCCGCCGGCGTCTGTGCAGGGACGACTGTCACGTCAAAACCGGCCTCGACGAGGTTCCTCAGTATATTCAACTTGATCCCGAAATCGTAGACGACGACAGAGAGTGAGGAGTGGGGCGTGAGGCGTGAACGGTCCGATTCAGTGCTTTTCTTGATCCTGACCCCTGACTCCTTACCCCCAACTTCTCTCTTCAGGCTCTTCACTTCTTCCGCGCACCATTTCCAGCAGCCTTCGGTCCACCGGTACTTTTCCTTCGTCGTAACGTCTTTTACGAGATCGAAGGCAGATATCCCGGGATGGGCCCTAACTTTCTCTAGGAGACGCGATGGATCGGCATCCGCGGTCGAGATAATGCCCATCTGGGCACCGTGGTTCCTCAGGTGTCTCGTCAGCGCCCTCGTGTCTATCCCCCGGATGCCCACGACCCCGCTCTTTTTCATGTATTCCGGCAGGATACCGGAGGATCGCCAGCTGCTCGGGAAATCGCACCCCTCTTTCACGACAAACCCCTCCGACTTTATTCCGCCCGCGGATTCGATGTCCTCTTCGTTTATCCCGTAGTTGCCTATCTGCGTGTAGGTCATCGTCACGATCTGCCCTTTGTAGGACGGATCGGTCAGTATCTCCTGATAACCCGTCATCGAGGTATTGAAGACCACCTCCCCTATCGTCTCTCCTTCCGCTCCGAACCCCCTGCCTTCGAAGACCATTCCGTCGGCAAGGACCAACAACGCCTTCATTCCCATTCGTGTATCCTTCCAAGAGAGATTGTGAGCACCGCTTTCGCGGAGAGCGTCCATCCGTCAAAGGGGGTATTTTTTCCTTTCGAGAGAAACTCCCCGGCGTCGACCTTGCATTCCCCGGCGCAGTCGACGACCACAACGTCTGCCTCGGCACCCGGCCTCAGGGTGCCACGGTCGATCCCGATGATCCCGGAGGGCCTCAAGGCCATCTTTTCGACAAGGCCGGAGTACGTGAGCACGCCTTCATCCACGAGTCTCATGCTCAGACCCAGCGACGTTTCGAGTCCCGAAATCCCGGACGGCGCAAAGTCGAATTCTCCGAGCTTTTCGTCTCTGTGGTGGGGTGCGTGGTCAGTGGCGATCACATCTATCGTGCCGTCACTGAGCCCCCGCTTTATCGCCTCGACATCCTTCCTGCTCCTCAGCGGTGGGTTCACCTTCGCGTTGGCGTCATAGTTGCCGACAGCCTCCTCGGTGATACTGAAATAATGGGGGCAGGTCTCTGCCGTAATGTCGGCTATGCCGCGCTTCTTCGCGGACCGGATAAGCGCCACCGATCCCCCGGTCGAAACGTGGGCGATATGCAGCCTGCCGCCTGTGAGTTCAGCCAGTGCGATGTCCCTTGCCACCATGACCTCTTCCGCCTGCGACGGGATGCCCTTGAGTCCGAGCGTCACAGACAACAGCCCCTCGTGCATCACCCCGCCCGCGGACAATGCGAGATCTTCGCAGTGCGAAATAAGGGGCACTTTCAGTATCCTCGAATACTCCATCGCCCGCCGCATCATCAGACTGTCCACGACCGGCCTGCCGTCGTCCGAAAAGGCTATGCATCCCGCCTCATGCATGATCGACATCTCGGCGAGTTCCTCGCCCTTTTGCCCCTTGGTAATGGCGCCTATCGGAAATACCCGGCATGCCCCTTCAGATGCCGCCTTCTTGAGGATAAACTCAGTCACACTCGAATTGTCATTGACAGGGTTCGTATTAGGCATGCAGCAGACCGAGGTAATACCGCCTTTGACTGCGGCCGCAGTCCCGGTCCGGATCGTCTCTTTATACTCGTATCCCGGCTCCCGGAGATGCACATGGAGATCGACGAGGCCCGGAAAAACGAGTTTACCTGACGCATCGATCTCTTTTGTCCCCCTGCTGTTTTCATGCCCTTGACTTTTACCCTTTGACTTTTCGCTTTTCACTTCTTTGATCTTTCCGTCTTCTATCACCAGATCGCAGACACCGTCGATGCCCTGGGAAGGGTCGATGACGCGTCCGTTTTTGATCACTATCTTCATTCCTTCACTCCCGCCAGAAGATAGAGGACCGCCATCCTCACCGCCAGGCCGTTCGTCACCTGGTCCAGGATCACGGACCTCATCCCGTCGGCGACATCAGAGGCGATCTCAACGCCTCTGTTCATCGGCCCCGGGTGCATCACGAGGGCGCTCTTCTTCGCCCTGGCGAGCCGTTCCGGGGTCAGCCCCCAATTCCTGAAATATTCGACGGTCGTCGGGAAAAAACCTTTTCCCTGCCGCTCCACCTGTATCCTGAGCATCATCACAATGTCGGCGTCCTTCAGTCCCTTCTCCATATCGGAGTATATCTCAACGTCAAGGTCTTTCAAGACATCTGGCACCAGAGTCGGCGGCCCTATCAGCCTGACTCCCGCGCCCATCTTTTTAAGCGCGTAGATGTTCGACTTGGCCACTCTGCTGTGAAGTATGTCGCCGACGATCGCGACCTCCAGGCCCCTGATGACGCCTTTCTTTTCCCGTATGGTGAAGAGATCGAGGAGGGCCTGGGTAGGGTGCTCATTTGTCCCGTCCCCGGCGTTCAGCACCGATGAGGCGAGGTTGTCCGCGAGGAAATGGGCGACCCCGGAGCAGGAATGCCTGACGACGATAAAATCGGCGCCGAGTGCCTGGATCGTCAACGCCGTATCCCTGAGCGACTCCCCTTTAACGACGCTGCTGGTGGAAACGGAAAAATTTATTACGTCGGTGCTAAGTCTTTTTGCCGCGAGCTCGAAGGATGTCCTTGTTCTTGTGGATGGTTCATAAAAGAGATTCACCGTCGTTTTGCCCCGGAGTGCGGGCACTTTCTTTATGTCGCGGCCCAGCACGTCCTTGAACCCGGCAGCCGTGTCGAGTATCTGTTCGATATCTGCGGCATCGAGCGCCTTGATGCCGACGAGGTCTTTCGACTTCAGACCCATTCGAGCACCACCCTGTCTTCAAGCCCATCCTCCTCAAACTCGACTTTGACGGTTTCATCGATTGAAGTGGGGACGTTCTTCCCGACAAAGTCCGCCTTGATCGGCAGTTCCCGGTGCCCCCTGTCCACCAGCACCGCCAGCTGGATCGCCGACGGCCGCCCGAGGTCCATCACCGCGTCCATCGCCGCCCGTATGGACCTTCCGGTGAAGAGCACATCATCGACGAGCACGACTTTTTCGTTGTTGATCTCGAAGGCGACTTCCGTCCTCCTTACCACGGGCTGTTCTTTCCGCACCGTGATGTCGTCCCGGTAAAGGGCGATGTCCAATGCCCCTACCGGAATATTCCGGCGGCCGATTTCCTCCAGCCTGGCTGCAAGCCTTCCGGCCAGATGGACCCCGCCCCTCTGTATCCCGATCAGACACAGGGAGCTCACGCCCTTGTTTTTTTCTATTATTTCATGGGCCATCCTCGTGATGATCCGCCCTATGTCTTCTTTGTTCAGAAGTACCTTAGACACTGGGATTCCCTTCGGAATGCGAAACGCTGCCATATTTTCCACGGGAAAAATCGAACTGTCCCCCTGAGCACAATAAGGGACACGGGACTGAAATGAGATTGCGAGCGAAGCGCACGAAACTGACTCCTTTACCTTATTAACCTCACAGGGTTATTTTAAAGGCGACTTTATTAAACCACAAAAGGGAAAAACCTGTCAAATTGACCTTGTAGTTGCATGAACACGCGCAACATATGAGGAGAATGTGGTGAAAAAGTCGGTGCTTTTTACCGGTCCGGGGAAACGGGATAGCCTATTCTAAGTGTCCGTAACATTGACTCTTTTCACCATACTGAGATAATATTGAAGGTAACCACATGGCTGACAAGACCGCAATAATTAGAGAGGCTCAGAAGTACCTTGCCAGGGGGCAGCTGGATAAGGCCATTGCCGAATGGGACAAGCTTATCAAGGAATCTCCGGACGGCAACACGTACAATACGGTCGGAGACCTCTATCTGAGGAAGGGCGACAGGAAAAGTGCGATAGAATCCTACCATCAGGCGGCCGGTTATTTCCGCCGGGAGGGGTTTTCTCTTAAGGCGCTCGCCCTATACAAGAAAGTCCTTAACTTCAGCCAGGCTGATGCGGATGCCCTGTACGCGCTCGGCGAACTTAGCGAAGAAAAGGGCCTGACCACCGACGCGACAAAGTATTACCTCGCAGCGGCCGACAGCCTTTCGAAGGAAGGAAAGAAGGACAGGCTGCTGGACATCTACCAGAAGATACTTTCGCTTTCTCCTTCCAATGTCCCGCTGAGGAACAAGGTCGCCGAGATATTCCTCAAGGAAGGCCTGAAATCGGATGCGGTAAAAGAATACCTTTCCATCGCCAGGTCGTACGAGGGGAAAGGCGACATTCCCAAGGCCAGGGAATATTATCAAAAAGTCACCGAGTTAAACCCGATGAACAAGGAGGCGGCAATCGGGATTGCCCGGCTTTACGAGAAATCGGGAGAGATCGGCAACGCAGTGGCCGCCATGAAGGAGATGGCCGGCCTCTTCCCTGACGACACTGACATACTCTTGCGGTATGCGGAGCTTTCGCTGGATGCCGGAAACTATGAAACCGCGGAAGATTGTCTCCGCAGGGTCTCGCAGATCGAGCCGGACAACATGAGGGCCAGGAGACTGCTCGGAGACGTGTTCCTCAAGAAAGGCCCGAAGGCAAGGGCGTGGGAATTCTATCTGCCGGTTATCGACGATATGATTCTCCAGAATAATTACGATGATCCGATACGACTTCTCGGATCATTCAGAGACATCGACCCTCTAGAGACCGGCAGGCGGCTCGTCTCGCTGTACAGGGAAAAAGGGGAAAAGCGAATGCTCGGCGCCGAGCTTGTCTCCCTGGGCGACGCCCTGAAAGAAAAAGGGTTGACCGATGATGCGCTTGGTTGTTACCGGGAAGCCCTCGAGGCCGATCCTGATGATGCCCGGGTGCGCGAACTGATCGGTGAACTAGAGGAAAGGCCGGCCGAAGAGAAAGAACTTGAGGCACGGATCGAGCCGGAGGCGGCGGAAGAGACAACCGACACCGGGGTATCTGAGGGTGGAAAGACGGTTGAAGAGCTCCTGACAGAGGCGGACATATTCTCCAGATACGGTCTCCTCAGTGAAGCGGTCAAACTTTTGGAGGGGTTGAAATTGAGGAACCCCCAGAATGCCGAGGTGCATGTGCGGCTCAAGTCCCTGTATGCAGATACATCGGATAAAGAATCGGCCGTAACCGAATGCCTTATCCTGAGCGAACTGTACAAACGCCAGGGAGATCTCGATCGCGCCGAAAAAGAGCTGCAGGAAGCCGCCGGAATATATCCCGATGACCCGAGACTAGCAGAAAGGGGGGTCATCCCGCAACTGGAACCCACATCGTACGGTGCCGAGCCTACCCCGTTCAGCGAAGCCGGGACAGGGGCGTCCGATATCGAGGATTACGAGGAAGAGATCGCCGAAGCCGATTTCTACTTACGGCAGGGGCTCACGCAGGAGGCGGCGAAGATACTTGAAAGGCTCCATACTCTCTTTCCGGAAAACAAGGAAGTGGCCGAGAGGCTGACGAACCTCGGGCAACTCTCCGAGGTAGAGGAAACACCGGAGATGCCGCCGCCTGTCGACCTTCGGGAAGAACAGGAGGGGGGAATCCCCGTCGAGTCGGCCGGCGGGACCGAAGAGACCTTCACAACAGCCGGCGCAGAAATTGAGATGCGAGAAGAGCCCCGGCCGGAAGGGGAACTCCCGGAAAAACAACCTCCTGATGAGGATTTCGAAGACTTCACTTTTTCGGAACAAGACCTTGTCGATGCCCAGGAAATGCCCGAACCCGAACTCGACAACGATGTCCTCGAGATCTTTCAGGAATTCAAGAAGGGACTCGAAAAGGAGCTCGGGGATGAAGACTCCGAAACCCGTTACAATCTTGGGATAGCGTACAAGGAAATGGGGCTGATCGATGACGCGATTAAGGAGTTTCAGACTTCAAGGAACGATCCAAAACGGTTTCTGCAGTCCTCCACGATGCTGGCCGTCTGTTACATGGAAAAGGGCATGTATTCTCTCGCTATTGACGTCCTCGGCAAGGTGCTCACCCAGATAAGTGACAGGGACGATTCATACTGGTCGGTGAAGTACGACCTTGCGGAGGCGCATGAAAAAAACAAAAACCTGAGGGAGGCCCTCGACCTGTACACCGAGGTATTCGGCTGGAACGCCAGATTCAGGGGGGTTTCAGAGAAGGTAAGCCAGATCGGGGCGCAGCTCGGAAAGAGCGGCGCAGGCGAAAAACCGAAGCCGAAAAAAGACCGGGTGTCCTACCTGTAGTCCTGCTGCGTATTTTTTGCGGATCTGTTAAGATAGAACTCGGGAAATCAGTCGTCTACTCCTGGCCGATGAATAAAACGGAGCAAAAGTGGATTATTTAGAGTACTACAAGCTCAGCGAACACCCTTTTTCGAACGTCGTGGACAGCAGGTTCTACTATAACAGCCCGCAGCAGTCCGAGGCGATCGCAAAACTGAAGTATGCCATAGATACGAAGAAAGGGCTCGCGGTGGTCATCGGCAATATCGGCGCCGGCAAAACGACCCTTGCGCGGAAGCTGCTGGAAGAACTCGATGAAGAGAATTATGAGGCCGCCCTTCTTGTGATCATCCACTCATCGGTCAGTTCCGAATGGTTATTCAAAAAGTTCGCAATCCAGCTCGGCGTCAAGGACATGTCCGACGACAAGATCGAACTCCTCGGCAGCATCTATAGGAGACTGCATGAGATCGGCGAGGAAGGCAAAAAGGCCGTTGTCCTCATGGACGAGGTACAGATGCTGAACTCGCGGGAGATCATGGAGGAGTTCAGGGGCCTTCTAAACATGGAAAGCTCCCAGGGCAAGATGGTGAACTTCATCTTCTTCGGCCTTCCGGAACTCGACCAGGTGCTTTCCCTCGACGAACCGCTCAAACAGAGGGTGGCAATCAGGATAAGGCTGCAGGCATTCTCTGAGGAGAATACCAGGGAGTATATAGGCCACCGGCTGAAGATCGCCTGCTGCAGCGACAATATTTTCACGGAGTCCGCCATAAAGTTGATCTGTAAATACTCTAATGGCAGTCCGAGGCTTATCAATACCATCTGCGACAATGCGCTCCTCGAAGGGTTCCTCTTCAAGAACCCGGTTATCGACGATTCTACCATCAAGGCGGTCGCGATGGATCTGGGCCTGGAGAGTTAGCAAAGGTCTCCGAGTCCTCCGGGGGCCGGCCAACCTTCTTCCGAAAGTCACTGATGGTTATTTCTGAGTTTACGTGAATAACAGTCAAATCCTGCCGTTTACCTGCCGATCTGTTTGGAGTGCTTCTGTGGCTTTTTTCGGCATGTCCGCCTCTACTTTATGCACCCTTAGGGTAAAGTTTCCTTCCCGGTCGCGTCCTCGCGTCCGGACGCAACTAAAGGCCGCTTGCAGATGGGTCCTTTTTGTGATAAACGTAAATAAAAACCAACACGTCCGGATGTTGCAAGGAGGAAGTCATGAGAGCACCGTTACTCAGAGAGAAAAAATCGTGGTTTTTGCTATTCATACTTTTGTTCGCCGTGCCGGTCACCGCATTCACTGCCGACGATGAAGCCCTGATCACGAGGGCATCACAGGTCCTCGGTCCTTTGCCGGCATCCATGCCGTCAGCCGAGAATCCGATAACCCCGGAAAAGGTGACTCTCGGGAAGATCCTCTTTTACGAGCCGAGGATTTCTGTCGACGGAACGGTAAGTTGTTCCAAATGCCATCCCATCCCCCTGTACGCGGCCGACGGGCTGAGAAAGTCGATTGGGCACAACTGCACGGAAAACCCGAGAAACGACCCCACTGTCTTTAATGCGGCGAGCCAGATATCCGAGCACTGGATTGGGAACAGGACCAGCGTCGAAGACCAGGCAAAGCAGTCTGTCATAGGGCCGCCGGCCTTCGGTATGCCGTCTTATGAGTCGGTCGAGAAAGTACTTCGGTCATATGCGCAGTACCAAGCCCTGTTTAAAGCCGCCTTCCCTTCAGACAAGGAGCCGGTGACGGTCGATAATTTCGCAAAGGCTGTCGGCGCCTTCGAGAGGACACTGGTGACCCATGCTCCCTTGGACGCATTTCTCAAAGGCAATAAGGATGCAATTACGGCTCAACAAAAAAAAGGACTGGCGGCGTTCATGGACCAGGGGTGCGTAGGGTGTCATTTCAGCCCCTTTGTCGGAGGGCAGATGTACCAGAAGTTCGGCCTTTTCGCACCGTACTGGGAATACACAAAGAGCAAGAAGGTGGATGAGGGAAGATTTGCGGTCACGAAAAGCGAGAACGACAAGTATGTCTTCAAGGTGCCGGTGCTCAGGAACGTGGCGATGACTCGCCCTTATTTCCATGACGGCTCGGTAGACAAACTGGAGGAAGCCGTCTGGATCATGGGTAAGATCCAGTTGGGGAAGGACCTTCCAAAAGAGCAGGTCCAGGACATCGTTGCATTTCTGCATGCTCTGACGGGGAAGATCCCAGAAGACGTAATGACGGTTCCCTTATTGCCTTCACTGGAGTAACCGGGGAAGTTATTAACAGTCTCGAAATAGCATGCACATAATTATCATAAAATCCCTCCTAACCTCCCTTTTCCAAAGGGAGGAATTTTGCCTTAGGAGTAACGCCCCCAGGCTCCGCCTCTCCCCCTCTTTCCGCACTCAGGCGGATTCGCCGAGGAGAAAAGATAAGAGGGGGTAAAAGGGGAGTTATGATCCTGGATGGGCGAGGGTAGATTTTCCGGAAATGTGCATTCAATTATGAGACCTTTAATAGTTGTAAACTGCCGTCGTGGTGTGTGGTCTGACGGAGGGCAAAATTTTTTCTTTTTGTGTCTCTTCTAAGGGATTTTGTCCGGCGGTCTGTGATGCCGCAGGAAAAGAATGCCCGCGAGGACCGACGCGACGATCAACACCGCGAGCGCTATACGAATGCCTCGACCACCCTCCCCGGGTACTCATGCCTGCCTGAGAGCCTCTGGAGCGGCTCCGGCTCCCTCAGCGCCCGGCGCAGGAGACTCGCGATATGCATATTCCAGGTTTAAACCGTTCCACTACGTCTTTCTGATACTTTTTCCGACGCAAAGCAATTAGAGCCCTTATTGAAGAAGATTGAACTGTCTCAGCAATGGAACCAGGACAGTGATCAAATGCGCGTCAGTATAGAGAGGCGCGGTCAGCGTCCTCCCTCCTCCCCTCGTCCACCGCCCTCATCGAAATCATGCCCGCCTTCGAACTCGTCTTCACCCCCAAATTCGTCCCCGTAAAAATCATCGCCGAAAAATCCGCCGCCATAAGGCCATGGGGTCCCGTAGTAAGGACCTCCCCACCCCCATCCGTATGGGTAATAAGGATACCCGCGTGTTACTTTTTTCCAGAGGTGAATCTCCTCTATTGCGACCAGAGGATAGATGTAGGGAAGTTTGCTCTTCCCGCTTACTACTTCCTTTTCCCCTGTTATTGTGCCTGCCACTGTGACCTTTCTTCCCCTGCGATAAATCAGAGGGTCGAGATAGCTCTTGCTCTCGGCGATAAACCTGCCGCGGGCATTCTCACCGGCTTCCGGTCTGTCCCTCGCGCCTAACGGCAGTTCCAGGATGAAGAGTTCGGAACCCTCTTTATGGTTGACGGACCTGATGATCGTGCCGCCCCAGATTACTGTCTGTCCCTTATACTTTGACGGATTTCCAAGCACCGTCGGGAATGTCAGACCGGGCGCCGCCTCCTGACGGTAACGCTGAGAAATCGGCGAAGCGCACGAAGACGCAAAAATGAAGAGCAATAGACTCATCAACAGCGTTCGGTGAATCCTGTAACGTGCCATATTCTTCCTCCTCTCTCACAAAAAAGACCTTTCTCTTTTAGAAATCCGCAACCGCGGATTTCGCCCACCCCTGGGATGTCCTCGCATAGGACAAAAAAATAAGCCCCCGCGTCTCCGTTAGTCAATAAATTTTGCAGAGGCCCAGGCCCACTTCTAGATAGTTATTTGATAGGTATCATGGTGAGGAGCCGCTGTCAAGGTAAGATGCGAAGAAAAATATCGGTGAAGGCAGCAGAGGAAGAAACCTCTACGACTTGAAGGTCATCTTCTTGATCGTGAGGGTAACGGCATATCTCGACAGCTCGATCCGGATCTTCGACTGATACCATATGTCGTCGTCATTCGCCGGCTCGCTGTAGTAGATATTCAGCACCTTACCGTCCTCGAAACGCATCGTCTGCCTGTTGGGGAGAAACGTTTTCTTATCGATCCACAGTTCACGGTCGGGACTCTTCAGCAGATAGCAGCCGTTTTCCTCACTAAAGACATAGTCCTTCATGTCCCACCAGAAGAGGCAGTCCCTTAATCCCTCGGTAAGTATGAGTTTCTTTCCGCTGTCAAGGGGAGGATAGCTCTTCACGCGCCCGTCCCGCGAGGTCAGTTCCATCGCAAGAAACCCGAGTGAGTAGACCCGGAGGCTCAGGTCGCCTGACCTTGATATGTCGAGGGCGGCGTCTCCACTGATTTCGGAACCGTTTCTTTCGAAGAGGATCGCAAGCTTAGCGTCGATCCCTGAAATACCGCTCCTTTCCGCGAGGACGTCGCTGAAGGCCCTTCCCTCATAGGAGGGCATCGCTATTTTTTTCGGCGCGCAGGCAGCTAAGAAAAATACAAGACTAAGAAAGAACAGCTTCGATGCATGCCTCGACATCTCTCACCCCCATTATTTCGAGTCCCTGATCGTTTTTGATCTTCTCCGCATTGCCCGCGGGGACTATCGCCTTTTTGAAGCCGATCTTCGCCGCCTCCCGCAGCCTCGCTTCGGCCTGCGCCACAGCGCGCACCTCGCCCGAAAGTCCCACTTCGCCGAAGACACATGTCCTCGGGTCCACCGGCACCTCTCTCACAGATGAGGATACCGTGGCGACAATACCGAGGTCCACTGCGGGTTCCATTATCTTCAGCCCGCCGACGACGTTTACGAAGATGTCCATGCCGCCCAGGTGGAGCCCCGCCCTCTTTTCGAGCACCGCGACGAGAAGGTTGACCCTGTTGAAGTCGACCCCGATGGAAGTCCTTCTCGGCATGCCGAAGTTCGTCTGCGACACGAGCGCCTGCACCTCGACCATCAGAGGCCTTGTGCCTTCGAGGCTCGCCACTACGGCAGAACCCGAGACGTTCCGAGGCCGTTCTGAAAGGAACAACTCCGACGGGTTGTCGACCTCCCTCAGCCCCGCATCGGACATTTCGAACACTCCTATCTCATTCGTGGAGCCGAACCTGTTTTTCATCGTCCGGAGTATGCGATAGGAATGTCCCCTGTCGCCTTCGAAATATAACACGGTGTCGACAATGTGTTCGAGCACGCGAGGCCCCGCGATCGTACCTTCTTTCGTGACATGCCCCACGATAAAGACCGGGATGCCCGAGCGCTTCGCAAAGAGCATAAGCTTCGCAGAGCATTCCCGGACCTGGCCGACCGATCCCGGCGCTGAGAGCATCTCCTGGGTATAGACCGTCTGGATCGAGTCCACAACCATCGCCTCGGGAGAAAGCTTTGCCGCCGTGTCGAGAATTCCTTCCAACGACGTCTCGGGCAGCAGGATGATGTTGTCGGCGTTTACAGTAAGCCTGTCGGCCCTCATCTTGATCTGCCTTGGGGACTCTTCACCAGAGACATAGAGCAATTTCCCGGATTTTTTTGAGAGGCCGGAGAAGGTCTGAAGGAGGAGTGTTGATTTCCCTATGCCGGGGTCCCCGCCGACCAAGACCACGGACCCCGGCACTACCCCACCGCCGAGGACCCGGTCGAATTCCTGAAGACCTGTAGGCGTCCTGCTTTCAGAGACAGTGTCGATGGCGCCAAGTGCAACAGGCGCCGTCTTGCCCAACGTATCGATGCCGGAGGTACGTCGCCCCGGGGGGACAGACTTTTCCTCGACAAAACTGTTCCAGCTCCCGCAGTCGGGGCATTTGCCCAGCCACTTCGGGCTCGCGTGGCCGCATGACTGGCACTGATAATAAGTCTTTGTTTTGGACATCTTTTATTATTAATTACCCGCGGCCGGGAAGTCTACTCTATTCTGAGAAAAAACCCGCAGGACCATAGCATTTCTGCCTTCACTCACTCCCACTGTCGCATTATATATCGAAAAGTCTCATGCCCGTTCCCGGGCTAAAGGTTTTCCTGAAAGCACTGCCCATAAATTTTTTTGCCTTTAACGCCGCACTTGGAACGCTCTCCCCTTTCGCCAGCAGCGAGGCGAGCGCAGCCGAAAAGGTGCAGCCCGTTCCGTGATATTCACCGGAAATCTTTCTGCCCTTCAGGTAATGGAACCGGCCGTCATAGACGAGATCGGTTGCCGCTGCTTCGAGATGTCCGCCGGTGATGATCACACTTCCAGCGCCGAGATGCGCCAGCTTCACCGCCGCCTTTTCCATGTCCCTCAGTGTCCTGATCCGCATGCCGCTCAGTATAGACGCCTCGTGGATATTCGGCGTCACCACCGTGCAGAGCGGCAGCAATCTCTTTTTCATCGCACCGGGGACGTTTCCCATGCAGAGGCTTCTGCCCGTTGAAGAACGAATCACCGGGTCGACCACAACGTTCGGAAGAGAAAACCTCCTGATGGCCGCGGCAACGGCATTCACGTTCTCCTCACTGTAAAGCATGCCTGTCTTAATCGCATCGGGCATGATATCGGCGACAACGACTGCGAGTTGCTTCGTCACAAACTTTCCCGGCACTGCCATGACGCCTGCCACACCGGCGGAGCTCTGCGCGGTCAGCGAAGAAACGACGGACAGACCATATGTCCCAAAGGACCGGAAGACCTTAAGGTCCTGTTGAATACCCGCTCCACCCGATGGATCAGACCCTGCGATAGTCAATACCGCAATCATTACGCATTATACCCTGCGGGCTGGAGGATAGACAAGAAAATGGGCCGGACAGCGCAGACAAAATCAGGAGGAGCGACGGGAACTTTTTTCCCTTATTAGGAAACGGGTTTCTCAAAAGGGAATGTATTGGGGGGCGGTGCGCGGTAAATTGGACTGAATTTCTGTGGCATGGGATGTGCATTTGAATTATTTCCGATGTATCGCTTGCGGGCTGGATTTTTTCCGGCCGAGAAAATAGACAAGCAGTATTTTTCTTTATAATATATAATATGCAAGATTCCAGTTCAGCGAATTGACTTTATCTTACGTATGAAAGGAGGTGTGTAGAACGATGAAGAAACTCTTGGCGATAATGCTTACACTGATAATGGTTCTTTCTTTGGCGCTGACGATAGGATGCCAGAAGAAGGAGGAAGCCCCTGCGCCGGCCCCCGCGCCCGCTACGGCTCCTGCGCCTGAACAGGCACCTGCTCCGGCTCCGGGCGGCGAGAAGCCTGCGGAAGCTCCCGCTCCGGCTCCTGCTCCGGCCGGCAAATAATTTAACGCCGGTTATTGACACAAAAAAGGGCTCGTTAAGAGCCCTTTTTTATTGATCTCTTGCATCTCCGACTCACAAGGTTACCCGAATCTCCTTCTCCACCGGTCCGAAGAGAAACCTCTGCCGCCGCACCCTGACCGTGACCGTATCCCCGGCTTTTTTGTACAGCAGAAATATCCTAACGTCGTCTGCGCTTTCTATCTTCGTATTGTCCATCGCCAAAATCACGTCCCCTTTTTTGAGGCCGGCCTTATCAGCCACGCCACCTGGCATGAGCGACTCAATCGCAACCATGCCTTTTTCCTCTTTCAGAATCACGCCGAGTTTCGGCGTCTCGGGCGGCTTGATCGGAGAGGGGAAAAGGACAAAATCAGAGATATTTTTTTCGATATCGCTATCGTTCAGAATGATTGAATATTCCTGGCCGTTAAGTCTGTACGCCCGCTTGGGGATGCCCGAACCAAAGGCGAGATGGCCCATCCCCGCCACGACCACGACCTGATAGCCAGGGTCCTTTTTCATGAACGCCGCCAGATTGTGCGCCATCGATTCGTCCCAGAGGACCTGCGCCTGGTAGAAAAAATCGAAGTTGCTGCTCTCTGCGCCTTTGTGCATTTCGAAGAACTGTTTCAGCCTCGCCTTATACGCCATATCGGAAAGATCCATATCCTGCGGGATCTCTTTTCTCTCTTCCGGTGTAAGAGCATAAAGCCCCTCCTTGAAGACCTTCGATACAATTGCCTTCCTGATATTCAGGGCGATGACCGGTATCTTGAACTGTCTCGCATAGAGCAGGATCTCGCGATAGAGTGTATAGTCGAACCCCCACTGTTTAAAATATTCCGATTTTTTCAGGAACTCCCGCTCATCGATGGTGCCCGAGATGTAATCGTCGAGTGCCTTTTGGAACGGCTTCTGGAACATCTCCATCCCGATTGCGATCTTATTGCCCCTCTCGTGCAGTTTGCGGATTACCTCATACTCAACCCGGTGGTGTGCGAAATTATCATGCTGTTCTCCCACGTACACGATCTTCTTTCCGGCAGCCTTGTCGATCGCGACGGGCATATCGATCAGGCGGGCTATCTCGACCCCGGGAACTTCGCCCGCGACTTTCCGGGTCATCCCCCTGGCGCTCGCGTCTATGTCTTTCAAGGTGTTTTTCCCTCCCATGAATGATATCCCGCTGTATTTACCGTAGTGCGTCATCCTCCGGAGATACCCTATCATGTCCTCTGAGGCAGGACCGTCGACGACCGCGATCACCCCTTTCGGGTTATACGGATTTTCCCGCATAACGAGCACAAAATCCTGATCGTTCTTGCCGCCCTTACCGTAGAGGCTTTCCGCCAGGGGGCTGTCGGAGCCGAAGATCAATAAGGACGAAGTCTTAAAGTCGTCGTAGGAAACCTCATGCTCCTTCTTCTGCGCAAATCCCTCATTTTTCAGGTACTCGGCAACCGCCGAAGACCCGTCCCCCTTCTTCCCTTCCTGCATTACGAAGATCTTCTTGGGATCGCCCAGAAGCCGCGATATCACCGGTGGAAATTCTTTTTCCGACAGCGCTCTGAACAGGTCGTAATTGCCGTCGATGACCAGTTCCGTGGGTGACCCTTTCGTTTCGATCTCAAGCCGAGTCTTTTTCTTCTCTATCTCGAAAGTCTTCGTTGTTTCTCCCCCCTTAGTTTTTACCGCAACCGGCAGGAGGAACCTAAAATCCTTCCCCTTCTGTTCCAGTTCGAAAGAGACGACCGCTGTCGACCCCCTATACGACAATTCCGCATTCTTCACCTCGATCTGCGGCCCGCCCTTTTCTTCCAGCCACTGCTTGAAGTACCATGAAAGGTCCTTGCCCGTGACGGTCTCGAAGGCGGCCTCGATGTCCGTCCACGAAGCACGCCGGAAACTGTTCTTTTCGACAAAGGCCCTGATCCCATCGAAAAACTTCTGGTCCCCGACGCGCATCCTGAGCATATGGAAGACCATAGCGCATTTCCCGTACCCGATCGCCCTGGAGGCGTAATCCATCCGGCCCGTAAAGGCGTCCAGCGGAAAGTCGTTGTCGGCATTCACGTAACTGCCAAAAGATATCAGGATCTGCTTCCGGTAGTCCCATCCTTCGCCTTTTATCTCTTCGTACCTCTGGTCTGCGAGGTAAGTGGTCAGGCCCTCGGACCAGTTTCCGCCCTTATAGTCGACATACACCATATTGCCGAACCACTGGTGAAGTATCTCATGTCCGAGCGAGGTCTCCAAGATAAACGGCAGTCTCACCACCTCACGGCCGAGGAGCGTATACGTCGGAAAAGAATAACCCGTCGGCAGCACGTTCTCGACAATCGAAAACCTTTTATAGCGGTATGGCCCGATCAGGTCATTATACATTCCGAGGTATTTCTTGGCGTACTCGATGTATTTATTCGCGAGTCCGGCATCCTCGGGAAGGAAATAGGTTGCTATTTCCGTGCCCTTGAAATCCTCTCTTTGCACTTTATAGCTTCCCCCGACAAGGGTGATCCCGCCGACCGGATGCGGGAAAGAGAAGACAAACTCCTTTTTCCCGTCAGCAGTCTCCCGCACGGTAACCTGGTCGGCCTCCGAAATCCCTTCGAACCCGGAGGGAAGGACCGCGGTGAGGCTATAGACCGACAGGCCCCTTACCGAAGGATACCAGCCGCCCATGAGCACGATGCCGGAAGGCTCGATCAGATTGCCTTGAACAACTCCCGGGTTCTTTTCCATTTCGGCGGCAGGGACAGCAGCGGCCTCCATTTCATATTCTATCACCACGGTCTCCGCAGACCTGCTCGGACCGAAGGTGACCACCGAAGTCTTCGGCCCTGTCTCAAGCGCAACGCCGTCGACGGTTGCGGAGAGGACCCTGAGTCCCGACAGGTCGACTGCAGCCTCGCCGCCGGCCGGAAGGACAATTTTCGAAACCCCCCTCAGCAAATGCCGCTCGAGATCGAAACGAACGGTAATACTATTGGCCGGCAGGCTTTCCATCCCGTACGAGACCACCGGCAGGAATAAAAAAAAAGTCACGAACAAACCCCTCATAAACCCGCGCATATCATCTCCTTCTTTTCCTGGCCGGAACACGACCGCCCTGTGACAGGAAGACCCTGTTTTTTCCCTGTTCCTTTGCAGCATACATAGCGCTGTCGGCCGCCTTTATCAGAGACTCGGCCACCGCCCTGCCGCTCCCGCTCGTCTTGATACTCTGCGACATAGAAGCGACCCCGATGCTGCAGGTAATTACCCCCCGTATGTTAAGACGCGGTACGCGCACGCCGTCCCCGGTCTTCAAAAAAACATTCGCCGCGATGTCGTGGCGTATCCTCTCCGCATAACGCGCGGCCTCACGGATATCCATCCCCGGGAGTACCACCACATACTCGTCTCCCCCGTAGCGTGCGAGCACGGCCTTGACACCGATAAATAGTCTTCTCAGGATATCGGCCACTTCCTTCAGTACGCGGCTCCCGGCAAGGTGCCCGTGAGTATCGTTCACCTCCTTGAACCTGTCGAGATCGAAGAATATGAGCGAGAGCTCGCCGCCCTGCCTTACGACCTTCATCGCCTCCTGCTCGAGGCTGTGGAAGAAAAACCGGTCGTTATGCAGATCGGTCAGGGAGTCCTTCTTCGAGAGTTCTTCGAACATTCGTCCGATCAGCGCGTTGTGCACCAGCGTAGCGGTATAGCCGGCGAAGATTTCGAGGAGCGCAAGATCATGCTCGTCATAGTTCGCCTTACCTTTTCTGTTAATCAGCTCTATGACCCCTATCTTGGCCCCGCCGATCACGATCGGGGCGCAGATGATAGACCTGGTCTGAAAGCCGGTTTTCCCGTCAATCACGGGATAAGACCTGGCGTCCTTTTGCACATCCTTGCTTATGTAAGGCCTCCCCCTGCGGTAAGTGACCCCGGCGATCCCGCACTCCTCTCCGAGAGAAGTCCCGACGAGGGTGCGTGAACCCCTGCCGAAGCAGGCGGCAAAAAAAAGCTGTCCTCTGCCCAGAGGATCCCATTTCAGCAGGGGATCATCGAGCAAAATGGAGCCGGATTCGGAAGGCACCAGCCTGTTTGCCCATGTGAGTATCTCTCTCAGGATGACACCAAGGTCCACGGCATAGCCGGCGCCTCCGTGCCGCTTTTTCCTGTTGAGCAGCCGCGCAAGAGTTGGCACATCCGCGATATTGACCTTCATCTCAGCACCTGAATGAATTTTACCGTGTAATTATTCTGCAACATGCAATAAAGTCTATCACAAAAAAGGCTGACTTGTGAGCTTTCGGAGGAAAAGAGGCCCTCAAAGATCAGGGGACCGGAGCCGCAGCCGGTTAGTCATTGAAATAAAATCTGAATAGACATCCTCCACCGTTGAGGAAGCGGTGACCTTCAACCTGAATACGTCACATCCAGCAGCAGCATAATGCCCTATCAGGGGAGCGGTACGTTCATGGAATATATCCAATTTCCTTCTGACCATTTCGATGTTGTCGTCCGTCCTTCCCGAGCGGTCGCCGCCGGTGTTCTCCGCAATCCGCCGGAAGACCTCCTCCGCCTCGCAGTCCAGTACGATGACCGCCTCGGTCTTCACCGTTCTGTCCATGTCCCTTGCCTGGTCCGTATGCCGTGGCAGCCCGTTGAGGACCAATATGTCAGTCTTGCTGAAGTCCCTGTCACGCAGGAACATCTCGATTATCTTTTCGGCTATAGGAAAATGCTCGTTTTCGAGAAGAAGCCCCTTTTCGAGCACGTCCCTGATGAAGGAGAGTTCCTCCCGCAAAAAGCCGTCGGGCGTCGTTCCATGCCCTGAAATCGCACGGAGCTGATGGCCGAAATCGAAATGCAGGCAGCGGCGGCCCCCTCCCAGGCCGCGCGTTTCGAGATACCAGCCGAAAGGAGTCTTGCCGACACCTGTGGGACCGATCAAAAGCATGGCCCGGACGTTCATTTCATTATTCGTCTTGATCATTAGCTTTCAGACCCTTATCTTCGGCGAAAACTTGTATCCTTCGCGTCGCAAATAAATAGAGCAAAAACGCGCCCCTTCACCTAAGCCCTTTTTTTCAGCGCCCTTTCGACCGTCCTGATCGCGCAGAACTCCCCGCACATACTGCAGACTTCCGATTCCGTCGGCGGGACCTCGGCACGCCACTCCCTCACCTTGTCGGGATTAAGACTGAGTGCGATCTGGCCGTTCCAGTCGAGCGCCTTTCTGCATCGTGCCATCTTTATATCCGCATCCATCGCACCCTTTATGCCCTTGGCGATGTCCGCCGCATGGGCCGCGAGTTTGGACACGATTACGCCATCCTTCACGTCTTCTATGGTCGGCAGGCGGATATGCTCCGAAGGAGTCACGTAACAGAGGAAATCCGCGCCTGCAGCGCCTGCAACCGCTCCGCCGATCGCGGCCGTGATATGGTCATACCCCATGCCGATGTCCGTAACGAGGGGACCAAGCACGTAGAACGGCGCCCCTTTGCATATCTCTTTTTCGAGCCGGACGTTCAGCTCTACCTGGTTCAGGGGCACATGTCCCGGCCCCTCGATGATCACCTGCACGCCGCTTTCGACCGCCTTGTCGCGCAACTCCCCGAGTGTCAGAAGTTCTTCGATCTGCGTGCGGTCCGTCGCGTCGGCAAGACACCCCGGGCGCATGCCGTCGCCGAGGCTCAGGGTCATGTCATGTTCCCGTGCGATTTCAAGGAGCCTGTCATACTGCTCATAGAGGGGATTATCCTTCCCGTTATAGATCATCCATTCCAACAGGAACGAACCTCCCCTGCTCACGATATCGAGTATCCTGCCTTCGGCCCTCAGGCGGTCGACCGCCTTCATCGTCAGACCGCAATGCACCGTGACGAAATCCACACCGGAGGAGGCATGCTCCTCGATCACACGGAAAAGGTCGTCGGCCGTCATCCGCGAGATCGCGCCTTTTTCTTCAGCGGCCCTGACCGCCGCCTCATAGATAGGCACCGTGCCGATCGCGATCGGGGACTGCCTGAGCATCATAGCCCGCAATTCCCTTATCGGTCCCCCGGTCGAAAGGTCCATCACCGCATCGGCCCCGTACTTGACGAGGGCATCGAGTTTTTCCATCTCTTCCTCTATCGAAACCCTGTCCTTCGACGTGCCGATATTGGCGTTGATCTTGGTCCGCAGGCCTCTGCCGATAGCGATCGGCTTTATCCTGCGGTTCCTGTTCAGGGGGATGACGCTCACCCCCGAGGCGATATCCGCTGAAAGCGCCTCGGCGGAAAAGCCTTCCGCTGCCGCTGCCTCTTTCACCTCTTCGGTAATAATGCCTTTTCTTGCGAGTTCGATTCTCGTCATTTCAATAGCCTCATAAACTCTTCCGCACTTGATTTAATGTCGCCAGACGCGAGGATAGCCGATATAAGGGCCACGCCGGAAGCGCCAGCCTCCACGACCTCCTCAACCCTCTCCCTTGTGATGCCGCCGATCGCAAATACCGGTATCGCCACCTCCTTCCGCACCTCCCGGAGAGGCCTAATCCCGATCGGCTTTCCATAACGCATTTTGGAAGGCGTCTCGTAAACCGGCCCGAGAGTGATAAAATCGGCGCCTTCCTCTTCGGCCCTTCGGGCCTCCTGGATGCTGTGTGTCGAAACGCCTATCAGCATCGATCCACCTGCTGCCCTTCTCGCTGCCGGCAAGGGCATGTCCGTACTTCCAAGGTGCACGCCGTCCGCACCTGCCGCGAGGGCCACGTCGACCCTGCCGTTGACGAAAAGCCTGGCGCTGTATTCCCTTGTTATCGCACGAAGCGCGTATGCCATATCGAGCAGTTCCCGCGTCCCCAGGTCTTTTTCCCGAAGCTGCACCGCCCTCACCCCACCCTTCAGGGCGCTCCCGACCGCCGCCGGCAGCGTCGCACCGGGACCCAGAAGGCTCCTGTCCGTTATCAGATACAACTGAAAATCTATCTCTCTTAGCACCGCCGGGCTACAGCATCCCTTCAATCGGGCTGCTCGCGGTCGCGTACAACTTTTTCCCTATCCTTCCAGCGCGGTATGCAAGCCGTCCCGCGATTACAGCATGCTTCATCGCGGAGGCCATTGCAATCGGGTCCTTCGCGCCGGCGATCCCGGTGTTGATCAGGACCGCATCGCAGCCGAGTTCCATCGCGAACGCGGCGTCGGATGCCGTTCCCACCCCGGCGTCGACAACGACCGGCACTTTCACCGCAGTCTCGATTATGATCCGTATGTTGTAGGGGTTGCGAATGCCGAGTCCCGATCCAATCGGCGCGCCGAGAGGCATGACCGCTGCCGCACCGGCGTCCTCGAGACGCTTTGCCATAATAGGGTCGTCGTTCGTATAGGGCAGCACGATAAACCCTTCTTTTGCGAGAATTTCTGTAGCCTTGAGAAGTCCGATCGTATCGGGAAAGAGTGTCCTTTCATCTCCGATCACCTCGAGTTTTACCAGGTCGGAAATCCCGGCTTCCCTGGCAAGCCTCGAATATCGGAGTGCGTCTTCCACTGTATAGCATCCCGCCGTATTCGGCAGGATCTTGTATTTTTTAGGGTCTATATAATCGAGGAGGTTTTCGGACTTTCTGTCCGTTATGTTCACCCTCCTGACGGAGACAGTAACCACATCCGCGCCGGACGCCTCGACCGCCTTTTTCGTCTCTTCAAAGTCCTTATACTTGCCGGTCCCCACCCAGAGCCTCGAACGGAACTCTATGCCCTTGATCACCAGCTTGTCTTCCATTCATCCTCCTCCAACGAAATTCACGATTTCGACAGTGTCGCCGTCACTTAGCAGGAAATGTGCATAGTCCTGTTTTTTTATCACGGACATATTTACTTCGACCGCCACTTTTCCTCTCTCGATCCGAAGTGCGTCGAGGAGTTCACCGACCGTGGCCGCCTTCAGATTTTCTATTGTCTCGCCGTTTATCTTCAGCCTCATAAAAAACAAAAAACCGCATCCCTCCCGGGATACGGTCGCCTTCAGCTTTCCTTCCCTACTCCCTACGCCGGAATTATCCGTATCAGGTTCAAGGGGTCTCTCCCGCAAAACGAGAAACTCTCAGGCATCAAGCCTCCCCCAAGGGTCTCTTAAGTATAGAGCAGCAAAGGATTCGTTGTCAAATAAAGCCTGGCGCGATAGGGTACCGTGCCGGCGAAAAAAAAGCGCCGGAAACATCCGGCGCCTTTTCACCATAAACGACAAGTCATTAGCAATGTTGTCCCATCGACGGCGACAGGGACATGTCATTTGCGACAAAGTTGTTATCGCCGGTTTCGTAATACGCTATAGTCACGTTGTCTCCAATCTTCAGGTTGCCGAAGGATTCGAGTTTACCACATTTCGAAACGGTCGCATGGTCGCTCATCCTGAATATCTGCTGATCGTTCGGTCCGGCCTGCACGGTAACAATCCTGTCTGCATTGTCTATTGCAACGACCTTCCCGCTATACGAAAACGGGGTAGCTCCGGTCGAAAAAGCAAACGCCGGAAATGCAAACGCCATCACAAACAGCATTGCAAGAACTCCCGTCAGTATACCGCCGAGAAGACTCGCCGACCTTTTTTCTCTGATCAATCTTCTGTCGAACATAGTCTGCACCTCCTCTCCTCTTACTCTTTGCATCATTCGCAAAACCCATGGTTTCGCGCTCTTTCAATTTCAGTATATGATTAGGCGCATGGTTTCGCAACTTAGCAACATGCCGGATTGGTCCATTTTCGGAACTTATCCGGCAGAAAAACAATAAAAAAAAGACTTTACGGAAAAGTCCTTCATTTTTTCTCTTCTTATCGCTATTCCCGAACGGAACTAAGCCGACCCATCAGGCAGAAATCCTGCAACAGGCAGCGGAAGGAACAACATGGTCCAAATGTCACTAGAATCTATCTCAAAATCGAGTTGCCTTTGCTAAGTTTGTCATACCCGCGGAGGCGGGTATCCAGAACTCCTCGAATACACTGGATTCCCGTCTTCACGGGAATGACGGCGAGAGGAGCACTTTTGAAGAAAATGCACTTTGAGCTAGGTTTTTTTTAAAAATTGAGCGTGCGCGGCGGCCCCTATCTTAAGAAAGCAGTAACAAGTTTAGCGTATATTGATCTTGTGCGCAATGCACCCCGCGCCGAAGCCGTTATCAACGTTCATCACCGCAATTCCGGGGACGCAGGAGTTCAGCATGGCAAAAAGGGCGGTCAGTCCGCCGAGGCTCGTACCATATCCGGTCGAGGTGGGCACCGCAATTATCGGCTTGTCTGTCATCCCCCCTACGACGGAAGGCAACGCCCCTTCCATCCCGGCCACCACGATAATCACACGCGCCTCCGTGACACGTTCGACGCTGTCGAGAAGCCTGTGCAGGCCGGCGACACCCACATCATAGACAGTGGCCACTCTGCTGCCGAGAAAAGAAGCGGCGACCGCAGCCTCCTCCGCAACGGGGATATCCGATGTGCCCGCGCTAAGCACAAGGACGCTGCCCTTTTTTTTCTTCGCTGCCCCCACCGATATCACTCCCGATGCGGGATAAAATACCGCGCCCTTTATCCCAAGGGCATCATAGACGCTTTGCGTCGCCTTTGTGACGAGAAAGGCCTTGCTCTTTTTGTACATTGCCTTCGCAATGGCAACAACCTGTCGCTCGTTTTTTCCAGCAGCGAAGACCACCTCAGGGACGCCCTGTCTTAGGTGCCGGTGATGATCGATCCTTGCGAAATGCATGTCTTCGTACGGCAAGTGCTTGAGGCGTGCAAGCGCGTCTCGGACCGGGAGCGTGCCTTTTCTGACTGAATCGAGAATCCCTTTGATCGTTTCGCTGTCCATGGCCGGATCAGAATTCAGGGCGCAGGGCGCGGTTCATCAGGACGCCGACCGCCTCGGCAGTGCCCTTGTCCTTGTAGATGACCTTATAGACCTGCTCCACAATCGGCATCTCGACGTCGAATTTCCGCGAGAGCTCGAAGGCCGACAGCGCAGTCGCCACACCTTCGGCAACGCTCTTTGTAGAAGAGAGTATCTCGGACAGCTTCATCCCCCGTCCCAGTTTAATGCCGACGGAATAGTTTCTCGAAAGCGGACCGGTACAGGTGAGCACGAGATCTCCTATGCCGCTCAGTCCTGAAAAAGTCCTCTTGTCCGCACCCATGCGCTCGCCCAGCCTCGTCATCTCCGCAATACCCCGTGTAATGAGCGCGGCCCTGGCATTGTGGCCGAGACCGAGCCCGTCGCATATTCCGGAGGCGATGGCGATGACGTTCTTCAGCGCGCCGCCCAGCTCTACACCAAGCATATCGGTATGGGTATAAACCCTGAAATAGCCGGTATTGAAAATCTCCTGCAGAAGGAGTGCCGTCTCGTCGTTATTGGTCGCCAGTGTCACGGCGGTCGGAAGTTTGTTGATCACCTCCCGGGCGAAGCTCGGCCCGGAAAGCACCGCGATCTGCCTCCCCGTAATTTCGTTGAGGACCGAAGAGACGGTCAGCAGCGACCCGTGCTCGATCCCTTTCGAAGCGCTGACGATGACCGCCTTTTCGTGGATATACCCCGCAGCCCCGCTGAATACCGGCCGAGTAAACTGGGTCGGGACCACGTTCAGGATATAACGGGCCTTTCTCATCGCCTCTTCGATATCATGCGTCGCCCTCAGCGTGGCCGGCAGCACCACATCCGGCAGGTATGTACTGTTCGTCCGGCTGTCCTGTATCTCCTCAGCGACCTCCTTTTCGTGCGACCACAGGGAGACGTCGTATTCCTTTCCGGCGAGAAGGCTTGCGAGGGTCGTGCCCCAACTCCCGGCGCCGATGACCGCGATATAGCTCATGGCTTGTCCTTCATCTTCTTGTCCGGCAAAAAACCTTCATGGAAAAATATAACAAAACTCGCGGAAATTTTCATATGTCCCTCGCGCATTAATGAAGACCGTCTCATTTCTTCTTTCCCTTCTCGATCTTCGCCCAGGTGTCCCGCAAGGTCGCCGTGCGGTTGAAGACGAGTTTTTCAGGCGTCGAATCCGGGTCAACGCAGAAATATCCGAGCCGTTCGAACTGATAGCGGCCCCCCGGCAATGCGGCTCCGAGACCGGGTTCAATGCGGCACGACTCAAGAAGTTCGAGGGAGTTCGGGTTGAGGAGGTCCTTGAAATCACGGCCCTCCCTTTCCTCTCCCGGCCCAGCTTCCAGGATCAGATGATCATAGAGGCGGACTTCCGCCTCGCGCGAATGTCCTGCCGAGACCCAGTGGAGCGTAGCCTTTACCTTCCTTCCGTCCGGGGAATCACCTCCCCTCGTCTTCGGATCATAGGTGCAGCGCAGCTCCGTCACCTCTGCCGTCCTCTCGTCCTTGATGACCCCGACGCAGGTGATATAGTATGCATACCGGAGGCGGACCTCCCTGCCCGGCGCAAGCCTGAAGAACTGCTTAGGCGGGTCTTCCCGGAAGTCGTCTTTTTCGATATAAAGAACGCGCGAAAAAGGCACCTTTCTCGTCCCCATGGAAGGGTCCTCGGGGTTGTTCACCGCATCGAGCTCCTCCAGCAGGTCTTCGGGGTAATTGTCTATCACCACCTTGAGAGGCCTGAGCACCGCCATGACACGTGGGACCCTCTTATTCAGATCTTCACGTACGCAATATTCGAGGAGGGCGATGTCGACCGTGCTGTCCCTCTTTGCCACTCCGATACGGTCGCAGAAGTTCCGAACCGACTCCGGAGTATACCCCCGCCTCCGGATGCCGGCGATCGTCGGCATCCTCGGATCGTCCCAGCCGGAAACACTGCCGTCCCTCACCAGCTGGATCAGTTTCCTTTTGCTGAGCACGGTATTGCTGAGATTCAGCCGCGCAAATTCGATCTGCCGGGGATGGTAGATCCCGAGTTCATTGAGGAACCAGTCGTACAACGGACGGTGGTCTTCGAATTCGAGGGTGCAGAGCGAATGCGTGATTCCTTCGAGTGAGTCCGAGACGCAGTGGGCATAGTCGTACATAGGATAGATGCACCATTTGTCACCAGTCCGGTGGTGCTCCGCCCTGAGCACCCGAAACATCACCGGGTCCCTCATGTTGATATTGCCCGAGGACATGTCGATCTTCGCACGCAGCGTGCGGGAGCCGTTTTCAAACTCCCCGGCACGCATCCGGCTGAGAAGGTCGAGGTTCTCCTCGACGGAACGGCCCCGGTAAGGGCTGTTCTTTCCGGGTTCGGTCAGCGTACCTCGGTATTCCCTTATCTCATCCGGAGTAAGGTCGCAGACATAGGCCTTCCCTTTTCTTATCAGCAGCACGGCATACTGATACAGCTGCTCGAAATAATCGGACGCGTAAAAAAGACGATCGTCCCAGTCGAACCCGAGCCACCGCACGTCTTCTTTGATCGACTCGACGTATTCGACTTCTTCCTTGGTCGGATTGGTGTCGTCAAACCGCAGATTGCACTGTCCGTTGAAGTCGCGCGCGATCCCGAAATTGAGGCAGATCGACTTTGCATGCCCGATATGCAGGTATCCGTTCGGCTCGGGCGGGAAACGCGTATGGACCCTGCTTTCGTATTTTTTCGTCTCAATGTCTTCCGTGATGATCTCGCGGATAAAATCGGCAGGTTTTGGAGGCTCGTTGGCAGCCATGGCTACTACTCCTTCCCCGGCGGGTTTTCACCTATCGCCGCTATCGCCTTCCCGATCCGCTTCATCGTCTTCTCTTTCCCCATAACATCGAGAACCTCGAAGATGCCGGGGCTCTCGGTGCCTCCGGTCACGGCGACCCGGACCGGCTGGGCAAGGGCACCAAGCTTAACGCCGTGTTTTTCGACTATAGCCCTGAAGACCCGCTCGAGCTCCTGGTGAGTAAACCCGGAAAGGGCTTCGAGGTCCGCCTTCAGGTCCTTCAGAAGCGGCAGGCTCTTTTCATTCAGGAATTTGTCCTTTGCCTTGGCATCGTACCCCACATCTTCGACGAGATAATATCTCAGGGATCTGGCAAGGTCTGCAAGCGTCTTCGCCCGTTCCTGCAGGGTCTTGATCGCACGGGCAAGCCAGTCCATATCGACCGGCTGCCCCTCGGCGATGACATTCTCCCTCAGAAGAAAGGGAACGACCAGTTCGGCAAGCCTTTCGGGGGCAGACGCCATGATATACTGCTGGTTCAGCCAGAGGAGTTTCTCAGGGTTGAATACAGCCGCCGCCTTGCCCACATTTTCGAATGAGAAGTAACGAACCAGTTCCTCCCGCGTAAAGACTTCCTGGTCCCCGTAAGACCATCCAAGACGCACTAGATAATTGATGAGGGCGTCCGGGAGATATCCCATCTCATAATAGGCCATCACTGAGGTTGCGCCATGCCGCTTCGAAAGCCTCGTCTTGTCGGCCCCGAGGATCATCGGCAGGTGCGCGAACCTCGGCAGGGGATATCCGAAGGCCTGATAAAGCTGTATCTGTTTCGGCGTGTTGTTCAGGTGGTCGTCGCCCCTGATGACATGGGTGATTTTCATGTCGACGTCGTCCACTACCACGGTCAGATTATAGGTCGGCGTCCCGTCGGAGCGGAGGATGATCAAGTCGTCCAGCTGGACGTTTTCGAACTCCACCTTCCCCTTGATCATATCGTCCACCACCGTATACCCTTCCTGGGGCATCCTGAATCTGACTGCAGGTGTCCTGCCCGGGACAGGCTCCCTGAGTTTTCTGCACCTGCCGTCATATTTCGGCGTCTTGCCCTGGTTGAGCGCCTCCTGCCGTCTTGCCTCGAGTTCTTCGGACGAACAGTAACAGTAGTACGCCTTGCCTTCATCGACAAGTTTTTTCACATAGTCGCGGTAGACGTCAAACCGGTCGGTCTGTCTGAAGGGACCCTCGTCCCAGTCGAGGCCGAGCCACTTCATCCCCCCGATGATCGCGTCGATGTATTCATCGGTGGATCTGCTTCGGTCCGTGTCTTCTATCCTCAATATGAACGTGCCGCTGTGATGCCGAGCATACAGCCAGTTGAACAGCGCAGTCCTCGCGCCCCCGATATGCAGAAAGCCCGTGGGGCTCGGTGCAAAACGCACTCTCACCGTATCAGTCAAGATGACCTCCTTTTAGCATTTGCCCTTCATAATCATCAACCGCAGAATCTTTTTCGTATCTTCCCTCACCCTGAACCTCTCGTCCGCCCGGTGCCCCGCGATCCAGACAATGTCGCTCCCTGAAACAATAATAGGGATCCTGTCGCGTTCGTCTCTAGGCACCTTGGCGTCTACGAAGAAATCCTGTAGTTTCTTCCTCTTCCCGAAACCCATCGGGAAAAAGAAGTCGCCCGCCGCCCGCGGTCTTACCGTAAGAGGGAACTCCATCGCCCCGGCGTCAAGAAGCACCGACGATCTGCCGTCACCGCCATCCCCGGCATCCTCCCGGAACTCCGCTTTGATCACCAGGCCGGCCCCTTTGACTGCCACTTCGCACGCCGGAAAGAGCGTATACTCATCTATCCTGACCGGCTTTTCGGAGGTGATGATGAGAAGGGCATATTCCTTGATGACCCGTATGTCCCTGGGGAGAGAGAGCCTGCCGCCCGAAGGACCGTGCTTCACCAGACAGATGATGTCTTCAATATGTGTAAAACTCATCCCGCGCAGGCTGTCCGTCTCCTCAATGGCCCGGCGGAGGACCCTCCTCAGTATCACCTTGTCCATTATATCCATCGGGGATAGAAACAATTCGATACGCTGCGCGGTCTTTCTGCTGATCATCTTCATCAGCGTCTTTGTCACAATCAGATCGAAGTACCGCTCTTCCTCCTGAAAGATAGAGACCATATCAGCCACTGTGTCGGCGAGGGAGGGGTTCAGCTGCCGCATGACCGGTACGAGTTCCGCCCGTATCCTGTTTCTGAAATAGTCGGTCCTGAGGTTCGACGAGTCGACGACGAATGGGATGTTTTCTTCGCAGAGAAAGCGCTCTATCTCGGCCCGCTCGACCCCGATCAGGGGCCGGATGATCTTCCCGCGCTTCGCAGGCATCCCGGAGAGCCCCCTCGGCCCTGCCCCTCGCAGAAAACGCATCAGTACGGTCTCTGTCTGGTCGTCCGCGTTGTGGGCAAGTGCGATTTTGCCGGCCTTTAGTTCGAAGGCCGCCGCTTCGAATGCGGCATACCTCAATTCCCTTGCCGCCTCCTGCTTGTTGAGTCCCTTTTCTTTGGCAAAGGCGGACACGTCAATCGATTTCACGGCGAAATTCACGCAGAGTCTTTCGCAGAGGTCGCGGCAGAAATCCCTCTCGGCTGGGGTCTCCTCAGGTCTCAGGTTATGGTCGACATAGACCGCATGGAGCGTAAGCGCAAATCTGTCCTTCAGCCGGTAGAGCAGGTGAAGAAGACAGACCGAATCAGGACCGCCTGAGAGACCGACCAGGATTGATTCACCACCTCCAAGCAAGGCGGCCCTGCCGATGGCGTCGGCGACTCTGCCGACTAGTCCGGCAGCTCCGCCCTTATGCGGCGACAAAGCGGTTTTTGTTCCTGTTTTATGTTTTGCCACGCTTTCCTGTCCCTGTTGTTCCAGATTGTAATTATATTATTATAGAGTAAATACATTCAAACTGCAGTCAGGAACCTAAGCAGGGTACATCAGGACGGTACGATGAAAGCAAAAAAATCTTTATCAGGGGAGAAAAAGACCGGGGGACCCCCGGTTCGCCGCCAGGAGAACGCATACGGCGGTGAGACGACCATCTGCATGAACGGCGGATGCCTGCTTAGGAAGAAGGCGAAATGTTTCGGGTTCGAAGGCTGTCCCGGCTTTAAGGGAAAGTAGACGACCCCTCTTACTGCGTAGGGAGCGTCAGGGTGACAACCTGTCCGTGGCCTCCCGGCACACCCAGATCTGAACCGTCGAGGTTGATCCGTATCCCCCCGGCGTTGCCGACTTTAAGGTATACCCTATCGGAAAAGCTCCAGTCCCTTGCCTGGCCAGGCCGCAAAAGCACCTCCTCGGTCCTGCCTTCGCCGAATTTTAAGTACATCCAGGTAGTTTCGGCAGCTGACACGCCGAGAGAGTGTTTTTCCGTCACCGGTTTTCTGCTCCCTTTTGTATCTACCGCCGGCATGGGCGGCGCCGCCCCGAAAGTCTCAGGCTTCCCCGTAGTGACAGCCGGCCTGCCTAACGGACTCTCCTGGGCGTACCTGAAATAAAGAAATATCGCTGCCGCGCCTGCAAGAAGGAGAACTGCATACATTATACCGTGACTCTTCTTCCGGAAAGATGCGACGGGAAAGATAGTGGAAGGCTGGGGCTGGGACATATTTTCCGTATAATGCTCTACAACCGAATCCGCGTCAATATCGAGATAGCGGGCGTAGCACCTGATATAGCCGTTGGTGTAGACCGGTGCAGGAAGTTTTGAAAATGCGTCCTCCTCGATCGCCATCAGATAATCCGCCCTGATCTTTAGAAGGTCAGCGATTTCCTGGATATCCCGGCCTAAGTCTTCGCGCCTTTTTTTTAGGATCTCTCCGGCCAAATCCATCCCTTGCGAAAAGTTTTCTTACCATAACACATCTTTTCCCAATTTTCAAAACTAATCTGCCGCCCGTTTGAGAAATTCCTGATCTTGCCCGGCCATGGTAATATAGTTGGCAATGTACAGGGTAGTCATCACCGGCATAGGGGCGGTCACCCCGCTGGGAAACACTTTCAGGGAATCCTGGCAGGCGGCGATCGGAGGACGTTCGGGACTAGCGCCCATCACACGATTCGATGCTACAGACATCCCCTGGAAGATTGCCGGCGAACTCAAAGGGTTCGATCCGTGCGCGTTTCTCGGACAAAAGGAAGTGCTGCGCACAGACCCGTTCGTGCACTATGCGGTTGCCGCCGCAATGATGGCCGTGCAAGATGCAGGCTGGCCTATTCACGATAAATCCCTCCGGTCACCCCTCTCTGCCGGCGGCGTGATCATCGGCTCAAGCCGCGGTGGCGTAAGAACGATCGAAAAGGCGATAAGCGGGAGTCTGGTTCGCAAGTCGCGCCTTTCCTCCTATCTCATGCCTTCGACAACCGTAAGCATGGCCCCCTCGTATATCTCGCAGAAACTCGGTATCCAGGGATACTGCCTCGGCGTCTCGAACGCTTGCGCCTCAGGCGCAAACGCAATCGGAGAAGCGTACAGGCTGATAAAGTCCGGTTATCGGGCGCCTGTCATCGCTGGAGGAACAGAAGCGCCCTTATGCCGTCTGTGCGTTGCCGGATATGGCGCAGCGGGGGCACTGTCGCGGATAACAGACGTCTCGGCGAGCAGACCTTTTGATCGTAAGAGAGACGGCTTCGTGCTCTCCGAAGGGGCATGCGTCCTGATTCTCGAGGAAGCCGGAAGCGCGTTAGCGAGAAAGGCGAATATCTATGCCGAGATCGTGGGCTACGGGAACACGGCGGATGCGTTCCATCAGACGAAACCTGACAGCCGGGGACAGATCCGGGCCATGCTGGCAGCCATGGAAGGGGCGGGACTTTCGGCCGAAGAAGTCGATTATATAAGCGCCCACGGGACGTCGACGCCTCTCGGGGACCGGAGCGAGACTGAGGCGATGGAAGGGATATTGGGAAAAAGGACCCCCGAAGTTCCCATCAGTGCGCTCAAATCAATGACCGGCCATATGCTTGCAGCGTCCGGGGCACTTGAAACGGCATTTACCGCGATGTCGGTGAAGGAAGGCACAGTCCCTCCGACAATTAACCTAGTCCAGAAAGACCCCGATTGCAGTCTCAATGTGATCACCGAAGCGGCGAAGATCGCCCCCCATGCCGCTCTCTCGAATGCATTCGGCTTCGGCGGGGTGAACGCTGTGATTGCGATAAGACGCTTTCGCGAATAGATACGGTTACAGCTTCTTCTCATAAATCCGATACTTTTTGTACAACTCCCCGCCCAGCATTTCGATCGTGCGCTGTACCGGGATGTTGTCTTCCAGTATCCAGGAGAACTCGACCCTCCTGTATTTTTTCACCGGTTCAAAGCCCTCTCTGAAGAGGAGTGCCTCCACCCCCTTATTGCGGAATTCCTTCTTTACCCCAAGAAGCATCGTCCTTAAATCTTTTATCTTCCGAGAGTAATAGACCGCCTTGACGATGCTTACCGGGTTCATCTTGCCGCCCATATATTTCAGGACGAAGTTGAAATCCGGGACGAGTCCCATAAACCCTATAGGCTTGGAGTCCTCCTCCGCAATGAGCGTCATTTCCGGGATGATGATCTGCTTAAGTCTTCCGGAGGCGTATTCGAGTTCCTCGTCGGTCATTGGAACGAACCCCCAGTTTTTCTCCCACGCCGAATGATAGACCTCCTTGAAGATCATCATGTCCGATCTGAAATTCTTCATATTGATCTGCCTGACCGATATGCCCCTCTTTTCGACAATGGCGGCGACCCTGTGGACCTTCTCCGGAAGTCTTTCACGGATATGGTAAATATACGCATACAGGTCTTTTACCTTCCTGAAGCCGCATTCTTCGGCAAGCTCGTTGTAATACGGGGGGTTATACGGCATCATGATAATGGGGGACTCATCGAACCCTTCGAGCAGGAAACCGCATTCCTCGTTTGTCGAGAAATTCAACGGGCCTCTTATCGCTTCCATCCCTTCCGCTCTGAGGTGGGATTCGGCCTTCCCGAACAGCGCCGCCGCGACGTCCCTCTCCCGCACCGACTCGAAGAAACCGAAAAAGCCGGTCTTCTCACGGTGAAACTCGTTGTGTACCCTGTTCACGAAAGAGATGATCCTGCCCGCGGGACGCCCATCTTTCCGGGCGAGAAAAAACTTCGCGCTCGTATGCTTGAAAAAAGGGTTGGCAGCGGAAAAATGCGTACGCATCTCGCCGTTCAGCTGCGGAACGAAAAGGGGATCACCGGCGTACAGCGAGAAGGGAAGTTTTATAAAGTCATCGAGGGGTTCCCGGACCTCAACGACCTCGATCATCCTATAATGCCGAGGGCCCTGCCTACCTTCTCAAACGCGCTCAGTACTTTGTCGATATGTTCTTCGGTATGCGTGGCCATATAACTCGTCCTGATCAGGGCCTTTCCGCTTGCGACCGCCGGGCTCACTGCAACGTTGGCGAAGACCCCCTCCTGCTGGAGCATCATCGCCATGGTGAATGCCTTCAGGTCTTCACCGACCAGGATCGGGATAATGGGCGTCTCAGTGGGTCCGATCTCGAACCCGAGAGACTTGAAGCCTTTATGGACCTTCCAGGTGTTCTCCCACAGTTTCTTGATCCTCTCAGGTTCGTTCTCAATGATATCGACAGCCGCGCTCACCGCTGCAATCGAAGCGGGCGGGGGGCTTGCGCTGAAGATCAGCGCCCTGGCAAAGTGCTTGATATAGTGTACGACCCGCTCTTCGCCGGCGATGAAGCCGCCGATAGAGGCAAGTGACTTACTGTAGGTGCCCATGATAAGGTCTACCTCATTTTCGAGCCCGAAGTGCTCGGCCGTTCCGCGCCCGGTCTTGCCGAGGACGCCTATGCCATGTGCGTCGTCGACCATCAAGCGGGCGTGGTACTTCTTTGCAAGGGCGACCACCTCCGGCAGGTTGATGACATCACCTTCCATGCTGAAGACGCCGTCGACCACGATCAGTTTTCTCCGGTCCTTGCTCTCCGCAAGTATCCTTTCGAGGTCCGTCATGTCGTTATGTCTGAATTTCCGCACCTCGGCGTAAGATAGCCTGCAGCCGTCGATAATGCTTGCATGGTCCATCTTATCTATAATGATCACATCATCCTTCCCGGCAAGGGCCGAGATGACCCCGAGGTTCACCTGGAAGCCGGTCGAAAAGACGAGCGCCGTCTCCTTCCGGATAAAACGCGCCAGCTTCTCTTCCAGCTTCACGTGGATATCCAGCGTCCCGTTCAAGAACCGCGATCCTGCGCAGCCCGATCCGTATTTTCTCACTGCTTCCAGGGCCGCCTCTTTCACCTTGGGATGGTTGGTAAGGCCGAGGTAATTATTGGAGCCGACCATGATCATCTTCCGGCCGTCGATCACCACTTCGGGGTCCTGTGCACTCTCGATCACCCTGAAATAGGGGTACATCCCGGCGGTCATCAACTCCTTCGCCTTTGTGAACCGGTAACATTTATCGAAGAGGTCCACCGACTTATCTATAGCCATCGATGAATTCTGTACCAATCTGCCGTCCATTTTATTCCTTCCCTCAGTGTTATTTGTGAATGATAGCCGAGTTCGTCTTTCGCCTTACTCGCGTCGCACGTCCAGTTGGAATAGCGGAAATCATTGACCCGGTCACCGTTAATTATACCTTTTTTATCAATTTTTTGGCCCAAAAAACCGACGATGGGCAAAAGTGCGCGGGGCAGGCGGACCTTGACCGCCTTCGCGCCCAGCGCAGCGGCGATCTCGGCCGTTATCTGCTCGTTAGTATAGATGCTACCGTCGCACAAAAAAAAAGTCCCCCCGGCCGCCTCTTTCTTTTCGGCTGCCAATATCATCCCCCTGATGAGGTCTTCGACATAGAGGAGCGAGTAATAGCATTTCCCCCAATACGGGAAAAAACCCTTTTTGATCATCTTGAACACCATAAAAAAATCGGTGTCTCTCGGGCCGTAGACCGCAGGCGGTCTCAGGATTGTCACCGGCATCGAGTCCTTATAGGAGAGGACAGCCCTTTCGCCGCACAGCTTGCTTCTCCCATACGCCGAGACCGGCATCGGGGGGGAATCCTCGCTCACTGTCCGACCCGGCTCACCCGGACCCACTGCGGCAAGGCTGCTCAGATAGACGAACCTTTCGAGCCCGGTTGCCCCGGCGGCCGCCCTGACCAGCTTTTCCGTACACTCCGCATTGGCGCGTTGAAAGTCCTTCTCGCAGAGTGCCTTTGTAGCCCCGGCCAGATGGAAGATGTACTGAAAATCCCTAACCGCATCGCTGCAGGATTCGATGTCTGCGAGATCGCAGGTGAGATACCTAACATCCAGGTGCTCTATCCATCTGAGATTCGAGGTCTTTCTCACGAGGCAGGTGACTTGATAGCCTCTTTTGAGCAAGGTCTCGACAAGATAGCTTCCGATAAAGCCCGGAGCTCCCGTTACCAAGGCTTTCATAGGGTGATTGTATTGTTATTGAAATCGCGGATTTTAGTCAAGAAGATTTCGTCGGCGGGCAGGCCTCCCGGAAGGTCATCCCCCCAGGCAATTCTTCAGCGCATAATTCAGTTCGTCAAGCTTGAACGGCTTCTTGAGGATACAGATGCCCTTCTCCCTGAACTCCTCCTCGAGTTCAGAGGTGATAAAGGCGGAACAGACAATCACCTTGGGCCTGTTGGGCAAATTAACCACTTTTTTGATCAGTTCTGTGCCATTTCCCTCAGGCATTCTGAGATCTATGAACAGCAGATCTATCTCTTCGGACTGCAGCCTCTCCGACGCCTCGGTAATGTTGGACGCAGTAATTACCTCATGGCCCCCCTTGCGGAGGGCCCTGTCCATGAACCATCGTACCAGCTGTTCGTCATCTACGACCAAAATTTTCATAGTAATACAATTATACCTCAGAAATGTTTTGCAACAAAGATGCCAATTTAAGTCTTTGCCGGCAGAAAGCCGAATTTTTGCATCCGGTACCTCAGTGCATCTCTCGTGAGGTTCAGCAGTCTGGCCGCCCTTGTCTGGTTCCACTTCGCGAGATCAAGGGCCTGCTTGATCAACTCCCTCTCGACCTCCTCGATGTCGAGCCCCCCTGGCGGGATTGAAACCGGCGCGGCCTCGGCGCCCAGGTGTTTCGCATCAAACGATAAAATTTCTACCGGAAGGTGCTCAGGCAGAATGTAGTCTTCGTTCTCGAGTATCATCGCGCGCTCAATGACATTCCGGAGTTCCCTGACATTTCCCGGCCAGTGATAATTTACGAAAGCCTTGGCAGTTTCCTTCGATATCCCCTTGACGTTTTTCTTGAATTCCCTGTTGAACTCTTCGACAAAATATTTTGCCAGCAGAAGAATATCGTCGCGCCGCTCCCTCAAGGCGGGGAGCACGACCGGGATGACCTTCAGCCGGTAGTAGAGGTCCTCCCGGAAGTTGTCGTTTTTCACCTCCTCCGCCAGATTTTTGTTGGTGGCCGCGACGATCCTCAGATCGACCGAAATGTCCTTGACCCCGCCGATTCTCTTGAAGGTCTTGTTCTCGATGATCTTCAGCAGCTTCGCCTGCGTGCTGAGTTTCATGTCCGCTATTTCATCGAGGAAGGCAGTCCCCCCGTCGGCGAGTTCGAAGAGCCCCTTCTTCATCTGCTTGGCGTCCGTAAAGGCGCCTTTCTCGAAGCCGAACAGTTCGCTCTCAATGAGCGTCTCGGGGAGCGCGGTGCAGTTGATGTCCATGAACGGCCTGTCCGCCCTGCCGCTTTCGTAGTGGATGACTTTCGCGACAAGGTCTTTCCCGGTCCCGCTTTCGCCCTGGAGAAGGATCGTTGTAGCATCGCTCTTTGCGACTTTCTTCACGAGCTCGCCTATTTTGAGCATCTCGTCGGACTTACCGATAATATTGGTGAAACCGTATTTCCTCGAAAGCTGAGACCGGAACTGCGATACCTCCTTTCTCAGGGAGACGGTCTCGAGCGCCTTCCCGATCAGGATCTTCAGCTTATCCATGTTGAAGGGCTTCTCGACAAAATCGTAAGCTCCGATTTTTATCGTCTTTACTGCAGTCTGGATGTCACCAAAGGCGGTCACCATGATAATGATCGCGTCCCGGTTCTCCTTTTTGATATTCTCAAGAACGTTTATCCCCGAAATGTCGGGCAGGTGCACATCAAGGAGAGTGATATCGGGCTGTTCCTCGGAAAAGAGTTCAAGCCCCTGCATCCCCTTTTCCGCGGTGATCACGGTAAACCCCTCCTTTGAGAGGTTCTGCTGCAACGACCATCTCAGGAGTTTTTCGTCGTCGACCACGAGTATCTTTGCCTTTTCCACCCTACCTCTTCTGCCTCAGAAAAATATGGAATGTACTGCCCGCTCCGGGGATGCTCTCCACCTCGACCCGGCCTTTATGGCTTTCCACGACGTTCCGGCTTATCGCCAGGCCGAGGCCCGTGCCCGAGTGCTTCGTCGAGAAGGAAGGTTTGAAGACGTCCGCAATCTCCTCGTCGCGTATTCCGTCCCCCGTGTCCGAAAGGGCGATCTCGATTTCGCCTGAACCGTAATTGTCACGGGTCGAAAAACTCAGCGTTCCTCCTCCCTGCATCGCCTGGAGGCAATACAGCGCCATGTTAGTGATTGCATTCTCCAACTGTTCGGGATCGGCAAGCGTTTCGGACAGACTATCCGATGTCGAGGTAATTTTCACGCCGAGCGCCGCGGCCTGCTCCTCGATCCGATTCATGACCTCCTCGATAATAGCATTAATGTCCGTCAAGATCAAATTAGGCTCCGGGGGGCGGGCGTACATCAGCAGGTCTTTCACCGCCGCGTCCAGACGCCCTATCTCGTTCAGAATTTCGCAGGCGATCTCCTTGCGGGGGCTATCCTCGGGAAAATCCTCAGCCAGCACCTGCAGCGCACCGCTGATTCCTGCAAGAGGGTTTTTGATGTCATGGGCCACTGCGGCCGCGAGTTCGCCCAAAGACGCCATTCTCTCGACATAAATGCTCTTGTCGGTCAGGCATTTGTCGATTTCCCGCCGGGAACGACCGAGATCGGAGATGACCGCATTGAGGCTTTCCGCCAACCGTGCCAGTTCGTCATTGCCCTTTACCGGGATCTTCGTTCCGAGGTCCCCCGCCTCAACCTTTTTCAGAAACCTTATCATCTCGTCAAGCGGCCGCTTAACCCTCCGCGAACTGAGCAGCCCTATCGCCGCGGAAAACGCCACGACCGCAGCAAGGCCGGTCAGTCCAATCTTTTTTGCACTTGCGGCAATCAGGCGGTCGGTCTCGTCGGTGTACAGCACCACGTCAAGGATGCCGTTGACGGCCTCCCTGCTGCCGTGGCATCTTCTGCAAAGCTGGTCGTTTCTGATCAAGACGCTTTTGGAATAGACTTCCCTGTTTTCATGGTCGCCGTCGAACGAAAGCAACGCTCCCCTGTCGGGGAGAGAAACCGCGCCTTCGGTCGGCACGTGCTTGCCTACTTCTCCCGGAATGGATGAGCTGAGGATCACGCCGTTTTTGGTATAGATCCTGACCGCCGCGATGTCCTCGGCGATGAGGGTGTCGAGGAATTTCTGAAATTCCTTTCCCCTGCCTTCGAGCATGATCGTTTTCAACCCGTTGGCAATGACTTCGGAGAGGAGATCGACCTTTTCCTTCTGGATGCTTTTAATCCTGCCCCTTACGGTCTCGAAGGCCTCCCATGAAAAAAGCGCAACCGCCGCAGTCACAAAAAGAACAGAAAAAAGCGTAAACTTTTTGTGGAGCCCCATCTGTCAGTCTGCCCGCCTTCTTCCCGGCCGGTTTTCACCCGGCCGCCGGCTGTTCAACGTCAGAATCTATTACTGCGACCCATAACTGTGCAATCCCGAAAGCAGAAGATTGACACCGAGATAGGTAAAGATCACGGCCACAAACCCGAGCACGGCCACCATGGCGACCTTTTTTCCCCTCCATCCCCTCATCAGGCGACTGTGGAGATAAAAGGCGTAGAAAAACCAGGTGATGAGCGACCACGTCTCCTTCGGGTCCCACGTCCAGTATTTTCCCCATGCCTGGTCCGCCCAGATCGCCCCGAATATCAGCCCCCCGAGGGTAAAGATCGGGAACCCCATCGCGATGCTCTTATACGTGATCTCATCGAGGGTCTCGGCTGAGATGTTGAACCCTGTAATGATCTTTCTAAGGGCCCCGCCGAACCGCCAGATGACGAAGGTGAGCGCTGCGGAGACCGCCCAGCTCAGGAGCGAAATGGCAGATGAACTGTTTCTGAACGTGGCCTTGAAGAGATAGCCCTTGATGAGCTCTTCCTGGCTCTTCACCGAAAACTTGAACGTCAGGTAATCGAGCCCCATCGCACAGAGGACGATGATGAAGATGCTGAGCATGACCGTCCAGAAAATATAGGCCGGTTCGTTCCGCTTCTCGGTCTTCACGATCAGATACATCAGGCCGGTGCTGAAGGAGACGGCGAACATCGAATAGGAGATGAAACTCATCATCACGTGGGCTAGCAGCCAGTTACTCTGAAGGGCGGGGACGAGGGGCTGGATGTTCTTCGACATCCCGGATATGTCGATGAACGCGAGAACAAGCGCCGCCACCGGCGTTATGAAGGCCCCGAAAGTCCGGTTCTTGTATTTGAACTCAATCACAAGATACGCGAGGATAAGGCACCACACGAAAAAGATCAGCGACTCATAAAGGTTGGTGAGCGGTACAGCCCTCAACCATCCCATCTGGCCGATATCGTAGAACTCCTTCCACCTCAACAGAATCGCAAGCGTCTGCGATAAAAATCCAGCGATCGTCACAGTGGTGGCGACGACGCCGATCGTCTTTTTTCTGAACGCAAGATATCCTATGTACAGAACCATTGCGAGCACATACGCGATGGTTGATATGCCGAAGAAAACCGAACTAGCCGAACCGCTCATCTACTTTCCCCCTTTGCGGGCCTCGCCGAGAAGTCCCGCCAGTTTTTCTATGTCTTTTTCGTAGGATGCCCTGTTCCTGTTGGCGGATGCGCCGATCAGGATCCTCGCAGTACCTTTTTCCTCTGCGAGGCTCACCCAGAGCCTCCTGTGGCTCATGAAAAATGTTATATACAGGCCGATGGCCATGATAATGCAACCCAGATACACGATCAGCACGCCGGGGTCCTTCCTGACCTGCAGCCCGGTATACTGCACCCCCCAGAAGCTCCGAAACTCCACCCTGCCACCGTCAGGCAGATTCCAGGTCTGGGGATACCTCTGCAGGATCCAGCCCGAAAAAGGCTTTCCGGCCGGGCTCGAAAATTCGACGAAAATCGCCGGATTCAAAAGATTCCGGTCATATGTGTACGGCCTGCCTGCCTGGTCGAACGAAAGGGCCGGACTGAAGTTCGTGATCTTGCCGGTTTCGGAAGTTCCGGGTATCGTGAAGGCGCCGCCCACCCTGGTGTTGACCTGCTCGCTCTTGCCGTCCTTCGACGCAACAGTGAGCACCACAACTCCCCTGTCCATGCTGTCCGGCACCGTGCCGAAACTGGACTGGTAGAAGGTGATGCCTTCATACGTCAGCGGATCATTCACTGAAATCACCTTATTCATTACCTCTTTGCCGTTCTTGAAGACTGTGAGCCAGCTCTTATAGGCCTTTGGCATGTCGCTGTCGCCATAATAGTCGACCTCGAAATTGTCGCAGCGGATCCCGAAACCGAGCGGCACTTCCGCCCCCCCGTCTTTGTACGCGACCGTGGAGGTCTGGCCCTCAGGCAGGTTGAGATAGGCGTTGAATCCGAAATAGAGTCCGATGATCGCCCCCGCAAGAATGATCAGGATGCTGAGATGGGTAATATAGACGCCCAGCCTCGTAAAGCTGCCCTTCTCGGCATAAAACTGCAGTCCCTTCTCGGTTTCGGACTCCGACGGCCGAAACCCTATTTTTCTGATCGCCGACGCGACTTCGTCCTTGAGAGCAGACGGCTTGCCTTTGAAGAGGACGCTCCTTCTGATCGACATCTTTTCTATATGCTCCTCGGATAGTGGCCTGATCGGCTCCCTGACGAGCTTCAATATTCTCGGAAGCCGGTCGAGCGAGCATACAATAAGATTCATAGCAAAGAGGAGAAGGAATGTGACGAACCACCACGAGTGATACATATTCATAAAACCGAGCTTGTCCAAAATACTATACAGGGTGGGCGCCGCGGACTCTCCGAACAGTTTCGCGAGGACCGTAAGGTTCTTTTCGGGTTCCACATTCTGCTCGACGACCGTCCCGACCATCGACGTCAGTGCGATGACCGAAAAAATGACGACCGCGAATTTTACGGACGCGAAAAGGTCCCAAACCCGGTCTATGAACGACTTATTCTTCTCTTTTTCCATTCAAATGACTCCCTAAGCAGTAATTGTCTATAATAGACTATCTGTCTCGCCCAAAACAAGCGAGTCGCGGGGTCCTGGAACACTCTACCCCAGGACTTTCGGCCTGTCCCTCCTGGCGTTGACGATGCAGAGGAAGCCGAACGGCCGTTCAGAGGGATTCATCAGTTGATGGACCGTGTCCGGTGCAATATAGACGGTATCCATGAAGGCCATCCTCTTCTTAGTCTTCCCCGTCCTGACGATGCCCTCGCCTTTCACGCATATCACCACATGTTCATGCCGGTGGCGTTCAAGACTGCTGTTGCCGCCCGCCTCGATCTCGAAATACCTCACATGGAACTTCGCGGATTCCCCCCTTCCGCCCACCAACACCCGCCTGATGATGCCGGACCATGCCCCCTCCTCCGTCTTGTACGGCTCGTCCCTGACCCCGCACCAGGCCATGTCGCCCTTGTGGCGGTAAAAGGCATTCCGGTTCGACTTCCTCCCGGCCGGCCTTTTCGCACCTCCTATTTCGCATACCGAGACTTTCACTTCACGCTTCTTTGTCATGTACGGCTCCCCCAAAAAAATTCAATCAAACACCACCAGCGCCTTCAGCGAGTCGCCGGCGGCAGCGGTCAACCTGAACGCCTCCTCCGTCCTCTCGATCGGGAAACGGTGCGTCACTATCTCTTCGGCCGTCACAACACCTTGCTCTATCAGTTCGCAGGCGTCGGCGGTGTCAGCCGGTCCGCAAGAATAACTCGTCAGGATGTTTATGTCATTGAAATAAAGATAGTTCGGGTCTATCGAGAGCATCTCGCCGGGTTTGGCCGGAGTGAAAAAGAGCACTTGCCCCCCGGGCCTTACGCAGCGCAACCCTTCAAGCATCGCGTCCGCGCTGTTCGGGCCGACGATCACCAGTTCCGCCATCTCCCCGCCGGTGGCCCTCCCGAGCCCCTCATGGATCGCCCCTACAGATACGTCGATAACCTCGTCCGCGCCTGACTCGAGGGCACTGTCGAGCCTGAACTTCACCCTGTCGGCGCCGATTATCCTGCTCGCGCCGTAATGTCGCGCTATCATAGCGTTCAAGAGGCCCATCACGCCGAGACCGATGACAAGTACAGTGTCGTTCCGCCTGATGCGGGCGCGCTTGAGGCCCTTGACCACGCACGCGACGGGTTCGATCAGGCTGGCGTCTTCGAAGCCCATTCCAACGGGGATGCGGATCGTATCGTTTTCAAGGTTGACCGCCGGTACGAGTATGTATTCCGAGACACCGCCGGGTACAATGTGCGAATGCCTCCATGTTTCGCACTGAACGTAATCCCCTCTCCTACAGTATCTGCAGGCAAAGCAGGGGGCATGATGGTGGATGAAAACCCGGTCACCTTTTTTGACGGAGGTCACCTCGCCGCCGGTCTCTGCGACCTCTCCCGCCGGCTCATGTCCGAGGACAAGAGGGGCCTTCTTCTCTATGTACCATGGCATCACATCTCCCGAACAAATCCCGCATGCGCGCGTCCTGATCAGGGCATCGCGCGGCCCCACCGCAGGAAGCGGAATGTCCTCAATACGGATATCGTTGAAACTATATAGCTTCGCGACCTTCATAAAGCGTCCGGATAAAAAGAACCAAACTTTTTTATGCTATCACATATCTTCAGTTTTAGGTGTCAGGTGTTAGGTAGGGGCGGCCACAGGGGGCCGCCCCTACGCTCCGTACGTTATAATGTCCTCATGATCCGTGTCGGCACATGCTCATGGACAGAGAAGCCCCTTCTGAAAAGCGGTGAATTCTACCCAACCGAGTCAAAGTCGGCGGAGGACCGGCTCAGATACTATGCAACTCTTTTCGATACCGTTGAAATCGACTCAAGCTACTACGCCATCCCGGACATGAGGAATGCCTCGCTCTGGGTGGAACGGACACCCCGAGATTTTGTCTTTCACATGAAGGCCTTCGCTGCCCTGACCGGCCACGCGGTCGCGCCCGGTGCGCTTCCTCCTGAGGTCTACAGATCGCTTTCGGATCCGGAAAAAAATGGGAAGCAGGTATACATAAAGGAGACGGAACTGCTGATGGCGATCGGACGGAGGTTTGTCGATGCCCTCGCCCCGCTCAAAGATGCCGGGAAACTTGGGGTTGTCGTGTTCCAGTTCCCGCCGTGGTTTCATTACAGGCCGCAATATCTGGATCGCATCGTCGACTATACGTCTCTCATGAAAGCGAAAGCCACCTATGCGATTTATGTTGCGGATTCACTTATGTTGTGACTGCACTCAACGTCTCTAATATACAATAGCTTTTCCGCGTTTGACAGCACATAAGTAATCCTTGTTATATGCTGGATATCCAATATCAAAGGAGGTCCAGTCATGTTTGAAAAGCTTTACGCAGATCCCTCAATTATCTCCCGTCACGAGAATGCCCCTTACAAAGAAGAACGAGAGCGCTATCTGACGCATTGTGAGAGACAGGGGTACTCTCCGTCTACCTTATTGTGGTTCGCACGAGAACTTTTTTGGGTTGCACGGAAGCTGCCCCCCTCTCTTGAACAGGGAATAACACTCAAGCAAGTCAAAACTATTGCGCGCGGATGGGAGGAACGGGAACGTTGCTGGGGGCAGGCGCTTACTCTCCGCCATACACGTTATAGATTTATCCGGGTTGCGAGGTCGTGGCTTCGCTTTCTAGGCTATTGGCGCGAACCCGAGAGACCGATTCCATTTGCAAATCTGGTTGAGAATTACAGGGGATGGATGAAGGATGAACGCGGATTCACTTCGCTGACCATCGACCGGCGATGCGGGCATCTTGCGCATTTTTTGCACTGGTATGGCAGTCGGAGTTGTCAGATATCTGCTGTTTGTCTTAATGACATCGATGCTTTTCTTGCATATTATGGCGCCAACGGCAATTGTCGCGAGTCAGTAAAAAACATGGCGGCTGCACTAAGGGCATTTTTTAAATACGCAGGCTCTCAAGGTTGGTGTTCGTCCTCAATCGCTCATGGGATACACGGCCCCCGCATCTTCACCCAGGAGCAATTGCCTTCGGGACCATCTTGGCAGGATGTGAGGCGCTTGATCTCAAGCATGGAAACAGATCGCGCCGTTGATATACGGGACAGAGCCATGGTGATGCTTCTTGCGATCTATGGTTTCAGAGCCCGGGAGGTCTTGGCACTCAGACTTGAGGATTTCGACTGGGAACAGAACCTTATATCCGTGTCACGCGTTAAAAGAAGAGGAAGGCAGACGTACCCTTTGATCACCATAGTCGGCAACGCAATAATACGTTATTTAGAAGAAGTACGTCCGCCTTCTTCGCATCGAGAGATATTCCTTACTCTCGTACCCCCATTTCGGCCACTTGCGGGAGGGACGCTCTATCCCGTGACCAGTAAAAGGATGGCGAGTCTCGGTATCCGTGTTCGCCATCTTGGACCTCACTCATTGCGTCATGCGTGTGCCACCCACCTCGTCGCTGAGGGTTTCTCCCTCAAAGAGATCGGTGATCATTTGGGACACCGGTGTTCTCTCGCCACCAGGATTTACGCGAAAGTAGATTTGCCAAGCCTCCGTGAGGTCGCCACTTTTGATATAGGAGGCCTGATATGAAGCTTGTAGAGCTTGTTACGAGGTATGTGGCGTTCAAGCAATCTATGGGAATGCGTTATAAATCTGAGGCCATAGCCTTAAAATCATTTTGCAAAGCAATGGGGGATATCGACATTGAAGAAGTTATCCCGGGTGCCGTGGAAGCCTTCCTGTCAAGAACAGGCCACATCACAGGTTTCTTACATCAGAAGTATATAATCCTCAATAATTTCTATCGATTTGCGCTGAGCAGGGGATATATCGACTCCTGTCCACTTCCCAAAATAGTACCTAAGCGCCCCGAGCCGATGAAGCCTTACATTTACACCACCGAGGAACTGTGTCGTCTCATTGCCGCCGTTGACCGGCTGGAGCCCCCAATAAGTCCTCTTCAGGCAACAACCTTTTGTACTATTGTGTTTACCCTCTTTGGGACGGGGCTTCGAATCAGTGAAGCATTGTCTCTAACGATAGCCGATGTGAAAATTGAGAACAGCCTTATTATTGTACGCAATAGTAAATTCTTTAAGTCGCGCCTGGTCCCTATCGGCCCTCGCCTCACGGACCATCTTGAGGCCTATTTAGAGTCTGTGTATAAAGTCTAATCCCTCATGGCATAAGGGAAAATGGTACAATTACAGGAAAATCAATCCTGGGGGAAGCGTTGAAACTGCTGAATGATTTGAAACTGCAATTTGAAAAGCA
>JAJZPM010000013.1 GCA_021811105.1 Nitrospirota bacterium | reverse complement strand
GCACCTCCCCGTCAACACCTTCAGGCTTAGCGGCGACGGCGATATCTTCAACGCAGATAAACTTGTCTTGGATCCCGTCTACCGACAATGTGGTCGTGGCTGGGTACCGGGTTTACAGAGATGGAACATACATTACCTCGGTTTCAACCACCAGCTATGTAGACAAAGGGAAATTGGCTCCTTCAACTACGTTTACCTACACGATCTCCGCCTTTGACGCGGCAGGCAACAATTCCTCTCTGTCAGGCCCTGTATCCGTTACTACGCCGGCAGCCGTTACGACGACTGCCGTTACGGACACCCAGGCCCCCTCTGTCCCGACAAACCTCACCACTATAGCGGTCTCATCGTCACAGATAAACCTCTCGTGGACCTCATCCACCGACAATGCGGGCGTATCAGGATACAAGGTATACAGAGACGGGACATACATTACCTCGGTTTCTTCCGCCAGCTATGTAGACAAAGGGAAATTGGCTCCTTCAACTACGTTTACCTACACGGTCTCCGCCTTTGACGCGGCAGGCAACAATTCTGCTCTGTCTAGTCCGGTCTCCGTCACTACCCCTAAGAATACAAGAAAGAAGTGAAGTAAGAGCAAAGCGCTGAGGAAATGATCCCAAAGAAGCGCATTATCCAACCGGCGGGGTAATGCGCTTCTCATTATCGGAAAGAAGGCGTGACATCCGGAGTCACTGCAGAGTCGTGCGCTCTGCCGAATCCGAATCGATATCTTACCGGACTTTATCCCACATTTCCTCCCTGAATTATTTTCAGAGGATTGTGCTTAAACAGTTTATTTGCCATATCTCTATCGAAATTTTTTGCAATTATTTCATAGGCGATTGAGAGAATCGGCGGTCTCCTCTCAACGTCATGGGCATCGGAGGCCACCGCATGGACATATCCCTTCCTGATCATCTTGAGGGCAGGTCTCTGGAGCGAGGAATCTTTGAGACTCATGGCGGTGACCTGAAAGAGGGCCCCGCATCGTATTAGTTTTTCCATGATCGACAAATCTTTAAGTATGGGGATATTTCTTTCAGGGTGTGCAAAAATGGGGACTATGTGATTCTTTACCAAGCACTTGACGATATTTTCCAGTTGGAGAACTGGAGGGATCACATATGCGGGCAATTCCAAAAGAAGAAATTTTTTGTTGTTTATAAGGGGGAGTTCACCGTCTGCGACTCTGGCGACGAGGTCTCTGTCGATCCGAATCTCAGCACCGGAATAAAGCGGGACATGATTCGTGAACTTTTTTAATTCCGTGATCGCGCTATCGATAATTTCCTTCGTGTTATTGTAAAGGCCCGCTATGATATGAGGCGTGGCGACTATGCCCACAATGCCGTCCGCCTGGGCAAGCTGAAGCATTTTGACGGACTCTTCTGTCGTAGATGGCCCTTCATCCAGGTTTGGGAGGAAATGGCAGTGTATGTCAAAAAAGTTATTCATCATGGCTGATATGCGATTTGCCGCATGGCGGGAGGAACGGAGATATGTCCATAATTGAGTATAACCGGCCATTATATTTCATAGTAGTGTCCTATGTCTTCAATATGCATTTATGAAAAGCAATATCGAGAGCACAACGATAAAAATCGCCAGCGCCAGAGTGAAGGTCGGCACGCGCTTCAGGTGCCGGCGGTAGAGGGCCGTTTCTGATTGTAGCGGATTTGCCATGGAGGTGTGAGTAACGATGTCACGGGAATTGCACATCTTGGCTTCTTTCCGTATCTCTTCATAGGCTTCGTTTATTTTTTTTGCTCTTTCTTCATATTCTCTCTGGTTCGGATACTTGTCCGGGTGGTACAGGACGATGAGACGCTTCCATCTATCTTTCGCTTCCGACTTGCCTGCGTAAGGTGGCAGCCCCAGGGAGACATACGGGTCATTGTTTCTGTTGAAAAGGAGACGATCGATCACTGATCCTGCAGCCTGTTGCAACGATGGGATCGCCCTGTCTGTCAGTAAAGCGAGTTTTTTTGCGGCCTCCCGGGATTCCCGGACATCTAAAAGAAAGTCGAAGCACCTCGATGCCTTATCATAAACCTCTTCATCCGAAATCTTTTCAAATCTCGATATAAGGCTTGCCGCCAAAAGCGACTGAAATTCCCGGCCCTCCTTTTTTGGGGTCCCGCTCGAAGCTATACGCATCCCTCACCAGACCACATTCATATCGTTTGTGTTATCGTGGAATAAACTGATCGCCTTTGACTGAAGGCCCTATTCCTTGAAATACGATGAGAAATAATGTGAATAAGACCCATACTTCAAATCGGTCATTTTCACGCCGTTTAGCACGACCCCTAAGAGGTTGCTATTTACGCTGCCGAATATCTGTTTTGCTGAGGCGATCGCATTTCTCGGCGTCTCGCCCGCCTTTACCACAAGAATCGTTCCATCTACGATGCTGCTGAGCAACATACTGTCAGGCATTCCCATGAGAGGAGGAGCGTCGATAATGACAAAGTTGAAGATATCATATAATGCTTCGAGCAAATACTTCATCCTTATTGAGTGCAGCAAACGGGACGGATTCGGCGGCATCGGTCCCGCCGTGAGGATATCCAAGCCGGGCACCGAAGTCGGTTTTATAAGTGTGCCGTCAATGCCGCTGAACTCGGCAAGGCCGGAAAGACAGGTAGAAAGGCCTGTCTTATTATCCACCCCAAAAGAATGGTGCAGCTTGGGCCTTCGCATGTCGGCATCTATGATGATACCTTTGCCGAGAGACTCCGAAAGTGCCGAAGCAATATTTATGCAGATGGTGGTTTTGCCCTCTTTTTCCCCTGGACTAGTGACGAGTATGGTTTTGGGCGGCTTTATGGACGACGACAACATGATAAATGTGCTGATCGAGCGGAAAGCTTCTGCGATCGGGTTTGATACGTCCGAGCTTATTACCTTCGGTCTTCTTTCCGCATTCAACTGAGGCTGGAAAGGGATCATCCCCAAAGAAGGAAGGCGCATCCTGTTTTCGATTTCGCCCGTGTCCTTCACGGTATTGTCGAAATATTCCACCAGGAAGGCGAGTCCTGCACCGCCGATCAGGCCAAATATGATCGAAAGGAGAAAGTTCTGCAGCTTATCCGGCTTGTCAGGCCGTTTCGGGTACAACGCCCGGTCGACGATCTGGATATTGGTCGATTTGCTGAGAGCCGCTACTCCCACCTCGTTCAGCTTCTTCAGCAAGCTATTGTGCAATTCTTTGTTGACTTCGACTTCTCTCAGAAGCGTCTGGTACTGGACGGCACGTTCCTGAAAATCCAGCACCTTCGTTTTTTGCGCTTCCAGGGCGGATTTCAGATATGCCTCCTTTTTCAGTGAGGCCCGGTAATCGGACTCCACGGATTTGATGAGGTTTGACTTTTCGCGCTCTATGCTGGAATGAATCGCATCCAGCTGGCTCTTCAGGTTTTTCATCTTCGGATAATCCGGAGTGAAGGTCCTCGAAAGGTTGCTGTACTCTGCTTGTAGCGTAGCATATTGGTTCCGGAGACTCTGGATCAGTCCGTTATTGAGGATGACGGGATTGTTTGTCCCCGATTCCTTTATCTGCCGGTACAGGGCCTCCTTCTGCATTCTCGCAGTGGATTCCGCACTCAACGCAGATGAGATTTCTCCGAGTTTCGTGCCGATCACGCTGTTTTTATTGTTGTCAACGAATATGATTTCATTTTGCGAGGCATACTTGTTAAGGAGCTCTTCGGATACTTCCACCTTCAGCTTTGCGCTTTCTATTTGCTTTTCAAGGAACTCCTTTGCCTCCTTGCCTGCATCGACCCTGCTGTCAAGGTCGTAGCCTATGTATTGGTCGGCAACGGCGTTGGCCACCGTCATCGAAATCTCCGGGTCGTTGGATGAGAAACTTACCTTTAACAGCTCCGAGTTCTTTACCGGTACAACTTCCAGTCTGGCTATCAGGGCGTTGCTCAGATATACAGGAACCGCTTCTTTGGTAGGATCGTTTGTTTGCACTCCCGGGTTTGTGTGTTTCTTCTTCTCGCTCGTTGACATGAATGACATTGCACTCATGATAACCCTCTCTATCGGATCAGTGACGGCACCTATCATAGCAGAGAGTTTGCTCTCTACTGGCAAAAAGCCGCTGCTTTTGTCAAGGTTAAGCTCCCGGATTACCCGTTCCGCTAGATTTCGGCTTTTCAGTATTTCCTTCTGCGTTTCAGATTCGTCCCCACTAATGTCGGTCAGATTCTTATAGGGAATGACGTCGGGACCCTGTTTATCGATCTTGATGACAACAGTGGACTTATAGACGGGTATCATCATGGCGGTAAAGATGACCGTGGCAACCAAAACGGATGCCAAAAAAGACAGCACTATCCATTTCCTCTTAAGAATCACGCCAAGATAATCTCTTAAATGCACGTCTTCTGCAGGCTGATAATCAGGATATCTGGCATACTGAGCAGGAGGGACGATCTGAGGCTCGCACGGTTTCACGTCGGCCTGCTGACCATGCCTGTCATTTTTCCTCTGCATATCGTACATGCTGTTATCCTTAAAATCCTCTCCCCCCCAAACTGAAGGCACCGAAATTAAGAGTACCCGCAATCCCCCTCAGGATACTCTTTATCGTACTGCTGGAAACGATGATGATATCTTTGTCTTTGACCTCGGGATCGCGTACCTTTCCCGCTAGAATATCGTCATAATCGACTGTAACAATTTCCCTTTCGGGCTTGCCGGTATCCCGGTAAATCTTTATACCGGAATGCGAGGCTTCATAACTCAAGCCTTTTGCCATGCTGAGGGCCTGAGTTACTGTGGGCTTGCCCTGTAGCTGAAACTCTCCGCTCTGTCCCACCGCTCCGGTGACAAAGAATATTCCCCTCTTGGGTACCTGAATCACGTCGCCTGAATGTATCGGTATGTTCAGTTCGGCCTGCCCATTTATCAATAATGCATCCAGATCAATGACGATCTTCTCCCTGGAGCCATCCCCTGATGCACCCCTCGGCATCGTCTGGATTATGCAGACACTGCCCGCCTCCGGGCTCAGTCCCCCGGACAAAGAGAGCATGTCGAGTAAATATTTCTGGCCCGCCACATAATATACCTGGGGATTCTTTACTGCTCCCAGAACGGAAATCTGCTGGCTGCGGTATTCCTTGACAAATACACTGACTACGGGCTCTTTTACGTACTTCTGCAATTTCTCTGCAATGAGCGACTCGAGTTCGGAGACCGTCTCGCCCCCAGCCTTGAGCTCGTCCACCAGGGGCAACTTGATATACCCGCGTGCGCTTACCCTCGCTACCGTTTTTAAATCAGGAACCTGAAAGACCTCGATTTCGAGCAGGTCTTCCGGCCCTATCTGGTAATCGGCGGACGAGTGCCCCTTTCCGGCTTCCACGCTGTCCCGGACGATTTTGCCGTTCAGGGTATCGTTCACTGCCGGTGCCGGCGAATTGTACTTCAGCAGCGCGGCACGGGTGAGGTCCTCATTGGATGCGCAGGAAGTCAGTACGAGGAAGAAGAAAATCAGGACAATAATGACTCCTCCAATTAGTTCGTTGTGTAGTATTATGCCGATTTTGCGTTTCATATCTGAAAATTCAAATTTCGTGCACTGAGGAAACGATTTCCGGCCCACCAGTTAATGCCTCCCGCATTGCATAGCGATTCATGCTCTGATATTCTGCAAAACTTATGCCATGCTCCCGTCCCTAGCATCCAGAACAGAAGGACAGATTGCAACTACCACAAAAGGAGCCATTATTAATGACTTATCGCGGATGGAGTCTATGTCCTCTTGTTGAGCCGGCCGGCCTTAGATGAAAAAACGGCCGGACATGTATCTTTTAGATACAGCTCCCTGGACAGAAACATTTTTTTGTGTTGCATTCAGATACATTTTGACGCGAAGACCTCGCCCTGACGGCAAAAATAGCTTTTTCCCTGGTGAGTCACCACGCCGCAACCGCTCCAAATGGCCATCGGGGGCAGGGGGAATAGATAGTCCCCTGTTTGGGTATATTTCTTGCATTATAAGGGAAGTATGAAATTTTCTTCATAATCGGGTGTCGCACGACGACTCAAACTTCTCAGAAGAGAGGAACCGGACGGGCTGCACGTAAAAAAGGGGTTGAATCACCGGAGCCAATATGATTTATAATTTTTTGATGGATAATCCTGAGCTCGCCGAAAAAAAGTTCTCAATTCTTGAGGAAATCTCCAATGCCATAGTAGTCACCGACAATGTCGACGCTGTGGCGAACCTCATGCTGGACCTAGCCATAAATTACACGAATGCCGAGAAAGGCTCCCTGATGCTGATCAACGAATGCGGAGAACTCTTTATACGTGCGGCAAGAGGAGTCGACATTCAATTGATCAATATCTACAAGGAAAAGATAGGTGAAGGCATTGCCGGTGTGGTAGCCAGGAATCGGCGACCTATCCTGGTCCAGGATATTGACGGGGACAAGAGGTTCAGATCGAAAAGGAGGAATCATTACAGGACCAAGTCTTTCATCTCATGTCCGGTCATATGCAAAAACAGATTGCTAGGTGTCTTCAACATCAATGACAAGAAGAACGGAGAACCCTTTACAGAAGATGAATTTGCACTCCTGAAAATCATCTCAAACCAGGCCGCGATTACCCTTGAGAACGCCTTTCTGATGACCCAGCTGCGATCAAAAGCCGCCGAGCTTGAAGAGATAAACAAGAAACTTATAGAGTCCGACGAGTCGAAAACCGAATTTTTCACCCGGATATCGCACGAACTCCGCACGCCGCTTAATTCCATTAAGGGTGCCATATACTATCTGGGACAGAACAAGCATGTGGGAAAGGAAAAGAGGCTGGAGTTCTTCGATATCATCGCGCATGAAACGGACCATCTTGGCAACAGCGTCGAAAATCTCCTTAATTTCCTGAGGCTCGAAGATGAGACCAGGATCATGAAGAAGTCCGTCATAGACCTTCCTTCCCTTCTCAATAATGAGGTGCTCAATTCCAGACTTCTGGAGACTTTTCTCATGAGAAGGAATCTCCAGTTGACGATTACCATCCAAAAAAATATTTCGCATATCGTCGGAGATAAGGTGCGGGTAATCCAGTTATTCATCAATATGATAAAAGGTTTGGGCAGCTATCTGGCGCCGGGAGACAGGATAGAGATGAACGTCTACGAGAAGGACTTTGTACACGTCGACCTTGTACTTCCCAGGCAGCTGCCGGAGTCATTCATGAGTGGCGGTGGTCGGCCGTTACATGTGTTTCAGGAGGAGCATTCAGAGGAAAAGTCGAGGCTGTACCTCGCCAGAAGAATTACGGAGATCCACAGGTGGAGGCTCGATTCCTCGATCACGGACAGCGGCTCCACGATCTCATTGGCTATTCCGAAGAGCATCAGGCAAAAGATAGAGGCGGTTGCCGATGCCACCATGGAGATGTTTGTGGAGCTCATCTCCTCCCTGATGAACCTGAAGGTATGTTCCATTATGCTCACGGACGAGCTCATCGATGAGCTTTTCATCAAATGCGCGAAGGGACTCGATGACTCAATAATCAGGCAGACGAGGATAAAAATCGGCGACAGTATCTCAGGGTGGGTCGCCTTCGAGGGAAAGCCGCTCCTGATCGAAGATATCGAAAAAGATCCACGCTTCGAAAGGAAAAGCATTCCCCTTTATAATACAAGTTCTCTTCTTTCACTCCCCTTGAAGGTCAACGGCAAAGTAATAGGAGTGATAAATCTCAACAACAAGAAATCGCAACGTACTTTCACGAAGCAAGACCTTTACATAGCCGAGGCATTCAATGAACGCATATCATATTTTATGGGCAAGCTGTACTCGGGCGACTTCAGCGGAGACGAGCTGAACGAGTTTATTACCTCTTTTGAGGGCCTTCTGAATGCGGGAAGGAAATATCACAAGAAAGACGGTCTTCTGCCTGACCTGATGAACGCAATTATGAATAAACTGGGGGCTGCCGAGCAAGACTTAAGACAGGCTCTTTACGTCTCGGTCATCTATGATCTCGGGGTGGTGCTCATCGATGAGATCACCGAAAAAGGGCGGAATCTCTCCCCCTCCGAAATCTGCTCCCTTAAGGCGCATCCGCATACGACTGTAGGATTGATCAATCATTTTGAATTTTCCGAAGGCGTGAAGAAGGCGATCATCCATCACCATGAGCGGTTCGACGGGACCGGCTATCCGGAAAGGCTAAGAGGTGAGGAGATTCCTTTCGTAGCACGGGTACTCTCCGTCGTTGATGCATTTTGCGCTATGACCAGGAACGGCCGTCATAAGAAAACATATTCAAAGGAGGATGCCTTTCGCGAGATACAGCAGGGATCAGGGACCATCTATGACCCCAGGGTTGTAGATGCCCTTCAGAGCGTTCTGGCAGACTTTGCTTTACCCCCCGTAGTATGAGCGGCCGCTCAATGGCGCTTACAGCGCGGCAGGTATCATATCAAAAATGTCGTTATGTGGATGGCCGGGAAGATGCCCCTCTGTCCTCCGCTTTCATGACGGCCCACGGAATGCGTCTCGCTAATTGGTGAATTTGCCCCTGAGGAAGAAGATGCCCGCCCAGATCAGGAAGATCGATTCCAGAAGGGTGATCACCAGACTCCTTTCCTCCTCGCTCCCCAGTGAAACAAACCATCTCACCAGCACAAGTGCCGCGATGATAAATAAGACTACCGACAGGACTTTCCCGTGGCCTTTTGTCATGTGTATCCCCTCTCGGATCTCTTTCTCCCAGAATACTTCCAGTTATGGCGGCAGTCAAGAGAGGGGTGCGGGCGATCCGGACCTGAGAACATTTCTCGTAAAGGTTAAGGGACAGGGGAGGGGAGCCGTCAGGATACCAGGGTAATAGGGATTACGGTGCGTCGCCGGACTTGTCGAGCAGAAAAATGAATTCTTTGAGCGCGGACTTATCATTAACGGGCATTTCTAAAAACTCTATCCCTATATCGCACTTCGACGGATCCGCATCCGGGACAGTAAAACAAGAGGCGATGCGGCCGACAAATTGGATACGGCGCTCCCCGGGAAGGAATAACTCCATAGGGATCCTGTCCTCTATCGCGAGGGGCCCCGCGCTTTCGATGAGCATGCCGCCCAGGCTCAGCTTTTTTAAGGCATAATGCTCGGACAGATCGAGGACCGCTCTCCCGGGTGCGCTTATCGGAAACCGCATGTTAAATCTCAGGCCGCTCAGTCTGTGCGCCTCTTCATGGGTATAGTTGGTGACGCGCTCGATGAAACGGGCCAGCTCCTCGGCCTTTTCGCCCAGCACGTCATTGAACCTAATGCCTGCCGAATAAATCGGGATCACGTCACCCCGGGAGCCTTTTTTCGTCCCGCTGATCTTCGACCACACAACGGAGCCTTTTACCGAAATCATCTGGTCATTGCTCCTCATCTTGAGGGCATATTCAGTGCCGATATTCAGTCTCCTGTCCACCTTGAGCGATACCCCTCCCAAGCTGATATCAAGAATCTCGACCTCGTTGGCGAACATAATCTTGCCGTTGATCCCGAAGATGTCGACAGAAAATCTCTTGTGTCTCCTCTTGTCGTTCATGAGAACTCCCACTGGCAAATGTCACAACTGCATTCTATAAGATTGTTCGGATAAGGCGCGCCGGAGGTGGCGCTCAACCCCGATTGTTACACTTTATACTATTCTAAGCGGGATTATCAAGCCCTGGAATCCGCCCGCCTGCACAGGCCGGCAGATGTCACTCAACCTGCGTCTCTTATGGACGAATTTATCTCCTTCACGCGGGCGATGGAGACGCAATTGGCATCGGTATCATCAGCGGCTTTTGCTTCTGCCGGGAAAATCGCAGATAATAAATTATAAAAGTAAAATCTTGTCGCGGAGGTCTCATGGAAACAAATCTGCAGAGGATGTTAATACCCGCCGTGGTCGCAGTGTTTTCGGCGCTTGTACTGTATGTCGTCAGAGGGATCGCGCTCAGGGTCCTCCGCAAGTGGTCTGAACGCACCGAGACGAAGCTCGACGACATTGCCATAGAGTCGTTCAGGGTACCTTCCTTATACTGGTGTATTGCAATAGGTCTTTATTTCGGTATCGCGGTCTCGGAACTCCCCGAGAAGTATATCCACTATTCGACCAAGTTGATCCATATCATCATCATATTCTCGATAACTATCGCCGCGGCCAACCTGGCCGGCAGGGTTTTCAGGAATTATGTCAGAAAGTCCAACCTCCCGATCCCGACGACCGGTCTTGCGTACGGGATACTGAAAGGGACCATTATTGTCATAGGACTACTAATTATCCTCAGCGTTCTGGGGATATCGATCACGCCCCTTATTACCGCTTTCGGCGTTGGCGGGCTTGCCGTGGCGCTTGCGCTTCAGGATACCCTCTCCAACCTTTTCTCGGGGATCCATATCCTTATGGAGAAGACGATCAGGGTGGGTGATTTCATCAGGCTGGAAACAGGGCAGGAGGGCTATGTGGAAGACATCACCTGGAGGACGACGAGGGTGAGGATGCTTCCGAACAACATGGTCGTGATCCCCAACAGCAAGCTGGCGCAGTCGATCGTCACGAACTACTACCTCCCGGAAAAGAAGATGTCACTGCTCATCCAGATAGGCGTCAGCTATTCGGAAGACCCCGAGAAGGTCGAGACGGTCCTCGTGGAAGAGGCGAAGAAGGCGGTCGGCCGGATCCCCGGGCTTCTCGGCGACCCCGAACCTTTCGTAAGGTTCATTCCCGGGTTCGGGGACAGCTCCCTCGACTTCACGCTGATCTGCCAGGTGCAGGAGTTCGTGGACCAGTACCTCGCGCAGCATGAATTAAGGAAGATGATATTCAAACGCTTTAAACAGGAGGGGATAGTCATGCCGTTTCCGCACCGCACGGTCTATCTCAGGGAGGAGAAGCAATGGCGGAAATGACCGGAGTATTTGCGTTCAATCACTGCATAGGCATTCTTAAGTCGAAGGGCAGGAAGGCATCCGACCCGCGCGAGCTAAGGGACATGATTCACTGCCGCCGGTTTGTATATTACATTACGTCCCCCGCTTCCGGGGGGCGACACACTTGGTAGGAACAGGGAGGTATTGATGCCGCATCCGAGAATACTCGCTTTCGTGCTTGCAGGAGGAAAGGGGGAGAGGCTCTTCCCTTTGACGTCCTTTCGTTCGAAGCCGTCGGTCCCCTTCGGGGGGAGGTACAGGATTGTCGATTTCGTGCTGAGCAACTTAGTCAATTCCCACATCCACTCCATCTATCTGCTCGTCCAGTACAAGTCCCAGTCCCTCATCGAGCACGTCAGGCAGAACTGGGTCTTCTCCTCGCCGGTGAAGGACCAGTTCATTGCCGTGGTCCCGCCCCAGATGCGGATGGGACCGGAATGGTTCCAGGGGACGGCGGACGCAGTCTTCCAGAATATCGACCTCATCCGCTACTACAACCCGGAACTGGTGATCGTATTCGGGGCAGACCACATCTACAGGATGGACATCCGGCAGATGATCGACTTCCATCTCGCCAAGGGGGCGCATGTCACGGTTGCCGCCAGGCCGGTCCCGATCGGGACGGCATCGGCCTTCGGTGTGATCGCGGCCGACGACGAAAAACGTATTACAGGGTTCCAGGAAAAGCCGAAACGGCCTGCCTCCATGCCCGGCGACCCGCGCCGCGCATATGTATCGATGGGGAATTATATCTTTACCAGGGACGTGCTCCTGGAGTCGCTGGCCAGGTCACAGAGGAAGAGGCAGCATGACTTCGGCGCGCACGTCATCCCCGACCTCGTCGACGGAGGCAGGGTCTTTGCCTATGACTTCGCCTCCAACGCAATCCCGGGGACGATGCCCTACGAGGAGACGGGCTACTGGAGGGACGTCGGGACGATATCCGCTTTCTTCGACGCGCATATGGACATGCTCGGCGAAGCACCGAAATTTGAGCTTGACAACAGGGCCTGGCCGATTCACCCGTCCGTGTTCGAGGGGCCCGCGACGAAGATCCTCCGGGGAGAGATACGAAACAGCGTCGTCGCCGAGGGGACCCTCATCCATAGGGCCAAGATAAAGGATTCGGTCATCCGGAGCGGCGTCGTCATCGAAGACGACGTGGTGGTAGAAAACTGTATCATCATGGACCGTGCCGTTCTCAGGAAAGGCTGCAGACTGAAAAGGACGATTGTCGACAAGTATAATGTCATTGGGGAGGGCGAGCAGATTGGTTACGACGCCGAAAGCGACCGTTTCCGTTGCCACATTGACTCCTCAGGCATCGCAATCGTTCCGAGGGGCGGAAAGCTGAGGAGGGGCGGAAGGTGAGAAAAACGGTCCCGATTCCGGAACCGGGCAAAAGGGCGCGCAGGGCATGAACAGCATAATCCTGAGGACGGAAATTCAGGAACGGATCAGTGAGATCGGCGCCGCAGACATCCTTGTCGGCATCCCGAGTTTCAACAACGCCAGGACGATCGGTCACGTGGTAAAGGCGGTCCAGGCAGGGTTCGTAAAATATTTTCCGGACAAGAAATGCGTGCTCGTCAATTCCGACGGCGGCTCCACGGACGGGACCATGGAGGTCGTCCAGGATACTGCTGTCGACGACTCCTCTTCCATCTTTTTTTATCACCGGAAAGGGCCTATCTTCAAGATATCTACGCCTTACCACGGCATCCCCGGAAAGGGGAGCGCCTTCAGGACCATATTCCAGATCGCCGAGGCGCTGAACGTGAAGGCCTGCGCGGTGGTCGATTCTGACCTGAGGAGCATCACCCCCGAATGGATCGAGCTTCTGATCAAGCCGGTGATCCACGACGAATTCGACTATGTCGCCCCCCTGTATCACCGGCACAAATACGACGGAACGATCACCAACAGCATAGTGTATCCTTTGACGAGGGCCCTTTACGGGAAGAGGGTGAGGCAGCCGATCGGCGGAGACTTCGGGTTTTCGGGCAGACTGGCCCGTTATTATCTCACCAAGGACGTCTGGGGCACGGACGTGGCGAAGTACGGGATCGACATCTGGATGACGACCGTCGCCGTTGCGAACGGCTTCAAGGTATGCCAGGCCTTTCTCGGCGCGAAGATCCACGACCCGAAAGATCCCGGCGCCGACCTGAGTGCGATGCTCTATCAGGTAGTAAGTTCCGCCTTCGGCCTGATGGACCTCTATTCCGAAATGTGGAAGGCGGTAACTAATTCTGAACCGGTGCCCACCTTCGGGTTTCAGTACGCGGTCGGTCTCGAGCCCGTGGCGGTCAACGTCGAAAGGATGATCGAGCGGTTCAGTCTGGGGGTCAGGGAACTTATGGATATCTGGAAAGAGGTCCTCCCCGGCGAAGTCGTCGAGTACCTGCGTGGCATTGGCGAGAAGCCGATAGATTCTTTTCATCTTTCCGACGGGGTATGGGTCGAGATCGTCTACAGCTTTGCCCGGGCCTTCCACACACAGATGATCACTAAAGAACACCTGCTCAAGTCGCTCACCCCGTTGTACATCGGGAGGACCGCCTCCTTCGTGAAGGAAACATGGGAAAGCGGGGCGTCCGAGGTGGAGGAGAAGATCGAGGGACTCTGCAGGACGTTTGAGGAAAAGAAATCTTTTATCGTAGAAAAATGGGATACATAAGAGGAGGTTGTCATGGAGATTATCAGACGTATCGTCATAGAGCCCTTTGAGGGCCTGTACGCGAAGATCCTCGGCTTTCTGCCGAACTTCCTTGCGTCGGTGCTCATCTTCACCGTCGGGATCGTGCTCGCGGTGGTGCTCAGGGCGCTTTTCTTCAGGATCTTCAGTGCCCTCGGCATGGACAAGTTTTTCGAAAGAACCGGCACGGTGGAACTTCTGAAGAAAGGCGGGCTCGGGGACTCGGTGGCGGCGCTCCTGTCGAAGCTGCTGGGGTGGGGCATCCTCATCGTATTCGTGGTGATTGCGATGAGGACACTCGATATTCCTATCGTTGAAAGGCTCCTCGAGAGGTTCCTCCTGTATTTTCCGAACATCTTCGTCGCGGCTCTCATCGTGCTGTTCGGATATCTTGCGGGCAATTTTCTCGGCAGGGCGGCCCTTATCGCCTCGGTAAACGCCGGCATCAGGATCTCCGGGACGATAGGCAAGTTCGTGAAATATACCGTGTTCGTCCTGGCCGGCACCATGTCGCTCGAACAACTGGGTATAGGAAGAGACACGGTGATCATCGCCTTTGCGCTTGTTTTCGGAGGGGTTGTGTTGGCGTTGTCGATCTCCTTCGGCCTCGGAGGGAGGGACATAGCAAAGGAATATCTCGAAAGGAAGCTAAAGGGGGAAGAGGGCAAAGACGAGATCAGCCATCTGTAGATGCTGTATGATAACGTACGATATGAAAAAGATCGTGTTCCCGGTGGTCTTCCTGATCTGCTGCGCCGCCTTTGCCGGCGAGAGGTACGCTGGGCAGTCATTCAGCGTGAAGTGGTACGGGAGCTTCAGGAAGATCATGCAGGAAAAAGATCTTGAGGGAGTCGTCCCGCTTGAGCGTGCCCTGTCAGGGCCTCATGTCTATGCGGTCGGGATGATCAGGGACGCAGCGGGAGAAGTCACGGTCGTTGACGGCGACGTTTTTTTGAATTACGGAAAGGACGGCATCGGCAATGCGGTCTCCGAAATCAAGAAGGGGGAGGAGGCCGCGCTTCTCATTACCGCAAATGTCCGGAAGTGGCGGAGCATTCCGGTCCCGGAGAATATGTCTGAGGGCGAAATCCATGCCTTTGTTCTTGAAGAGGCAAGAAAAGCCGGAATAAACTTAAGGGAGCCTTTCCCGTTCCTGATAGAAGGGACCATAAAGAAGCTGGTGTGGAGCGTCCTGGACGGGACGGATACTGAGTTGACGAAGCAGACCCACCAGCTTTTTTTCAGAAAGCTCGTGGGGTACAGGGCCGAGACGCCTGCGGTCCTCATCGGTTTCTATCCGGCCGAACTGCAGAGCGAGCTCGCCTGGCCGGGCGAATCATGGCATGTGCATGTGCTCTTTAAGGATGAGAAGACGACGGGTCATGTGAACGCCTTTTCGGTCAAAAAGGGCGCGAAACTCTCATTACCGGCAAAAGAGCAACGTCCTTACGGGGACAAGGCGAGGGCTGCCGTTAAGGTGTTCCGAACAGGGACGCTGTCATAGGGGCATCAGTCCTGCTGCATTCCGTTATTGAACCGTTGCGGTACAAGAAATTGTCTTTATGTGCTTGATATCTCCCGTTCTGCGTCGATCTTGAGGCGATATCCCACGCCGGGCTCGTTGAGCAGATACCTCGGCCGGGCAGGGTCCGCTTCGAGTTTGCGGCGAAGTTGTGTCATATAGACCCGCAGGTACTGCGTCTGCCCGGAGTATGCCGGTCCCCAGACTTCCTTCAAAAGCTGGGTATGGGTGATGACTTTGCCGGCGTTCTTCACCAGGACGGCGAGGAGGCGGTATTCGATGGGAGTGAGATGAATTTCCTTGTCCCTGATATACACGTGACGGTCGGTGAAATCGACCCTCAGATCGCCCAGCACGAATACGGGCTCCCTTTGTCCTGCCTGCACGAGTGAACGATGGCGGAGGGCCACCCGCATGCGTGCCAGAAGTTCGCCTGCTCCGAACGGCTTGGTCAGGTAATCATCCGCGCCGGCGTCGAGTGCCCTGATCTTGTCTTCCTCCTGTTCCCGCGCAGAAATTACGATGACAGGTATTTCGCTCCACTCCCGCAACTTCCGGGTCACTTCGATCCCGTCCATGTCCGGCAGTCCAAGGTCGAGAAGCACCACGTCCGGATTGCGCATCGCCGCTTCGGCCAACCCCTCCTGCCCTGAGGAAGTCTCCACAAGCCGGTAATCGTTACTTTGGAGGGTGACCCGGAGAAAACGCCTCATCTGGGGCTCATCCTCGATCAGCAGAATGAGCCCCTTATCCCCGGTCATCGCCTTCCCGTTCCGGTTCCGGCAGGGGCGGCTGTTTACTGATTGGCAGCGAAAACCGGAACACCGCGCCTCCTCCGGGACGGTTCTCCGCCCGGATCTTTCCACCGTGCGCCTCAATGATTGCGCGGCAGATCGTCAGCCCGAGCCCGATGCCTCCACCCGCAACCGAACCCCGCACAAACTTGTCGAATATCCTTTCCTCCTCCCCCTTCGGAATCCCTGCCCCCCTGTCCTTGAGTTCCAGGACAACGGAGTCGTCTCTCATGTATGCCGAAAGTTCGATCGGGGTCCCTGCGGGTGTGTATTTCAGCGTATTGTCCAGGAGATTCATAAGCACCTGTTCGATCAGGAGCGGGTCGAATGAGACCAGGGGCAGATCAGCAGCCAGGCTTGTTTTAATCGGCCTTTCGCTGATGCGTTCGCCGAGACGGGTAAGGACCGCGCCGACGATCTCTTCGACGCTCTGCCATTCCTTTTTCACTGTGATCGCCCCTGCCTCGATGCGCGTCATGTCGAGGACGTTGCGGATGATCTGGTTCAGGTGCTCCGCCTCTTCGTAAATGGTCTGAACCAGTTCCAGTCGCTCGGGCGCCTCAAGCGTTACGTCTTTCTGCAGAAGCGTTGTGGCAGACCCCGTTATTGCCGCCAAAGGGGTCCTAAGGTCATGAGAGACCGAACTGAGAAGGGTGTTGCGCAAGGTTTCAGTCTCGGCTTTCAGGAGCGCCTGCTGGGCCTCCCGGGAGAGCATTGCCCGGTCAATTGCCATCGCGATTTGGTTTGCGAAGCTCTCCAGTACATGGACCTGCTCCTGGTCGAAGAAGAAGTCCTTTTGGGCCGGCATCACACCGATGACACCTACTACCCTCGATGCCGCGGCAAGCGGCAAGTATAGCGCCTTTGCGCCGGAAAGCGTGTCAGTTCCGAGTCCCGCCCTTTGACGATGAGTAAAGGTCCATTGCGCAACGCTCATTTCCTTCTGGTCGAGGGCAAAAGTAACGGGACCCGTGATCGGGACCGTGAGAGTACCCCCGTCATCAGGCACAAGCACTACCACGTGGCTCGAGAAAACATCGCCGATATGTTTCATGGCAATGGCGCTCAACCGCTCTATCCCTCGTTCATGTACCAGTTTTTGGCTCAGAGTGTAAAGGGCTGCGGTCCGCCGCTCGCGCCGCCTGGCAGCCTTCGCCTGGTCCTGCACGCGGTGCGTCAGCCTGCTTATCACGAAGGCCACCGTGAACATGACGACAAACGTGACAAAATACCGCACGTCGCTCACCGCAAAGGTGTAGTAGGGAGGGATGAAGAAGAAGTCGAAGGCCGCAACGCTGAGGAAGGTGACGAAGAGCGACGCTCCGCGGCTTGTCCTGCTCGCGGTGAAGACGACGCCGAGGAGATAGACCATCACGAGATCTACTACTGCGAAATACGGTTTCATCAGGAATGCGGCGCCGGTGCAGAAGGCGACCGTTATGACGCTCAGGAGCCAATTCTTCATGGCCGGCGCGGGCCGCCGAGGTTTTGACAGGACCTGCCGCGGCGGCTCTCCGCTATCACCGGTTATGACATACACATCGATTTCTCCGCTCCCCCGCACTATCTCATCGAGCATGGAGCCGAACACTTTGTCCTTCCACCGGGGGTGTGTGGGCTTGCCGACGATGATTTTTGTCACATTGCGTTCGCGGGCATAGTTCAGCATCTCCTCGCTCGCCTTATGGCCGGAGAGCGTTACCGTCTCAGCGCCCAGGCTCTCGGCCAGACGCATATGTTCCGCAAGTTGCCGGAGGTCGCTTTCCGTAGGCTTTACCTTGTGAGGGGCCTCGACATAAGCTGCGATCCATTCCGCTCTGAGACCGGCAGCCATACGCTTTGCCGCACGAATAAGGCGGATAGAGCGGGGGTTAGGTCCCACGCAGACAAGGATACGTTCGGCAGCAGGCCACACTTCCCTGACCCTTTGCACCTCGCGGTAGCTCTGCATCTGCTCATCCACACGTTCTGCAGTGCGGCGAAGCGCCAGTTCTCTGAGGGCAAGGAGGTTCCCTTTCCTGAAGAAGTTCTCCCTTGCGTGCGCCGCAAGCTCCGGGACATAAACCTTGCCCTCTTTAAGCCGCTGCAACAAATCATCGGGGGGAAGGTCCACAAGCTCGATTTCGTCGGCCCGGTCGAGGAGAAAATCGGGAACGGTTTCTCGCGTGCTCACTCCCGTAATCTGGGTAACCACGTCGTTGAGGCTTTCCATGTGCTGCACATTTAAAGTGGTGTAGACCGAAATCCCGGCGCCGAGAAGCTCGTATATGTCCTGCCAGCGTTTCTTGTGGCGCGATCCAGGGGCGTTTGTGTGGGCAAGCTCATCAACCAGAATCAGCGCAGGCTTACGCGCGAGGGCGGCATCGAGATCAAACTCTCCCATTACTGTTCCGCGATATTCAACTTTGCGGCGGGGCAGGACTTCAAGTCCTTCGAGAAGCGCCTCGGTTTCCTTGCGGCCATGAGTTTCGACAAGCCCGATAAGGACGTCAACGCCCTCTGTGCGTTTCCGACGGGCGGCCTCAAGCATAGCGTAAGTCTTTCCGACCCCCGGCGCAGCGCCGAAAAATATCTTAAGCTGCCCCTCCCGGCTCCGTTCGGTTTCCAGGCGCACCTGGTCCAAAAGCCGATCGGGGTCAGGCCTGCGTTCTTCCATCTTTTCCTGCGGTGCCGTTATGCAACAGAACAGAACTCCTTACCGGTATTGTCCCACCTTTAACCCATACGGGCAACGACCGCTTTTTCATTTGATATGAGCGCACAACCCGGCCGAGATTATGAGACATGAAACCGCTCCCTTTTTTGCGATATCGTCTTGCTTAATCTCGCCCTGGATCACCTCTCCTTTGATGTAAGTTTCTCCTATATAAGAAATGACCCTTATCTTTCCTACTTCCGTCACTTCGCATGATGAGTTTATTCTGTACACGGTGAGCACGTCTTTCGTACGGATATTCTTCTTTACGTCGGCCGTTCCGCTGTGGAACATGTACACTACCTGTCCGACCGTCAGGACGGTTTCCTCACCCGCCTGCTGATGGTAGAGGGGAGCAGGAGGATAGGAAACCGCAAAAACGGTCAAGGGGTTTGTGAACATAACCAACAGTAACAAAATGGCAAGATACCCTGCAATCGCTTTTTTCATGTCTCTGCCTTTCTCGGTCATGGTACGACACGCATCGTTTTCTTTTTGGGAAGTTCCTCAAGCGCTATATTCAGTTTGAGGACATTCACGACAGGCTCGCCCAGAATCCCGAGCCAGCGTCCCTGGGTCTCCTTTGCGACCAGTGCGCGGACCGTAGTTTCTTCGAGTCCGCGTGCCTTTGCCACCCTTCGCACCTGGTATTCGGCGGCAGCAGGGCTGATGTGCGGGTCGAGACCGCTGCCTGACGCCGTGACCAGGTCCACCGGTATCTTTTGTTGGTTCGTCGGGTCTGCGGTGCGAAGGGCATGAATCCTTGCCTGCACGGCCTTCATGAGTTCAGGGTTGTTCGGGCCGAGGTTCGAGCCGGATGACGCCCCTCCGTTATAAGGGTAGGGAGTTGTCGCCGAAAGCCTTCCCCAGAAATATTTTGGGTCCTCGAATTGTTGGCCTATCAGCGCAGAGCCGATAGGCTTGCCGTCCCGGGTGATGATGCTCCCGTTCGCCTTATAGGGAAATACCGTCTGAGCAAGCCCGGTCACCGCCAATGGGTAGATAATCCCCGTCAGGGCCGTAAACAAGAGCAGGGACATAAATGCGTTACGAATTATTGCGAACATTTTTTCTCCGTAGTAACGAGAAATTTATATGCAAGAGGGCACAGATTTGCCATAACTCCCCCTCGCCCCCTCTTGGCTTAAGAGGGGGTTGGGGGGCGTTACCGGAATGCATTGATATCTTTAATAGCACATTCATGCTCCCAAACCATCCTATCAAACTATGTGTAGTGCCGTTATGAGCATGTCGATCAGCTTGATGCCGATGAACGGCACAATCAGCCCGCCGACCCCGTAGATAAGGGCGTTGTTGCGTAACACCGCCTCGGCGCCGAGCGGTCGGTATTTAACGCCCCGGAGCGCGAGGGGGACCAAAAAGATTATGATCAGTGCATTGAAGATTACTGCCGAAAGCACCGCGCTTTGAGGCGTGGCCAGATGCATGATGTTCAGAGCACCCAAAGCCGGATAGATCGAGATGAACGCAGCCGGCAGAATGGCAAAATATTTTGCGACATCGTTGGCGATGCTGAATGTCGTGAGCGTTCCGCGCGTCATCAGAAGCTGCTTGCCGATCTCGACGATCTCGATGAGTTTGGTCGGGTTTGAGTCGAGGTCCACTAAATTGCCCGCCTCCTTGGCGGCCTGGGTCCCGGTGTTCATGGCAACGGCAACGTCCGCCTGGGCAAGGGCCGGTGCGTCGTTCGTGCCGTCTCCGGTCATCGCAACGAGCCTGCCGCCTGCCTGATGCTCCCGTATGAGTTTCAGCTTTGTCTCGGGCGTCGCTTCGGCCAGAAAATCGTCCACGCCCGCTTCAGCGGCAATCGCGGCGGCGGTGAGCGGGTTGTCGCCCGTGATCATGATCGTCTTTATCCCCATATTCCGCATCTCGGCGAACCGCTCGCGCATTCCGCCCTTGACAATATCGTTCAGACGGATGGCTCCCAGGACCCTGGTCCCTTCGGCCACCACGAGCGGCGTGGCCCCTTCCTTGGCGATGTCATCGACAATGGAGCGGACCTCTCGCGGGAATATTCCTCCCTGTGCCCCGATGTATTTCTCTACCGCGTCGGCCGCGCCCTTCCGGATCTCGCGGCTGTCCAGGTTTACGCCGCTCATCCGTGTCTGTGCCGTAAAGGGGACGAAGACCGCCCCGAGCGACTCGATGTCCCGCTCACGGAGGCCGTATTTTTCCTTTGCCAGGATTACAATACTTCGGCCCTCCGGCGTTTCATCCGCAAGAGAGGCCAGCTGGGCGGCATCGGCCAGGGTCTGTGTGTCCACACCGGCCGAAGGCAGGAACGCGGTAGCCTGCCGGTTGCCGAGGGTGATCGTTCCGGTCTTGTCGAGAAGCAGCACGTCGACGTCGCCGGCCGCTTCCACGGCCCGGCCCGACATCGCGATGACGTTCGCCTGGATCATCCGGTCCATTCCCGCTATGCCGATTGCCGAAAGGAGCCCGCCGATTGTGGTCGGTATCAGACAGACCAGGAGCGCAATGAGGACGGTCACCGTCACAGGGCTTCCCTGCCCTGCGGCACGGACGCTAAAAATCGAGAAAGGAAGTAAAGTCACAGTCACAAGAAGAAAGATGATCGTCAGACCTGCCAGAAGTATGTCGAGCGAGATTTCATTCGGGGTCTTCTGGCGTTTCGCGCCCTCGACCATCGAGATCATCTTATCGAGGAATGTCTCTCCTGGATTGGCGGTGATTTTCACGACCAACCAGTCCGAGAGGACCTGCGTCCCCCCCGTGACCGCGCTCCTGTCTCCCCCGCTCTCTCTTATGACCGGCGCGCTCTCACCGGTAATCGCGCTCTCGTTCACCGAGGCGACCCCTTCGACCACCTCCCCGTCTCCGGGTATGGTGTTGCCTGCCTCGACAAGAACGAAATCCCCTCTCCTGAGCTGTGAAGAGGGAACATAGGTAATCTTCGACTTTCTGTCGGCACCGGCGAGTAATTTCGCCTCTATATCCTGGCGGAAACTGCGCAGGGCCGCGGCCTGGGCCTTGCCCCGCCCTTCCGCCATGGATTCAGCGAAGTTTGCGAAGAGCACCGTGACCCAGAGCCAGACGGAAATGTGCAGGATGAAGCCGGGCGAGGCTTCCCCTTTGCCGGACAGTGCCTGAAAGAAAAGGAGCGTCGTGAGAATACTCCCCATCTCGACGACGAACATCACCGGGTTCCTGATCTGATAGAGGGGATTGAGTTTTATCGCCGAATCCCACAGCGCCCGTCGGACGATTGCCGGCTCAAAGAGGGACCTTTTATCTTTTTTTCTGCTCATTTCTTCCTCATTTTGTCATTCCGGCTTGTCCGGAATCTTTCCAGTAGGGTAACCCTGCGTGGTAGCCCTTTTTGGGCGGCCACATGGGGCCGCCCCTACAATAAAATTCATTGTCAATTATCTTCCCATCAGCAGTTGTTCCGCGATTGGCCCGAGCGCAAGGCCCGGCATGAACGACAGCGCGCCGACGATCAATATGACCCCGATCAAAAAAGCCACAAATAGTGGGGTATGGGTCGGCAGTGTCCCAAGACTCGCGGGCACCTGCTTCTTCTTTGCGAGCGAACCGGCGATTGCCAGCACAGGGATGATCACCCAGAACCTGCCTAAGAACATGGCGATGCCGAGGGCCGTATTGTAGAAAACCGTGTTGCCGCTCAGGCCCGCAAAGGCGCTGCCGTTGTTGTTCGCAGCCGATGAAAAGGCGTAGAGGATCTCGGAAAACCCGTGCGGTCCGGGATTGGAGACCCCGGCGACTCCGGCCTTCGTAGAAACGCCGATCGCCGCGCCGATCTTCACCAGAGCATTGACGATTAGTATCACGAGCGAGGCCATCTTCATCTCGAACATCTCGATCTTCTTGCCGAGATATTCGGGGGTACGGCCTACCATCAGTCCCGCCACAAAGACAGTGATAATCGCGAAGATCAGCATTCCGTAGAGGCCTGAGCCGACTCCGCCAAAAATGATCTCTCCCAACTGGATCAGCAACATCGGAAAGAGCCCTCCAAGGGGAGTGAAAGAGTCGTGCATGGAATTGACTGAACCGTTTGACGCGGCCGTGGTCGTCGTCGCCCAGAGCGCGGAATTCGCGATCCCGAAGCGGGCTTCTTTTCCTTCCATGTTGCCGCCCGGCTGTAAAGCGCTCGCAGTCTGGTCGATGCCCATGGCCGCAAAGCGCGGGTTACCGTGCTGCTCGCTCCAAGTACAAAGGGCCGTGAAGGCGATAAGGACCAGGAGCATCGCGGCGAACAAAGCCCGTCCCTGTCTCATATCACCAACCATTCTCCCAAATGTGGCGCAAAGCGCCGCCGGTATCAGCAGTATCGCCAGGACCTCGAGGAAATTCGAAAAAGGGGTCGGGTTCTCGAACGGATGGGCCGAGTTTACATTGAAAAACCCGCCGCCGTTTGTCCCGAGTTGCTTGATGGCGATCTGGGAAGCCGCGGGGCCCATAGGGATGACCTGCTCCTTTATTTCAGCTTTTTCCGTTACCGGATTGCCACCTGCGTCCCTGACCGGATTGCCCTTATCGTCGAGCTTCGCGGTATTGTAGGTGATGGCCTGAGTGAGCGCGACCCTCTTGTACCCGCTGAAGCTCTGCACAACGCCCTGAGAGACCAGAAGCAGCGAATAGATGACCGAAAGGGGTATCAGTATGTAAAGCGCGCTACGGGTAAGATCGACCCAGAAATTGCCTATTGTTTTAGCGGAGTGTCTTTTGAACCCGCGGAGCACGGCGACCAGCACCGCCATGCCTGCAGACGCCGAGACAAAGTTCTGCATTGTCAGCCCTGTCATCTGAGTCAGGTAGCTCATTGTGGTCTCGCCGCCGTAATCCTGCCAGTTTGTATTCGTGACGAAGCTCACGGAAGTATTGAAGGCGAGGTCCGGCGAGACCGCAGGAAACTTCTGCGGATTCAGGGGCAGAACGCCCTGGAACCGCTGCAACAGGTAGAGCAAAAGCATACCTCCTGCGCTGAAGACAAGCACCGCTACAGCATATTGTTTCCAGTCCATTTCCTCATCCTGGTGAATGCCGCAAAGCCTGTAGAAAATGCGCTCGACAGGGCCGATGATGCGGACCGGCAGGAACTGTTCACCTTCGTAGACCCTCGCCATGTAGATCCCAAGGGGTTTTGCGAGCAGCAGCAGTGCGCCGAAATACAGGACAATTTGGAATAAGTCGTTTCCGGTCATGAGAATATCTCCGGTTTCAAGAGGGCAACAAGCAGGTAGACCAGAAGACCGATTGCCACGATACCGCCGATCCAATAAAAAATGTTCATTTCCCCGGCCCCTTTTCGATGCGTTCGATTAGCTTGAGAAACAGCCAGGAGACCCCGAACAGTGCCGCAAAGATGCCGATAAATATTATGTCCATTCATCCCCCTTCTTTTATAGCGTATCAGGAAATCCCATAAAGTGAGTGCAAAAAAATGGGCAGAAGATATAAAGATTTCGCTAAAATTATCGACTTTCCGGCATTTCTGCAGTAAGGGGAGGCGGCTGAACTGCACCGCGAAAAAGGGGCAGTTGAAGTGTTGGTCAGCAACGGTTATTATTATTGCGGCTCGAAGAGGGACTCCGCCATTGGTGTGTTTACTTTGTATTCCTGAATGTGTGTCTCCGCGATCCTCTCGCCACCTGCGAAGTTGGTGATCCTGTATGGCAGATACGTTCCACTCACTTTCCTGAATTCCGAGAAGACCGCGGACAACTCCATGGAACCTCCTCCCATCGAGAAATACCCAGAGACCTTCACGATATAAAACGACTGCGCGTCTATATATATCTTCATCGGGGGACCTTCCTTGTCCATGAGCCCCAGGACCTCCGTCTCTTTGCCGTCTACCTGTTTTTTCCCGTCGTAGGTGATACGATAGTCGCTATGCAGGAGCCCGTACGGAAGGTCAAGCTGTTTATACTGATACACCATCGCAAGATACCGGTCGCCAGTGACTTCGGAGCCGCCTTCGTAGCCCTTACTGCCGTTCAAGATCCTGTGTTCGGAGGAATTGGGATAATCGATGTCCACGCGCAGCCTTCCGCCCCGCTCGAAATAGCGGACGTACGTGCCTTCTTCGCCGAAAGCGAAGGCGGCGATCCTGCCTTTCGCGTATATGCTCTTCACTTTATCCAGGGCCTCCCGGCCGCCGTATGCCTTCACCACCTTCTCTATGATGCGGCGCACTCTTTCGTCTTCCTGCTGAGGACCTTCGGCCCGGAGCAAGGCCGGGCTGACTGTGAGGAGGATGACAGCCCACAGGATGAAAAAAGAAACGGATGGAATCTTCATTTTTGGAGCAAGGCCTGTTTTCCGTAACATACTGAAAACGTAGCAGGTGATGGGTGATATGTCAATTCGCGCGGGCCGGCCCACCAAGGAACAGATTTTTTTTAGCCCATCCAGTCCACGGCCCCATGTTGAAAGCCGGTGTGAGTGTGTTTTGACTGAGAGCCAATAGATCTTTCCGGCTGCAACTCTTGAAGAGTTTGTCCCGAAGTACGTGCCTCGCAGTCGCAACAAAAATTCCTGCCATCTATCGTCCTGCGCGCTTTTTTGCGACGATAGCATAGCCGAGGACTTCATGTCGAATTGTGGAACAGACACAGACTGCGACAACGTGTAGGAAAGTTCTCTTTTCTCACTAGTTTGTATATTAATTATTTCTGCAATTATTTAAAAATTATAATCTTTCTTAACGAAAATTATATATATCCCCTGCATCGGCGTGATATCATTCCTCAGATTTGGCTAATTTAAGCCACAAAAAAGTTTTTTTTCTCTTCCCTATTTGGCATTTCGCTTGCTATTAACACGGAGGGTTATCCCGTAGTCGAACATAAATCAAAAACAAAGGACGACATGACAATGAATATATTTCTAGGCATGAGGCAATTTGTCCTTTAAGTATGAATTAGCCTGAACTATGTATAGCCCTTATCATCGCTGATGATAGATATGAAGTACCGCCTTAATGGGGCATATGTGAAATGCGCAATATATGCAAGTGAATCGCAACGGAAGAGCTGATGGGAACCTTTTGCTGACAGTTAGCGTAGATAAAACATACTCAAATCCCAAGAAGGGTAGACAATAAACCTTCCAGTTGCATAAAGATTGTAAATTAACAGCCACAAAAGCTTGATTGACGGGCTCTTGAGCCTGATGACACTCCTTATGCTGGAGTTCACCGAATGTTACCTCCAGGTCATAGTTCTTTTTCCGTCATGCCCGAGGTTCTCAGTCGGGCATCCATGTTTTCTTAAGAATGGATTCCCGCCTAAAGACTGCGGGAATGACGGCCTAAATACACACACTTTATGCAACGTTAGGGTAAACAGATTTGAGCAGCAGCAATGATAGGAATCTTATAGGCTTTCAAGCCTTGCCAGGAACTTATATTTGATATTGTAGAAGGAGGAATTTTAGATGCGAAATAAAGGCTTTTTAAAAACAAAAGGTTTCTATGTCGTTATATTTCTATTGATTCTGTTCATCCTGTATCCATTAGATCTCTTTGGACAGGAGGAAAACCCGGAAAAGGCACTTAAGGTTGAGATAAAAGACAATCTTGTCAGCGTAAATGTAGAAGATGCAGATTTATCTGAGGTTTTGAACGAGATAGGAAAGCGGATAGGGGTCAAGGTAACAGTCGGCCGAGAACTTGTCGGAAATGAAGATAACGGTTAACTTAGAAAATTCAGACGTGGAGGGTGCGTTAAAAAATATCTTGAACAATAGTTCCAGTTATTACGTGTTCACATTTATCCAAGATCCGAAGAATAAAGAAAAAAATATTCTTAAAGAAATAAAAACAGAAGGTGATATCATAGGTTCAAAACGTTACAAAGGGAAAATGATATCTTTTAATATTCCTTATGGTTCTGCATAATCGGGAAAATGTTATTTGGTAATTTTCTTGTAGGACCATCTGCAGAAGAGACAAAAACATTAAAGGAAAAAGGCAAAAAGGGATTAAGCGGCAAAAAATTTATGACAAGCCTGAAAAGATTTGAAAGAGGGGAGATGGAGATTAAAGGAGAAGATAATCCTACATTCAAAGAAATGTCTTTCCCTCTCAAAGATATCGTTTCGATAAAGTTCATGGGAGAGGATAAAGACGAAAATATATATATTAAAACAGAGCATGAGAATGAGAACCAGGTTCTTGTAGTCGAAGTACATAAGTTCAATAGTGATGGTGATTACTTAAACACTATTAATATGCCAGAGAGTAATATTCGTTTCTGGTCTGTAAGAAATTATGCAGTTAACAAAGATGGAACTATTTACCAGTTTTTGCCAGAAAAAAATAGACTGATATTAAACATCTTGCCCGATGAAAATCATTAACAGGAAAAAATAATGAAAAACAGAATAATTGTTTTTATAGCGGTTCAATTAATTGCTTTGTTAATTTCAACAGCGCAAGCCTATACAGAGGACCAGTCTTTTCGGATGATCTACAAGGGGAAATATTTAAGTACATCAGATGAGCGTGTAAATGTTTCATGGAATTCAGAAGACCAAGGTTCCCTTAAAGAAACTCCCCTCTCTATAGATAAAACTGGTAATGAATTACAAACAGCAAAAGAGACACTTATCGAGTTCTTTAATTATCTTCATGGTGGGCAATATGATAAAGCAGTCCTTTTGTTTGAGCCGTGGGAGAAAGGTGTTGGGAGGCAAAGAAGTAATTGGGAAGGGATATCGAGTATTTTGCCGCCTGCAGAAAGAAGTGATAAAGGTAAAGCATTAGGAGCTTATTATCGATCGGTTGGTGTACCCATCAGGGCAAAAGTTCTCGATATAAAGAAAGTCGCTGATAATGAATACAAATTGAAAATACAATTCCTTAAAGATGACGGGAGTATTTATGTATACGGACCTTGTTGTGGGGCTACAGAGAAAGAGATGCCGTCTGAAACAGAATTTGACTACTTCGTACAGGGAATTAAAGGAATTTACAAGGTAAGAACTCCTCCTCTGTTCAGACCTTGAAGTTGCAGGTATAGGGGGTTACTTGCTATGGCAATGTCTTAACAGAATGAGAAAATCATTGTAAGTAAAGAAGGACTTTTCTTTTTTTTTTCTGAGAAAGATAAACAAGCGAAATTAGGAATTTTGTCAGTGTGATCAACTAAAGGAGGGTAACATGAGAAACAGAACAATAATTTTTAACATAATTCTAATAGTCACTTTATTGGCTTGTGCTTTACCATTGCATGCATGGACAGGAGACACATGGGGATCAATAAGCAGGCAACAAATCCTAAAGATCGCAGATGAAATGATTGATTTTTCATGGAGTCCAAAGAACACTATTACAAACTGGAACTATGGAAGCACTTGGAATAGATTTTACGCAGGGACGCTGGGCTAGAATGTAATCTATCGGGTATTATTGGTATAAAATACGCGCAAGAAAATCACGCAAAAAATCAACCCTTGGCCAGGAACTTCGTCACTTCAGAGGAAGGAATCGGCCGACTTACAATATATCCCTGCATTTCGTCGCACCCGCAATTCTGCAGGAAAGTCAACTGCTCCTCGTTTTCGACCCCCTCGGCAACAACACGCAAATCCAGACTGTGCGCTATCCCAATGATCGCGCCAACGATAGCCTCATCTCTGGTCGCCTTGCCGATATTCACTACGAAGGAGCGGTCTATTTTAAGGTAATCAAGAGGGATCATCCGCAAATAATTAAGAGAAGAATAACCTGTTCCAAAGTCATCCATCGAGATAATCACTCCCATTTCTTTGAGCATGCCCAAAACCCTCAGAGCCCCGTTGGGGTCTCGCATTACCGCGCTCTCGGTGATCTCGAGTTCAAAATGCCGCGGATCAAGCCCTGAATCCAGAAGGGCACCCGATACAACCTCTACCAGGTCTTTCTGATCGAACTGCCTGTTCGACAGGTTGACCGACATCACAACCGGCCCATATCCTGCTTTCTGCCATTCTCTGGCCTGCATACACGCATTCTTCAACGTCCACTTCCCGATGTCCATGATAAGCCCTGTTTCCTCGGCGATGCCGATAAACTGAGAGGGCAGGATCATCTCCCCGCTGGCAGGTCTCCACCTCAGGAGCGCCTCCATCCCGACAATCTTATTTTGCAAAATCAACTTCTTTGGCTGGTAAAACAACAACAGTTCCTCGGATTCAATAGCCTTGTGAAGCTTGTGCTCCATCGTGAGGACCTCCAGCGCAGCAAAGTTCATCACCGGAGAATAGTATTGATAATTGTTCCTGCCCGTGGACTTCGCATGATACATAGCCACGTCGGCGTTTTTGAGCATATCTTGAACATTCTTTCCGTCATGCGGATAGAGCGCTATTCCGATACTCGCCGTTATGAAAATCTCTCGCCCTTCGATCACGAACACCTCCGATAAATCCTTCTGAATACGTGAGGCCACTTTCCCCGCGTCCTCCGTATGAGCAAGGTTGTGAAGCAGCACCGTGAACTCGTCCCCTCCCAAACGAGACAGCACACCGGGTGCCTCGTTATCTTCGCTTCGGGCTATGTAATCCGAACTTCTTGTTGAAACGAGCAACCTCTGAGTAACTGCACGAAGAAGCTCATCGCCCACCTCATGCCCAAGGGAATCGTTGATGCGCTTGAAATAGTCCAGGTCGATGAACAAAAGACCCAGCGCCACATTCTTCTCCCGGGCGGCATTTTTTATAGCCTGTCCCAAAACCTCCTTGAACAGTGCCCGGTTAGGCAAACTGGTAAGTGCGTCGTAATATGCAAGCACGCGGAATTGCTTCTCCGCCTCCTCGCGACTCTTCAGCTGCTGCTTAAGCGCACTTATCTGCGATACTAAGATTATCAGGAGGGCTGCAAGGAGAATGTCGACGAGCAGGGCGTCACCGAACCCCACGATCAGCACCTCGCGGGAAATATGTCCCCAGAACAGGTAACTCTGGAGCATCGAAAACATCAAGGTGAACAGTTCCGACAACACTACCGAAAGCCACAGCAGGTGCCACGGATTGGCTGCCATCAATCTGTTAATAACCCGGTCCATTATAGCCATTCTACTTCCTCAGCCGTCATTTTGTATGCTCTTCCTCGCAAAGGGCAAATTATTCTCACGCTTACGGTATGTTGTTTTGTGTGCCTATTTTATATATTTATGCGTCTGTTTTATATATAATATAGCAGTTCAAAGGGAGAATAAAGCCGTGGAACAAGATATATAAAACAGGGGGGGCACTCACATGGAAAAAAGAAACACAAGGAGGATACCCCTAAACAGGGGAGTAACCCTGAACAGAAACGGAACTACATACAAAGGCTTTCTCCTCAGCATTTCTGAAAACGGCCTCCAGCTTATAGTTCCGCAGGCTTATGCACACCGCACAAACCACCCTGCACAACCGCTCACGCTCTCTTTGCCGATCTCTTCGTCCAGAACCATCGACATACCGTGCAGGGAAATCTGGCACGACGGCGATATCATGGGGGTCCGAATACAAGATCCTTCAGCAGAGTACAAGGCATTTTACAGGAAGTCATACTTCAAAGTCAAAAAAGAGATATCCCACGACTCTATAGCCGTGATAGGCATGGGCTGTCACTATCCCGGCGCAGCGACACTCAAGGCCTTCTGGGAAAATATCCTCGCACGCAGACGCGAGTTCCGCAAACTCCCCCGCCGGCGTCTGCCGCTATCGGACTACTACGATGCCGACCCGACTGCCGCGGACAAGACATATGGCGACCGCGCCGCCGTCATAGACGGCTTCACCTTCGACTGGATAAAAAGAGGAATACCCAAGACGGTAGTCGATTCCTCCGATATAGTCCACTGGCTTGCTCTCGAAGTCGCCCTCCGGGCGCTCGAAGACGCGGGATATACCCGCCAGAGCACCCCGTGCGACCGAACGGGCGTCATACTGGGCAACACGCTCACGGGGGAGTACAGCCGTTCGCAGAACATGCGCCTGCGTTGGCCTTACGTCGGCAAGATCCTGAAGGCCGTGGCCATTGAGAAGGGGCTGTCGCCCGACCTCACGGAAGACCTTCTCCAGACAATGGAGGAGTATTACAAGTCTGCCTTCGCCCCCATAACCGAAGACACCCTCGCCGGCAGCCTCTCAAATACGATCGCCGGAAGAATCTGCAACTTCCTGGACCTGCATGGAGGAGGATACACCGTTGACGGCGCCTGCTCATCATCTCTGATCGCGGTGGCCACGGCCGCGACAGCACTCTCAAACGGCACGCTGGACCTGGCCGTCGCGGGCGGTATAGATATCAGCCTCGACACCTTTGAACTCGTGGGATTCTCGAAGACGAACGCGCTTACGCGGGGAGATATGAGAGTGTACGACCGGGGAGCAAGCGGTTTCATACCAGGCGAAGGTGCCGGATTTGTCGTCCTTAAAAGACTCCAGGACGCTCGCACTCATGGGAATTATGTGTACGCCATACTTCGCGGATGGGGCATATCCTCGGACGGAAAAGGCAGCCTTACCGCCCCTAAGGCCCAAGCGCAGGCCCTTGCAATAAGACGCGCTTACGGCAAGGCAGGCTACGACCTTTCCAGCGTGGACTTTATTGAGGGGCATGGTACCGGAACGGCCGCAGGCGACAGGGCGGAAGTCGAGGGAATCGCAATGGTTATGGACCCCGGCAGTCTCCCTGACCGACTCCGCTCTTGTGGTATAACCTCCCTCAAATCTCTGATCGGCCATACAAAGGCCGCTTCGGGGATAGGCGGCTTCATTAAGGCGGTCCTCGCCGTGAACAGGCGCGTAATCCCCGCCACCGCAGGATGCTCGGAACCGAACGCCGTGTTCCACGATAAAGCAAAAGCCCTGTATCCGGTTCTGCACGGCGAAGTTCACGACGTCGACAAAATCATGAGGGCCGGGGTCTCCGGAATGGGATTCGGAGGTATCAACTGCCATGTGACAATCGAATCCGACGGAAGGCCCGCGGACAGAATCGACACGTCAATAGGCGAACGCGAACTCCTTGCTTCCCACCAGGAGACCGAGATCTTCGCTGTCTCCGCCCCGGACCAGAAAGATATGATCGGGAGAATACGCGAACTTGAAAAGCTCGCCTACGGCATAAGCGCATCCGAGCTCACCGATTTTTCAGCCGACCTCATGCAAAATATCGACCCGGCCCATCATTTCCGCGTCGCCATGATAGCCCACTCGCCGGAAAACCTTATCGACTGTCTTGGCCGCGCGAACGAGATCCTCGCTGCCCACGAAATCGCAAACGATACCGTTGAAGTCGGCCCGCAGCAGGATATCTGGGTCGGCCGCAGCAAAAAAGCGGCGCGAATCGGCTTTCTCTTCCCGGGTCAGGGATCCCAGCAGCTTGGCATGGGCAAGACGTTGACGGACCGGCACGTATGGGCAAGAGACCTTGTCGCCCGGGCAGACCATTACCTTATGGAACACGGATGCAAAAAAATCGCCGAAGCCATCTATCCACCGGTAGACAGGGCCTTGGATGCCCACCAGATCGAAACGTGGATGAAAACTCTCTCAAACTCCGAGATAGCGCAGCCGGCCATATGTCTCTGCTCCCTTTTGTGGATGCGCCACCTCGAGCATTTGGGCATTACCCCGCAGGCAGTCGGCGGACACAGCCTCGGTGAACTCACTGCTTTCTACGCGGCCGGCGCGTTCCACGACATGGCACTTATTCGCTTCGCCGCATTTCGCGGCGGAATTACCGCGGCAAAGGCAGGGGAGGCGGGTACGATGGCCGTCTTTTCATGCGACCACAGGAAAGCGCAGGAGATAGTTGACAAAACGGACGGCTACGCGGTCGTGGCCAACATAAACTCCCCGGGTCAGACGGCCATATCAGGAGAGGGGAAAGCAGTAGAAAACGCAATGCGCCTCGCCTCGGCACAAGGCGTAAGAACGAAGCACCTTCCGGTTGCAAACGCATTCCATTCCCGCTTTATGGCTGACGCCGCTTCTACTCTTGCCAAACACGCTCCAATTCCCGATGCCCTCACGGGTTCCAAAATCCGGATCTTTACTTCTATAGACGGGACCACTGTAAAGCCGGGGACAGACCTGAGACAGCACTTCGGCCGACAGCTCACGCACACGGTCGACTTTATATCGCTTATAAACAATATGACGAAAGAATGCGACATACTCGTGGAAGTCGGCCCGGGCCGGGTGCTTTCCGACCTGGCCCGCTCTATAACGGCCGATGCAAATATCCACTGCCTGCCGGTCGAGGCAAAGGCTGGCGACGACCGATCGCTCAACACGTTGCTATCCTGCTATTTTGTTCACGGTGGCTCAATCAAATGGCCCGCCCTCTTTCAAGGCCGTCTCGTAAAGACCTTCATACCGGCTTCCAAACGCGTTTTTATAGAAAACCCTTGTGAACACGCTATGATTCCCATAGACCGGGAAATCCTCCAGTCGGTCCGCGCAGAGCTGCCGCACACACCGAAACGAGCGACTGTCCTGAAAGACAAGACCGAACACCCGGATGAGCAATCCGCCGGCTCCTCCGCGGAAACACAGCAGGAGCTCCTCGCGCTCGTTTCAAGAATGACCGGCTTCCCTATCGACTCCATATCGCTTGACCACCGGCTGCTGGACGACCTTAATCTCGATTCGATAAAAGCGGGCGAATTGGTGGCAAAAGCTATACGACTGTACCACGCTCCGGGCACGATCGATCCCTCAACTTTGGCGAACAGCTCACTAAAAGAGATTTACGATCTCATCAAACTGGAACAACAGAAAGAAAGTCAATTACCCGCTGGATCAACCCCGCAAGCCACGGTGCAAGGCGCCTGGGTCCGCAACTTCACGATACGGTATGTCCCGCGCCCGGGTTCTCCTTACCTCTCAGGCGACGCGCAACAAAAAAACGTCCTGATCGTATCTGACAATGCACCCGGGGAGGATTACGACGACATCAGCAACGCTCTAAGACGGAAACTTCTGCGCACCACATCGATACATTACGATCAGATATCGACCGATTCGCCAGACGAGCTGAGAAAATACGACTATTTCATTTTCTTCCTCGCGGCCGGCCAAAACTCCGGAGATATGCTTACGGCGGCGCAGAGCCGGGAAATGGTCGGGAGGATGCATACAATCGCTTCGATCATTACAGCAATGAACACACGCATCCCTAAACCGACTTACGCCGTGCTGCAGTTCGGGGGCGTGGACTTCTACCGTTACGACAATGCAACCTCCGTCGGCTCAAAAGGCGCAACGGCGTTCCTCTCAAGCCTGCACCATGAAAGGCCGCAGGAGAGGATCCGGGTTCTGCAGTTCAGCCGCATATCTCTCCCTGCAATAGAAAAAACAGTCGACGAACTCAGGACCGCCGATACCTTCGTTACGGCTGCGTACGACGACAATTTCGTTCGATACGTGCCCGTCCTCACCCCCGTGAAGCAGCAAGAGTTCACCCCGAGGTCCGTTACATGGAGCAGCCAGGACGTAGTTCTTGTAACGGGAGGCGCTAAGGGTATCACCGCAGCATGCGCGCTGGCCTTTGCCCTCAAGACAGGAGTCAGGCTTGCACTTGTGGGAAGGACCTCGAACGCGGAAAATGACACCGAGATCCAGGAAAGTCTGGGGCGATATGGCGAAAACAACATTTGCCACCGCTATTACGCGTGCGACATCACCGACCAAAAGTCCGTCTCATCACTCATCGGACGCATCGGAGAGGAACTCGGCCCGATAACCGGATTTATCCACGGCGCTGCAATGAACAAGCCGCGCCGGGCCGACCAGGTCTCCCTAGAGGAGGCCTGCGAGGAAATCAGCCCGAAGGTCCTGGGCGCAATAAACATACTCAACGCCCTCGGCAGCAGTGCAACAAAGCTGGTCGTCGCTTTCGGCTCCATCATCGGAGTCACCGGAATGGCCGGAAACGCATGGTACGGGTTTTCAAACGAGGTCCTTAACCTCCTGCTGCAGCAATTCAAGGGCCTAAACCCCGCCGCCGAAGTCATAACGTGCGCGTTCAGCATATGGGCCGAGATCGGCATGGGCGCAAAAATGGGAAGCATCGCATTCCTGTCGAAGATGGGGATACGGGCGATCCCAAAAGAAAAGGGCATAGACCACTTCATGCAGCTGGCCACCTCCACCACCGGGTCACCCCAGATAATCGTCGCCGGCAGACTCGGCTCGCTCGACATAATGCGCCGGCAGCCGCCCGACCAACGGGCGCGTTTCACTCAGGAAATCCTTTTCTTTGAGCGGGGCGTAGAAATAGAGGCTAGGGCGTTCCTCACCACCGCGCACGACAGATACCTCAACCACCACGTCTTCAGGGGCATCCACCTCTTCCCGACCGTTTTTGGCATCGAGGCGATGCAGCAGGCGGTCGCGGCGGTTGTCGAAGCACACAATCCTCAAGCGATCGAAATGGAGGAAATCAGGCTCAGTTATCCTATTACCGTAGAGCCCGACGGACAAACGGAGATACGCATAAGGGCCCTTGTGGAGGAGCCCGATAAGGAGGGCGGCCCAACTAAAGTAAAGGCCGCCGTTACCTCTGACCAGACGGGATTCAGCAGAGATTGTTTCGAAGCAACGTTCGTCTTAAATGGCGAGCAAACACCCGACCCGTATACCGCCGGGATACCGGAGGAAAAACTCGACATTGATCCCGGGCAGGACCTTTACGGCCATATGCTCTTTCAGGGGCCAAGCTTTCAGCGCATCAAGCACATCATATCGATGACGGACGACCAGTGCATTTTTGAGGCCTTAACGCAACCGCCTGATCCCGACTTTGACCAAGCGTATGAGCAATTTGTGACCGGCGACCCCTATTTCAGGGACACGTTGCTGCAGTCAGGACAGATAATCCTTCCAGATCTGATAGCGCTCCCAATGAAAATCGATAAATGGGAGATATACCAGACACCGCAGGACTTCGGCACATACCGCGTAATCGTCAATATCCTTCAAAGGAACACGGACACCGTCGTAGCAGACGTCACGGCGGTCGACCAAAATGGCGCGATTGTCGAAAAAATCCAGGGATACACAGTAAAAATAATCGAACGCAAACAAGGCGCTCCCTCGGTGAATGATCTTATATCACCGGACCGGTGGGACGAAGAACACATAAACCGGCAGGCCGCGCAACTGTGCGGGGAAGCAGGCACTGTGCCTCCTGCATTACGCATTAAACATATTCCTCTTTTGTCTGAGATGGCGAAAGCCGAGCGCCATCAAATCGAGCAGACACTCTTTGAGAGCGCCTGTCAGGAGGTCTCGCCAAAACCCGCCGATGCCTCCAATCCAATTGCTGTGGCCTGGACCGAGCAGGGCAAACCCTTTCTTCCAGGGAACTCACAGATAGCCCTCTCCTGCTGCCATGACGCAAAGCTTCTGATCTGCAGTGCAGGTCCGGCAACGCAGGGTTGCGATGTCGAGCCCGTCGTACACAGGGATCCACAAGAATGGGGCCTCATGCTCGGCCGCAAGAGGCAGCCCCTGTTAGACCGTCTGGAGAAAGAAGATAACTCATATGATAGGGCCGCCACCCGTATCTGGTGCGCAGTTGAAGCACTGCGCAAGGCAACTGACATGCAGCAACACGATCTCACATACAGTCAAGGAATAGGAGATTGTGTGATATTCAGCGGGATGGAGGGTATCATCATTCTCACCTTCCCTGTCAAACTGCTGCGAGGCCCTGAGCGGATCATTGCCGTAGCCACACAGCATAAATCATTGTCGTCCCAAAAAGACGGAATTACGCCAACAAATCCCTCAACTCTGCCAGAATCCTCAGGGGAATTTAACGACAGAGGACCGGAAGGACAAAAAGTCTTCGCCTGCAGGTTCAACCTCGGCCTCAAAGACAACTCCACCATCAGCGGGGGCGTCAACTTCGCCAACTATGCGCACTGGCTCGGAAACGTCCGGGAGACCGCATTGAAGCCGATCGGGAAATACATAAGTGATGAGTTCCATAGTGGCCATTTCATGGTCACGAACCATACCGACACCCACATAGTGAGACACGTGAGAAACCACGAGTCCATGGAGGCACGCGTGTGGATAGACCAAATATTGGGCTACAAAGACTCCTCCCTCAAACTGAAATTCGAATGGCGCAAACTCACGGCCGATGGCGCTATCGTTCCCGTAGCTTTTAGTAACCACCAGCTCTCATGGATCAAAGTAGTCGGACACGGTCTTGTCGAGCCGGTAGAATGTCCGCCATTTTTCGCAGAATTCCTCAGTGAAAACGACTTAGTACCGAAACGGCCCGAAGCAAAGCAAGCTGGGGATATCCCCCCGACTGAAGCTCTCACATCCCGAGAACTTGGCGAACTAATCCAGGAATTCGACCTCATCGGCACGAACAAAAGCGCTGTCACCGAAACCACACTCGACACGTCAATGCAGCATTCCAATCTGGCCCAGAACATCTATTTCTCCAACTACTTTGCATGGCAGGGACACCTGATAGACAAATACATCTTCGCACTCGATCCTCAGCTTTACATGAGCATGTCACCGAAATCCCAGTTTGCAACCACCCGATGCCTAGTCACACACCTGCGCGAGGCTATGCCCTTCGACCGTATCACCATAACCCTGCAACTCCACCGCATATGGCAGCGAGGTATGGACCTCTATTTGGAATACTTCAAGTTAGCTCCACAAGACGAAAAGATCAAACTCGCATACGGCCATCATACACTTACGTGGGCCTCAATTGACGAAACCGATAAATATGTCCCGCAGGACATACCCGGTGCCTTCCTAAGTAAAATCACCCGTTAAGGAGGCGGCCATGAAATCGTGAAACCACCAAAGGCGGATATCAGTGAGAGCGGCGCTTTGTCTTATGAAACTGAATCATCGAATATGAGAAAGCTCTTCAACTGTGTCCTCTCCCAGCGCCGTCCCGGGGTGGGCAAATGTGGCTCTGGCGCCTGCGGCGGTCCTGACGGTCATTGCAGTCTTTACGTATAACGGGCATATCTTGTGGCGGCTGCTTCTGCAGTACTCGCGCATCTCGAAGTCGCTCGGCATGTATGCCCGCCGTCCGGCATTACAAGAGAGAAGATATTTCCCGAAAAAAAAAGCGGCAGACCATAAAAATCTCCTCGACAGAATATTTCCGAACAGATACTAATGATATAATTTATCCTGAAACGGCCACCAGGTGAATCGGACTATGTCTGTTTTTTCTGTAGGATATTTGTCGATCCAACTGTAGGAATTTCCCGGACAGGAACCGTTTCCTCCCGGAGGAAACTTTCCCTGACAGGGAGGGGGGCGGCGGCAGATGCCGTGCGGAAAAAAGAGCAGGAATAAGGGCTTGCCCGGCCTGAAAAATTGTAATATATTTTTTCCGGATAATATGGTAATCTTGATAAATAAGTTGTATGATATAAGCTTTCTCATGAGAGAGGCCGGAAGAGGACAATGAAAGAGATCAAGGAAATTATCGATATGGGGAGACGCCTGGATGAACTGGCGTTCGAGACGTATACTACCTTTTCGAAGCGGGAAGATTTCGATAAGGGTCTTGTCGCTTTCTGGGGCGACATGGCTGAATGGAAGAAGAACCACCTGAAGCACTGGAAGAAAATCTCGAGGACATTTGTATACAAAAACCTCTTCAACAGAAATCCCGAAGACCTCAAAGTTATTATTAAGCAGCTCAAGAACATACAGTCCGAGCATGTCGAGTTCATGCGCAGGCTGAGGAAGAAGCGGATCAGCCAGGAAGAGGCAATTTCGCAGACGATCCTGAACGAGTTCTGTCTTATCACGGATATATTCCTTGAGATCTTTTACACCTATGACGAGACCCTCCAGGACCGCACTTCGAGTTTCGTCGAGGACTGCGAATCTCACCTGGTGAAAATGGCCAATACCCTCAAACCTTATCTGCGGCTGAACCCTCTGTATGCGGTCCTGCTCAGATCGATCGTCGACCTCAAGCATAAATACGATTTCCTGCTGACGTCCTTCGGGAAGATGAAAAAAGCAGCCGTGTAGGGCTCCCGCCTGCGAGGATTGTCTCCCACGTACCATGGAGCGGAAACTCGACATAAAGGGTCGGTTCGAAAGCGACGCGGAACTTCGGAAGATGGTCGTCAGGCGGAGGATATGCTACGACACCGAGCCCTACTATATTCCCGACAAGAAGGGCGCGATGGTGCAGATCGGATTTCGGCTCACCCTGTACGGTACCCTTCCGCCGGGCGTCGGTGACGCAACCCCGGATTCTGAAGAATATCTCGAAGTCGAGCGCGATCTCAGGAGACTCGCGGAAAGCCTTACTTTCACCTGCGATCCTCACCATATGTGCGCAGCGGTCGCGGCCGACCCCGCGACATTGTCGTATTCCCACGAAAGGAAGATGAGGCCGGATGTTACCGTCCATATTCCCGTATTTGATCAGGAGAATTTCGGGCACCCCGTGGACGAGAAAATCAGGAATTCTTTGCAGGAGGCGTCGGAGCTTCTCGAATCGGTCGGCGTCCAAAAGACGAGGTGGCAGGGCTGAGGGTTTTTTGAAAAAACTCAGAGTGGGGCATCTCTCGACCTTTTATCACACCGCCGTTCTCTTGATGGCCGGGGGCAATCTCTCGGGTGAACTGGGGACTGCAGTCGAATGGAGATTATTCGGTACGGGCCCTGCGATCGTGGATGCATTCGAAAAGGGGGAGCTCGATCTTGCTTATGTCGGCCTGCCGCCTGCCATTATCGGGATGGGCCGGGGTGTCGGGATAGTCTGCATAGCCGGAGGCCACATCGAAGGCACGGTAATAAGCGCCGGGGAAAAATACAGGGGAACACCAGACACGTCTGAGCTTGGCGAAATCCTCGGGCAATTTTCGGGACGCGGGGTGGGTGTGCCCGGGAAAGGCTCTATCCACGATGTGATTCTGCGCGAATGCCTTGAGCGTTTCGGTCTGGAAGACGAGGTCCGGGTCGTGAATTTAGCATGGGCCGATCAGGTCCTGGAGGCGCTGGTAAGGGGAGAAGTTGCCGCAGCGGTAGGCACGCCGGCGCTCGCGGTTGCGGTGAGGAAATACGCGGGAGGGAAGATCCTGTACCCTCCCTCCCTGCTCTGGCCTTTCAACCCGAGCTATGGCATTCTCGCCGACAAGGGACTTCTGAAGAAGGAAGGGCATATCGTGGAGCAGTTCCTGCTCCTGCATGAACAGGCAACTGCCTTTTTCAGGGAGAGGCCTGCAGAGGCCGCGAAGCTCATCTCGGCCTATGTCGGTTTTATCGATGAGGAATTTGTCCTCGACACCTTGAGGGTTTCTCCGAAATACTGTGCCCAGATTACCGGCGACTACATCACCTCGACAATGGAGTTTGTTGAGATATTGAAGAGGCTCGGGTATATCGGGCGGAGGCTTTCCTCATCCGAGATCTTCGACCTTTCTCTTATCAGAAAGACACATCCCGGTAAAGACCACTACAATGAAGGGATCCGTGCTTAACGCCCGTCAGTCTCCTGCTTTTTACCTATGGCTATTATGCACCGGACCCCATCACTCGGGAAAGAGGATTTTTTTCCCCTGATATCTGAAACTGTGTTATAGTGGATAAAGGGGAATAGAAGATGTCTGAGAGAGAAAGTGATAGGCCTTTGCCGGAGCATGAGACTTCAGCCTTCGGCCGCAGGAAGCGTTTCGAAGACGAGGAGACGTCTCCGCTCATGGCGGACGATATTGCCAGGGCGGCTGCAGAGGGCAGGCTGGAAGAGCTTTTCGGGGAAAAGATCCCGGACGGCGAGTACCCCAGAGCGCTCGTGTCGATGCTGATGGGCATGACCGGCATCTCCTCTTTCGCCAAACCTTCGGATAACGCGGAAGCGTCCGCTGCCGGGAATTCGTCCGGTTCCGTTCCTCAGCCGCCGGAAGAAGTGCTCAAGGCGGTCCGGGATGGTGATGTCTCCGGCCTTGTGGGACTTCTGAGGGACGAGCACATGAAAAGGTCGCCAGACAATGAGGGGCCCGCAGTGCCGGATCATGCGGCAGGACCGAAGAAGAGCGACCTCTCCCAGCAGCCTACGATAGGGAAAGATGTGATTGACGGGCTGATCAGCATAGCATCGGACAACGGCGTTTCCCTGAACTGGCTTATACTGCGCGCGCTCAAAATGTACGTCCGGGGATATCGGGAGACCGGCCGACTGTAGAATACCCTCCTGCCTTCAGGGCTTCCGTGAAATCATGCCTGCGCGGTTGCGGCACACTGCGTGATCGGTGCGCCTCTCACTATTGATCTTTTTTGCCCGCGGCTGTTTTCATCGCAGCAAGTATCGCATCAAACGGTATCTGTCCCTGCCTCACCAGGATGATCGTTTCGCCTGAAAGCCTGATGATCGTCGAAGGGGGGCCGCCCGGTGTCCTGCCCCCGTCTACGAGCAGATCGAGTCCTTCGCCGAAATACCCCGTCACTCCGGCTGCATCATCGGCCGGGGGGCTTCCGGAGATGTTAGCGCTCGTAGCGGTAATGGGGAATTCGAGTGTGCGGGCAAGCTCAAGGGCGAACGACTTGCCGGGCATCCTCACCGCAACAGTGCCGGTGCCGGCGGTCAAAAGGCGGGGAAGTCCCGCCCTTGCCGGAAGAAGAAGGGTCAGGGGACCGGGCCAGAACCGCTTGATGATGCTGACGGCCCGGTCATCGAGTTGTCGCGCAACGATTCCCAGTGCCTTCTCGTTTCCGGCTATCAGCGGTACGGGTTTTTCTTCAGGACGGCGCTTGAGCGCGAAGAGTTTTTTTAGCGCAGCGACATCGTGATACGCCGCTCCGAGTCCGTAGTGGGTCTCCGTGGGAAAAGCGACGATGCCTCCCCCTCTGATTACCCCTGCAGCCGCGGCCAACGCGTCAGTCGTGTTTTTGTCCAAAATCTTTATCACGCGCATAAATATACAACATAGTAGCATAGTAATATTTTCTTTAGAAAGACTGTTATTTATTTCTTGACAAAGCCCAAAAGGATAAGTATATTTAGGCTATCCCCTGCGGTTTCTGGCCGTGCGGGGCAGTGAAAACTCAAGGAGGAAGAATGGGTACGATGAGACTCTACGTTGGGAACATCTCGTTCAAGGCGACAGAGGATGATCTCCGCGAACTCTTTGCGCAGGCAGGAGAGGTGCTGTCCGTGAAGCTTATCAAGGACAATGCCACCGGCAGGCTCAGGGGGTTCGGCTTTGTCGAGATGGCGTCCGAGGAAGACGGCAAGAAGGCGATTGACCTGTTTAACGGAAAGCCCTTTATGGACAGATCGATTGTCGTCAACGAGGCAAAACCGCAGGAGAGAAGGGAACAGGGCGGTTTCAGGGAAAGAAGGGGACCGGGGACACGGGGACCAAGGAGATAATCGTCTATCTTTTATTTCTGATCCATTATCTATCCAGCCGATTCAGGATTTCTTGAGCAGCATCGATCCGGGTGAAAGGCCTAGTTCTTTAGAGACCACATCACATTTGGACTGAAAGAGGAAGTACGTCTTCTTTCCGTTTCCGGTGAGGGTCTCGAAATTCCCCTGCCCTTTGCTGATGACGAGTTCTGCCCCGGCGTAGTGCGCCCTAAACTCAGGGGAGGCCCATTCGAGGATCGTGCCGATAGCGTCGGATCCGTTGTCGATCACCTCGCAGACGTCCTGCAGCCCGGTCTGCCTGGCGTCTTCGGCCGTCACGTCATTGAGCACGGCCGAGCCTTTCACTACGGCCCTGACTTTTTTCCCCATCGCGGCAAGTTCCTCGATAAGAAGCCTGTCAAAGACTATCTCACCTGCGTTGTCGAGCAGGTAGAGTATCTCCTCTGACCGTTCCAGGTCCTCCCTGAACATCTCATAATCGTCGACCGCGATATGCTCTTCAAGAGAGCGGAGTATCGAGCTTTCGATATCGATCGAAGTATATATCCCGAAATCGATCACATTGCCGGAGACGGCAAGCCTCGCTGCAGTCCATAAAGGGTCCACCGACCGTCTTATCCTGGTTTTCAGCTCCGCATAAAGTCCCATCGCAAGGGTGTTATATGCGTTTTTTATCTTCTTGAAGGGGTCCTGCCCCAACTTCTTCCGGATGAGACGGTGAATGAAGGTCGTTGTATAGGCGGGCGATCTGTCGGTGTCCGCACGCTGCATGACAGGGAGCACCTCTTTGATCACTTCCTCGCGCAGGGCGTGATTGTCCGAAAATTGCGCCAGGGCGATCGTTGTCTGCCTGAGGAAACAGGGGAAGCAGTCTATGTGGGTACGCATTAACTTCTTTTTGTGAGCCTGGCGGCCCTTTCTTCCACCTCTTTAGCCATCTCTTTTTTATGGGCGAGGAGTTTTCTTGTGAGGGCCGGATTTTTTCCCGCCATGATCCGGGCCGCGAGTATAGCGGCGTTCTTCGCGCCCGCCTTCCCGAGCGCCACCGTGGCGACGGGAATGCCGGGCGGCATCTGGACCATGCTGAGGAGCGCGTCCATTCCCTTGAGCGGCGACGCATCAAGGGGCACACCGATTACCGGCAGCACCGTATGAGAGGCGACGACCCCCGGGAGGTGGGCAGCCATGCCCGCGCCTGCGATGATGACTTCGACGCCGTCTTTTTCGGCTTCTTTCACTAGCTTCAGCGTGAGTTCGGGCGTCCTGTGGGCAGAGGCGACCGTCATGCGGCAGGATATGCCGAATGAGTCAAGCGTTTTTGCCGTCTCCTCCATCACCGGCAGGTCCGAATCGCTTCCCATGAGTATCAATACCTTCGGTTTCATATCGTCCCTCCGACTATTGTCCGCGTCCGCTCCATGTCCTTACTATTTTTCACTCTCCCTTTGCAACGCCCTGCCGGCGATGTCCTTTCTGTAGTGCATGCCCCTGAAATGTATCTTTTCGACGGCTTCGTAAGCCCTCTTCTTGGCTGCGGCGATCGTGCTCCCTGTGGCAGTCACGCCGAGCACCCTTCCGCCTGAGGTTACGGTATCGCTGTCTTTGAAGGCGGTCCCTGCGTGGAATACGTGCACGCCCTCCAGCCTGTTCGCAGCGTCGATACCGGTGATCGCGTCCCCTTTCCTGTATTTTCCCGGATACCCTTCCGAAGAGAGCACTACACATACCGAAGGGTCTTTCTTCCATTCGACCCTGATCTCCGAAAGCTTTTCATCCGTTACCGCCATCGCAACCTCCATAAGGTCCGACTCCAGCCTCGAGAGGACCGGCTGTGTTTCAGGGTCCCCGAACCGGCAGTTGAATTCGAGCACGTAAGGTTTGCCCTTGTCGATCATAAGGCCTGCGTACAATATCCCCTTGTACGTTATCCCTTCGGCCTTCAGCGCCCTGACTGTCTGCTTCATGACCTTCTCCATCACGACGGCCTGGAGTTCCTCCGTGATGACCGGCGCAGGACTGTACGCCCCCATGCCGCCGGTGTTCGGTCCCTGATCGTTGTCGAAGATCCGTTTGTGGTCCTGGGAGCTCACCATAGGCACGATTGTCTTGCCGTCAGTAAAGGCCATGAAAGAGGCCTCTTCTCCCCGGAGACAATCTTCTATCAATACCCTGTCCCCGGCCTCTCCGAAGACCCTGTCTTTCATAATTTGTCTTAGGGCGTCCATCGCTTCGTCGACCGAGGCGGCGACGAAAACCCCCTTGCCCGAGGCAAGTCCGTCAGCCTTGAGAACAATCGGAGCGCCCTTGAACTTTACGTATTCCTCGGCGTGAAGGTAGGAAGTGAAGACCCTGTAGTCAGCGGTCGGGATGCCGTGCGACCGCATAAGTTTTTTTGAAAAAACCTTGCTCGATTCGAGCCGGGCGGCGGCCTTCGTCGGCCCCAAAATTCTTCTGCCTTCTTTTTCGAAGAGGTCGACGATCCCCTTCGAAAGAGGGGCTTCCGGCCCGACGATGGTAAGGTCGATCCACTCGTATTTCACGAAATCAAGGAGCGACCGGAAATCGTCCTGGTTTACGTTGATGCATTCGGCGATATCTGCGATGCCGGCGTTCCCGGGGCAGCAGTAGATTTTGTCGACCGATTTGCTCTGCGAGAGCTTCCACACGATCGCGTGCTCCCTGCCTCCTCCGCCTATGACAAGTACTTTCATATATGATAACCTCGCCTCGGCAGATAAAAAATCTGCACTTATATTTGTCCCCTGAGCGAATTATTATACTTCATTTGCCTTTCAAATAACCCTTCTCCCGCATACTCACGTACTGACCTTCGCCGATGATAATATGGTCAAGGACCCTGATTCCGACGGTCTCGCCGGCGGTTTCGAGCTTTGCGGTTATCAGGATATCGTCGCGGCTCGGACTGGGGTCTCCGCTGGGATGGTTGTGCGCGAATATGACGGAGGCCGCCGATTCCTTTATGGCGTCCCTGAACGCCTCACGGGGATGGATCAGGGAGGAAGTGAGTGTTCCTTCGGATATTTTTGCGTCCCTTACTACCCTGTTCTTCACGTCGAGCATGGCGCAGTGAAAGACTTCTTTTTTCAATCCGGCGAATTTCGGGTAGAAATAGGAATAGACGTCCTGCCCGGAAGAAAAGACAGGGCCTTTGCTCCCGGAGTCACTCAGCAGTCGCCTGCCCAATTCGAGCGCCGCCTTCAGCTGGGCGGCCTTTGCTTCTCCGAGACCTTTTACCGAGCAATACTCTGAGGGAGACGCCTGTTCCATGTTCCTGATGCCGCCGAACTTGTCGATAAGCTCGATTGCCATGTCCATCGCGCTCTTGCCTTGCCCTCCGGTCCTGAGCAGTATCGCAAGCAGCTGCGCGTCTGACATGCTCCCGGGACCTTGCCTGAGAAGCCTTTCCCTCGGCCTCTCTTCTTCGGGCCAGTCCTTTATGCTTTTGTATGCCATGGGATAGGGGATTGTATCATCTTCGATGAAGACAGGTAAACCCTCCAGTTGATATGACTTCCAGTTATCTAGTGAATACGGATCTTCCGGGCCATTCAGGCCACTGATTCCGACACATTCCGGCCGCCTGCTTCCCGCAATTTTCCCTTGACATGAGAGATGGGTCTATGGTTAAATTTTTTCGGAGGATCATCAGCCTTACTTATAAAAGGGGATATCCATGAAGAATTCTCTACAAATATTTGTATTCTTATTTACTATTTTCATTTCAATCTCACCTGCTTTTTCTGCGACTTGGGATGGCGGCGGTACCGATAACCTTGCATCAACTCCAGAGAACTGGACGGGAAACCTCCTGCCCTCAGCCGCCGATACTATTCTCTTTGACGCTACGTCATCAAAGGACTGCACCTGGGATTTGACTGATACATTCATTGCCCTTGCTATAAATGGAGACTATGCCTGGACGGTTACCATAGATCCGAATTCAACCCTTACCCTTTCAGGCAGTTACGTGCCCCCTGATGCTCCCTCCGGGCTCAGTGCGGTTGCAGTATCCTCAAGCAGAATAGACTTGTCATGGAGCGACAACTCAAGCACGGAAACAGGCTTTAAGATAGAGCGGAAGACCGGAATAGATGGAACTTACAGCCAAATAGGTACTACCGGTCAAAATGAAACAACATATTCCGACACCGACCCGTCCTTGCTGCCCGGAACGACGTATTATTACCGGATAAGAGCATACGACATGTTTTCGGATTCCCCTTATTGCGACACAGCAAACGCTACGACAATGGCGGCGGCCCCTTCCGCAACAACTGATCCTGTCTCCAATAATGCCGGAAATACGGCGACCCTCAATGCCACGGTCAATCCAAACGGGGCGGAGACCTCTGTCTACTTCGAGTGGGGAACCACAACTGCCTATGGCAATACCACATCAACTCAGATAATTCCTGCGGTTACAGGCAGTATTCCCATTACGGCTGACATCTCCGGGCTAAAAGCAAATACTCCTTACCACTACAGGATAGTCGCCACGAATTCTGCGGGGACGACCAATGGCTCAGATGTGTCCTTCACGACACCGGTAATTGCTCCTTCCGCTGTTACGAACCCTGCAAGCGGCACGACCGGCAACACAGCAACATTGAATGCCACCGTAAATCCGAACGGGGCCGAGACCTCAGTCTATTTCGAGTGGGGGACCGATACATCATACGGCAATATAACGTCCACACAAACGATCTCCGTCGGCGTCGACGATGTTGCCGTAACGGCATATATATCCGGATTGACGGTGGGCTTGACCTACCACTACAGGTTGGTTGCCACTAATTCCATAGGAACTACATACGGCGCTGATGTCTCATTCACCACACCGTCTAATGCGCCACCACTTGCCGTAACCGACCCGGCAACCAACAAAAACGGCAATTCCGCCACATTGAACGCCACCGTCAACCCTAACGGGCTTGAGACCTCAGCATATTTTGAATGGGGCTTGACCGCTTCTTATGGAAATACAACTCCCACCCAGACGCTGCCCGCCGGCATCGACAACGTTTCCGTCTCGGCCAATATAACGGGGCTGTCCATAAACACCACGTATCATTACAGAATTGTGGCGGTCAACGTGGACGGGACTACGAATGGCCAGGACATGACATTTACGACTCCGCCCATAACGATAACCATTACTTCTCCGACAAATGGGAGTGCCATAAGCAGGCCGGATATAATGGTAAAAGGGACTCTTATCACACCCGGCAACGAAACCGGCGTAACTGTTAACGGGATAGTCGGCATGGTGTACAACGATGATTTTGCGGCCAACCACGTGCCTCTTGCAGACGGGGCCAACACGATATCGGTAACGGCGACAGATACACAGGGAAATACGGCTACGACGGCAATAACAGTGACCGCCAATACCTCTCAGCCATATGTGACCCTGACGGCAAATCCTGAGTCAGGGGTTGCTCCACTTACGGTCAACTTTACCGCTTCAACGTCGATGCCGAATGGTGTGGCGAGCTACGTGATAGACTTTGACGGGGATGCGGTCGATGATTATACAGGCGCGACGTTCGACAACATAAGCCACTTGTATTCGTCTCAGGGCATCTACTATGCAACGCTGACAGTTGTGGATACGACGACTACTTCCTATATGGATATGGTTGCTATAACGGCACAGAACGCTACCGATCTTGACGGATTGCTCAGGGGCATTTGGAATTCAATGAAGGGCAGATTGACAGCTCAGGATGCTGCGGGTGCATCGGGATATTACAGCTTTGCATCAAAGGATAAATATCTCAGCATTTTTTCTGCTCTTTCCGGGCATCTGCCGGAGATTACTGCAAATATGCAGGACATAAGTTTGGACTATATAGGTAGTGACACAGCGGAATATCGCATAATCAGGAACGAAATCGTAGACGGCCAACCGATGGATGTCATGTATTTCATCTATTTCGTAAAGGATGACGATGGGCTATGGAAGATACAAGGGTTCTAGAGCTGAAGAAAGAAGGCTGACATGAAACATTATCGATATCGCACAATGCAACTTGTGATTATTCTGATGCTCGCTTCATCTGTGTCATGTACCGGGGCGAGCTACCTGCCAGGATTCGAGGGCGTCCTCCTAGACAAGGAATCGGGAAGACCGATTGAAAATGCCTACGTGGTCTGTTTTACAGACTACTATTCGATTTTGGAAAGAATAAATGTGGGTGGTGGCAATGCCCACCCTGATGCTCTGCAGATTGCCATAACGGATAATAAGGGTTTCTTCAAGATAGATGCTTACATGAAATATACCGGTGGATGGACGGAGGAAAGGCGTGTTTATGTTTTTAAAGAGGGGTATATTTATGCAGTACAGTATGTGCAAATTGCTGAAAGAAAAGATGTACTACGGAAAAGCAATGATATCTTGAGTCCAAGTGAAGAAATCCCACTAAATGCCCCAATAAGAATCTATCTGAGCAGTAAGGAGAGTAATAATATTGACGGGTCGCCGCTCATTAATGGTTATCTGGGGCTATTGTATAGCACCTATCGTTATCACGACTATTTTAAATACTCAAATAAGACAGCATATAAGAGATTGAAGCCATTCTTTTTAGAAGTCTACAAAATCGTTGACAAGTATTCTGATGAAATTCAGAAGACATTCCCCGAGCCATATATAGTACAGAATTGGAATAATGATTTAGCAAGATATCGCGAAGATCTGAGAGATGACTTACACAGGGACGGAGGAAGATAGCGTGAGAAGATTGCTATTGATACTGATGGCCTCATTTATGTTGACTGCCGCGGCGGAAAGCTACGAGACGAATGTACATCATGCGATAGCCACACAGGCCATTGCAGCGGCCGGCACTGAGTCTTATCTGAGAACCAAGCTGGGTATCACTCCCCTGGATAAGTTTGGCGCCAAAACGGCGAAGGCGTGGATTGAATCGGGGAGTGAAACAGAAGATAACCCTCCGCGCTGGCTGAATCATTTCTATGACCCAACAACAGGGCAGGGCCTCTTTAACGGCAAGTCATCACTTCAATGGGCCAAAGATTATGCTAACAATGAGTGGGATTGGAAGTGGGCAAGATACTCCTATTATTCTGCGCTGCCGGCTACGCAAACCGCTAATAGAGCCTCTGCGTTTGCGCACCTTTTCCGCGGATTGGGACAGATAATGCATCTCATTCATGACAAAGCGGTTCCTGCTCATGTGCGGAACGATGCGCATCTGCCCTTCTTGAATTCACAGCGTGATATGTATGAAAGATACACGAGAATTGCCGTTGAAGGGACAAATCCAGAAATACCCCCTCTCAATTTTGACGGCTATTCGCCCGTAGAACTGTCCGTCTTTAACAGCCTAGATACTTTCTGGATTAACGGAGGCAAGGGTCTTGCTGAGTACACAAACAGCAATTTCCTGAGTCGCGATACAAACATTGATGATGCCAGGTATGCGCTGCCTGTACCAATAGGTGACTGGACAACGACGGAAACTGTGGGCGGGAGTCAGTATACAGTGAGATATGTGCAAGGCTATGCAACGGACAATTACAGGCCCGCCGAATCCAAGTCTATATCCCATCTTTCCGCTTACTCATACATGGACTTTGAAATGCAGAAATATGGCTACCCAGAGCGGGTATATTCGTTGAACAATAAAGTTCACAAGGAATATGCGGATTTGCTAATCCCAAGAGCCGTCGGATACGCCGCTGGTTTCTTAAACTTTTTCTTCCGCGGCACCATAGATATATCTGTGCCAACCAATGGTCTTTATTCCATGATAGATGCGTCGCAGCCGGGATTTAATCCTGCATTTACGACTATAAAGCTCATTGCTACAAATGCAACTTCCACCGGCGAGAACATGACAAATGGCACTATACAGCTTGTGGTGAAATACAAGGTGGCCCATGCAGATCCATTTCAACCCGGTCCTGTTGAAACGGATACCGATTTTTCCTACATCGTGGTGCCTGAGAAGAATAACGTAAGCGCCTTATACAGTGCGACGCCGACAGAGCTGAATTTCGACCTTGGCCAGAGCGGTATACCCCTTTGGGCAACGGACGTATATATCCAGGTTGTCTTCAAAGGGACACTGGGCAGCGAAGATAACGCCGTGGCTGTTGGATTCAAAGACATCAGCGAACCCACGCCCATGGATATCTTTAGCAATACGGACATGATATGTATCAATAGCAGTTGGTTCGTAGCTGGCAGTGCGGAGGCGATAGCTCAAGTAGATGCGAACCACAATGGAGTTGCAGATTATCCTGGTGAGGCAGACGTATATGGACATGACCCTAAGGATATATACATGCTGTTTTCTCCCTACTCAGAGACGAGTTACAGGATAGCGTCGCCGACGCTTTATGATTTCAAGTTCTCCGATATTGCCGCAGGCACTCATGCGCGCCCCCTATATATACTCAGTGATTATCAATTTGATTTGGTCAACTACGAGCATTGGATAAATCGAGACGCCGCAGACCAGTGGCCGATATCTGACATGCTATATCTATTCATTAACTATGCCATAAAGAGGCAGTCGGACTATTCGGAGGACGGCGCATTATGTGGTGGTGCTCCCCCGTGCTTTGTCCCTTATTATCCCGGCGAGAGCACCTCCTTCCCGGCGTGGGAGATAACCAATTTTTACACTTTCAGGGGCCAACGGATGTGGTGGGGAAGCCCACAAATTTACACTAATCATCCCCCTTCTGGATCGCAATGCTCATTCGATTTGTTGCAATAGTTTTTTTTTGTAATATAGGACGGCGAACCCTCCATGATTCCCAAAAGATCGCCGTCCTCGGGAGGGCGTCCCTAACCCCGATCCCCTGGGCGCCCTCCACCCTCCTCGTCAAGAAGTTCGCCCGCGGTCTGCACCCCGCCTAATGCCTCAACCGAGCCGTTGAGCGGCAAGGCAGGTTTGCCCCCCCCGGGAACCGTGTGATAATATAATAAATGCCGTTATATGTCTATGAAGCGGTCGATTCTTCCGGCAGAAAGATACGGGAGAGCGCCTCGTATTCGGATGAGTCTACCCTCAAATCATCGCTCAGGGAAAAGGGACTTATGCCGCTGAGTATCAGGATGTCCGAATCGAAGGAAATCTCTTTTTTTGAGAGGGTCACCTCCAAGGACCTTCTCACCTTTACCCAGGAACTCGGGAACCTCCTCGATTCCGGTCTGCCCATCGACAGGGCATTGTACGTCCTCTCGGAGCACTCCGAAAAAAAGGCCTTTCGTGCGATCATCAGGGAAGTCTACGTGGATATCCAGAAGGGCAATTCCCTTTCGTATGCGATGGGCAAGCACAAGATCTTCCCTAAAGTGTATGTGAACATGATAAAGGCAGGGGAGACGGGCGGTATCCTCGAGACGGTGATCAAGCGGCTTGTCTCTTTTCTCGAGACGACCATTTCTTTCAAACAGGAGATCATATCGGCGCTGATATACCCGGTCCTCCTTACCGTGGTGGGCGGGCTTGCGGTTGCGGTGCTGATGCTGTATGTGATCCCGAGGTTCTCGCAGATCTTCACCGATATGGGGCAGGCACTTCCCCTGCCGACCATCGTCCTGATCCGGGTAAGCAATGCCTTTGCCTCATACTGGTGGGTTGTTCTTGCCGCCGTTGGGGCTGCTGTCCTCATGGTCCGGGGATATTCGAATACCGCCGAAGGCAGGGCATACATCGATGGTCTGAAACTGAAGTTGCCGGTGCTGAGGAAATTGAGCATGAAGCTCATCATATCGAGATTTTCGAGGACGTTCGGGACGCTTCTTCAGAGCGGAGTCCCGATAATCGAGGCGATCAGGATATCCAGAGAAGTGGTCGACAACGAGATGATCGCGAAGCGTCTTGCAGTGGTAGAAGAGGGGGTCAGCAAGGGCAGGGGTATGTCCCAGCCCCTGAGGGAAAGCGGCGTCTTCCCGGCGATTGTTACACAGATGGTCACTGTCGGAGAAGAGGCCGGCAGGCTCGAAGAGACTTTTCTCCTTATCGCCGAGAGGTTCGAGGTCGAGACAAAGGACCTTATCAAGCGGTTCATTAGCCTTTTCGAGCCTGCGCTGATACTCCTGATGGGGTCGGTCGTCGGCTTTATCGTTGTCTCGATGCTCATCGGCATTTTCAGTATCAACGAGATACCTATATAAAGGCGGACAGTAAAAGGTAAAAGGTAAAATACATGAGATACAGAAGGATAACATTAGGAGGAAACATGGAGAATAGAGTAGAAAAGAAACGGGTAACGAACGACGAGGGCTTTACGCTTATCGAGCTGCTCGTGGTCATGGTCATCCTTGGGCTCCTTGCCGCTCTCGTCGGGCCGAGGCTCTTCGGGAACGTCGACAAGGCAAACGTATCGGCTACAAAGACCCAGGTTGAAATGCTTGGTTCGGCGCTCGACGCCTTCAGACTGGACGTAGGGAGGTATCCTAGTACCGCAGAAGGGCTTAACGCCCTGATTACGAATCCGGGCATAGACGGATGGAATGGACCCTACCTGAAGAAGAATGTGGTCCCGAACGATGCGTGGAAAAAACCATTTCAGTACCAAAGTCCCGGCAGTCACGGGGAATATGACCTTTTTTCCTACGGTGCTGACGGTACTCCTGGTGGTGACGGGTTCAACAAGGATATCGACAGTTGGCAGTAAAGGATATGCCTCTGTTAGAGGAGACTTCCGAACGAAAAGACGGCCGCCGCGGATTTACGCCGTTTTCGGTACGTACTGCGGGCAGGACTTCTGAGACGGGATTTACGTTTTTTGAGCTCATAGTTGTACTCTTTATCGCAGGATTGGTAGTGTCTGTTGCGATCGTCGCGACCGGCAGGATGCACGATAGGGCCGTCTTCAATGAGGAGGCGCGGCGGATATTTCAGACGCTTAGACACGCACGGGAAATAGCCCTTTTCGAACGAAGGGACGTGACGTTCAGGATCGACGAGGAAGAGAAACGTTACTGGCTGGACTATGGGAACGAAAAGGCGTCGGACGGCCGCTCCGTCCCCGGGGGATTCAGGCTGATAGGCAAGGACATCTTCTTTTTCCCGAAGGGGAACAGCTCGGGAGGCCTTGTAAAGATAGAGAATGAAAAAGGGCAGGGATATGCAATCAAGGTCGACCCGGTCCTCGGCTCGCCGTCGATCAGAAGGTTTTAGTCTCCTCGAAGTGATGGTCGCCCTCGCGATACTCGGGGTTGCGGTCGTCGCGGTGTTTCAGCTCCTTTCGATAAGCCTGCGTTCCACGAAGAAGGCCGAAGATTATACGAAGGCCCTTTTCTATGCGCGTACCCTGCTGGATGAGGCTTACAGCCTTCCCGACCTCTCCGATGATCCCGGGAAGAGCGACGTTGAATTCAAAGACGGGTTCAAAGGGACGAGCCGGATTGTGCTGAAATCTTCCTCGGATGATGATCATCTGAAACTTTATGAAATAACGGTGACGGTCACCTGGCCCCCGAAGGGAAGTCTTGCGATCAGCGGGCTCCGTACGGTCTATGAGACGCAATAGCAGCGCGGGGTTTACGCTCCTCGAAATCCTGATCGCGATGTCCCTTTCGATCGTCATCCTCGTCATCCTCTTTGCGGCGATGAGACTCGGATACCAGTCCCAGGGCAAGGGCTCGGAAAGGGAGGAAGTCACGCAGAAGATCCGTATTGTCAACGACCGGATCGCGTGGCTTCTGCGGGGCGCCTATCCCTTTTCGGTCAAGAGGCCCGACCTGCAGAAATTCTTTTTCGACGGAAAGTCCGACCGCGTCGGCTTTGTCACGACGAGCGTCGACAGCTACGGCAAAGGCCCTGAAGACCTTGCGGGGCTTAAGTGGGTCTCCATTTATGCAGATAATGACGGGCTGAAGATAAGGGAGAAAGTATTTTTTCTCGAAGACGTCTTCGAAGACAGCGGCGGCACGGTTTATCTCCTGGACCCCGAGGTGAAGAAGATCGAACTGGAATATTACGATGTCCCGCGGAAGGGCATCGAAAAAGACGGCGAGTGGGTGTCTGATTGGGACCCTGATGAAAAAAACTATCTGCCTGATGCAGTGAAGCTGAAGATGATCTTCGAACGGAAAGGCAAGACAGAGCACGTCCCGGAGATGATCGTCCATCTCAATGCGCGCAACAACCTGAATTTCTGACAGTGTTTGGCTTGCAGCTACAGGAAGGAGCGGCGCATATGCTGAAAAATTTCCATAAATTCGGCAATTATCTAACATGATTCACGTAAACGCAGTTCTAACCTTGAGTGACTTTCAGCAAAAGGTATTGGACCATGTCCAAGGGCAGTACGGTGCCTCAGATTATGGATTTTTTCCGCACATGCGCCACTTCTTTTTTTACTTGAGATAGGCGACGAGAAGTTTTATCGGGGCCGCAGAGAATAAGCGCTCGAATCTCAGAATCTTCTTTTATAGCTGATATTAAGAATGACGTCGGGCGCGCCCGCGGTGTTGGGGTCTTCCGTAAGAGAGAACTCGATACTCTGCTTCCCCGGAGAATATCTGGCGCCGAATGTAAGCAGCGCCGCGACCCTGTCGATTGAGCCGATGCCGGTTTTCGGAAAGGGCGAAGTCTGGAAAGTTATCTGCCCCAGGAGTGAGACCTGTTTCCAGAGGGCAGCTTCGATGCCGGCCCCCGCGTGGTAGGAAGTGCGCAACCCGACATCCTCGTGCGCCCTGAGCCTGCCTGGAAAAAGTATTCCGGCGTTCCAGTATGACATGAATGCTTGGCTGATCTTCTTATCCGCGAGAAGCGTAAATCCTGTATCAAGTCCACCGCTTCCATGCCCGTCGCCGGCGTCACCGGTAGGGAACTCGACCTCTGCCCTGAGGCTTATTACCGGATCAATCGTCCTTATCTCCCTTTTTGCTGTGAGACGGATGTCACCTATTCCTATCCTGCCGTTTCTGCCGGAGACGACAACGGCCCCGTTTTTTCGGACCTCATATAAAAAGCTGTCGGACGGCCGTTCGCTCCTTCCGTAGTCGGGAAACCCGAAGGTCCGATGGTAGGTATCCAGGAAGTCGTCCATAAATCCGCTCTCTGCGCTCAGAACGGGCACTTCTATCCCGAGTTCGAACAGTCCCGGGATGATCTTTTTTAACCTCAAATCGAGTTCCGTTATTTCCATGTCGAGATTGACAGACCAATCGGCCGAGTTCCTCGTCATATAGACACTCGAATGGGAGAGTCCGGCAGAAAAGGAATTTTCCGTGACTGCGGATTCCAGGTAGGGAGCATCAATATGAAGAAAAAGCGGGAACTGGTTTTTTACCTGCAGGGGGCCTTCGAATGCGAACGTTTTTCCAGCGAGAAAGAGCAGCATAATGAGAATGCTCAGCGGGACGCGTTTTTTCATAGCGTGAATAAAATAGCAATATGCGGGGTACAGTGTCAATTATTTTCCCGATCGCCGACATGATCATGCGTTCCGGAAGGCGAACAAAAAAGAAGGAAGATTAATAGCTCTTAATGAAGCAAAGTTAATGGCCCTTTAAGCGGAATTTAATGTTCGCGATGTAGACTTTTTTTACAAAAGGTATCTGCGCAGAGTCAATCAATGATAACCTTACAAAAGGAGGATGTATGAGAAGGAGAAAGTTTCTCGTGATCTTACTAGTGGTGGCCTTTTTAGTAGGAGGCGTAGGCAGTGTCTATGCCGCCCTCGATGGCAATGCGGTCATGTCACAGTATAACTGTACCGGCTGTCACGGGGTATCAACCATAAAAGGAACGGACAATGCGTCAACAGTCACAAAGATTATGGATTCGATTGCTCCCGGCGGAATGATGGCAAACATCTCAAGCGTCAACAAACTTACGCAGGCAGAAGCCCAGGCAATAGCGGACGTGCTGTTCCCACCGACTACAACAGCATGCACTGACTATACATATTCGGCCTGGTCTACGTGTGATACAAACGGCCGGCAGACGAGGACGCAGAACGGCTACTTGCCTGCAAATTGCACAGGGACGCCCTCTACGCAACCAGTACTGACGCAGTCGTGTACGCCTTCTTCTGTGGCATGCACTGACTATACATATTCGGCCTGGTCTGAATGTGATACAAACGGCCAGCAGACGAGGACGCAGAACGGATACTTACCTGCAGATTGCACAGGGACGCCCTCTACGCAACCAGTACTGACCCAGGCATGCAATTATGTTCCGCCCCCGACGACCGGGACAATGCCTGTCCCCACGGGCGCACAGGCGTTCTCCTATCAGCCTGTGAACATGCCGGTTGTAAGCGATGATCCTGCTCAGGCAAAGCCTATCGGTGTCGGTCCGCTCGCCACAGGCGGAGATACGATTGACCTCAGGGTCGACATTGGACCCTTCGCAGGACCGGTGGATGTTTCTCTTGTCCTGTATGGTCCAGCTATCGATTCCGGCGACCTTTATTTCATAGTCCCGGGCGTGGGATTGCAGAGACTTTCGGATGCGGTAAGGGATGAAGACCGGAGCGAGAGCGACGCTCACGAGGGCTCACACGATAGAGAAAGACGGCTCAGGGACCGTGTTATCTGGAAGAAGAATGTGACTTCCGTAAACGAGGAAATATTCATGGGGAATGTAACTGCGCTTCCTTCGGGCCTGTACCCGCTGGTTCTTAACGTCACATCTCATGACAACCCTGACAACTCATACCGCTGGATAACGTACATGTTTATCCCGTAGTCCTGCAAGCTGAAAAGAGTGAAGCACTCAGCTGCCCCGGGCGGGGCAGCTGAGTGCTCCTGAATAATCCTTTCCATAGAAGTCTCCATTGTCCCCGGCTGCCTTTTCTTGTACGGCATACCCGAAAAGTGTATCAATGATTCGCAACGCGGGAACAAGCGCCGGTGCCCGTTTTTCAGAAGGGCAACGGCGAGGGAGCCGGAGATAAGGGACCGTTTCTTTTTTCTCACGGGTTTTTTGGCCGACGAGAGGCTCTCTTTCCTGAGAGAAAACAACCTCGCCCCATATCCTGAAACCCGCGCCGATCGCAAAGATAAAACAGTACGTGCGCGACATCATGCTGAAGTCCGCAAAGCGCTGAGAAAGCCTTTTGCCTTATTTGACCAGCCTTTTATTCATGAGTCCAAAGGTAGCAGGCGCCAGCAGCAGTACGACTGCGAATATCCAGACGATGTCCCATGAAGCATTCAGGGGATTTCCTGATGCGAAGGAACGGCAGATGTTTACGAGGTGATAGAGGGGAGTGAGAAAAGCTATCTTCGAGACGGAGGACGGGAGCGTCTCGATCGGGAAGAAGATGCCGGAGAAGAGGAACATAGGGGTCATCAGAAGGGTATAAAAGTAATTGAAGGAATCGATGCCCGGGACGATCGCTACGAATATCAGGGATATTTCCGCAAAGATGAGACCGGTTATGAATAGTAGAGGGATTGCAAGTGCCAGAAGGGGAGAACCGACCAGTCCGAACGCGGAGATGACGAGCATGATGATCGTGCCGTAGAGCATGCTCTTGGTTGCGCCCCACATCATCTCGCCCGCGATCAGGTCGTCGGCGTTCACAGGGGTGGCGAGGATCGCGTCAAAGGTTTTCTGGTAGGCCATTCTCACGTAAGTCCCGTAGGAACACTCGTAGGTCGCCGCGAACATCGATGATGAGGCGATGATCCCGGGCGCGATGAAATTGATGTAAGGCACTCCGTTGATTTCTTTTACGTACGCGCCGAGGCCAAGGCCGAGGGCGGCGAGGTACAACACCGGTTCGACGAAGTTGAGGGCTATGCTCGATTTGTAGAGCTTGGTGTAAACCTTTGCGTGCCGTTGCCATACCCTGAATGCCCGCTTAAGCCGCAAGGGGCCTCCCGGTGAGTTTCAGATAAACGTCTTCGAGCGAGCCTTTGTATTCGCTCATCAGACGTACGGGGGTATCGATCGTAACGATCCTGCCCGCATTCATGATCGCTACTCTGTCGCAGATCTTCTCTGCCTCCTCCATGTAGTGGGTTGTGAGGATAAGCGTTACCCCTTTTGCTCTGAGGGCCTCCATCTTCTCCCATACAGAGCGTCTGCTTTGGGGATCGAGGCCGACTGTCGGCTCGTCGAGGATAAGCAATTCCGGATTATTGATCAGTGCCCTTGCCATGAGGAGCCTCCGCTTCATACCGCCTGAGAGGCCTTTGATATTTACGCCCGCCTTGTCTTCGATTTCGACGAATCGCAGGAGTTCGCGGGCCATGGGCTCCGAATCCTTTTTGGGGATATCGAAGTATCTCGCGTATACGATAAGGTTTTCGAGAACGTTGAGGTCCGGGTCGAGGCTGTCGTCCTGGGGCATCACGCCGATCCGCGATTTAATAAGGGAGGGATTGCCGGTAACGTCTATGCCGAAGACCTTCACCTCTCCGGACGTGGGAGGCATAAAACAGTTGATGACTCCCATCACCGTCGTCTTTCCCGCGCCGTTGGGGCCGAGGAAACCGAAACATTCGCCTTTTGAGATCCCGAAATCGATGCCGTCGACCGCGCACAGGGCGCCGTAATACTTGGTGAGTCCCTTTGCCGCAACGACGTACATAAAAAATATTATAGCACTGAAAGAGAAACCGGGCAGACCGGCACACGATGTATTTCTATCCGGGATTCAGGAAATACCGGATCGACGTGAAAATGAAATATCCGGCAAGGAGGATCAGAACGATCCCGAAGCCGAGATTGATCTGCCGCATCCTTTTTATCGATATGAACCGCTTCGCCCAATAAAGGGCAATCGAGAGAAGGACCAGATAGGCGGCGAGTCCAAGGCTCCCGGCGAGGAGGAAAAAAACAGCGATGCGGTGCGTAAATACGTCGATCAGGCCGATATCGACGAATATCCTTGCACCGAGAAGCCACCAGAGTATCATCATCGGGTTAGTTCCCGAGAGGGAAAGACCGCCGAGAAAGGACCACCGTTTCTTTATGAGGTACTTGGACTGAGCATCGGGGTCGCGGGGATTCAGCGTGTTTCTGATCGTCAGAACGCCGAGTAAAATCAGGATCAGTGACCCGCCCAGCCAGAAGACGGCCATGACCATCCTTTCTCTGAGGAAAGGCGTTATCCCGAAGAAGGCGATTGACCCGTAGACGACATCGGAGACGAACGCGCCGAGGATGACCATGAGCGCCGCCTTGAGATGACCGTTGATCGACCTCCTCATCACCTCTATCTGTATGGGACCCGCAGGAATGGCGGCGATAAAACCCAATAGGAACGCCGATATGATAAACAGCAAATAATTCATGACCTAATATGGAAAAAGATATTATACCCAAAAAGGGCGGTGATTTTGTGGTCCGCGGCCTGCAGCGGCCGTCAATGCAGCACTGTTTTCTCCCTCTGCCGCCTTTTTTGTTCTGCCCCTTTACCCAACCTTGCAAGGTAATCTTTCCGAAAATTTACAAAACTTTTCATTTTTCCGTGCGGAGTGCAGCGAAACGGACTCCGGTCATAGCCTTCTTCTGAACAGAGAAAAAAAGCGCTCCTTCGCCTTCTCGCAAAACGGTCTTTGGAGCCATGTTGCGAGTTCGACCTTCTCGGAGTTCCTCAGGTCCTCCCCGAAAAGATCGGTCATCTTCTTGCCGAAGCCCTCGTCCACTATTCCGACGTTTCCTTCGTCGTTCCTCCGCAGTGACTGGAAGTCGAGGTTTGCCGAGCCGATGATGCTCCATGCCCCATCGAAGACCGAGGTCTTCGCATGGAGTATCTCACCGTTGTACGTGTAGATCTCGACCCCGGCCTTCAGGAGCCGCGTGAAATAGGCCCTCGCGGAATAGAGCGCGGCCGAGATGTCGGACCTGCCGGGAAGCAGCAAGGTCACTTCCACTCCGCGGGTCACCGCGTCTTCCAATATCCTGAGCATCCTCCTGCTCGGCGTGAAATAAGCGGTCGTAAGACATATGCTCCGCTGTGCGCGGTTGATGCTGTAATACAGCAGCTTTCTCATCTTTCTCCGCCCCCTGGCCGAACTTGCGAAGATCGGGAGCACGGGAAGGCCTCCTTCCACCGGCTCTGCCGCCTTGCCGAAGGCGATCGGCTCGCCTTTCCATATCTCCCACGTCTTCTTGAATTCATCTAGGAGCCTTTCGGCCACCGGCCCCTCCAGGAAAATCCCGGTGTCCCTCCATCCGCGTTTTTTCCTTAATTTTTGGGCAATGCGGTAATATCCCGCGTATTCGTTTGCGATATTGAGGCCGCCGGTAAAGGCGCAACAGCCGTCTATGATGATAAGTTTCCTGTGGTCCCTATGGACATAATGGAAGGGGGCTGACCACTTGAAAGGATGGGATGCCCGTATCTTGATGCCCGACTCTCTCAGTTGCTTCCAGAATTTCAGCGGCGTTCCGATTGAGCCGAAATGGTCGTAAAGGATATACACGGCAACACCTTCGGAGGCTTTTTGGCGAAGGATCTCCGCGAGTTCCAACCCCGTTTCATCGTTCCTGAATATGTAGAACGCAAGACATATCATTTCCCGGGCGTTTCGGGCAGCATCGAATATGGCCGTGAAGGATTCCTTGTCCTTCAGGAGCGTCACCTTGTTGCCCTGGGTGAAATGGGTGCCGTATACCCTTTGGATATTCCTCTTCGATAAATCGGGATTTATTGCATCCGACCGCATAGTACTTAATTATATTACAGAATTGGCGGAATGGTTTTTGTGCCGATCTCCGGGTAGTGAACACCGGGTGGATATTTCCCGGGAAAATGGGCTAGAATAAGAGAGTAATTTTTCCCATTTTGATAAAAGACATTCATGGTTATATCCATAAAAGATCTGGGGGAGAAGGACTGCGTCTGCGACGTGATCATCCTCCCTGTGACAGAGGGCGGAACGGGGCAGTACGCCGGCCTCGGCAGGGGCGTGGCAGAGGCGATTAAAAAAGGTTTTTCCAGAAAGTTCTCCGGAAAGAAGAGTGAGATTTGTCCGGTCCCCACTCCGGCAGGATTCCGGTCGGAATGGATCCTTCTTGCGGGGCTCGGAAAGAAGGGCGACCTTACCAGCGAGAGTCTCAGGCAGGCCGGCGGGAAGACCGCTTCATACCTTAGGGCCAACGGCATAAAAAAGGCTGCGCTTTCCACGGCTCTCATCTCCTCCCTCAGGATTTCCCCTTCCGCATTTGTCGAAGGTGCCCTCCTCGGCCTGTACTCGTACGAAAAATACCGCGCTGAAAAGAGCAATAGCCGGGTAGGCGAAATCTTGATACTCTCGAAACCGTCAAGAGACCTGAGGCGTGATTTGAACTGGTCGCGTATCGCTGCCTCGGCCGTTTCTTTTGCGAGGGACCTTGTCAATACTCCCTCAAACGACATGACGCCGACCCACCTGGCCAAAGCCGCCGGATCACTCAGAAGTGCGAAACTTTCGGTGAAGGTCCTCGGGCGGCGCGAAGCGGTGCGACTCGGAATGGGCACGTATCTCGCGGTGGCAAGGGGCTCTAATGAACCGCCGAAATTCATTGTGCTCGAGTACAGCGGCGGCAAAGGGGCGCCGAAGGTGCTCGTGGGTAAATCGATTACCTTTGACAGCGGCGGCATCTCGCTGAAGCCCTCCGACGGGATGGAGAAGATGAAGTACGACATGGCCGGCGGCGCCGCGGTCCTTGGTGTGCTGAAGGCCGTCTCCGAAGCGTCATTGCCGGTCAATCTGGTCGGGATACTTCCGGCAACCGAGAACCTTCCCGGCGGGTCTGCGACGAAGCCCGGTGACGTTGTAAGGGCAATGACCGGCCTTACTGTCGAGATCACAAATACCGATGCCGAGGGCCGGCTGGTGCTGGCGGATGGAATCGGATATGCCAAGCGCTTCAAGCCTGCGGCGATCGTCGATATCGCGACCCTTACCGGCGCATGTTCGATCGCGCTCGGAAATGAAGCGATTGCAATGATGGGCAACGACAGGGGGCTGCTCGACAGGCTCAAGCGCTGCGGCGAAGCGGTGAATGAGCGGGTATGGGAAATGCCGCTTTTTGAGGAATATCGGGAGTATATAAAGAGCGATATCGCCGACATAAAGAACACGGGAGGCAGAACAGGCTCGCTTGTGAGTTCGGCATACTTTTTGAAGGAGTTTGCCGGTGATACACCATGGGTGCATCTTGACATAGCAGGCACCGCGTGGCTCGATAAAGAAAGACCGTACATCCCGAAAGGGGCTTCGGGCGTTGGCGTGAGGCTCCTTCTGGAACTGGTGAGAGGAAACTGAAATGAGATTTTTTAAGATAATGCTAGTGATCTCTTTTGTACTTATTCCTGCCTCGGCATTTGCATGGGGCCCTCTGACGCATATCTATCTCGGGAATGAACTCTTTTCGCTGAGTCCCCTCCTGCCCACCGGTCTTCTGGAGGTTATCAGGCGTTACCGGAAGGATTTTCTTTACGGAAATCTTATGGCCGACAGTATCATAGGCAAGCAGTATCTTCCCGACCACAAGAGTTCCCACAACTGGGACGTCGCCTTCGATCTCTTCAGGGCCTCTAGGACCGACCAGCAGAAAGCCTTTGTCTACGGCTACATGAGCCACCTTGCCGCCGATACCGTTGCCCACAACATCTACATAGTCGACAGGAAGAACCTGGGACATACCGTTATGGAGATGAAGGCGGACTGCATTATCGACAAAAAATACTGGTTTCAGGCGCTCGCCATCGACAGGCAGATACAGCGGCGGAACGACCTTTTCCTCGAGCATTCCCTCGACAGGCTCGTGTTTTCCTTCAAGACGAACAAGAGAATATTCAAGGGCGTTGTGCTTCTTTCTGTCTTCAACAGGGAAAAGATCGGCAACTTCATCGACAGAAACCTCGTTACGTCTCTCCCTGACAGGGAGGTGATCGAGAGGCTCCATCATGAATCACTCGACAAGGTCGTAGATCTCTTCCAAAACTGGAGGAAATCCGAAGTGGTCACGGTAAACCCGAGCGGCCTGCACGAAAGGGAAAACCGCCTCAAGACATTCCTCAGCGTCGCGGGATAGCGAACGAACCTTCCTTCCTGCGCGTTTCTCTCCCTCACGTGATTTCTCCGCTATTAAACGTTTTGCCGCGGGCTGAAGTTCTTGTTCCACTCAGAGGCCGATTTATATCGCGCGAGGTGGGCGCAAGCGTCCCGATGCATCCCCCCGTACGTGATATAATAATTCGGTATCATGGCAGAGCCGGGTCACAGGCATAACGAAAGGGGATGTCGACGATGAAAATAAAGTGGACATCGGATCTCTCCGTTGATGTGAAAGAGATCGACGGGCAACATAAAGAGCTGTTCAAAAGGATAAATAACCCTAACGTTGCATTAAAAACAGATCATGCAGCGTGTTTGAGTCGATGGAGATAATGCAAAACACCCTTTTGGACTGTCGGATTGCCGCTCATTGTGAGCGTAAGCGTACCGCCGGGCTCGGTA
>JAJZPM010000073.1 GCA_021811105.1 Nitrospirota bacterium | reverse complement strand
CTCCCCCTTCCGGGTCCTTTCTTGGTATTTTGATACGGGATAGTTTAATCTGATCTGCTGCTGAAGCAGGCCGGCCTATTGTGATTACGCCGTCCCAATTAAGGTTAGTTCATTGCTAAAGATAAGACTAATGAAGAGGCAAGTGCAAGCAAATTTGCAATTGATTACGTTCGGGCGGTTGAAAAAGGCGCGAATGACAAGAAAAGAAGAGCGGATCGTCATATAACGCTTACTGCTATTATGGGTCCATATTTTATAAAAGCGAAGAAATAGGAGAGATGATAAGGGGTCTGCCCTTGACATGGGACAAAGTGGGCCCTTATCACGGCATAGTGCCGCAGATTAGTATCTGAAATCGAGAGCCCTGAGAAGATGACCCTGGTGTTTTTGTTCTCAGTCATAGTCATACGTAAACATAACCAACCAAAATAGGCATACAAAGTTTTGACAGAGGCTTTACCCGGTCTTTATGATACCTTTCCCCCTTCACTATCCTCTCGACAGATGTCGGTACTTGATCCGGTGGGGCTGGTCCGCGGCAGCGCCTAGCCTGGCTTTTCTGTCCGCTTCATATTCTGAATAGTTCCCGTCGAACCACGCCACTCTGCTGTCTCCCTCGAAGGCAAGGATATGGGTGGCGATACGATCGAGGAACCACCGGTCATGGCTTATCACCACGGCGCAGCCGGCAAAATTCTCGATCGCCTCTTCAAGTGCCCGCATGGTGTTCACGTCGAGGTCATTGGTCGGCTCGTCAAGGAGAAGCACGTTTGCCTCCTCTTTTAACATGCGCGCGAGATGGACGCGATTTCTTTCTCCGCCGGAGAGCATCGAGACTTTTTTCTGCTGGTCGCTGCCTGAGAAATTGAAGCGGGCCACATAGGCCCTTGAGTTTACCTGTTTCTTGCCGAGCTGGATTACGTCTTCTCCGCCGGAAATCACTTCCCATATCGACTTGGCCGGATCGAGGGCATCGCGGCTCTGGCCGACGTAGGCGAGTTTGACGGTCTCCCCTGTCCTGACGGAGCCTGAATCCGGCTTTTCCTGGCCCGTGACCATCCTGAAGAGCGTCGTCTTTCCTGCGCCGTTAGGGCCTATGATCCCTACCACACCGCCGGGAGGGAGCGAGAAGGTCATCCCCTCCATGAGTATATTGTCCCCGTATGCCTTCGAAACGTTTTCGGCTTCGATGACCACACTGCCGAGACGGGGCCCCGGTGGGATATAAATTTCGAGTTCCTTCGCGCTTTTCTCGGTGTCCTGACTGAGGAGGGCCTCGTACGAACTGATGCGCGCCTTTGCCTTTGCGTGCCTGCCCTTGGGAGACATCCGTATCCATTCGAGTTCGCGCTGGAGCGTCTTCTGCCTCTCGGACTCGGCTTTTTCTTCCTGCTGCAGACGGGTCTTCTTCTGTTCGAGCCAGGAGGAATAATTCCCCTTCCAGGGAATCCCTTCTCCGCGGTCGAGTTCGAGTATCCAGCCTGCCACGTTGTCGAGAAAATAGCGGTCGTGGGTCACCGCGATGACCGTGCCGGGATAGGACTGCAGGTGGTGCTCCAGCCATGCAACGGTCTCGGCATCGAGATGGTTTGTCGGCTCATCGAGAAGGAGGATGTCCGGCTTCCGGAGGAGAAGCCTGCAGAGCGCCACCCGCCGCCTTTCCCCTCCCGAGAGGACCTTCACCGGCGTTTCCCCCGCAGGACAACGAAGGGCGTCCATCGCCATTTCGAGGCGCGAATCGAGGTCCCATGCATCCATGGCGTCGAGTTTCTCCTGCACTTTTCCCTGGCGTTCGATAAGTTTATTCATTTCATCATCGGCCATCGGCTCTGCGAATTTCTCATTAATCAGGTTATATTCCTTGAGTGCATCGACGACCTCCTGCACCCCTTCTTCCACGATCTCCCGCACGGATTTACTGTCGTCCAGTTCCGGCTCCTGCTGAAGAAAGCCCACGGTATGGCCGGGAGAGAGTACTGTCTCGCCCACGAATTCCTTGTCCACATTAGCGAGGATACGGAGGAGCGAGCTTTTCCCCGACCCGTTGAGGCCGATCACCCCGATTTTCGCGCCGTAGAAATAGGAGAGGTAGATGTCTTTCAGGACCGGCTTCTTGTCGTAAAATTTACTTACCCCGATCATGGAGTAGATTACTTTGTTCGGCTCATTGCTCATTTGTTCAGATTCCTTTCGTTACCATAATAGGAGTCTCATATTAATATTCACCGATTCCCCGCTTTATCTGTCATGCCCGAGGTCCTTAGTCGGGCATCCATGTCTAAACTGGATTCCCGCCTTCGCGGGAATGACAGCAAAACAAATTGCTTGCACAAATATTTCCAGACCTTTAAAATCTCACAGGTAAACAATATCGTCCGGGAAATCGGTGATTTTTTCGCACCCGGTCTCTGTAACGGCGTAGGTGTTCTCTATGCCGACGACGCCCTTGCCGGGGAAGGCGAACTTCGGCTCGATCGCGATTGTCTGTCCCGCCGTCAAAGGTACCCTGAACCGCTGCGCAAGGACGGGGAGCTCATCGAGTTCGAGTCCGACGCCGTGGCCGACGAACTTCGCCTGTTCTCCCGGAAATCCCATGAACTTGTCACCGAGGCCGGCCGCCCCGGCGATCCGTACGGCGCCTGCATAGAGTTCTTCGCATATGATTCCGGGACGGATCTGACCGGTGATCCAGGCCAATATGTCGCGCGAAACGTCAAAGGCACTCTTCAACCCGGGATCCAGCACTCCGAATACGAACATGCGGGTCATGTCCACGATATATCCGTCGAAGATCGCCCCGTAGTCGATCATGATAGGCGAGCCTTCGCGGATCGTGTCGGTGGATGGGCCATAGGGTGCGGCCGCTGAAAGCCCCTTGCCTGTCACCGGGCCGTCAAAACAGCCCGGCACGGTCGCATTGTCCCCTCCCACTGCAATACCCACGATCTCCTGATGAAAGGCCCGTATGCGCAGATGGCCTTCGCTGCCCGCCTTCCGCAGGCGGTATTCGAACTCCGCCGCCAGGTCCAGTTCCCGCATGCCGGTGATGAGAAACGAAGGGGCCTGGGCGAAGGCGCTGCATAATCCCCTGCCGCTCTCACGCAGCCGTTCGATCTCCCATGCCGATTTTACGGAACGGATCTCGCGGTTTATCGCGGAGATATCGACGAATTCCCGGCCGGACAGCAGCTCCGAGTAATAACGGAACTGCTGGACCGGAAGCACATCGAACGTGAGGCCGATCTTTCTTACATGACCGGCGAAAAGTGAAGGCAGATCACGGCTTGAGGGAAAAGGTCTTATGTCTTCTATCGCGCTTTCCTTCGATGCCCTCTCAAAGCTCTTTTTGACCAGGAGCATCGGCTCGCCGTCGGCCGGGATCCAGAGCGAGGAATTCTGCCTGGAGCCCGCGAAATAATAGACGTCGATGGGATAGACCAAAAGGCCGCCATCGATCCCCTCCTCCCTGAGTCGTTCCTGAAAACGGAGTATCCGCCTTTCGCTTTCAGCCTTCGGTATCATCTTCATCCCTTTCGTCCGACATTATTCCAGAAAGGTATTATACGGAATTTGGCGCTTCAATATCAGGGGACAGGACTATATCGGAAGGATGAAGTAGAAATTGTTGCCATAGTCCACGGCCTCATATCCGACTGCGCCGCCGTGCAGTCCTATCACGTTCTTGACAAAGGCGAGGCCGTGACCTGTGCCCGGGACGTCGGCCGCATTCGAAGCCCTGTAGGCCTCCTCGAAGAGTCTCTTCCGTTCCTCGGGGGGGATCTGCGACCCTGAGCTGAACACGTTGTACTTTACGCCGTCTCTGCCGGGCCCGAAGAAGTCTTTTACGATCTCGTGGCCGTAGGCAATATATTTTTTTCGCTCGCCGAGTATCAGGACCTCCCGTGTATATTTGAGGGCGTTCGAAAAAAGGTTCGCATATACCTGCGCGATCAGACCGACATCCACCACGTTGATCACTTCCTCCTCGGGAATGCCGCTCAACCGGTCGTCGATCGTGATCCCCGCCTTCCTGAACTGGTCGAGGAGCCGCTCGAGCTGGGGCAGCACCACGTCTTTTTTCATGTTGCATTTCTTGGTGCGGAGCGTGAGGCGGCCCTGATCGAAGTGGCTCTTCCTGAAGAGGGTCTCGATGAAGAGGCTCATGTTCTTGTAATGCTTTTCGAGGTTTTCGAGGTCACCTTTCAGCCCCTCGTTCACGTCAGTCAGCTCTTTAAGAAGGCTTTGCATCACAGACTTGTCGCAACGCCCCTCTGCAAAGCACTTCGAAAGAAAATCCTCTATCTCGATGTTCTTCGTCACCTTTCCCCTGAGGCGCCTGAGAAAGAGCTTGTAGACCATGTTCGGCACGATAATGTTATGTTCGATGTCGGCAACTAGGGAGCGGATAAACCTCAGGTGCTCGACATTTTTTTCCACGAGGAATTTGTTATGCAGCCGGAAGCCGATGCGGTTGGCGTATTTTTCGAAGAAGAACATAAGGTGCGTATCCATGCTCTCGACCGGATAGACCTCAAGGAGCCCCAGCACGTCCCCTTGGACATGGAAAGGCAGTTGCCCGATCAGAATTTTTTTCCCGCGTATCGGCAGCACAAGACTCTTTTTGTCGGTGAAATACGGGCCCTCCGCCGGTTTGAGATACTCCGGCGCGCAGGTCTGTGTCGGGCCGCCGCCATCTTCAGTCGTCGCGGCGAGCGATGGCCCGTCGCATTTTGGGTCGACGATATAGAGGCGCGAATCGAGGCTGAAAAAACTTTTCGGGACCGCCACGCAGAGGACGTAAAAATCCTGGATGCTCCCGAACTCCTGGGCAAGGTCGAAGAATGTCTTGAGCGCGTCGTTTTCGAGAGGGGAGAAGTTGTAGCGGCGGTAATCGTCTTTCTTCTGTTCGATCCGCTTTACGATTCTTTGTGGTATGGCCATTCCGAATTTATATCCCTTTCGCCCCGAGTGATCCCTTTTATTGTATCACACCGGGCCGTGGGCCCGAATACCTTTGCCGCGTGCGGCCGCGAAACACTGCCCCGTCGAAATGATGACCTGATCGCATCATTTTTGCCGGCCCTGGGGCGACCGCTCATCGGGATTCCTCAGGGACGGCTTCCCATCCCGCTTTTCATGATACAATTTCATTATGGCGGCGCATATAAAATCATAACTGCCAATAATCGTGCCGGAGGTGAACAGATGAAAAGCGTGAAAGGGACAAAGACCGAGAAGAACCTTCTCACCGCCTTTGCGGGTGAGTCACAGGCGAGGAACCGCTATACGTACTTTGCCTCCCAGGCGAAGAAAGAGGGCTATGAGCAGATTTCAGGGTTTTTCCTCGAGACGGCCGACAACGAAAGGGAACATGCCAAGCGGCTTTTCAAGTTCCTCGAAGGCGGGGAGGCGGAAGTGACTGCGGCCTTTCCGGCTGGAACCATAGGTGACACGAGCGCCAACCTCAGGGCGGCCGCCGCAGGGGAGGCCTATGAATACACTACTATGTATCCTCAATTCGCGGCGGTTGCGGATGAAGAAGGCTTTCCGGTCATCGCCGCGGTCTTCAGGGCGATCGCAGCGGCGGAGAAGCAGCACGAGAAGCGCTATACGGGCCTTTTAAGAAATATCGGGGAGGGCCGCGTCTTCAGGCGCGAAGCGCCGAAGAAATGGAAGTGCAGGAATTGCGGATACATCCACGAGGGCGCCGAGACGCCGGATAAATGCCCCGCCTGCGACCATGCCCAGTCGTATTTCGAGCTCCTGGAGGAGAACTGGTAGCCGCCGACATTTTTCGATATGTCGAAATCCCTCTTCTACCGATGAGGTCCGCCGGTGTCCCTATCTCTTCCGACTGCAATCAGAGGCCCGGCAAGTTGTCCGGGGCCCATTTTAAAGGGACCCTGTATAGGGCAAGATTTTCCTCTGTTTTCAGAGTCCTTGAGGAATGCGATATTCGGACAGATGCTATACCATGACCTGAAGCAGAGCCTCTCCATCTCGTCTATGCTGGGAACGTGAATAGCGTCCGGAGCGACGCAGATACCGAAATAGCCTTCTTTAAAATATGGACAGCTCATGAGTTCCTCCTTAACAAGCTTTTGTTCAAGAATATTATTGACACAGGATAACAGAGACTTTTGAAGAAGTTTTGAAAATGTTGTGAAAGAATTGTGAAGTCGAAGGCATAAGAGGCTGTTCATCAGGCAGGCGACGCCGGGGCAGGAGTGCGATGTCCTGAGAAACGGCCATACATCATCTCGGAAGAGGCGTGTTCATGGTCGCGGGCAGGACGATCAAGCTGCCCTCCAAGATGAAATAGTTTCACTGAGAGCAATACGTTTTCATCCATGCGTCCGTCCCAGGTGCACCGCTAATAAATCCAGGTCAAATTAGGTGCGCAGTTGCGAACATAATTGATACTTATGTTGAGCCTCATCTCTATAGCACTTTTGAGGAATAGATATTGAGATAGACCTTAATGAAGATTTCTCCCTGCATTTCACGCGGGGGAAAATGTGATCCCGATCCTCACTCGATGAAAGGGTTCATTCAGGGGATGGCAGATTGGTAAAGTTATGGGACATGCCTAACAGTTATCAAAAGTTGAATCGGTGCGGATTCCTGTTAGAATCCTTCCCATTCCCCCATCTTCGCATGCTCCCCTCCGGATGACACAAATACGATCAATCCCCCGGACTCGGCGCAACAGGCGCAAGCCGGGGGATAACGATAACGCGCTGCTGAGGACGGGCCTACTTTATCTCCATCACCTGGACATCGAAGTTCAGCGTCTTGCCCGCAAGGGGATGGTTGAAGTCCATCACGACCACGTCCTTCTTGACCTCCTTGATTTTGACGGGTATCTTCTGACCGTCTTTCCCTTGTGCAAATAAGGTCATCCCGGCCTTGGGGGTTATGTCTTTGGGCAGCTGGGCCTTCGGCACGTCCCTGAACGCCTTGGGGTTGACCGGCCCATACCCGTCTTCCGGCTTGACCTTGAAGGATTTTTTCTCGCCTACTTTCATGCCCATTACCGCTTTTTCGAAACCCGGGATCATCTGGTGGGACCCGGCCTTGAACTCAAGCGGCTGGCGACCTTTGGAACTGTCAACTACCTTACCGTCGACCGTGAGGGTATAGTCGACCTTGACCGACTTGCCGTTGGCTACCACGGCAGTCCCATTCTTTGCGGCGGCCGCTCCCGCCGGGTCCGTAACAGTCACGACCGCAAGGGACCCGAAAAAAAGGACCAGCAACAAATACGCCATATTCACTCTTCTCATGCGACACCTCTTGTTTGAAAAAATTAAGCCCCTGGAGTGAAAAACAAAAAGGCCGCAAAGCAGAATACTTTACGGCTGCAGGCCAAAATACTCCTTGAAGCTTTGTTTAATTGTAAATGATGGAAGGCCCCTGGCGCAACTCAGTACAGCCGGCGCCGGAACATCCATCCGGCAAGGACCATGTTGAACAGCCCGATCGCCGCCAGGGGCCAGAACTGTCCGAGCAGCATCGAAAAAGGCGTCCCCTCCAGAAATATGCCCCGGATGATGATCATGAAGTACCGCATCGGATTGAGGTAGGTGATCTGGCGGATCAGGTGCGGCATGTTTGCGATCGGGGTCGTAAACCCCGAAAGGATGATCGCCGGGACCACAAAGAGAAAGGCGCCGAGAAGTCCCTGCTGCTGCGTCACCGACAGGGACGAGATCATCAGCCCGACGCCGACCGACGAAAACAGGAAGAGCACCACGCCGGCATACAGCGTGGCCACGCTCCCCTGAAGAGGCACTCTAAACCAGAAGACGGTTATCAGGATGATCACGGTCGCCTCAGCGATGCCGATGATGAACCCCGGCAGGGCCTTGCCGATCAGGATCTCGACAGGCCGGAAGGGCGTAACCAGGAGTTGGTCGAAGGTGCCCTGTTCGCGCTCCCGCGCAACCGAAAGGGCGGTCACCAGGATCGTGACCACTAGGAGAAGCAGACCCACAATCCCGGGAACGATGAACCACCTGCTTTCGAGGTTCGGGTTGAACCACGCGCGGGTCTCGAGGCGTGCGGGAGGACCTGCCCTGCCGTTGCGCGCCGCAAAGTCATTGTTGAAGGCAGTGATCACGGTCTTTACGTAATTCAGGGCGAGCAGGGCTGTGTTGGAGTTCCGTCCGTCGACGATCACCTGCACGACCGCGGGCCTTCCCGTTGTCAGGTCCCGGCTGAACTCGGGACCTATATGGAGCACAAGAAGCGCATCCCTCCTGTCGATCATCGGCGCGATCTGATCGTGCCGCCGGATGCGTGCAACCTCCTGAAAATGGGTCGAACCCTTGAAGCCCGCCTCCAGTTCCCGCGAGAGGGCGGAAGAATCTTCGTTGTAGATCGCATAGGTGATGTTCTTCAGGTCGAAGGTGGCTGCGTAGCCGAAGACGAGCACCTGAATGATAGGGGGGACGAAGACCACGACCCGGCTCTTCTTGTCTAGGAGTATCGCGAGGAACTCTTTGATCATAAGCGAGAATATCCTTTTTGCCATGACGCCTCTAATCCAGGCTCTTTCTCGATTTTTTTCTGGCCAGACCGAGAAAGAACCCGGCCATGAGAATAAGGGCCGCGGCGTTCGGAAGGATTACGGGCCATACGTCTCCGGCGAGAAACAGCGTCTGCAGGATCGCGATGAAGTACCGGGCCGCTACCGCATGAGTGATGACCTGGACCGGCGCCGGCATGCTGCTGATGTCGAAGAGAAAGCCGGAGAGGATGAAGGCCGGAAGAAAGGTGACGATGATCGCGGCCTGGCCGGCGACGAACTGGTTTCTTGCGACTACGGATATGAGCATGCCCATGCCGAGCGCCGTAAGAAGGAAGAGCGAAGACGCAAGGAAAAGGACCCAGAGGGACCCTTTCAGCGGAACGCCGAATAACCCGACCGCCATGACCACCGAAAGCGCCATCCCGCCCATGCCGAGGATGTAGTAGGGGATGAGTTTGCCGACGATCACCTCGCGGATCGTTACGGGGGTGACCATCAGCGCCTCCATCGTGCCCCTTTCCCATTCGCGGGCCATGACCATTGCGGTCAGAAGGGCGCCGATCAGGGTCATGATGATAGCGATAAGGCCGGGGACGATGAAGTTTCTGCTCTTCAGTTCGCTGTTGAACCACACCCGCTCTTCGACCTGGACCGGGATGTCCAGTGGCCGGCCGCCTGCGAGTGCTTCGCTCTGAAGCCACTTTGACCAGACCCCTTCGACATATCCCTGTACGAGGCGCGCGTTATTGGCGTCTATCCCATTGACGATCACCTGGATCGCGGCACCGTCCGGACTCCTCATTCGCCTCGAAAAATCCTCCTTAAGGCGGATGATCGCGTCCACCCTGCGGTTGTTCATCGCCGCAACCGCCTCGCGCATCCCCGGCATGCCCACGGGCGATAAATAGCGCGACTGTCTGAAGGCGCCGGCGAAAGATTCTGTGTCGGCGTTCGGCTGTTCGGCCACAAGGGCCACCGGCACATGCTCCGCATCGAGAGACACGCCGTAGCCGAAGAGCAGAAGGAGCAGCACGGGCATGAGAAAAGCGATCGCAATACTGCTCGGGTCCCTCAGCACCTGAAGAAACTCCTTCCGGATCAGACCGCGCAGACGCATGCCGGTCCCTCCGGCCGCCTTCGCGGGACTTCCATCCGGCCCTTCAGTGTGGTCACGCCGCCGCCCCCTCTGTTTTTCCCGTGATCAGGGCGATAAAGGCGTCTTCGAGCGTCGGTTCCGGCAGTTCCGTAGTGCGGGCCAGCGACTTGATCTCGGAAGGGCTGCCGATGGCGAGGATCTCCCCCGCCGCCATTATCGCCATCCGGTCGCAGTATTCGGCCTCTTCCATGAAGTGCGTCGTAACGAGTACGGTGACGCCATGCTCCACCAGGGAATCTATACGGCGCCAGAATTCCCGTCGCGCCAGCGGATCAACGCCTGAAGTCGGCTCGTCAAGGAAGATGATGTCGGGCGCATGCATCAGCGCGCAGGCCATCGCAAGGCGCTGCTTGAATCCGAGGGGCAGGTCAGCGCTTGTAGAGCCGGCAACGGGGGCGAGCCCGAACTGCCGGAGTGCCCATTCGATCATCTCGGTGCGCCGTATTCCTGAAAGACCGTAGGCGCTGCTGAAGAAGTCGAGGTTCTGTCTTACACTGAGGTTGCCGTAGAGCGAAAATTTTTGGGACATGTAGCCGATCCGGGCACGCGCGGAAGCAGCCGCGCGCCTCAGGTCCACGCCGGCTACGCTCAGTTTCCCCCCGCTCGGGGGGAGGAGCCCGCAGAGCATCCTGAACGTGGTCGACTTGCCCGCACCGTTTGCCCCGAGCAGCCCGAAGACCTCGCCTCTTCGTACGCCGAAGGTCACTCCCTTTACCGCATAGAAGTCGCCGAAGCGGCGCTGAAGGTCCTTCACTTCGATGATCGTTTCTCCGTTTTTACTGACTGCTGCGGACGCTATTTTCCCCGTAGCGGCCTCCGATTGGACCGCCGCCGGCCGGTCCTCCCTCAGCAATGAGATAAAGCTGTCCTCAAAGCGGGGCGCAACCGGCTCTATCAAGGCCCCTTCCATCCCGTTCATCAGCTTTGCGGCTTCCTGCAGTCCGGCATCTTTCATTACAAGCCTGACTGCTTCTCCCTGGACAAGCGCATCCACAACCCCGGGCCTTCCCGCAAGCCTCTCTTGCAGTGTGCGGTTTTTCAGTGAAGGGACACTGACCCGGTATGTCCTGCCCTTCATCGGACCGCTGAACGAGTTCGGGGGGCCGGAACCGAGTATCTTTCCATCATGGAGAACGATCACATCGTCGCACCTCTCGGCCTCATCGAGATAAGCGGTGCTCAGCAGGACGCTCATTCCTTCATCCTTTACGAGACGATAGACGATAGACCACAACTCCCGCCGCGATACCGGGTCGACGCCGACGGTAGGCTCGTCAAGGATAAGGAGGCGCGGAGGGTTCACAAGGGTACAGGCCAGCCCAAGCTTCTGTTTCATCCCGCCTGACAGACGTCCGGCGAGACGGGAGGTGAAAGGACCGAGTCCGGTCATTGTCATCAGCTCCCGGTAACGGCCGGGTCTGTCGTTCAGGGACACCCCTTTGAGATCGGCATAGAGATCGAGGTTCTCCTGGACCGAGAGGTCTTCGTAGAGGCCGAACCTCTGGGGCATGTAGCCGATCGAAGACTGGACTTCGAGCGAATTTCGGGTGGCGTCGATGCCGAGGACCGATATCTTCCCTTCGTCCGGGGTAAGAAGGCCGGCGGCCATCCGCATCAGCGTTGTCTTCCCGGCGCCGTCAGGCCCGATCAGTCCGGTCACGAGGCCTCTCCGCACCTTCATGCTTACTCCCCGGAGCGCAAGCACCTCACGTGAGCCGGAAACGAATTTCTTGGTTATGCCGTCTGCCGCTAACGCGATATCCCCAGGCTCCGTAATCGCATGGACATCCGGCAGGGTCAAGGTCTCTTCTGCTGTCCCGCCGGTGCCTGTTTCTCCTGACCAACAGAGATCGCCACTGTTGCGGGCATGCCCAGACGCAATTCATTCTCGGGGTTATTGACGAAGACCCGCACCTGGTAGACGAGACTCGTGCGGACCTCCCGGGTTTCGACCGATTTCGGCGTGAACTGGGCGGTCGGAGAGATGAAGCCTACCCACGCAGGATATCTTTTTCCTGGGAAACTGTCGGTAGTCACCTCCGCCTTCATACCGAGGCTGATCTTGCCGAGGTCTGTTTCCGAGACATACGCGCGCACCCAGACCGGGTCCGTAAGCGCAAGGGTGAATACCGGTTTTTGAGGTGATGCCATGTCTCCCTTTTCGAGTATCCTGCTTTGGATCACGCCGTCCGAAGGCGCATAGAGCTCCGCATAAGAAAGATTCTTGTTTGCGACGGCCAGGGCTTCCCTAAGCGCGTTCAGTGTTGCCTTTGCCGCCGCGATATCTTCCTTGCGCGGCCCGGCGACAGCCAGATCCAGTGCCTCTTTTGCTGCCTGGAGGCGTGCCCGGGAAGAATCTGCTGCAGCCTTCGCATTATCGGCATCCTGCTTCGAGACGACATCTTTCTTGGCCAGATTTTGCAGACGGCGGTTCGTAAGTTCAGCATTGTCGGCCTCAGCCTTTGCGGCAACAGCTTCGGCGCGGGCCTTTCGGATATCTTCGGGCCTTGTGCCGGCCACAAGCGCAGCAACGACATCTTCCTGTGCCTTGACCTGCGCCCCGGCCTGCTGCACCTGGTGCTGAAGCCTCTCTTTTTCAAGGGTCGCAAGGAGTTGGCCGGTCTTTACCCTGTCGCCCTCTTCCACCCGCAGACTTTCGACCCGTTCGCTGGCGTTAAAGGCAAGGTCCGCCTGGCGGATGTCGACATTTCCGTGCAGGACGAGGAGGTTATCAGGGGTCTTCTCATGGAGCGACCGCAGCACAATAAAAACAATTGCCGCAATCGCAAGGAAAACGACAAGAATAACCCGGAGGCGTTTCCTGATTTCGGCCGACGGCATAATTATGAGAGATTCCTTTTCAGCTACTTCCCCAATGCCTGTTCGAGGTCCATCGCATGCTCCTGCTCCATGGCGAGGATGGTCCTCAGTTGTTGTGCAAGATGATACAGATTCATGTCCTCCGCCTGTCTGATCCTTGCGATATATCTTGCAATCGCGTCGTTTTCTCCTTCCAGGTCCTGCTCCAGCATCCTGACGCTCTCTTTCGAAGTCTTTGCAGGCGGCATAACGACAGTGGGAACCCCGCCGAGATAATCAATCTGGGCCGCCAGGATTGTGGCATGTGCGAGTTCTTCCTGGGCGTGAATGATCAGTTCTTTCTGGATGCTCTGGTACATGGCTCCTTTCAGCGTGCCCTGATGCTGCGTATATTGCACGATCGCGGTATACTCCAGGCCGAGGTCCTTGTTGAGTAATTCAATTAACTGTTTCTTTGTGATTTTTGCCACTTCATCCTCCTTTTGGATTAATAATTAGTTATTCTTCTTAATATGATATGAAAAAAACCCCCAAAGAGCAACGTTGACCGGCTGAAAAAAAATTGGGAAGCCGCATATGCCTGACAGGATCGCACAGAGCGGCAAAAAATTTATCCACCTGTCGCGATAAAGATGTGGCATTAATCAAGTTGCCCCGCCACACTTCTGTGGATTGTCACACTCGCACGAGAAGTGCTGGGAATGAATGATTGTATTCAGGATCGCAAAGAGCCTGTTGTTAATCAGGAATATCTGCCGCGAACATTTACTCGGGCGTTGGGTATGGAGTTTGCTGTTAAAAAACCGGGTGCTTAGTCCTACGGAAAAATAATTCAAGGGAGGTCAATTATGAAGGCGTGCGAGGTGAGAGGCGGCGCAAACCCTTTTAGGGAAAAAATGACGGGCAAGGGGGTTGTGGCCGATTTTAAGGCATTCAATTACATGACAAGAAAGCAGGAGGAAAAAGAAGCCGGCGGACAACGGGCATGCCCTTTCAGCCTGGAGGCTTGCTGCGAGCAGATTGATTCAGAGGAGAAAGAAGGGCGGCACAGAATATGTCCTTTTACCCTTGAAGCCGTCGGCGCGGCGTCCATGGCATACTGCCCTGCCGGCAGTTAGATACTTACAGAAAAACACGCCCGTTCCGGATGGACAACAGCGGCGGAGGGGGGAGCGCTGTAGCCCATCCGGAACCTTTCGCCGATGGTCCCCTTTGCGCCGGTTTCTGCAGCAAATGTCGCATGAACACACCCTGTCGCGTCCTTGACTGCATCAGACAGTCGGTATAAAATAAAAAAAGTCCTCAGGGGTGTTGATTACCGTGACAGGAGAGGGGATCGTCGTGAAGAACCGAAGAGTCCACATTCGTTATGACTTCAGAAATGAAATAAGCTATGCACGGCATTCCGCCGGCTCCAGTGAGGTCCTTAAAGCTATTGGTGTCGATATCAGCAGTTCCGGGATCGGCCTATATGTATTTACCCCTCTCCGGGCCGGGCAGGAGGTAACGATTACAAACGGGCTTGAAGATACGCATCGGAAGTGCACGGTAGCCTGGTGCAAGGAGCTCGGCGATGACGTATTCAGGACGGGGCTTTTTTTCAAGGTAACAGGGTAAGCTCATCATCCCGACAGACTGCCGGAGAAATTATTCCGTTCCGGTTCTCGCCTCTCATTCCTTTTTGTCGAACTTTCTGCGGATCCCCTCGAGTTTCGTCCGGTAGCCTTCGTCGTCGCCGTAGTCAAAGAAAAGGTGGTAGCGCGAATGTCGCTGGGCCTTTCCGGAGGCATGCTTGATCGGACACCAGTATTGCTCGGTGCGCGCCGCTATTTCCGTGGCGTATGAAGCAAGGCCGTTGAAATAACTGCAGTAATCGCAGTTCAGTCTTTCAAGGGAATTCAGGTAGCGGAGATAATGACGGTCAAGGATGATATGGTCACGACGTCTCACCTTCGGGATTCCGTAAACAGGGAAGCATACCATCTGGTATACCCAGAGGGTTATGTCCATGAAGAGGGACGGGATGATCATCGCATAAATAACGGGTGCCGAAAGCATGGTGAGAAGAGGAGCCTTGATGATATAAGAAAACAGCGGGCTTGATAGTTTTTTGTGCAGCGCCTCGATCTCTTTTTCAAAGATGACCCTTCCTTCGTTGACCTGGTATCTGAGTTCCCCTTCTCTTCGCTTCATCTCCGACTGGACGCTTTTTTCGAGTTCCCTGATCTCTTCAAGTATCTGATTCAGACGGCTGTTCACATTCCCTCCTCTGCTGCGGTATTTCCCTGAACTTTAACATAAGTCGGCAGGATGACCCATCCTCAGATCCCGATTGGAAAGGGCCGAACAAAAAAAGCCCCCGTAAATAGGGGGCCGAAGTATATATGGGGAGAAAAAAGTATTAGAGAGTCACAGACAGCGGGATGCGTCCGTCCAACAATAGTTCTCCGAGATAAGAACTGGATTTCAACTCAGCGTTTTCGATAAGGTCGTCTTTTGTCATGCCATAGGAAGGCATGAACGCGTGGCATACGAAGAACTTGACGTTAAAGTCTTCGGAAAGCGTCTTCAGCATATCTCCGACTACCACTTTCTGTCCTTCCAGTTCGGCAGAAATGGTCTCTGCGATGCCTTTCTTTGCGAGTTGTACGCCTTCACCCATGAGGAAGAAGTCGATCTCCGCCTCATCTTCGAACGCCTTCATGTTGGTTGCGATCTTCATCTGCACGATCACCTCGAGCGGTCTTTCGGTGGCATGTGACAGGATAAAGATATACTTCTTTTTTTCCATTCCGTGCCTCCCACAGTTGCATAATTTCGAATTATTATACATTGGAGCGCGGCGGATGTCAACGGGCGCGGTGTTAATGGGTGTGCGTCCTGAAATTTGGTTTTTGCATAAAGGCAGCGAATTGGCTATACTATTGTAGACATTACTCTACAATAGGGAGGTTCCCTTATGGATGTGATTGAGGGCATTGA
>JAJZPM010000072.1 GCA_021811105.1 Nitrospirota bacterium | reverse complement strand
ACAGACCAAAAACAGAAAAATGAGGGCTGTCCTCGGAAGCTCCGAGACTGATGCAGGTCTCAGCGCTTCCTCCGGACAAAACTAAGGAGTGTGCACTTTATACTTGCAAAACTTTTTCATAGATGACAAATTACGGAATTTTGTTGCCGGAGTAATAAGATATGCGAGGCTCTCTGGCAGAGGGGAGACTATTCCTAATTATTCCGGAATCTACCTCAAAATCGACTTGCCTCTGCTAAGTTTGTCATACCCGCGGAGGCGGGTATCCAGAACTCCTCGAATACACTGGATTCCCGCCTGCCTGCCGGCAGGCAGGTCTTCACGGGAATGACGGCGAGAGGAGCATTTTTTGAAGAAACTGCATTTTGAGATAGGTTCTGAATTCGGGATCTTTCCCTCTTACTGTATGACAATATTTGCTATCGTCACTTCTCCACTCGTGATCGTCAGCGGTCCGATAGTCGAATAATAAGTACTCGCTGCAAATGAACAGTCATAGCCCCCCTCAAGTGTGATAGTCTTGCCAAGGTTGAAATTGTTCGGTGCAGAAAAAGTGATCATGCGTACTCTTATCGTGTCGGCGGCAGTCGCACTGTTATATGCGCTCTGGATGGTATCGCAGTTGTTGGGATCAGGCACGCAATGACCATTGGTGATCTGTACCCCCTGATCGCGTTGTAATGAGCACGTTAGAAGAATATCGCCGCCCAGGAGGACTTCCAGTGATGGCCTGTTCGTATCATCCGATAGTATAAAAAGCGAGCCATTTCCACCAGTGTTTAAAGGCTTGAACGCAAGGTCGAATGTGCAGGTTTCCAAAGGCCTCAAAAGAGCCCCTGAACAATGATCATCCAAAGCGGCATAGGCAGCAAGGCCGTACGACAGAGAAGATATCGCCACGTCAGCATTGCCGTCGTTATAGACGGTAAATGTCTGGACTTTTGTGTCCCCCTCATATACGCCTCCGTAATTAAAAGACCGGGGGGAAACCTGGATGCCCCGAATACTGCGCACCGGCCAGACATATCGAGGGACAGTTTTTCCTGCAGGCCAAATCGTGTCGCCCCATATATTTAATGTCCATACGTCTCCGGTACTATTTGCACGGGTAGTGGAAGACCAGTAAAGATTGGGCTTGATATTGCTGAAACCGTAGCCGGTGACGAGTGATGCAAAGTACGTGGTGGAATATGACTCATAGTTAATAAGGCTTCGCAGTTCATTCCTGTTCGAAAGCCGCCAGTCGTTATGACCAAGATAATTTTCGGCATTTAACTTCGCCACATAATCGAGCGCGTGCTGCCAGGTCACTGCCCCATCGTTTGTTGTGCCGTCTGCGTCCCATCCCGGGTCTCGGGTCGGCATGACGTTTGCTTCCTGCAGCCATACGAGGCCTGTGAGTTCGTCGGTGGCCGTTCCGTCTCCGTTGACCTGAAAGCGTGTAGTCGGCAATGGGACGCCCATCCGAAGGTCGCCGTCCTCACCGCCGGTAGTCGTGTAGGAAACGGTCTGACCCGTTGCCGGGACCGGGGCGGGACCGGACGTAGTTCCCCGGACTGGTATCATATAGATATTACTCGACGTCTTATTATATTCTGAGATATCTCCTTCCGACATTTTTACAGTCCAGGCCCTCGAAGTTAGATCGGCATCCGTTGTCGACGTCCAATATATTGCCGCCTGCACGTTGTTGAAACCCTGCGCGGCGTTAAGCCAGGTTGCTGAATTCGGCTCATTTATATTGATCAGAGTTGCGAGCTCATTCACATTTGGCAGCCGCCAGTCCGTATGACCGCATACTCCTCCGCTTCCGTTTAATGTAACGATGTATGCCAGCGCCTGCTCCCATGTATTCTGGACGCCTGGCAAATTCCCATTCTGCGCCCACGTCAACCCCGTAAGATTGTCTATGCGGCAGCCTGTTCCGCCTGATGAAAAACGCGGGCTCGGCCACGGTACCCCTGACCGGATGTCTCCGTCGTCTCCTGCGTAATACGATATAGTCTGTCCGGTCTCTGGAAGCTGGACAGTATCGGCAGATGCAAAAGAAGGAAAAACAAAAAGGGAAAGAAAGAAAAACGCGGTGTCTGTAAGACGGGTATTATTCAGAATCATATCGTCACCCTCCCCGGTGAGCTCAATTCATAAACCCAAGCCTCGATCCTTTGCGAATTCTATTTCGGCTTTACGATAGCACAGTGGATGAAAGTAAATAAAGAAAGAAATAGAGCCGCCAGACAGGCAACGCGGTTTCAAAGAAATCAATATGCCTAAAAGCTCGAAGATGGAAGATGTTGCGCGGGCTTAGATGATTTAGTGGGGCGAGATCCGGCCGCGCGGCCGCACCTTTTTCAAAAGCAGGGCAAAGGCGATGCAGACCAATGAGATGATTGCAAGCAACCGGAAGCTCTGTACGAACGCCAGAAGTTGAGATTGCCTTAGGAGAGATTCGTAGATGAGGCGCTCTGCGTGACGATAAACCTCTGCCGGGTTCATGATCGTCCCAAGATAGTTCTGGAGTTCCCGGAACTGATGCTGGTAGTCCGGGTCCAGGGGAGTCAGGTGGGATGAGAGGATAGCCTGGTTCGTTTGGGCCCGCCGCGTCAGAAACGTGGTAAGAAGTGAGACGCCCACGCTGCCGCCGATATTGCGCATAAGGTTGAATACGCCGCTGGCGTTTCCGATCTCTTTCTGAGAGAGTGTTCCCATCGAGACGGTCGCCAGGGGGACGAAGAGCATCGATAGTCCTACCCCGGTCAAAACGGACGGCCACCCGATATCCCAGGTTGACGTTTCGAGGGTGAGGTTACTTATAAGCCAGAGCGAGACGGCTACGAGGAAGAAGCCGAATCCGATCAGCTTTCTGAAGTCCACGCGCGTGGTGAGATAGCCGACGAGCGGCATCGCCAGGAGTGCCCCCACGCCGCGGGGCGCCACCGCAAGACCGCTCTGGAGCGCCGGGTATCCCATGAGCGTCTGGAGATAGAGCGGTATCAAAGTAATGGCGCTGTAGAGGGCCAATCCCACCAGTGTAAAAAGCAGGGTCCCGACGGCGAAGTTTCTGTCGCGAAAGACCCTGAGGTTGACGATAGGTTCCTTGCGTCTCAACTCCCAGAGGACGAACACGATTATCGAGGTGGCGCTTGCGAAGGCAAACCACCTGATCCATGCCGCCGCAAACCAGTCGTCCTGTTGCCCTTTGTCGAGCATGATCTGAAGTGTGCCGAGCGCTACCGCCATCAGCCCGAAACCGGTCCAGTCGATCGTCCCCGGTCTGGCGTCGCGGATGTACGGAGGGTCCTCGACGAACGCCCGGATCATCAATATTGCGAGTATTCCCACCGGCACATTTATGTAGAACGCCCAGCGCCACGAGTAGTTGTCGGTCAGCCAGCCCCCGAGCGTCGGGCCTGCAATCGGTGCTACGACAACGCCCACGGCGAATGCCGCCATGGCCATCCCGCGCTTTTCGGGCGGAAAGCTTTCGAGCAGTATCGCCTGTGAGATAGGCTGGAGCGCCCCGCCCCCGGCCCCCTGGAAAACACGCGCGATCACCAGCATCTCGAGACTAACGGCCGCTCCGCTTATGATCGAAGTAAGCGTGAAGATGACGATGCAGGCTATGAGAAAGCGCCTTCGGCCGAAATAGGCGGCGAACCAACCGCTTGCAGGTAGGACGATGGCGTTGGAGACGAGGTAGCTAGTAAGCACCCATGTCGCCTCCTCGTTGCTCGAGGAGAGGCTGCCGGCGATATGGGGGACGGCGACGGTGACGATCGTGGTGTCGAGCACCTCCATGAAGGTGGCAAGCATCACAGAGAATGTGATAAGCCAGGGATTGGCCGCCGGACGCCATTCTTCCTTTGAAGTTACCGCATCGTCAGCTGCATGCGATTCATTCATCTTGTTCTCTTCTTCATTGCGATCCGGCCCGTAAGATCAGCTTAGCAAGTTTCAACCGGATTTCAATATGAATGAAAAACCAGCCGATGGCGGGATGAGGTCGAAGGGTAACAACCCTTTTGAGGAACGGGCCGCTGGTTGCTGCAAAAAGTCGGGCAGATAGACAACCCCGCCCGCCGCTGTTTATCATAAGTGGATGAGGGTCCTTCTGATCAATCCCAATACCTACCGGTTCCCGCCGGTGCCGCCGATAGGCCTTGAGCATGTCGCCGCGGAGGTGGAGGAAGCAGGCCACGAGGCGAAGATGCTCGACCTCTGTTTTTATGATTCACCTTTGAAGGATATTGATGAAGCCGTCGCTGAATTCGGCCCCGATATCGCCGGGATCAGCGTCAGAAACGTGGACACGGTCCTGTTTCAGACGAACGAGTTTTTTCTTGACGACATCAGAAATATAGTCCGGCATGTCAGGGAGAAGTACGGTCTAGCCGTGATTATCGGGGGCGCGGGGGTGGCGGCCGATCCCGAGGGTATTCTTGATTATCTCGGCGCCGACTACGCTGTGGCAGGACCTGCGGAAGGTGCGATCAACGAACTGCTCGAAGACATCGTATGTTGCGGCAATGCCGATCGTATACGTTACCGGAGGTACCGCTACGATCTGCAGTGTCCCCGCAAGACAGGCGGAGTAGAGTACGAAAGGTATATGCGCCAGGGGGGAATAGGGGGCTTCGATACGCACAAGGGCTGCAGCTCTTCCTGTGTCTATTGTATCGAGGCGAATACGAGGGTGTCGTTCAAGAAAATCGACGATGTGCTGGCCGAGATCAGGATGCTTGCCGATCAGGGATGCAGCCGTTTCCACCTTTGCGATTCGGAATTCAACGAGGACCTCGACTATTCGATCGACTTCTGCAACGCGCTGAAACGCGAGGGGCCCGGCATAGACTGGGCGCTCTATATGAAGCCGGCGAATTACAACAAGAAACTCTTCAGATTGATGAAAGAGAGCGGGGTATCGCTCATCACGCTCACTGCGGACTCCTGGAAAAAGTGCCCCCTATACTGGACCGACATCGAGAAGATCGTCTTCAGCGCCAGGTCGTCCGGGTTGAAGATCGTCGTGGATTTTCTTTGCGGTTTCCCGTACGAGGACGAAGAGACGCTCCGCTTTTACCTCGATCTGTTCAGGAGGGTACAACCGGACAGTGTCGGGATCAACCCCTATATAAGACTTTACCGGAAGCTCCAGATCACGGATATTATTTTCCGGGATGAGGCGCTTAAGAGGAACCTGATAGGGTATCGCGAAGACGGGAACTTAGTGCGGCCGGTCTTTTATAATCAGCTTTCTGTGGAGAGGCTCCGGGTGTTGATCGCCGGAGAGCCGATTTTCAGGATCGAAGGTCCCGAAAGAGGGGTGAATTACAGCCGGCAGTGATACCGGCTGTAATCAGAAAAATCAGAAGCTTACGCTCTGCCGCTCCATGAGAAGCTCGCCGAGGAAAGATCCGGGCTTGGGCTCCGCATTCTTTATAAGTTCGGCCCCGTCCAGGCCGTAGGGCTTCACGCAGGACGCACAGACGTAGAATTTCACCCCGAAGTCCTCAATAAGGGTCTTGAGAAGATCGGCTATCGGCGAAAAACCGTTTTTCTTCTGCCAGGTGATTGATTCCGCAAACCCCTTTTTGGCGAGTAAGACGCCTTCATTGATCAGAAAGAAGTCGAGTTCCACGTCGAACGCCTTCATGTTAGAGGCGAGCTGCAGCGCGCCCGCGGCGTTGTCGGGTTTGTCGAATGAGCTGTTGAGGATAAAGATGAATTTCTTCTTTTCCATAGGTGAGCCTCCTTGTCTTTTCACGAATTGCACCATATAAATAAAGAGGTATGCAACAACGAAACACTTGGCGGCGATCGTTCTCCTGATATGTCTGCCTATGGCTTTCTTGTCGCTGATGGGTTAATATAATCTACTATTTTTTCGAGGAGGAGCGGATGGTCGTCGGTAAACCTTTTCTTACCGTGGAGCAGATTCATGGCAAGGTGAAAGAGCTCGCGGATGTTATCTCTGACGAATACGAGGGGAAAAACCTTCTCGCAGTCGGGATACTGAAGGGGGCCTTCATCTTTTTCAGCGACATCGTGAGGCTGATCAGGACCCCCCTCGTCGTGGATTTTCTCATCGCGTCGAGCTATGTCAAGAGCGACTCATGCGGAGAAGTGAAGATGCATTACGACATCAGGGAGGATGTCTCCGACAAAGACGTGCTACTCATAGAGGATATCGTGGATACGGGCATTACGCTCAACTATCTGCGGGAACGCGTCCTCATGAAAGCTCCGCGGAGTCTCAAGATATGCGCCTTTCTCGATAAGGCGGACAGGCGGCAAGTAGCGGTCCCCCTCGATTACGTGGGCTTCAGGATACCCAATGAATTCGTCGTCGGATACGGCCTCGATTTCGACAATAAGTTCAGAAACCTGCCTTACATATCCATTTTTAAGAAGACGGCCTAGATTCGGGAGGATACAGATGTACGAGTTGTCGGTAGAAGTCGGCTTTGCCGCCGCGCATCAGCTGCGGGGCTACAAGGGCAAATGCGAAAATATTCACGGCCATAACTGGCGTGTGCAGGTGAGCGTGACGGCCGAGAGGCTGAACGAAATAGATATCGCGATAGACTTTCACGATCTCAGGAAGATATCCGGAGAGGTCGTGGCGCCTCTTGACCACGCCTTTCTGAACGAGGTATTTCCGTTTACCGAGAAGAACCCCTCCTCGGAGAACATCGCAAAATGGATCTTCGATTCCCTGAGGAAGAAGATCAATAACGGCAACCTCCGGCTGGGTGCAGTGACCGTATGGGAGTCGGAGACGTCCTCGGCCTCATATTATGAGGACTGATGCAGACTTCGCCGCTGAGCTGGTCGCGGCGGCAATCAGGCGCGGTGCGGACGAGGCCGAGGTATTCAGCAGGTCTTCACGGGGACTGTCCATAGAGATAAAGGACCAGTCCGTCGAATCCCTCAAGTCCTCCGCGGGTTTCGGATACGCGCTCCGCGTGATCAAAGACGGAAGGCTCGGCTTCTCCTATTCAACAGATCCGGCGGCCTCTCAGGCGGTGATCGGGAATGCCCTCGAAACCGCCCTGTCTTCCGACCCTGATCCCTATCTCGGTCTCCCCGATGCAGGAGGCGCTGCGGAGGTCGCGGTGTACGACCCGGCGATCGCGGAGTTGAGCGAGGAGGAGGCGATACAATCGGTCATGCGTCTTGAGAAGGCGGTGTTTGGGGAGGACCGCAGGATTGCGAGGGTGAGAAAGGCGTCGGGCTCTTTCGCTTCTTCGGAGACGAGGATAGCCAATTCGAAGGGTGTGGACTCGGCGTATTCATCCACCTCGTGCAGCGGACAGGTTTCTGCTGTTGCGGAAGAGAGCGGGGAGAGCCAGATCGGATGGGAATATGACGCAAGCTGTTTCCTGAAAGACGTTTCGTTCGAGGCGATCGGCAGGGGCGCTGCGCAACGGGCGGTGAGACTTCTGGGCTCCCGCAAGATTGCGGGGTGTAAGGCGGAAGTGGTCCTCGACAATTCGGTGACTGTCGACTTCCTGGGCATATTTGCCTCTTCGCTGTCTTCGGAGGCGGTGCAGAAAGGCAAGTCGCTGCTGACCGGAAAAATCGGCCGGAATGTCATAAGCCCGAAGATTACCGTGGTCGACAGCGGCCTTCTTGCCGGCAGACTCGGGAGCAGTCCGGTCGACGACGAGGGGGTGCCATGCAGGGAAAAGCTTCTGATCAGGGAGGGTGTCCTGCTTTCCTATGTGTATAACACCTATACAGCCAGAAAAGACGGTGTCCTTTCCACGGGCAACGCTTCGAGGGCCGGGTTTGCATCACTTCCCGGCGTCGGCGTTTCCAACCTGTATCTGGAGGCTGCATCACATTCCGACGTTCTTGATGCGGACCGCATAATCCGTTCGATCGACAGGGGGCTGTATGTCGTCGAGGCGATGGGCGTACACACAGCGAATCCCGTATCCGGGGACTTCTCCATTGGCGTGACAGGCCTCTGGATCGAAAAGGGCGAGGTCAAATATCCGGTAAAAGAGGCGGTAGTATCCGGCAATATCCTCGAGTTTTTCGGCAGGATAGAGGCCGTCGGAGACGACCTCAGGTTTTATGGCAGTACCGGCGCCCCGAGTCTAATAATATCCGGCGTGGACATAAGCGCATGACGATGAAAGTTGCCAGATACTACGGAGCAGGTGATATCCGCATCGAGGAGATGCCTGTGCCGGAGCCGGGCCCCGGCGAGGTGGTTGTCCGCATCCGTGCGAGCGGCATCTGCGGAAGCGACGTCATGCACTGGTACCGAGAGGGCAGGGGGCCGGTCGTGCTGGGCCACGAGATCGGCGGGGAAATTGCCGCGGCAGGCGAAGGCGTGACCGCCAATAAAACAGGTGATCGGGTAAGCGCCTCCCATCATGTACCGTGTAACACCTGCCGGTACTGCAGGAGCGGTCATCATACCGTATGCGATACCTTGAGGAGTACGAATTTTTATCCGGGCGGCTTCGCCGAGTACGTCCTCCTCCCTAAGGTAAATGTTGACAGGGGAGTATACCCTCTTCCGGACGGGATGTCCTTCGAACAGGCAACGTTCATAGAGCCGCTGGCATGCGTATGCCGGGGGCAGCGCATAGCGGGCACCCGAATAGGCCAGAGCGTTCTCGTGATCGGCAGCGGCATATCGGGACTCCTCCATGTCCAGCTTGCCAAAGCTCTTGGCGCTTCCCCCGTGGTCGCCTCCGACATCAACGAATTCAGGCTCGACGCGGCGAGGAAATTCGGCGCGGACAAAGTTATCCGCGCAGGCGATGACCTGCCGGCGGTTTTCCGGGACCTGAATAACGGCCGGCCGGCCGACATCGTAATCCTCACAGCTGGGGCCGAAGGCGCGATCAGACAGGCATTCCGGTCCGTAGACAGGGGGGGAACGGTCCTTTTCTTTGCGCCGGCCGGGAAAGGCGTATCGGTCCCGCTTCCGGTGAACGAACTTTTCTGGCGTAACGAGATCACGCTTACGTCTTCGTATGCCGCGAATTACGAAGAGCACATGGTATCGATGGAGCTGATCAGACAGGGCAGGGTGAATGTGCGAGACATGATCACCCATCGTCTGCCCCTTGCCGAGACCGCCAAGGGGTTCGGGCTTGTGGAAAGGGCCGGCGAATCACTGAAGGTGATAATCACGCCTTAGGGCGAAATAGATTAACAGTCCGGAAAGGCGTGGAGGCAATTATTATAAAATCCCTCCTAACCTCCCTTTGCCAAATCCCGAAGGCTTTCGGGACTCTTTAGCAAAGAGGGGGAAGGGGAGATTTTTCGGGAATGTACTATGAATTATGAGACACTTAATACACGAGGAGGACAATCATGGATTGGGGACTTAAGAACCGTCTTTCGAGGATAATCAGACCTGACGGCAGGACCGTGATGCTCGCAGTCGACCACGGTTATTTTCTCGGGCCCACCAGCGGGCTCGAAGACGTGGGCAGGACCGTGAAGCCCCTTATGCCTTACGCGGATGCGCTGATGCCGACGAGGGGTATCCTGCGAACTTCGGTCGACGCATCTGTCGGGACCCCGATTGTGCTGAGGGTGTCGGGAGGCAACAGCATCCTGAGCGAACTGTCGAATGAGGGTATCACGGTGGCGATGGAAGATGCAGTGAGGTTGAATGTCTCCGCGGTCGCCTTATCCATCTACGTAGGGTCTCCGAACGAAAAACAGACGCTTCTCAACCTCGCGAAACTGGTGGACGAGGGACAGCGCTACGGCATGCCGGTGCTCGCGGTGACGGCCGTCGGAAAGGACATGGCGAGGGACGCGCGCTATCTGGCGCTTTGCTGCCGGATCGCGGCGGAGATCGGCGCGCATGTCGTCAAGACCTACTACTGCGAGGGGTTTGAAAAGATGGTGAAGACATGCCCGGTTCCGCTCGTGATGGCAGGCGGAAAAAAGCTCCCGGAGCAGGAAGCGCTGGAACTCACGTACAACGCGATAAAGAGGGGGGCCGCCGGGGTCGACATGGGAAGAAATATCTTCCAGTCTGACAGCCCTGTCGCGATGATTCAGGCGGTCAGGGCGGTGGTGCACGACAAGGCAACACCGGCGCAGGCCTTCGATCTTTATAAGAGCCTGAAAGGGAAGGCCGGGAAGAAGTCCGGCCTGAAGGGCGTGACCGCCGGCAGGGATGAACTGAGCAAGCACTAAATACCGCACACATACAGGCGTTGCTTTTTTGGAACAGCCTGATTTTCAAAAATTTTTTTGTTGTGGTCGCGGAGAGACTGCCGACTCTTTTCTTTCAAAATTTACCCTGATTTTGGTAAAATGTCCACTCATGTAGCAGGCATCCGGTTCAGGGCATCGAATTTTGTGCTGGGCGAGCGAAATTCTGGAGGTTAATGAGAATGGATTATTTATTGACTGAAGAACAGATAATGATACGCGACCTTGCGCGGCAGATCGCGGAAGAGAAGATCGTGCCTGTGCGGGCTGAACTGGATGAGACCGGCACATTCCCCCATGACATAATGAAGACGCTGGCACAGTCTGACCTTTTCGGCCTTTTTATCCCCGAAGAATACGGGGGCCTCGGGAAAGGCTGTCTCGAACTTGCGATCGCGGTCGAGGAATTGTCCAGGGCCTGCCTCGGCGTTTCGACCACTTATGCCGCGAACGCGCTGGGAACATACCCGCTCCTGCTCTTCGGCAGCGATGAGCAGAAAAAAAGATATCTGCCGGATATCGCGGCGGGAAAGAAACTGGTCGCATTCGGGCTGACCGAGGCGAACGCGGGCAGCGACGCCGGGGGGATACAGACTACGGCGCGGCTTGAAGGGAATGAATACGTAATCAACGGCACAAAGCAGTGGATAACGAACGGCGGCGAGGCCGAAGTATATACGATCATCGGGATCACGGACCGGTCGAAGGGGCCCCGCGGCGCGTCAGCATTCGTGGTAGAGAAAGGCACCCCCGGCTTTTCCTTCGGCAAGAAGGAGAACAAGATGGGGATACGGGCATCGGCGACGACTGAACTCATCTTCGACAACTGCAGGGTCCCGAAGGAGAATATTATCGGCAAAGAAGGCATGGGGTTTGTGGTGGCGATGAAGACCCTGGATAATTCGAGGACCGGGGTAGGCTCCCAGGGCGTCGGCGTTGCTCAGGGGGCTTTCGATGAGGCGGTGAAATTTGCGCGTCAGCGGGTTCAGTTCGGGCATCCCGTCATCACGTTCCAGGCGGTCCAGCATATGCTTGCCGATATGGGGACGTCGATCGAGGCGGCGCGGGCGCTCGTCTATGCGGTATCGAGGTTTATCGATGCCGGGGCTAAGGACGTATCCAAGGAATCGGCGATGGCGAAGGTATTTGCGACGGATGTGGCGATGAAGGTGACGACCGACGCGGTACAGGTGATGGGAGGGTCTGGTTATATGAAGGAATATCCTGTCGAAAAGATGATGCGGGACGCGAAGATCCTGCAGATCTACGAGGGGACGAACCAGATACAGAGGAACGTGATCGGGCAGGCGCTGATCAAAGAGGCGGCGAAGGCGAACAAATAGCATGCGGTGAGACGTTTTTTTGTTGCGGCTCTTCATAATTCACCGCTGCCCATGCAGAACGTTCGGGACCTTTTGAGAGCAATTTTGTGAGCAGTTACTAAGAATTTCATAAGATGGCGTTATTCGGAAAATCTCCCCTTACCCCTCTTTGCCAAAGAGTCCCGAAAGCCTTCGGGATTTAGCAAAGGGAGGATAGGAGGGATTTTATGGACAATGTTTCCATATTTCCGTACTCATCGCTATCAATTGTTCTGGAGGATAGATCAGAGTGAAGATAGTGGTTTGTGTGAAACAGGTCCCTGATACGGCCGAGGTGAGGATCAACCCGGAGACGAACACGCTTATCAGAGACGGCGTCGAGAGCATCATCAATCCGTATGACATGCATGCGATCGAGGCCGGTCTGCAGATCCGGGAAAAAACAGCGGGCAAGGTGACGGTCCTTACGATGGGGCCGCCGCAGGCGGAGAACGCCTTGCGGGAGGCGATTTCGATGGGAGTTGACGATGCCGTGCTCCTGACCGACAGGTCCTTTGCGGGTTCGGACACCTGGGCGACCGCGTATGCGCTCTCTAAGGCGATCGAACATCTCGGGGCGGACGTCATCCTCTGCGGCAAACAGGCGATAGACGGCGACACTGCGCAGGTAGGGCCGGAGATCGCCGAGTTCCTCGATATCCCTCATATCGCGTATGTCCGGAAGATCGACGACGTGAAAGAGGACAGTATCGTGGTCCAGAGGCTAATGGACGAGGGGTATGATCTGATGGAGTCGTCCCTCCCGGTGCTGCTTACGGTAGTAAGAGAACTCAATGTGCCGAGGATGCCGTCGCTGAAGGGGAAGATGGCTGCTAAAAAGGCCGGGATAAAGAAACTGACCGCAGCCGATATCGGTGCAGAGGAGTCGAAACTCGGACTGAAGGGGTCGCCGACACAGGTGAGGAACATCTTCGCCCCGGAGGCGAAGAGGGACCGGAAGATGATCAACGGCACGAATGAGGAAATAATCGATGCGCTCGTGAAAGAGTTGACGGGGTTGAAATGTTTATAAGAGTGAACAAGGACAAGTGCACTGGGTGCGAGACCTGCCTGTCATCATGCCCCTACGACGCGATTATCGTGAAAGACGGCAAGGCGGACATCACCGAACTCTGCCAGCTCTGCAGGTCCTGTCTGAGCGTCTGCCCGGAAGGCGCGATATTCGAAGTTGAAGAGGAAGCGGACAAGAAAGAAAAGGCCCAGGGGAGCGGTGTCTGGGTCTTTGCCGAACAGAGGGACGGCGAGCTTGCCGGAGTTTCTTTCGAACTCCTCGGAGCGGGGAGGCGGCTTGCAGAGAAACTCGGCGGCGAGGTCTCGGCAGTACTCTTTGGCGGTTCTGCAGCCGGCGCGGAGGAACTCATCAGATGGGGCGCTGATAAGGTCTATCATTGCGACGACGGGATCTTCAGGGCATTCAACGACGAGCCCTATGCGGGTCTTCTCGCTGAACTCATCACTCAGTACAGGCCGGAGATCGTCCTTGCCGGAGCGACACCGATCGGAAGGTCTTTCTTCCCTCGTGTTGCAGCAAGGCTCAAGACCGGACTTACCGCCGACTGCACGTCTCTAGACATAGACGGGGAGACAAAAAACCTCCTTCAGGTGAGGCCTGCCTTCGGCGGGAATATCATGGCGACGATCCTCTGCCCTCATACCAGGCCGCAGATGGCGACCGTGAGACCGAGGGTGATGAAGAGGGGAGAATACGACGGCTCGAGAAAGGGAGAGGTCGTCAAGGTCAGGGCCGACAACGTGAAGTCCAGGACGAAGGTGATCGAGACGATCAGGGAAGTATCCGAAGTGTCAGTGAACCTCCAGGAGGCGAACATCATAGTCTCGGGCGGCAGGGGGATGGGTGGCGAAAAGGGATTTCAGCTGCTCTTCGATCTTGCGGAGGCGCTCGGCGGCTGTGTCGGCGCGTCGAGGGCAGCGGTCGACGAGGGATGGATCCCGTACCGGCACCAGGTCGGACAGACGGGCAAGACGGTCGGGCCGAAATTATACATCGCCTGCGGGATATCCGGGGCGGTGCAGCATCTCGTCGGCATGCAGTCGTCGGATATCATCGTGGCTATCAACAAAAACCCCGATGCCCCGATCTTCAGCGTTGCCACCTACGGCATCGTGGGCGACCTGTTCGAGATACTGCCCCTTCTCACTAAGAGGATAAAAGAGGTGAAGGGGGCATGAAGATAGCCTTTGTGTTCCCCGGCCAGGGCTCGCAGCGCGTGGGTATGTGCAGGGAACTCTGGGACAACTTCAGCGAAGCGAAAAAAGTCTATGAAGAGGCGTCCGCGGCACTGGGTTATGATGTCGCGAAACTAAGTTTCAACGGCCCCAAGGAAGAGCTCAACAAGACCTTCAGGACCCAGCCGTGCATACTTACTGCGAGCATCGCGGCCAACAATGTTCTGGCTTCGAAAGGCATCGAACCGTATGTCGTCGCCGGCCATAGCCTCGGCGAATACTCGGCGCTTGTCGCCGCAGGCGTCCTCTCTCTTTCGGAGGCGGTGAGACTTACCGAAAAAAGAGGGATGTTCATGCAGGAGGCGGTGCCCGAGGGAAAGGGTCTTATGGCCGCGATCATGGGGCTTGACAGGAACAAGGTCGATGACATATGCCTATCTGTCGAATCGGGATATGTCTCTCCTGCCAACTATAACTGTCCCGGTCAGATCGTGATTGCCGGAGAAAAGAAGGCGGTCGAGGAGGCGATGAAACTCGCGAAGAACGCCGGAGCGAAACGTGCGATACCGCTGGCGGTGAGCGCTCCTTCCCACTGCACGCTTATGATCGGCGCCTCGGACAGATTGGGTGAGTTGCTGAGCACTATCAAGTTCAACGACCCCTCGGTCCCGATCGTGAACAATGCCGAAGCGATGTTCCTGACCAACGCCGAGAGAATCAAATATGCTCTCATCGCGCAGCTCAGCAGCCCGCTTTTGTGGGAGGATTCGATCAGGAACATTCTGGAGAAGGGCATCGACACCTTTGTCGAGGTCGGCCCCGGCAAGGTGCTCTCGGGCCTTATCAAAAGGATCGAGCCCTCGGCAAGGATCCTCAATGTCGAGGACATGGAAAGTCTCAATAAGACGCTTCAGGAGCTGCAAGGCGCTTCATAGGGGCAGGATCGGAACCCTCAACAGAGAAAGAATTTCAGTCCTGTTTGAAAGATTGCCGCAAGCGAGCTCACCGGTAATGAATCGATGACAGGCAACATCGCCCTCATTCAACAGATTTTCAAGTCCGATGTGGCCGGATCGAAAATGTTCAACCCACACCGAAGTGTCAACAAGAACCATCTTACGCGCCTGCTGACCTTCTACGGGGTATCATATCTAACTTTTTTTCACTTCCTCCGAGTTTTGCCAGTCTCTTGCTGCTTTCCTTTGCGATAAGGGCTTCAAGCCCAAGTCTGACAAGAGATGTCTTTTCCTTAATTCCCGTCAACTGTGCTGCTCTGTCAAGTAATTTGTCTTCTATGTTGATTGTAGTCTTCATAAATTCTCCAATCAATATAATCTATACATATTAGTATGTCTAAGTTATATGTATTTATCAAGTACTATTTTGCAGATAACGACCATGCTAACCAGCGAGCGTAAAGGCAAAAAATAAAAAGCAAAGCGCGCTTATTGCGAGTCTGGTAGGCACCGCACCCCCCCTCTTTCCGCACTCAGGCGGATTCGCCGAGGAGAAAAGATAAGAGGGGAAAAGGGGGAGTTATGATTCCCTAAGGGCTGGGAGATTTATACTTTCGGCTAATCGAGATAAAAATAAAATAGGGTCAGGTCTTTCTTCTTGCATTACGAGTCTTGTTCACCCATCTGCTTATTGTGGAATAATGCAGGCCCAGGAATTCCGCCACTTCCTTCTGGCTGTATCCATAGTCCATCACGGCTTTTCTTATCTGATTGGCAGAGTGCTCTCCTTGGGAGAGTATCGTTGACAGCGCTGGCCTATTTACATACCTTTGCCTCCTCGGTATCTCTTTTATGTCCTCATGCGCCTTGACGTGGGCAAGAAGTTTTTCAAAGAATACTCCTTCCCCCAAAACGCTCTGTCCCCGGACTTCCTTCCAAATCCCCT
>JAJZPM010000012.1 GCA_021811105.1 Nitrospirota bacterium | reverse complement strand
TTCACTTTCAGTGGCCTCCTGCTTTGGTTGATTTTGCTGCTCGACACATCAATTTTAACCAATCAGGAGGCCGTTTTGCGTGGGCTTAATACCATTTTTTATGAGAAATTTATGCAACTGGAGAGTTAACACATGAGAAGGACATTGTAAATATTACATTTATTAGGGGAGATATGCCTGTCGCTAGCCACAGTGAAAAACGCTAACCGGCAGCTACCGAATGATAATCCTGTCTATAATAATTTTACCGGCACTTATGGTTATGGTCCCCTGGATAACAGACTGCGATATTACCGAGGAGTAGTTGCAGTTATAGCCGCCTGCTAATGTTCTTTTTTACTTTTTGATTGACCGATAGTCTGTTCTCCATTATACTTTTACCAGTTCGCTTAAAAGAGATCATATCCGGAATCATATCAATAAACAAAGGGGGATGTTATTGTGAGGAAGAGAGTAAGACATGTCGCCTTGCTTCAGATCGTTCTATTGTTGTTTCTCGCCGGGAGTGGATCTGCTGCAGTTACGATTAATGAGACATTCATGAACGCCACGGCCCCGGGATGGCTGCTGCTCGGTACCGCCGCATTAACCGGCGGGGGGATCGACCCTGCGGGGGCAGGCTGGCTGAGGCTTACCAGCAACAGCAACGGGCAGGCAGGTTCGGCCATATACAATACGGCATTTTCGAGCGACGACGGGATAACCGTCTCATTTACCTATGCCACTTACGGCGGCACGGGAGCTGACGGTTTTACATTTTATCTCATCGACGGGGACACGGTCTCACCCACCGTGGGGGCGTCCGGGGGATCTCTCGGATATTCGTTCGGCGGCGTCAATCCCGGAGTTACGAACGGTTTCGTCGGCATCGGGTTCGACGAATACGGCAATTTCAGCGATCCCGGCAGCGGGACCTGTAATCCGAGCTGCCCCGGGAGGATGCCGAATTCGATCACGATCCGAGGATCCGGCAGCCTCACTACCGGATTCAATTTCCTGACTCGTGCCGGGGCTACGATCGAGACCGGCAGCAGGGCGGGTGCGATACCGGTAACGATTACCGTCATCAACAATAAGATAACCGTCGTGCATAACGGCGTCACCGTGATCGACCAGTTCGACCTCTCGACCGCGATCGGACAGGGATCGACGCCTCGCACCTTCAAGATGGGATTTTCGGGAAGCACCGGAGGGTCAACGAACTTCCACGAGATCAGGGGGCTGAGCGTGGTGAGCATCAAGACGAGTACGACGACGGCGCTTGCGACCGCTGTCAATCCTTCGACAGTCGGCCAGATGGTCACCCTCACGGCTACGGTTTCCCCTTCAGCCGCTACGGGCACGGTGACGTTCATGGACGGCTCAACGACTCTCGGGACGGCGGCAGTCAACGGAGGGATCGCGACATTCGCCACCGCGGCACTCGCGGCAGGGACACATCCGATCACTGCGATTTATAGCGGCGATCCGAACTATGGGATCAGCTCATCCCCGGTGGTAGATCAGGTGGTCGCCGCTGCCCCCGCCGAACCGGTCCCTACGATGAACGAATGGGGAATATTGCTCTTTATTCTTCTGGCCGGAATGGGATCGGTATATTACCTGAGAAGGTTGGGGCGGGCGAAGTAACGAACCGGTTATCGCTTTGTCTGAAGGCGGGAGCTGTCTCCCGCCTTTTCTTTGCTGTTGGCGGTCTGCTGCCCGAAATTCATATGAAGATTGCCGATGCCCTCAAAGAGATCGCGGCCTAAAGGGAAAACCGGATTCAGGTCATCTGATGAAAGTGCGAAAAATTCTTGACACTATCATCCAGCCGGATTCCTTGCGAGAAAGCTCGCGAAAACTACGGACGGTATTTTGAAACTTTCTGAAGGTGCAAATGGCTTAAATAAGCCATTTGCTGGCGGGAGCGTGTGGGAATCGAACCCACCCTTCCGGCTTGTAACCGGAAACAGCGGCTTTGAAGGCCGTGCGGGACACCAGAACCCGATGCGCTCCCTTTTCGGGGCAACAATAAGATACTACTAAGTTTTTCCCGGAGATGCAACTTTTCTGCATCAGCTTTTTCAACCGCCCAAATTGCAAGAGCGGCCCCCAAAAACTCTCAGCAGGCATGCGGCTCCGGGGTGAGGGCTATTTCTTTTCAAGCAGGATCTTATGGCGAAGGAGCGAGATCTCCCTGATCTGTCCCTCGAAGACCTTCTGCTCGCCGAAGAGGTTCTTCAGGAATATCTTCCCCTCCTCGGGCTTCATGACATCGACGTTTTCCAGGTAGAGTTCCTCGTCGCCGTCTTTGTAGATGTATGCGTTTGCCTCACACATATTCGATCTCCTTTATCCTTGATACGATGTGCTCTATCATATGCGGAAGCGGCTCCCTGTTCACTCCGGCGATCTCGAGGTCTTCCTGGTTCAAAGGAAGGAGGATCGTCTTAGCCCCCGACGCAACGACGGCCGATGCCATCTTTGCCGTCACCTCCCCGAGCATCGCATCAGGAAGTACGATGCTGAGGGGTCCCACGATGACATCGACCCGCTGTGAGTTCCAGACGATGGCGTTTTCCCCTGTTGCGCCCTTGTTTGCCCTCGCCTTCATCATCGACGTCGTTGCCGCGGCGTTTGTGCCGAGTGCGATGATCTCGACCGTCTCTTTGAACTCCTCCCTGAGCCGCTTGACGATGAGGTTGCCTATCCCGCCGCCCTGGCCGTCGATTACCGCTATCCTAAGCATACCTGAAGTATAAGAAATCGCCGGACCGGTGTCAAACCCGCGGGATTACTCCCGCTTCAATTGACACTTTGGCTGAAAACGGCAATAATATAACGCAAAATATCTACTAATGTACTAGCGTCACCGAGGGAGAGCAAAGGCGCATGGCACAAAAGGAAGTCGCCGTAATTGCAAAGGGCAGCGCCGTTCTTGGATTTCTGAGGACGTTCTTTAAGGGATGTAAAATTTACAAGACGACGTATTACGCGAAGGCGGACATTTTTTCAAAAAATGTCGGGGGAAAAATGCCGGCGGCGGTGATCGTAGAGGCTTCGCTCCTGAAGTCGGTCGCCGACAAGATCACCAAATGCCCGACCATCGCCGTCATCTCCGGGGACATCAGGGAAGGCGTCGAAAATGTCATTGCCCGCAATGTGAAGCATTATCTCTACCGGCCTTACCTGGAGAGAGATTTGGAATTTAAGCTCGAGTCCGCGATCCTCGAAAAATACGCGCTGGAAAAACTGGCGGGCGAGATGAAGGAACTCGAGGCCGTGGTGGCGCTAACCCAACTAATCTCCTCGACGCTCGACCCGAAGGAACTTCTTTACCGGATCGTCAGGAAGATCGCCGACATCATGCCGGTCACGCGCTGCTCGGTGATACGGGTTGACTGGCTTCACCGGTCCGCCTTTGTCGTGGCGAGCTTCGAGGACCCGCGTGTCGCGGGCATCAAACTGAACCTCCGGAAGTACCCGGAGATCATGGAATCGCTCACTTCGAAAAAGGCGGTCATCATCAAGGATGTCTCGACCGACCCGCTCATGGCCGGCGTGAGGGATATTATTGCACACCTCGGCATACGCTCGATACTTGTCATTCCCATCTTTTTCAGGGACAAGGTGATCGGGACGCTGTTTCTGAGGACTTCGAGGGCGGGGCATTCCTTTAGTGAAAACGAGATCCGTTTGCTGAACACAATCGCGAACGCCTCCGCGAACGCGCTTTATAACGCCTTTCTCTTCGAACAGGTGGAAGACGAAAAGTCCAGGCTCGAAAAGCTCGCCATCACGGATTTCCTTACCGGCATCTATAATGTGAGGTACTTCTATCACCGCATCATCGAGGAGTTCAGCCGGGCCGTGCGATACGGACTGCCGATCAGCTGCCTCATGCTTGACGTCGACCATTTCAAGAAGGTCAACGACGTCTACGGGCATAAGACGGGCGACCTCGTACTCAGGGAATTCGCGCAGCTCCTGAAGAAGCATTCACGAAAGAGCGATGTACTGGCCCGTTATGGAGGAGAAGAGTTCATCCTCCTGCTGCCCCAGACCCCGCTCAACGGCGCGGTTTCCGAAGCAGAGCGGCTTCGTGAATTTGTGAGGAAACATAAGTTCAGGAGCCTCAAGAACAAGGGCGGCCTTACCGTGAGCGCCGGCGTTGCGGTCTTCCCTGACGAAGGCATCAAGACGCACGACGAACTTATCGCCTTCGCCGACAACGCCCTCTTCACCGCAAAAAACAGCGGCAGAAACCGCGTGGCAATCTACGGACAATAGAAGATAAGCGGGGGTCCCGTGAAGCTGATCACGTCCCATATAAACGCCGATTTCGACGCCCTTGCCTCGATGATAGCGGCGAAGAGGATCTATCCCGGGGCGGAGATCGTTTTCCCGGGCTCGCAGGAGCGCAAGGTGCGCGACTTTATCGAGGTCTTCAACCCGGTGGAAATCAAACGGCTGAAGGACATCGATCCCGACGCAGTCACCCATTTGATCATAGTGGATGCGAAGCATGCCGACAGAATAGGGCCCCTGGCTCCGCTGCTTCACAAGAAGGCGGTCAAGATACATATCTTCGACCACCACCCTTTTGAGAAGAACGATATACGGGGCGAGGTAGAGAGGACCGAGGACGTCGGAGCCACCGCGACGATCTTCACGGAACTCCTGATGGAGAAAAAACTGCATCCGTCCCCGATGGAGGCGACCATCCTTGCGCTTGGGATCTACGAAGAGACCGGCTCCCTCCTTTTCCCCTCGACGACCGAACGGGACCTTCTGGCGGTCTCATACCTCCTCAAGAAGGGGGCGAATCTGAATATTGTTTCGAGTTACCTGAAGATGGGGCTGAACAGAGAGGAACTCGAACTGCTCAATGAACTCGTAAAGACCTCGACCGAAGTCGTGCTGAGGGGGCTGAGGATCGTCATCACGAAGGCATCCCGCGACTCTTACTTCGGCGACGCGGCCCATCTTGCGCACAGGGTGATGGAGATGGAAGACATCGATGCCGTGCTCCTGCTTCTCGACATGGAAGGGAAGATACTGATCGTGGCGAGGAGCAGGGCGCCCGAACTGGACGTTGCGGAGCTGATGAAGGAGTTCGGGGGCGGCGGCCACCCGACCGCGGCGTCGGCAACCATAAAGGAGGCTTCCCTCGAGGTGGTGGACGACCGGATCAGGGAACTTCTCAACACCCACGTGAAAACGGGAAAGGTCGCCTCGGACATCATGACGAGCCCGGTGATTACTATCCAGTGGGACAGCAGCCTCAAGGAGGCCGAAGACATGATGACCCGTTACGGCGTCAACGTTTTGCCGATCCTCCGGGACGGAAAGTTCATCGGCCTGATTTCGAGGGAGATCGTCGAAAAGGCCCTCTTCCACGGTTTCAAGAATAACAAGTGCGTCGACTTCTCGACTTCCGATGCGGCCACGGTCGGCAAGGACACGCCGATCAGGGAAATCGAGGCGACCATGATCGAACAGAACCAGAGGTTCATGCCTGTGGTGGAGGAGAGCAAGATCGTCGGCGCCATCACGAGGACCGACCTTTTAAGGGTCCTTTACGAGGAATTTCTGAGGAAGAGGCATATCAGCAAGGAGGACGTGTTCGAGAGGACGCCCTCCGGCAGGAACCTCGCGGTGTGGCTGAAAGAGAGGTTTCCGGAACCGGTGTACCGCATCCTCCTGCTTGCGGGGAATGTCGCCGAGGATCTGGGCGTCAACGCGTACCTCGTCGGCGGCTCCGTGCGGGACCTCCTTCTCGGGCAGGCGAACCTCGATATTGACTTTGTCATAGAAGGCGACGGGATCCGCTTTGCGAAGGAACTCGGGGAGAGACTGAAGGCGAAGGTGCGGTCTCATCACAGATTCGGCACGGCCAATATCAGCCTGGACGGCCAGAAGCTGGACGTGGCCACGGCGAGGACCGAGTATTACGAATCTCCCGCCGCACTTCCGAAAGTGCAGATGTCGTCGATAAAAAAGGACCTCTACAGGAGGGACTTTACGATCAATACGCTTGCGATAAAGCTGAACGCCCGCGATTTCGGCCAGCTTATAGATTTCTTCGGGGGCCAGCGCGACCTGAGGGAAAAAACGATCAGGGTCCTCCACAACCTAAGTTACGTGGAAGATCCTACGCGCGCCTTCAGGGCGGTGAGGTTCGCGGAGAGGTTCGGGTTCAAGCTCAGCAAGCACACCGAGAACCTGATCAAGTCGGCGATCCAGATGGACCTCTTCGAACGTCTCTCCGGGTCGAGACTTTTCGATGAACTCAGGCTCGCCTTCGAAGAAACGAACCCGGTCAGGACGCTCAAGAGGCTTTCTTCCTGCGGCCTTCTCAAGGTGATCCACAAGGACCTCCTTTTCGACGAAAAGCTCGAGGCGACGCTCTCTTCGATGTACGAAACGCTTGCCTGGTACGACCTCCTCTATCTCGACGAGAAAGTGGACAAAGGGACGCTCTACCTTGCCGCGCTCCTTTCGAACCTTGACGCCGCGCAGAGGACCGCGGCGCTCGAAAGACTGGCCCCGCCGCAGAAGACGAAGGAGGTCATCCTCGGGAGCGTGACGGAATCGGCCGACGTTCTCGCAAAACTGCCCCTTCGGGACCCCGCTGGAGTTTACCATCTGCTGGCGGACAAAAGCCTCGAGCTGATACTTTTTTCTATGGCGCTCACTAACGATACGCGGAAGAAGAAACAGATATCGCAGTTCCTCGTCGAGCTGAGGAAGATAAAACCGCTCCTGAAGGGCGATGACCTCAAGAAACTCGGCATCGCCGAAGGGCCGCTCTTTTCAAAGATATTCCGGGAGCTCCTCGACGGGAGACTGAGGGGAAAGTTCAAGACCGAAGAGGACGAAAAGAGGTTCGTTCTGCAGCGATACGGGGAAAAATAGAGGGCCGGGGGGGGACGGTCTTTTCGATTTGACGTATCCCTAAAAATCTGATAGTGTAGAATCAATCTTTTTTTCGGAGGGATTATGGATGCCGCACTTAAGGAATTAATGAGTATCGCTGCCGGACGGGGAAATAAGTATGTGAAGGGCGAGACAACGGCTGTCGACCTCCAGTCGAAACTGGCGGAACTCGGTGTCCTGCTCCTGGAAAAGGCGGGGCGTTTCCCGGATCTTGAGGAATCGAAGGTCAGGGCGGAACTGATAGAGATACAGAACAAACTGGATGACCTGAGAAAGGTAATTTTCGCGAGCAAGGCCCACCTGCGTTAAGACCTTCCTGACCGAAGGGTACTGCACCGCTTTTCCCGTTTTGGGGCCCTTCCATGACTTTTTTATTTCTTCGCCTGTATGGACCTCGCCTTCACCTTCCCATTTTTTGTGATCGCACTCTGAAGATGGTGGCAGGTCCGCTGCTCGCGGGGCACGAGTTCAATTTTGAATGACAGGGCGGTATCATTGAAGGAAAGAGGTGAAGACGATGAAGGCCATGGTACTAAAGGGGATCTCGGATTTGGGAATGGAGAAAGCTCCCCTGGAACTTGCCGAGGCGCCGGTCCCCGTCCCGGGAGAAAAAGAAATTCTCATCAAGGTTTCACGATGCGGTGTATGCCACACCGAACTGGATGAAATCGAGGGAAGGACGCCGCCTTCGCGCTTCCCGATTATTTTGGGACACCAGATAGTCGGCAGGGTGGCGGGGGAGGGTCGCAACGCGGCAAGGTACAAGGCGGGAGACAGGGTAGGCGTGGCCTGGATCAAATCGGCCTGCGGCGTCTGCAGCTTCTGCCGGGGCGGAATGGAAAATCTCTGCGATTCGTTCACGGCAACCGGCAGGGACGCGGACGGTGGATATGCGGAGTACGCCGTAGTCGGCGAGGATTTTGCCTATATGATTCCGAAGGTTTTTTCGGATTCGGAAGCCGCTCCCCTTCTTTGCGCCGGGGCTGTCGGGTATCGTTCGTTGCGGCTTACGGGACTCCGGGACGGGGAACGCATCGGCCTTACCGGTTTCGGCGCATCGGGTCATCTCGTGATGAGGATGCTCCGGCACCTGTATCCCAAATCCGGGGTGTTCGTCTTTTCGAGGACCGCGTCGGAAAGGCATTTTGCGGAAGAGCTCGGCGCATGCTGGACAGGAGATACCGAAGAGGAGGCGCCCGAAAAGTTGCGCGCGGTGATCGACACCACGCCGGCGTGGAAGCCTGTCGTACAAAGCCTGAGAAACCTGGAGAGAGGTGGAAGGCTCGTCATCAATGCCATCAGGAAGGAAGAAGGCGACAAGGGAGAGCTTCTCTCGCTCGATTACTCGCGTGATCTCTGGATGGAGAAAGAGATCAGGAGTGTCGCGAATATCACGAGAAAGGATGTCGAAGAGTTTCTGCGGCTTGCGGCGGAGATCCCGATCAGGCCCGAGATTCAGGAGTACCGGCTGGAAGAGGCTAACACGGCGCTGCGCGAGCTCAAGGAAAGAAAGATCCGGGGGGCGAAGGTCCTGAGGATAGGGTAGATGCCGGCAACTGTAATGGTATAATAGCCACAGTCTCATATGCAGAAATACCAGTTTATCATATTGATCTGCTACCTCCTTGTTGAGGGGTTCGAATACTGGCTGAGGTTTATAAACCTCCGGTATATGAAGAAGTACGGGGCGGAAGTGCCGGCCGGGTTCGAAGGATATATCGACGGGTCCGTGCTGAAGAAGACGCAGGCCTACACCCTCGATATGAGCAGGCTTTCGCTTGCCGAATCGGTCTTCAGCAGTGCCGTGATGATCATCTTCCTCTTTGGCGGACTTCTGAATGCCTACAACAACTGGATCGGTTCCTTCAAGCTATCTTTTGTTCTGCAAGGCGCGGTATTCTTCCTCATTCTGAGCTTCGTCAACACGGGACTCTCGATTCCCTTCAGCCTCTACAGGACGTTCAGGATCGAAAACAGATACGGCTTCAATACCATGACGCCGGCACTGTGGCTGATGGACCTTGTAAAGTCGCTTTTTCTCTCTGCCCTCATCCTCGGGATAGCCCTGTTTGCCGGACTCTATATTGTCCGGCAGAGTCCCGACTACTGGTGGCTCCTCGTATGGGGGTTCTTCTTCATCCTCAGCATATTCCTTATGTATATCTCACCCTATGTGATCGAGCCCCTCTTCAACAAGTTCACGCCGCTCGAAGGCGGGGAACTCGATATGAAGATCAGGGAGATGATGAAAAAGGTCGGTATACGGGTGAGCAGGGTCTTCAAGATCGACGCGTCGAAGAGAAGCACGCACACAAACGCCTATTTTACCGGCATCGGAAGGACAAAAAGGATCGTGCTCTTCGACACGCTGATCGAGATTATGGAGCAGAATGAGATACTCGCCGTGCTCGCCCACGAGGCCGGCCACTGGAAGAAAAAGCATGTGCTGAAGCGCATCGTCGCGTTCGAATGCCTTTCCCTGGTCGGTGCGTATGTTGCTTTCCGCATCCTCAGGACAGACATTCTGTCAAATATTTTTCATATCCAGGGAGAGACGTTCTTCGCAAAACTGATTATACTCGGCTTCATCTTCGGTATCGTGTCTTTCCCTTTTACCCCTGTTTCGAGTTATATATCGAGGAGACACGAAGACGAGGCGGACAGGTTCGCATCAGAGTTGTCCGGACATCCGGAGAGCCTCGCGATATCGCTCATCAAGCTCTCGAAGGACAACCTTTCCAATCTCCATCCCCACCCGTTCTACGCCAAGTTTTACTTTTCTCATCCACCGATCGTCGAACGGATCAGGAGGCTTAGAGGATTACATTAATCGGAATTCCTGCAGTGAAATGCTCCAAAAAACTTTCTAGAACCTATCTCAAAATCAACTTACCGAAAGTATCCGTCACCCCCGCGAAAGCGGAGGGCCACTTAAGGACTAAAAAAACATGGATTCCCGCCTGCGCGGGAATGACGCAAAGAAATCTCAATTAATGAGAAGTTCATAAATATGAGGACATTAGATTAGAAAATCCCTCCTAACCTCCCTTTGCTAAAGGGAGGAAAGTTGCCATTCTTTGGAGTAACGCCCCCAGGCTGCGCCTCTCCCCCTCTTAAGATAAGAGGGGGTAAAAGGGGAGTTATGATCCCGGAGAGGGGTGAGGAGAGACTCTCAGGAAAACCTCAGCTGCCTGCCAGGAACCACGCCGATACACCCTCGTCATAACAGAGGGTATACATAAATCCGTTGCTGCCTTTGACTCTAAAAAACCTTCTTCGCGTTATGTCTGCAGCGTTCTCCTCGACCCACTCTTTTGTTATGGAGGCAACTTCGATCCTCTCATCCCCGAGCAGGAAAGAACGCGGGCTTTCTTCGCCCTTATAGCCCGCATAGCAGACGACATCGATCTTTTTATCCGCCATTGCTGCACTACTCTATATTGAAGACCGCGACTTCCTTAATCCCGGGGAGATACTCTCCGACCGGTACCAGCCTCTTCCCTTCGCTCACGCAGCCGATGATAATCGTCCAGAGCTGGTTGAGCTCTTCTTTTTCGCGGTCGTTCTCCGGCGTCATCTTCAGGAGCGTCCCTTCGAGTTCCATCCTCATGATCGTTCCTCCTCGAAAAAAGTGATCTATATATTAACCTTATCATATCGGCGGACATTATCAACATCAACCTAATCCATAAAGTTGGGATGGCGGCAAAGAGCGGCATGGGCCGATTTCGTGGCCGTTCTTCGCAAAATGGAGCGTCCGCAGACGTGACTGTCTGAACCCGCAGGGTGAGTTTCATCCCGAAAGCATCCGGGACAGCGGAGTGAGCATAGAACGGCAGAAATCGGGCCTTTAAAGCGAAGGGCCGCGATCACAACCGTATTTTCTGAAGGGTGCTACAGCCTTACCGGCACGCCTTTGGACCTGAGGTACTCCTTTGCTTCCCGCACCGTAAACTCCCTGAAGTGGAATATCGAGGCAGCAAGCACAGCATCGGCCTTGCCGTCAACCAGTCCTTCATAGAGGTGTTCGAGCGTGCCGGCCCCTCCCGAGGCGATTACCGGTATCGAGACCGCCTCGGATATGGCCCTTGTCAATTCGATGTCATAACCGTCCTTTGTCCCGTCCTTGTCCATGCTCGTCAGCATGAATTCGCCGGCGCCGAGCTCTTCCATCTTCTTCGCCCACCGGACCGCGTCGATCAGTTTCATCTTTCTTCCGCCGTGAGTAGAAATCGCCCAGCTGAGGCCTGTGGCAGGAAGAGAAAGACGCACCTCTTTGAGAGACGGGTCATCCAGCCAACCCTCGCCGGTCGCATCGGACATGTCGCCAGTGACCCTCTTGGCGTCGATCGCCACTACGATGCACTGGCTCCCGAATCTTTCGGCCGCCCTGCTCACAAAGTAGGGGTCCTTCACCGCGGTCGTGTTGATCGAGACCTTGTCGCATCCGGCGTTGAGGAGCGCCCTGATGTCGTCGAGGGTCTTTATCCCTCCCCCGACCGTAAGAGGCATAAACACGTCTTCGGCGGTGCGCTCGACCACGTCGAGTATGATCTTCCGTTTTTCATGCGAGGCGGTGATGTCGAGAAAGATGAGTTCGTCGGCACCCTGCCCGTCATAGAATATAGCGTTTTCGACAGGATCGCCGGCATCGCGCAGGTTGACGAAACTCACCCCTTTGACCACGCGACCGTCCTTCACATCGAGACAGGGGATGATCCGTTTCGCGAGCATTATCCGGTATAATCCGCGGCCAGCTTTATCGCTTCTTTCAGGTCGAGGGAACCGGAGTAGATCGCCTTGCCGGTAATCGCGCCCCATAGGCCTTTGATCTTAAGGAGGTTCCTGACGTCATCGAGCGTGGCAATGCCGCCCGAAGCGATCACCGGAACGGTCACGCTCTTCACCATCTCCTGCTGGGCGGCTACATTGGGGCCGGTAAGCATGCCGTCCCTTGAAATGTCGGTATAGATAATGCCCGCAACCCCGGCGGACTCCACTCTCCTGGCAAGTTCTTTGGCCCCGACGGTGCTCACTTCCTCCCATCCCCTGACCGCCACCTTGCCGTCTTTTGCATCTATCCCGACAAGGATCTTCCCCGGGAATCTATTGCACGCTTCGACCACGAAGGCGGAGTCTTCCACCGCCGACGTGCCGAGAATGACCCGTTCTATTCCGGCCTTTACAAGTTGTTCAACCGTTTCGATGTCGCGTATGCCTCCGCCGACTTCGATGACCATCTTCACGTACTTTCTGATCTTAAGCACGATATCGATATTCTTCCGGTGCCCGGTAAAGGCCCCGTCGAGGTCGACGACATGAAGGATCTTCGCTCCGGCGGACTCCCATTTTTTTGCGGTCGCAACCGGGTCGCGGGAGTACACGGTCACCTCATCCTTCTTCCCCTGAAGCAGGCGCACACAGTTGCCGTCTTTCAAATCTATTGCGGGAATAATAAACATAATATTAATATAGCAGAAAAAAATCTTTAATTCTCCAGGAGGTCCCTTGGGGTTCCGGGAAAAAGGAAAGTCTGTCACAATAAAATTTCTTCTCTGCGCATTCTTCTTATCATTTTTGCCGGTTTTCGCCGCGATTCCGGATGCCTATGCCTTCCGCGTTCCCGAAAAGCTTGTCTACGACCTTACCTGGGGAGGAATCAAGACAGGCACCGCAACGCTCGAAATCAGGGAAGAAAACGGGGCGACGAGGATTGTTTCGACCGCCCGCTCTGCCGCCTGGGTCTCTCTTTTTTACACCGTCGACGACAGAACAGAGTCCGTCCTTTCAAAACCCCTGCGTCACGCTGCGATCGGCAATCCGCTGCATTACCGCATCAGTATCAGGGAAGGGCGGTACAGGCGGAACAAGGAGATCGTCTTTGACGGGGCGAAGCGCAAGGCTCTTTATACCGACTATCTGAATGGAGAGCGAAAGGACATTCTTATCCGCGACAAAACCTTCGATCCCCTTTCGAGTTTCTATTATTTCAGGACGATCAAGTCCGTGCCCGGAAAGTCCGTCTACGTGTACGTGGTGGACAGCAAGAAATTATGGAATGTCGAGGTGCAGGTCATCAGGAAGGAAAGAATTACCACGAAACTCGGGGTTTTTGATACCATAGTGATAAAACCTCTCTTGAAATCGGAGGGTCTCTTCAACAGGAGGGGGGACATGTATATATGGCTTACGGACGACGAAAAACGTGTACCCGTCAAGTTGCAGACGAAAGTGGCGCTCGGGAATGTCACCGCAACGCTGACAGGAGGCGAATATTAGGACCCTCAGCAATCTGAAATTCGCTTCCGAATTTCTGGCCGTCTTCTTCGTCGATATCGCCACCGTGGCGGTAACGTTCTATTGCGCGGTGTTCGTGAGGACCAGCATCCTCCCTTTTTTTTATGCAGGCTTTCCTGAAGGGATGCCGTTCAGAGGCCTTTTCGACATCTGGTGGGTCCTTGTCGTATGGGTTTTTTTCTTCTACTATGAGGGGCTCTACACAAAAAGGTTCTCCTTTTGGGATGAGATACGGGTGTTGTGGAAGGTATCCTTTTTTTCGACTGTCGGCGTCTTTACTATCGTGTCGATCGGAAAATTGAGCGATGAGATGTCCCGGACGGTTGTGGCCCTTATGGGTACGATTTCCCTTTTGTCCCTTCCGCTCATACGGATGGTCGCGAAGAAGGTCCTCAGAAGTTTGGGATTTCTGAAGAGGAGAGTGCTCATCCTGGGCGCGGGAAAGACTGGAAAACTCATTGTCAGGGCGCTCAAGAAAGAGCCGAATTACGGATACGAGATCAAGGGATTCCTGGACGACGACCCCGGCAAGTTGGGCAGGGAGATAGAGGGCGTCAAAATCCATAAGGGGACGGACAGGGCGGCAACATATATAAACCGGTGCGGCATCGACGACCTCGTCATCGCCATGCCTGGCGCGGGCAAGGAGCGTCTCCAAGGACTGATAAACGGTCTTCAGCACAAGGTCGACCGCATCCTCTTTGTCCCGGATATATTCGGCATCGCCGTACTTGGCACAAACCTTCAGCATTTTTTCCATGAAGAGGCATTTGCCTTCGAGATGAAGAACAACCTGGCAAACCCCTTCAACATTTTCATAAAGCGGAGTTTTGACATAGTGGTGAGCGTAGTGCTTCTGCCGTTCCTCTTTTTCCCTATGGCGCTCATCTCCTTTCTCATCCGGATTGGTTCGCCTGGGAGGGCTATTTTTTCTCAGGAGAGGGTAGGCAGGAAGGGAACAACGTTCCGGTGTTATAAGTTCAGGACGATGTTCGAGGACGCGGAAGCCCGGCTCGAGGGGTTGCTGCAGGATGACCCGGAGGTGAATAACAGGTGGCAGCAGTACTGGAAATTGAATGACGATCCGAGGGTGACCAAGATAGGCCGGTTTCTCCGGACCACCTCCCTCGATGAACTGCCGCAGATACTGAATGTGCTGAGGGGCGAAATGAGTTTCGTCGGACCCAGGCCGGTGACGCAGGACGAGATAGACAGGCACTACCGTGAGATGGCGGAACTCTGCTTCAGCGTGCTGCCCGGCATTACCGGTTTGTGGCAGGTTAGCGGAAGAAGCAATACAAGCTACGATTACCGGATCGCCCTCGATTCCTGGTACGTGCGAAACTGGAACCTCTGGCTGGATATCGTTATCTTGTTCAAGACAGTGAAAATTGTGGTCAAGCGTGAAGGGGCATATTGATCTCTTTTCGTCTTCGCTGTCGCCCGGCCGTCATGGAAATATGAGGGCCTTATCCAATATAATAAAAACGCAGACTTACGGGAATTTTAGGGATAGCATGTTTGTCATTCCCGCGCAGGCGGGTCTCCTCAGGCGACTCGAAGCGAGAACCCAGAGAACTTTGAATGAGGAATAATAAGTTTGGAAGAACGAAGACCTTTAGTTTCCATAATTGTCAGAACAAAAGACAGACCCAAGCTTCTTAAAAAGGCGCTTGCGAGTATCTCTGCCCAGACATACCGGCCTATTGAAGTCGTCCTCGTCAACGACGGCGGCTGCGAACTCGATAGGGAAGAGCTGAAGACGCTTCTCGGCGACGTGCCGCTCAACTATGTAAGACTCGAAGAAAACAAGGGTAGGGCGCATGCGGGGAACGTGGGAATAGGGAATGCGAAAGGAGCGTACGTCGGGTTCCTCGATGACGACGACGAGTTTTATCCGGAACATGTCGAAACGCTGTTATCGTTTCTTGAACAGAGCGAATATAAGGTTGCTTATACGGATTCGCTGATGGTCTATAAAAGCTACGATCCTCAGACCTATCAAATAAGAGAAGAAAGAAGAGAAATCGAATTTTCGAAGGATTATGATTACGACGAGCTCGTTTTCGAAAATTACATCCCCTTTATGTGCCTCATGTTCGGGAAAGAGGTGTTGAAAGAAGCCGGCGGCATCGACGAAAGCCTGGAACTCTATGAGGACTGGGACCTTCTTATCCGGGTGGGCGAGAGGCATCCATTCTTCCATATAAAAAAGACGACTGCCCTGTATAACCAGTGGGCAGGCGATATGCAAATTGCACAGAAGAACAGGGACCGCGTTTTTCTGAGAAATTCCTATCTGGCAGTACTCTCCAGACATGTCGAAAAGATCACAAAGGACAGGATTCATGGATTCGTTGCCGGTCATGCCCATATGAGGTCCCGATACCAGGAGGATATAAAGACCTTACGATCGAGGGTTGTGAGTGATGATGCGAGCATCGCCAATCTCCGGAAAACGGTCGAAGGCCTCGGAGCTGACCTTGCCGCGTCAGATGCGAGGATCAAGGCCCTCGAATCGGATCTTGCCGCCCTCTTGTCAGACATCAAGGGCAGAGATACGAAAATCGGGGAGCTGAAAGACTCGCTGGGCAAGAAGGACGAGTATATCAGCGCGGTCGAGGGCGCATTGCGGGAGAAGGAGGCATATATCCACTTGATCCATTCCGGCCACGGCTGGAAACTCCTGTCGCAATATTATGCGCTGAGGGACAGCATCCTGCCGGAAGGGACGAGGCGCAGGCTTTTTGCCAAATTGTTCCTGAAAACGATGGCCCACCCCAAAGAGGTCCTGAGGAATCTCCGGAAATCGAATCTCCAGAAATTTTTCTACTACCTGAGAAGGTCCGACCCCGAAACCCTCCAGAAGAAGATAGATCAGAAGCTCTCGGATGAATTCATCGAGGGCGGTCGAGGCGATACAAAGGAGTCATGCCTTTCCGCGACTGCAGGTTCCTCGGACTATTTCTCGTTCGTGTCCGAACTGAACAGCGGAGCGTCCGACGAATACGTCCCTCTGGCTTTCCCTCGCATTCCCGACCCCGGGATAAAACTCATCGCCTTTTATCTTCCGCAGTTTCACCCTATCCCGGAAAATGACGAATGGTGGGGGAAAGGCTTCACGGAATGGACCAACGTAACGAGGGCGGTTCCCCAATTTATCGGACATTATCAGCCACGGCTGCCGGGGGATCTGGGATTTTATGACCTGAGAATTTCGGATGTGCAGCGCAGGCAGGTCGAACTGGCAAGGCAATATGGCGTCTACGGTTTCTGTTTTCATTTTTACTGGTTCGGCGGCAAGACGCTGCTCGAGGGACCAGTCAGAAGGTTCGCCGAGGATTTCGATTTCCCCTTCTGCCTTAATTGGGCTAACGAGAACTGGACGAGAAGATGGGACGGCAAGGAAAACGATGTGCTGATTTCCCAGAAGCACTCTCCGGAAGATGATGTCGCCTTTATTCAATATATTTCCGCATATCTCAAAAACAAGAACTACATCAGGGTAAGCGGGAGGCCGCTTTTGGTGGTGTACCGGCCCAGCCTTCTGCCGAACCCTGCGGCGACTGCCGAAAGGTGGCGACGGTGGTGCCGCGAAAACGGAATTGGGGAGATTTACCTGACGGCAACCCATGCCTTTGACCACATCGACCCGGCGAGTATCGGGTTCGATGCCGCCATCGAATTTCCACCCAACACATTTCCTCTGAGAGACGTCTCGGATCAATTCCGCGTAGTGAACCCGAATTACCGGGGTGTTGTTCTGGACTACCGGGAAGCGATGGCACTTAGCGGGCAATATTCTGCGCCCTCCTACAAGAAATTTCGCGGCGTCTTCCCGAGCTGGGACAACGAGGCAAGGAAACCCGGCCGGGGTACTGTGCTGGTGAATGCCTTCCCTCATTTTTTCAAAAAGTGGCTGAAAGATCTCTTTCTTTTTGTCGACCGGAATTTTGAATCCGGTGAAAAATTATTGTTCGTAAACGCCTGGAATGAATGGGCGGAGGGGGCGTATCTGGAGCCGGACAGGAGATACGGGTATGCCTTTCTCCAGGCGATCGCAGATTCGTTTATCGAGTATGCTGCGGAGAAGGGGCAAAAGAAGATAGCCTATGTCTGCCATGACGGGCATTTTCACGGCGCGCAACTTCTATCGCTCCATATAGTAAAGAGACTTGCACTCATTTTCCATTACGATGTGCATTTCCTGCTGAAGTCCGGGGGAGAACTTGAGCCGGAATATGCAAAATATGGCACGGTGTATAACCTGGAGAGAGAGTACAGGACAGCCGAGCAAAGGGGAAGTCTTATCAGGCGCCTTTTCGATATGGGCATTCGCGAAGCGATCTGCAACACCGTTACGAGCGGCGACCTCGCTGAGTTGTTTCGGAAGAAAGGCATCAGGTCGGTAACCTTGGTCCACGAATTGCCGAATATTATTAAGGAAAACGGGCTGGAAAGGAACGCCAGACTGCTGGCCGAGTATTCCGACAGAGTGGTGTTCCCGGCGGCGTTTGTCAGGGAAAAGTTCCAGGCGGTGGCACCGGTCGATGATGATAAGGCCGTGATTCAGCCGCAGGGTCTGTATAAGGGCAACCCTTATCGAGGCAGAAAAGACGAGGCGAGAAAAGCATTGAGGGAGAGATTATCGTTGCCCGAGCATGCACGGATAGTCCTCGGGGTCGGCTTTGCTGATTACAGAAAAGGGATCGATCTGTTTGTGGAAGCCGCCAAATCCGTGTCGAGCGCGCGCGACGACGTGTATTTTCTCTGGGTCGGTAATCTTCACCTCGAAATGGAGAAAAAGATCCTCGAAGCGGCGAGGCTTTGCAGCCAGCTGGTTCTACAGAAGGCGGTTGCGGACACTTCTCTTTTTTACGCCGGCGCGGATATCTATCTGCTCACTTCCCGGGAGGACCCATTCCCCGCCGTCGTGCTTGAGGCGATGGACGTCGGACTGCCGGTGGTCGGCTTCGACAATGCTGGCGGATTCAAAGACATCGTGACCGAAGACACGGGTGCGCTTGTCCCGTATGAGAATGTAGCCGCCCTCGTGGCAGCGGTGCTCCAGCTGTTTGGCGATCCTCAAAGAATGCAGGTGATGGAACGCAATACAGCGAAACTCGTCGAAGAGCGGTTCGGTTTCAACGACTACGTCTATACCCTTCTTACGCTTCTAGGCCATCAGTATAAGAAAGTGAGCGTTATCGTCCCCAACTATAACTACGAGAGATACCTCGCCCTGAGGATGGACAGCATACTGAAGCAGACGTACCCGGTTTATGAAATCATCGTCCTGGATGACGCATCCACAGACGGCAGCGTGGAGATAGCCCGGAAGTATATACAGGGGAGAGAGGATATGAAACTGATAACGAACGAGATCAATTCCGGGTCCGTATTCAGGCAGTGGGCTAAGGGTCTTCAGGCGGCGAAAGGCGATTATATCTGGATCGCGGAGGCGGACGACCTTTGCGAAGGCAATTTTCTGGAAGGGCTTATGGCGTGCTTCGCTAAAGACGCCGATGTGGTCATGGCCTACTGCCAGTCCAAGCAGATAGACGATAAGGGAAGGGTACTGGCGGACAATTATCTCGAATACACGAGTGACATCGACAAAGACAAATGGCGAAGCGACTATATCAGGGAGGGGACAAAAGAGATAGCGGATACGCTGGCGGTAAAGAATACCGTTCCCAATGTTTCGGCCGTCGTATTCAAGAAACGCGACATCTCATCCATTCTCGACCAACTCGTAAAGTTCCGGGTTGCCGGAGACTGGTTCTTTTACGTCTGGCTGCTCAGGCAGGGCAAGATCGGTTACCAGGCGCAGTCTCTGAACCTGCACCGGAGACACGACAGGGGCGTCACGAAGTCCGAAGACAAGGAGCTTCATTACCGCGAAGTCGCGGATATGCAGGATTATGTGATGAGGGACTTTGACATGGCGGAAGAGACGAAAGAGAAGATCCTTGCCTACAGGGAGTACCTGACGGAGTATCTCGAGCTGCAACAGGATTTGCATTAATGCGTTTCAATGAGCCTGCGGCAAGCTGAGCTGTCGGCTTGATCCGCCGCCTTCCGACCCTTCTTGGACGTTCTCACCGCTACTAAGTGAACCGTATTGAGGCGGCCACTTTTCGGGGAAGACAAATTGCAGCATAGCTTGCCTTTTCTTCAAAACAGCGCTCCTCAATTTCCAATAACTTATGATAATGGTATATTATACGTCATCATAGATTATATGCCGTGGTAGTGATTATTATGGATTTGAAAAGATATTTCAATAAGATATTTAATCAAAAGAATTCCTCGATGCTTTGCATCGGGGTATAATGGTGTGTGAGTGAGCATATACACAAAAGACATAACAAAAATCTTTTGCTATACCACATTGTATGTCCTGCAAAATACAGGCGGAAAGTATTTACGGAAGTTGTCTCTGAGAGTTTGAAAGAAGTGTGCATAGGAATAGGAGAAAGGTACGAGATACATTTTGTAGAAATTGGGGTAGATGAAGATCATGTGCATTTTTTTGGTTCAAAGTGTGCCAGTGAAAAGTCCCAAGGATATAGTGCAATCGATAAAAAGCATTACGGGAAAAGAAATACTCAAGAGACATCCCGAGGTCAAGAAAATACTTTGGGGCGGACATCTTTGGACAAGCGGATACTACGTCAACACCGTTGGTCGTTACGGCAATGAAGCTGCGATAGCGAATTATGTCAAAAGCCAGGGAAGGCAATATCAACAAATACATCGTGATCAACTCGGTTTGTTCGATTAACATTTTCAGATTCAATAATAGATACCTCGCAGCTCTGCTGCGGGGTAGTTCATTAAGAAAAAAAATATAGACATCTCTTTAGAGGAGCATGACATACTACCCGTTTGATGAAATGAGAAATCGGCTTCTGCAGGGGGAGAGGAACTTCACCTCCGTGGATGTCTCATAATGCTTGCAAAGCGAGGCAAGTGACAAGTTCTCTTTATGGTTGTCAGATAAAGACGCAGCTACAGTGAAAGCTTAAAGGGAGGCTGAAATGAGGAGGATTATCGCTAGTGTTCTTCCGGCAATATTTCTCTTGGCGTTCACTGTATTGGCACTGATCTTTGTGTTTTCCTTGGGAATAGGGTGCGGCGATGATGCCTGGCACGCTGTAATTGCAAAAAATCTCGCTGACGGTTTGGGATATACGTCTACGATCCAGACGGGGAGGGATGCCTATGTCGCCCTCAGATTCGACCCTTTAGTCGGCACGGGGCCAACCGTAATTATTCCTGCTTCCCTGGTGATCAGGCTTGTTGGGAATACTTTCTGGGCGCCGGGAATCTCCCACGTATTATTATGGGTGTCATTATTTGTGTCGATCGGCCTGCTTGTCCGGAGATACCAGGCAGGGTTCGGTCTTTCGTTTGCAACTTTTTCATTTCTTTATCTCAGTTACGCGCTTATGACGTATCACTATGAACAGTGGTACGCGCTGCTGGGAGAGGTGCCGGCGGCACTACTGATAATCCTTTCTGTGCTGATCTATTTCGAGAACAATTCTAAGTCAACCCGGCTTCTTTCCGGGGTCGCAATGTCACTGGCCGTGCTGGCCAAGTTTGTTTCAATATTTGCTTTCTCGACTTTTCTGCTTGTAGCTGCAACATTATATATAGTCGAGCGAACGGGGGAGGGCTTTAAGGCGGCAGCCCGCGACGCAATTTATTTTACTGCAGGCTTTATAATCCCTTTTGTGGCCTTCGAGATTTGGAAATTTGTGTCACTGGGTCCGGCGGAATTCATTCATAGTTGGCAATCTTTTGCGGATTTTCTGAGGAATCAGGGCGTAGCCCACGGCCCCCCCCGCTCTCTGATCAGCCTTTATAAAACACGGGTGTCTACTCTTTATGAGAGGTTTGGTATAACCTTCCAAAGTGTTGTCTTTCTGCTTGCGCTTGTAGGCGCTCTTGTAAGCCGGGACAAGGGTATAAGACGGCTATATCTTACGTTTACTGCGATGATCATCTTTTACTCGGTATGGTGGACCTTCTTATCAATAGGCTGGGCGAGGTATTACATTATTCCCCTGATTCTTGTAATCGGTGTCGCTTCCCTGCCTTTCCTGCTGCCTAATAGTACAAAGTGGGTGTGGCTGTATCTTGCGCTCCTGGTCATATGGCCGGCCTATACGTGGGACCGTATGGGCTATCCTTTTTCGATGATAGACAGGGCATTTTTCGAGCCCTCAAAAGAGACAAAGGACCTGTTAAAGGCGTCGAGCATCCTATCTCAAGCCGGGCAGGAAAAGGTTATCACTGAGTGGTGGGCAACGGCGGCAAATCTGGAATATATGTCGGGTTCACATTTGATTTTTACGACTTATCGAGACAAGACGCAGCGCCATACTTCTCCTTACTGGATTGCTGCAGATACAAAATTTGTCGATCCGAATGACAAAGAGTTCAAAGAAATGCTTAGCAAATGTGAAGGCCTGAAAGAAGTTGGCGGCTACCTCGTCGGCCGGTGTGAGTAGATACTACAGAGAGTTGAGCCAGGTGTGGCGCTAATCTTCTAATCCCGTTGCCACATAAGAATCGATACGACCCTGATAAGTTGACAATTTGGCATGAAATCGGTATTTTTATGAATGGGAAAAGAGGATATCTCTAGTCGTGCGGCTTTTTTTCACCCCGGGCGGCATGTAGTAAATTACATAAGGCAATATTCTTCTTTGCCCTGGTTGCGCTTCTTGTCGCATCCTAGCCTTCGAAGGCAGCATTCGTCCGACTCAAAATATTTTTTTACTTCGAGACAGTAATGATAATGAACGTCGTGAACTCCTGATAAATTACATTGTCCGGGGGAAGGGGATTTACGAGAGTGAACACGGGAGAAAGCACGGGATCGAAAGAGATGAAACTTAGCATCGTCATCCCGCTCTTCAATGAAGAAGCGGTGATAGGGACCACTCACGCGACCGTGCTGGAGGCGCTTGCCGGAATTCGCGGCAAGGGCCTGATCGATGACTATGAGATCGTCTTTGTCGATGACGGCTCCCGTGACCGCTCCCTTGAGATCCTCAGAAAACTTGCGGCAGAATCTCCTAAGGTGAAGGTCATCTCCTTCAGCCGTAATTTCGGTCATCAGCGTGCCCTGGCTGCAGGGATACTCCATTCATCCGGCGACGCGGTCGTAAGTCTCGACGCCGACCTCCAGGACCCACCTGAATTGATCGGGGAGATGCTCGAAAAATACCGGCAGGGAAACGACGTTGTCTACGCCGTACGCAGGACGAGGGAGAAAGACACCATGTTCAAACGGCTGACTGCGCAGTTCTTTTACCGGCTGATGCAGATCATGGGGGTAGACCTTATATATGACCACGCGGACTACCGGCTTATCTCGAAAAAGGTTGTTGCCGCGTTCAGGAAGATCGGGGAAACCAATATCTTCCTCCGCGGCATCTTCCCTTATCTCGGGTTCGACCATGAAATCATCTACTATGAAAGACAGGAGAGGTTTGCAGGCGCTACCAAATATCCGTTACGCAAGATGCTGGCCTTTGCATGGGAAGGGATTACCTCCTTCAGCAATGTGCCGCTCAGGCTTGCCTCTCTTGTCGGACTGACCATCTTTGTCACTTCACTCTGCCTTGTCGCATGGGCTTTTTACGAAAAATTCGCCGGAAGGACGATCCCCGGCTGGACTTCGACGGTGATCCCGCTTTTTTTTATCGGCGGCCTGAACATACTCTTCCTGGGTCTTATCGGGGAATATGTGGGGAAAATATACCTCGAAGTGAAAAGAAGGCCGCTCTTTTTCGTCAAGGAGATGCTCAATATCGGTGACACCTTCCACCGTGATCGAGACGGGTAAGGGTACGACCCGGATGGCTGAATTCGATAAATATGCCGGGAGCTACGAAGAACTGCATGCGGCAAATATCCGCCTCTCCGGATTCGGCCCGGCCTATTTCGACGAATACAAGATAAGGGAAATATTCGATTTTCTAAGGGCCCAGGGCAGGGAAAAGGAGCGTCTGAACTTTCTGAATTTCGGCTGCGGGATAGGGAAAAGCGAAGCGTTCATCCGGAAATATCTCCCCGAGGCGGCCATCTTTTCGATAGACGTCTCCCGAGAATCGATCGAGGCCGCTAAAGATAGGAACAAAGGTCTCTCTAATGTGGTCTTCGAAGTCTTTGACGGGATCAAACAGCCATTCGATATCGATTTCGATGTCATCTTCGCCGCAAATGTATTCCACCATATCCCCTTTGAAAGGCACGTCGAAGTCCTAAAAAATATTTATGAAAGGCTGGAGGCTCGGGGCGAGTTCTTCCTTTTCGAGCATAACCCGCTGAACCCGCTCACACTAAGGGCGGTGCACTCATGCGAATTCGATAGGGACGCGAGGCTCCTTAGCCCTCTTTATGCCGGCCGGATACTGTCTGAAAGCGGCTTTGGACGGAAGACGTTGCGATTTGCCGTATTCTTTCCGAAATTTCTCTCGATCTTCATTCCCCTGGAGAGGTATCTGCGACGTATACCCTTTGGCGCGCAATACTATTATATCGCGGGCAAAGACGCAAAATGATGTCCCCTTGGGCAAGGGGGGACTTCTCCTATGGTGGATGGCCTCTTTAGGCTACGGCGGGCCGTCATTGAATTTTTTCCTGTAAATTGTTAAAGTGTGCATACTATTATGATTTCCGCTTTTTTCAGGAAAAAAGAGCTGAAGGTTCGCCAGGAGATCCTGAAAGGGATCTACGAAGAGAATCTGCGGATAATCGGCAAGAAAAAGGGCGCCCTTTTGAGACAGCGGACGTTCTCTCCGAACAGGCTCTTACTGATATTATGTATTGCGGCGATAGTTGTCCTGGCGGGGGGTAATTATCTGGATGCCCCCTTGCTTGCTGAAAAGCAGACAGCGGGGGGAACAGTGATGCGTCCGCTCCCTTCGTCCGCTGAATTGCCGAACCCCTCGGATTTTAAGGCCTTTATCACCAATGCGGACGTGTCGGTGAGCCGCACCTTCGGTTTGGGAGTCAAGACGATCATGATCGATGCGGGCCATGGCGGTGTGGATTCGGGGACAAGGGGGAAGATGGGAACCGCGGAGAAGGACATCGCCCTCGATATTGCAAAACGTCTCAAGTCCCGTCTCGACAAGTACGGACGTTTCCATGTTGTCATGACACGGAGCGAAGACGTCACGCTGCCCCTCAATAAGCGGGTCGAACTTGCCCGGGAGGCAAAGGCCGACCTCTTCGTCTCGATACATCTAAATTATCTTCCTTCGAAGCCGATCAATATCATCGAGACATATTATTTCGGCCCATCCGCTGACAGCAAGACGCAGGAGCTCGCCGAACAGGAAAACGCCGGTTCCCAATACGGCCTCGGTGAATTCAAGGAGATCATCGAGAAGCTCGGTCAGAAACTCAAACTCCAGGAATCGAGGGAACTTGCCTATTCCATACAGAAGAACCTTTTTGTAAATATGGAAAAGGAAAACGGAAATGCCTACAACTTCGGGGTAAAGCGGGCGCCTTTTGTTGTGCTCCTCGGCGCCGAAGTGCCGGCCGTTCTTGCAGAGGTGTCATGCCTCAGCAACAGGCAGGAAGAGAAGCAGCTCAATACCGAGGCGCACAGGGAAAATATCGCGCATGACCTCGAAGCGGGGATATTGGACTATATCAATAAAGGAGAAGCAGGCTATGGCGCAGACAGATACGCGGAAAAAAGATGATGTATTGTTTGTCGGTATCGACCTCGGGACGTCGAGGAGTTCGATCTCGGCGGGCAACGGCAAGAGGGAATGGATAGAGAGTTTCGTCGGCTGGCCGAAGGATTTTATTGCGCTTCAGGTGGTCGGCAAGCCGGTGCTGTTCGGCTCCGAGGCGCTCCAGAACAGGCTTTCACTCGACATCTGCCGGCCTCTGGAACACGGCGTAATCAAGGAAGGCATCAGCAGGAACGACGAGGCGGTGAAGGAGATCATCAGGCACCTGATCGAACTTGCCGGTCCTGCATCGGGACAGAAGATACACGCGGTCGTCGGTGTTCCCGCCGACACGCTGAAGGTGAACAAGCTGGCGATACGGAAGGCCGTGACGGAGTTCGTACATTCGCTGATGGTCGTGACGGAGCCGTTTGCCGTGGCGTACGGCATGAACCTCCTGAATAACTCGATGGTGATCGACATCGGCGCCGGCACGGCGGACTTCTGTATTATGCACGGGTCAATACCGTCGGAGGAGGACCAGAAGACTGTCCTGACGGCGGGCGATTACATAGACGAGCAGCTCTTCAGTTACCTCAGCGAGAAATACCCGAATTCAAAGTTCAACAAAAATATGGTCCGGCAGTTCAAGGAGCAGTACAGCTTTGTCCGGGACACGCCGGATGAGATACGGGTGGAAATCCCAGTCGACGGCAAGCCGGTGATGCACGACATCAAGAACGAGATAAGGCGCGCGTGCGAAAGTATCCTGCCGGCGCTTGCCGAAACTACTGCAGAGATGATCGCGCGATTCGACCCTGAGTTTCAGGTGAAGATAAAGAACAACATCGTCCTGGCGGGAGGCGGCAGCCTTATCAGGGGGCTTCGCGAGCACCTTCAGGATGCGCTGAAGGAATATGGTCCCTGCAAGGTGTCGTGCGTCGAAGACCCTCTATTTGCGGGTTCCGACGGCGCGCTAAAACTCGCGCAGGACATGCCCTCGAAATACTGGGAACCTCTTTGAGATTCTCTCACTACATCTGAAGACGGGAGATTTATCATGGCAAGTAAGACGGTCCTCGTAATCGACGCCGATAGCGAAACAGAACAGTTCATCGCGTCTACTCTGGAAACCGAAGGTTATCTCGTTTTTGCAGTTCCCGGAGGTGACGTGGGCGCCGAGATGGCCCAGAAGGTCAGGCCTTCGCTGATTTTCGTGAACCCCGAGGATACAAGCGAGAAGGGCATGGAGGTCTGCAGGACGATACGCAGCTATGAGTCGCTGAAGACCGTGCCGATTATTTTGCTCGCCTCCGGCCCAGGAGGAACTGACCCCAGTTCCTTCGGCGTAGTCGATTCTCTGTCAATGCCGGTCAGCGCGGCCGAACTCCTCGAAAAGACCGAAAAGGCGATCAACGTCAAGTCCCCTGTTGTGCTTCGTGTCAGGGAGAAAGCCCCCGAGTTCAGGGAAGACAAAATGCCTGCTCCTGGATCGCCATCCCCTGGGCTTCAAGAAGAGGTCTCTTCGAAGTCCCGTCTGTCGGACTTGTCGGAAATAGCGGACATGGAAGAAGAGGGCGAAGAAGTCCTTAAGAGCCCTCAAGAGGAGCGGGAGGAGCCTGCCGAATCCTACATCCCTGAAGAAGAGACCGCCGGGGGAAGAAAGAGCAGGAAAGCGCTGGTGGCGCTCCTTGCGGTATTAGTGATAGTCGTCGGTGTGGCGGGAGCTCTGTATTACAGCGGGCTGATACCTGGGACCGGCCTTCAGACAAAGATTCCGGCGGCGCCGCCCAGAACGGTCGAGAAGCCTGAAAAGCCCGAAGCTTCACCCGTTGCTGAACCGGCAAAGCAGCCAGTTGCAGAGGAAAAGACAGCCTCTGCCCCGGTTGCTGTCCCTGCCCCCCCCGGAAAAGCCGGTGTTGCCTCATCTTCGGCACCAGCGCCTGCAGCAAAGGCCCCAGCGAAAAAACCCTCGGGCAAGTTGGTCTACTCTGTCCAGGTCGGGGTCTTCAGGAACGAGACAAATGCGGGAACGCTCACAAAGAAACTGAAAGAAAAAGGGTATGATGCATTTACCCTGAAGAGCGACGTCAAAGGCAAGGGTGTCATATATCGGGTACTGGTGGGCAAGTTTGAAGACAGGGGGAAATCCCGTGAAATGGCAGTCCAGATCGGCAAAAAAGAGAACATTAAGCCGGTAATTTTTTCAGAGTAAGCCCTTACTGTGATAGTGCGGTACATTTACCACAGAGGCACGGAGACACTGAGGAAAAAACGGGTGGAGGAGAGTTCTCCGGTGAGGTGAGGGGCCTGTTCCTGTCTATTCCCGTATTGTTCAGCTCCGTGACTCAGCGTCTCTGTGGTTGATCGCTATTTATCTTAACCCGGCAATTAAATATCGTCATGCCCGAGTTTCTTTGTCGGGCATCCAGGGTCTCTGTTCTTTCTGGATTCCCGCCTAAAGACTGCGGGAATGACAAATTGCGGAATTTTATTGCCGGAGTAATAATCTGAAAATCCTATGACAATCCCGCCGTGTCGATGAGGAACTTCTCGAACCGCTCTGCTACCTTTTCCCAGGTCATGTTCTTGGCCGATTCCCTGCCCCGCAGCCCGGTCTCTATCCGGTCCCCGCTTTCCGCAAGCTCCTTCATGGAGAGTGCCAGGGAGGGGGCGTCGCCGGATTTGAAAGACAGTCCTGCACCGTTTTTTTGCACAAAGTTGAAGCCTGGTATGTCGCTCACGACGACCGGCTTCCCGCAGGCCATTGCTTCCAAGACCGCGATCGGCTGGACTTCGTGGCGAGAAGGGAATACCACGAATGCAGCTTTCCTCAGGACTTCTGTCTTCATGTTGCCGGAAACCCATCCGACGATCTCGATCTTCTTTCGTACTTCGCCTGGGAGGGCCGTGACCGCTTTCTTAAACTTTTCCATATCCCGTCCGTCACCCGCGATCACGAGCCGCATGGCAGGAAGCCTTTGCGAAAATTCTTTGTACGCGGCAAGGAGGAGATCAAGCCCTTTGCCGTACATGTCTATTCTCCCGAAGTATAGAACATAGTCTCCTTTGAATATCGGAACGCTGAGAAGTTCCGGTGAAACACCGTTGGCAATTATCGCGGTGCGGCTCCCTGCGTTTCTGCGGAACCTTGCCGCCGTCTCATCGTTGACAAAGATAAAGTTCCGGTAGCAGGCCGGCCGCAACTGCTCCATGAGGGAGAGGGCCGATGCGTAGAGAGGATTGTATTTCCTGAAATAGAGCGCTCCCGTGTATCCCTGGACCTGGAGCACTACCGGTTTCCCCGCGACCACATGGAGAAACGTCGGGATTGCAGGAGAAAATTCCTCGACTATGATGTCATACGAGTCTCCACGATCTCTGACCAGCTGCGCTGCCTTATACGCATAGGCGAGGAACGTTTTTGTGAGGCTTTTGCTCTCGGTCCCGGCAAAGAGGTGTCGCAGTCCGTCCTTGTACCCGTCCGCTGCGCCAGGATACTTCTTGCAGAGCAACGTGATATCGTGCCTGTCCTTCAGGTGCCGGTAGATCTCATAGGCCCTGACGCCGACACCGCCGGTCCCGTAATAATCCCCTTCGCTTTCGTAGAGAAGATGCAGTACCTTCATGCGCTGCCCTGCAGGGCCTTCTCGCACGAATGAAGAATTCCCTGTGCTGTCTTTTCCCAGGAAAATAGTTCAGCCCTCTTGAGCCCCTTGGCCGAGAGCGTTTTCCTCAGCCCCTCATTCCCGAGGGTCGTCAGGATCAGCTCTCCGAGGGCGGCACTGTCAGCCGGATCAAAGAGCAGCCCCGCGTCTCCAATCACCTCAGGTAATGAAGTGCGATTTGAGCATATGACAGGCGTGCCGCAGGCCATGGCCTCCAGAGGCGTCAGGCCGAAACCCTCGCTCAGGGATGGGTGGACAAGTATGTCGGCATACGAGTAGAGCCCGGGAAGGTCTCCCTGGGGGACATAGTCGAGGTAACGCACTCTTTCATCCTGAGGAAGGGTCCCGTTGAAGAACTCCCTCCTGCCTGCGATGACGAGATCATGGGGGATCTCCTCCTTTATGCGCAGGAATGTCTCAATAAGCAAGGTGACATTTTTGTACGGGAAAAGATTTCCGACAAAAAGTACATAGCGGTCTCCTAAAGAATATCTCTGCAGAAACTCCTTTCTCTCCTGAAGCGGTTGCGGGTAAAACCTTTTTTTGTTGTATCCGTTCAACACGACATCGATCCTGTCGTCGGGGATATCAGTCTCACGAAGCAACTCTTCTTTTACATATTCAGAAACAACGGTTATACGACGGGCCGTTTTGCCAAGACGGGCAAGTGAGAGTTTGAAATAGAGACCGGCCCTGCCGAATTGAGGAAGAAACCTGAGAGGGTGCAGGTCATGGACCTGGACCACAAGCGGCACCATGGGGAGAAAGGGATATTCCATCATCGGACAATAAAGTAGATCGCGCTTCCCGGCCCTGCACCTAAACGGCAGCACCGCGTTTTGGTAAGACACTCTCAGAAGGTTGTTCCAAAAACGCGTCGATCCCCCTATTGATGAGGGAACGAGGGAAATTGCCGACCGTGGAACGCCGTCAAAATGGAAAGGTGAGAAGATAAGTGTGTCCCTGTCGCGCTCAACAAGACAACGTGAAACCTCCTGCGTGAAGACTCCAAGTCCTGTCGGTGCGTTGTGGAGGAATGTGGCGTTGATGCCTATCTTCAATTGTGAAGGGCCTTTTCGGTAAGAGACAGATTTTTCCTGAAGTCGGGAGTCGCCATGTTAAATTTTATCATAGCGACCGATCGGAAGAACAGCTTCTCACGTGCAAAGTGCGGACAACTATTCAGGTCCAGCAGGGCGAAAGCAGTTAAACAGGAATCATTGCACTATAATGTTTTCGAGGATAACGGTGCGTGTGTCTGCCACTGTCACCTTGCCGGTAATAGTGGTAAAGTCCTGGTTAGATACAAAGGCACAGTCGTACCCTCCTTTAAGGGTCACAGTCCCCGCCCCCGCAAAAGACAGGTCTTCGACAAAATTGGCGACCTTCACCTTGATCACGTCATTGTTTGACGCATTGTTTATGGCAGACTGAATTGATGAGTAGACTGTGCTCCCGATAGTAATCGCACCGGGAGAACATAATGCAGTGTCAAATGTCATATCACGGCCGTATGCGCGGCCTGCCGCGCTCGACCCAACGGTGCGGTAATGATATGTCGTCCCCGGTGTAAGCCCGTCGAGCGCGGCGCTTACCGGGGTATTAATATTCCCTGTCAGAGGGCCCTGGGCAGCGATTACTGTGCTGCCGTACGACGTGGTCGGGCCGTATTCGAAGATGACCGTTGTGCTAGTATTGCTGGCGTTCACTGTCCCGTTGAGAGTGGCACCGGTGGCAGCTATCGACGCGGCCGCAGCCGTCGCCACTACGGGCAGGGTCGTCCCGTTGCCGCAGGTAATGGAGACATCGTCGAGGAGAAAAGTGGTAGGAACTGTGCCGGTGCCGGTTACGGCCGATAAAAAACTGAGGCTATGGGGAACATCGTCAGCATATGCAGAGAGGTCGAGGCCTGTCAGGAGATATCCGCTGCTGTAAAAACCGGCTAGAGAAGACCCTTCGACTACGGAGTAGATCGGCGCGCCGTCCACCATCACCTTGAAATCGTCTGTGTTGTTGCCGCTGGACGGGACGGGCAGATTCAGATAGAACTCCAGTCTCGGCGAAGAGCCCGACGGGATCGTCACACCCTGGGTGAGAGAAGAGGTCTCTGCTGCAAGGATCCCGCCGAATTCTGCAAACCAGAGCCCCGACCTCGCAGCCCTTCCGGGACATGTGATATAGTTGCATAATGGCGTCCCGAACAAAGTGGAAGCCTCGGCCCAGGAGGCATTGGGCGTCCCGCCCTCAAAACTTCCGTCCGCGATGCCCGCGCAAAGGCCTGGGGTAGTAAAGGTCATGTCAGGACCATAGGAGGTGCCAGATCCGTTTGTCGCATTTACCCGGTAGTGATAGAGGGTATTGGGCGTGAGTCCTGCGATGGTCTGGCTGACCGGAGTGAGGGCGGTGCCGGTGACACTGCCAGGGACGCTGACGCTGTCTCCATATGCGATTGTCGTTCCATATTCAAAGGTGACCGATGTGCTGGAGTTGTTTGCGTTGACCGTTCCGTTTAAGGTCGCACCTGTCTGCGTTATGTTAGTCGCCGCGTTCGTCTGAGCAGAAGGGCCGCTCCCGAGAAAATTCAGTGCACCGTCCAAGCCGTCAAGCTTGATACGTTTTTTCGTCACCCCAGTACATTTCGAGTCAGTTACAGAAGGTCCCGTGGAGGTGAACGCGGCAAGGACATCATCCACTGTAGCGCCCGGTTTCGCTTGTTTCATCAGTGCCCAGGCGCCGGAAATATGAGGCGCCGCCATGGATGTCCCGCTGAAGGTTCCATACGTCCCTCCCGGCAGAGAGGACGTGATGTACGAGCCGGGTGCAAGAAGGCTCAGGAAGGCGGCGCTGTTCGAATAGTAGGCGACGATGTCGGCCCCTCCACTGATTACATCGGTGGCCCCCACGCTGACGGCGGAAGAGATGCAGGCCGGAGCGCTCAGCGAGCCGCAGGAGTAGCTGTTACCCGAGGAAATTACCGATGCAACGCCGCCCGCCCGCAGGCTGTCGATTATCGCCTTTGTCGGATCGGTGTCGCAATTACTTGAATAAAGGCCTCCTCCAAAACTCATATTCACTGATGAAATAATATTTGTCTCGCGAAGGGTGTATACCCTTTCAAGCCCCTTCATAATATCCGAGGTATATGCACCGATACAGGGAACGCTCAGCCCGCAGTCTGCTGTGCTCGTAAAAAGAGAGAAGACCTGTATCGCAATGAGGTTTGCCCCGGGGGCGACACCTCCTACTACGGGAGAGCCGGAGACATTTTGCCTCCCGGCGATAATGCCGGCAACGTGCGTCCCGTGGTCGCATTCCCCGGTGGGGCAGAGTCCGCTTGCATAAGGCATTGCGGAGCCTGCCGCGGTCGACTCCTCAACCCCTCCGGGGCAGAGCGATTCTACGCTCGCCGAGTTGGTGGAATAGCATGCCTCGGAAATGACAGCGCCGCTCAGGAATGGATGGTCTTTGTCCACACCGGTATCCAGGACAGCTACGGTAACACCCGTGCCGTCGAATCCCTGTCCGGCGCCGTAGAGATCCCATAACTGGGGTGCTCCGATCAGGGTGACCCCGTCGAGTGTCGGAAAATGGGGGATGTCTTCCTGAACTTCGGCTACGAGTGGTGATGACAGCAACGCCTGCAGCGCCGGCCCATCAACCTCCATCAAGAGGTAGGGGGCGTAGCGGTATTTGTGATACGACCTGACGCGAAAGGCTGCAAGATGAGATAGAACGGCATCCTGCGCCTGTGCGATACGCTCCCTCTGGCGCAGGGATGAGGGTGACTCCGGCCGGGCCATGGGTTGAAAGGGAGAGTCGACCTTCACTATGAGGCGTACGCTTCCCGTTTGTGCGATCTTTGAGGTGAGAGCCTGATAGCCGCCAGGGGTCGCTATTTTCGCCGATCCCGGCACTGGCCGACCAAACGCCGGACCTGCTAAACAGAACAGAATTAACAGAACGCCGCATATTCTTGCCGGGAGAAACTTTGAAGCAATACGCGACACTTATAGCTTCCCGGCGCTGTGGGCACCGAGATTAATACTGTTCGTCATCACGGTTGGCCTCCCTCTTGATAACTTTTTATATCATATGCATGAATTTATTTAAAATGCAACGAGAACGGAGTGCCGGGACTGTCATCAACCCTGCGGCATTGCGGCTTCGCTCCTGCCGCGATAGTTCAGTGGATAACCCAGTCGCTTTTTTTTTATCAACTCCGGCTTTGGCCCCCTGGCGAGTTGAACGATATAACAGCCTTTTGATCCGTAGCGCTGGCCGGGGCCGAAACTGAACCTCGGGTACAAGGGATAAATTTCGTCCTGCTCCCATAATCCCATTTCGCTTGTGCTCATGGTCATACCGAATAGGTCGAGAAAAGATGGCAGTGAACAACCGGAGCCGGCGCCTGTCGCGAAATAGAAGTTGTCTCTCCGTTCGCGTCCGGAGATTATTAGGAAGCATTATATTTGAATTTTTTGGCTATTCCTAACTTTCTGTAAAATAAATTACTTTTGTAGGAAAATTCCTACAAAAGTTTCAGACAATGACCTATTGTCTGACTAATTTTGTTCTGGCATAGTAAATAAAAAAATAAATAAAAGGGGGCGCTTATCAACTTCATCCTGCAAGAAGATACGCGAGTGATACTCATGGACTTGAGGCCCGCCGATAGGCAACTTCAAAGCAATTGATATAAGGCGTCAATAATTAAAGATGCTCAAGATGCTGAACGATTAAAAAATCACAGGAGGAGTGATAGCATGAACAGGCGCAAAAAATTGGTCCTTGTGAGTGTGCTTTTGCTTGCAGTGGTTTTTCCCTGGGGAATCAACACGGCTGATGCCGGTCCCGGGATCACCAATCCATGCCCGCCGGACCAGATTTGCCCCGAGGGGCCAGGTTTCGGCACATATTATGCCAACAGCCCTGCCGGCATCCGGAATTATCAGGGGATGTCGTATTTTACCGGCGGCCCTCTCAGGAAGTTTGTCGACAGTCTGCCCGGCCTGGGGTATTCGAACAGAAACAACCTGGGGCAATATATTCCGGTTGCCGTGCCGGATACTTCGACGTTTCCGGGGTCTGACTATTATGTGATCGGCTTGAGAGATTATAGGATAAAGATGCATTCCGATATGCCTGCTGTGACTGACACACTCGGCACCGGTACCAGGATCAGGGGTTATTATCAGATCAATGCCGGTGACACGTCGGATCCCACGGTGCAGAACGTTTCAGAATATCTTGGTCCGCTGATCATCGCAAGGAGGGACAGGCCTGTGCGCCTCCTCTTTGAAAACGATCTCGGCACCGGAACAACCGGCGACCTCTTCATACCGGTTGACACTACGGTGATGGGCGCGGGTCAGGGGCCACTTGGGACCAACTGCGGAGGCGTCTACCCCGGCTGCAACTACACCCAGAACCGGGCTGTTATACATCTCCACGGCGGCAACACCCCATGGATCAGCGATGGTATTCCCCGCCAATGGATCACGCCGGTCGGGGAATACTCGACACCCTATCTTAAAGGGGAGAGCCAACGAAACGTCCCTGACATGTGGTTTGACTCGGGCCATAACGTTTATTCTACGCCTGGTTCGGGCCGGACAAACGACCCCGGTCAGGGGAGGGCAACTTTTTACTGGACGAACCAGCAGAGCGGCAGGCTTATGTTTTTTCATGACCACGCTCACGGACTCACGCGGCTTAATGTTTATGCGGGCGAGGCGGCGGGCTACCTGATAACTGACCCCGAAGAAGATAAATTGATCGATGCCGGGACTATCCCCAATATATGTCCTTCCGGCACTCCTAATTGCGTTTACCGGTATGGGATACCCCTCGTCATCCAGGACAAGACCTTCGTCCCCTGGGACGTCCCTGTACAGGATGCAAAATGGGACGTCAACAAATGGGGAAAACCGGGGGACCTCTGGTTCCCCCATGTCTATGAGCCTAATCAAAAGCCGAATGACCCGACCGGCGCCAACCCGTTCGGCAGATGGGACTACGGCCCATGGTTCTGGCCCCCTGTGCCGATTGATGCGGCCCATTCAACGCTGCCCGACCCTTCGATTGTGCCTGAAGCTTTCATGGACACTGCGATAGTCAACGGCACCGCATATCCCTATCTGAACGTGGAGCCGAAGGCATACAGGTTCCGTATCCTCAATGCCACAAACAACAGGATGCTCAACCTGCAGTTCTATGTTGCAGAACCTCTCCATATAAGTGTCACAAACGGGGGCTCCGGGTATTCTGCCACGCCGGCTGTCAACATAGGCAGCAGCGGCTGCACCCCCCAACCAACGGCAACTGCAACCGTGGATGGCGGTGTGATTACGGGGCTTACAGTTACTAACTCTGACTCGCTTACATGTACTTCGCTTCCGACTATCAACATAACGGACGGAACCGGGACAGGCGCTGCCGTGGCAGCTTCCATCAATACGGAAGTCAGGATGGTGCCTGCTCTGCCGCCGACCGCGGGCACTTTTCCTGCCTGTACTACTGCTACAGCTACCAATGACGCGGGGCTTGCGCTTGCCGACCTCTCGCTGGGCGCAACGGGCCTTCCGGCAAATTGCTGGCCGACGACCTGGCCGATAGACGGAAGAGATGGCGGCGCGCCAGATCCGACCACTGCCGGGCCTGCGATGGTCCAGATAGGCACTGAAGGGGGCTTTCTGCCGAAGCCGGTTGTGATACCCTCGACCCCGGTCGGCTATGTCTACAATCGAAGGGATATAGTCGTCCTGAATGTCTTAAATAAAGCGATTTTTCTGGGATCTGCGGAAAGGGCCGACATTATAGTAGACTTCTCTGCCTTTGCAGGGAAGACACTGATAATGTATAACGATGCGCCGGCGCCCGTTCCCGGTTTCGACCCGCGCAACGACTACTACACAGACGACCCTGACATGTCCTCGACAGGAGGCGCACCAACGACCCTGCCGGGCTATGGTCCCAACACGCGTACGGTCATGCAATTCCGGGTGGCGCCCTCTGTCACCTCCCCGATCACTACCCTTGACCTCGCGGCGCTGCAGAATGAGACAACCGGCCTTCCTGCGGCGTTTGCAGCGTTGCAACCGCCGATGCACGTACCTGAGCCGGTTTTTCCTGCTCCCAATAACGCTGTCGCGGATACGCTTGCAACCATCCAGGCATACTCTTTAACCTTCACCCCGAACATCTTGACCAGCGGCATTGAGGCGATCAGAAATATAACGGTCACAAACGGAGGCACCGGATATACCACTGCCACTGTAACTATCGATCCGCCCCCTCCCGGCGGCACACAGGCGACCGCTACTGCAAACCTGTCAGTCGGCGCTGTTCAGTCTATAGACATTGGGAACCCTGGATCAGGGTATTATTATGCTCCCAAGGTTACGATTTCAGGTGACGGATCCAACGCTGCCGCCGTTGTCAATTTTGGGGCGCTTCCCCAGGCGATCAGGTCTGCCACGGTGACGAACGGAGGCTCCGGCTGCGTTGCTTCTCCGACTGTCAGTTTCTCGGGTGGCGGAGGCACAGGGGCGACTGCTACTGCAACTGTATCGGCCGGGGTCATTACCGGGATCACAGTGACGAACGGAGGCCTGGGCTATACTTCTGTGCCTGCAGTCGCAATCAGCGGCTGCAGCACTACTCCTGTTGCCGTTGCCAACTTTGAACCGGTAACCGTCCCGATGCAGCCCAAGGCGATCCAGGAACTCTGGGACCCATACGGCAGGATGAACGCCACTCTCGGCGTGGAGCTTCCGTTTACCAATAACAACATCCAGACAACCATCCCGCTCGGATACATTGATCCGACTACGGAGATCGTGCCCGAGGGGCAGACGCAGCTATGGAAGATCACACATAACGGCGTCGACACCCATCCGGTCCACGTTCACCTCTACAACATGCAGATTATCAACAGGGTAGGCTGGGACGGGGCGATAAGGCCGCCGGAAGATAATGAACTCGGCTGGAAGGAGACCGTCAGGATGAACCCTCTGGAGGACATTATCGTTGCGCTTCAGCCGAGGACCATGACGCTTCCCTTCACGGTACCGGATAGCGTCCATAGCGAGGACACTACGACTCCGTCAAGCTCCAGTATAACCGTCATAAGCCCATTCGGGATACCAGGGGGAGGCGTGGTCGGCAACCCGATTAGTGTTTCAAACGCCGATCAATTCTTCGGGTGGGAATACGTCTGGCACTGCCATATCCTTGGCCATGAAGAAAACGACTTTATGCGTCCGTTTGTGATGCTTGTCCCTAACGATTTCCCGGCCGCGCCGACCAACCTGGCGGCTACAGTGCCGACGCCGGTGTTGCCCGCGACAACAGGGAACACCGTCCAATTGAGCTGGACGGATAACGATGCCCTAGGTCCACAAACGAATCTGCCGGAGGCCGTCCGGAATTCCGAGATCGGATTCCGCATCGAACGGGACAGCGGCAGCGGATTCGTGCCGATAACGAACGTATTTACGCCGATAACATATGTTTATCCGGACACGATTTACTTTACCGATACGCAGGTCGCTTCGGGCGCGACCTACAACTACCGAATCTGGGCTTATAACGAGAAAGGCGACTCGCTGCTTCCGGCGACAGCGTCGGTAATGATGCCGACATGGACGAAGGCCGATAGCGTGACCCTCATCCCCACGCCGGCGAGTCCGGCGGTTGCGGGAAACCCGGTCTTGTTTTCTGCCTATGGTTCGGGTTCCTCAGCCCCCTACCAGTACCGGTTCTGGCAAAATGGCGTCCTGGTCCTGGACTACGGTGTCGGCTCCACGTGGACGATGCCGTCTTCGACACTTCCTGGGACCTATACAATAATCGTCGATGTGCGGACCAGACTGTCGTCTCCGGCCCCGGATGCGTCAGCGTCCACAAACTACATAGTTTCGAATCCTTCTGGCATGCCGGTGTCAGGATCAGTGCAGATCGTCACGCCTCCGACGACAATTACGCCTCATTCTGTCGTTACACCTTATTCTACCCTTGCGTATGCATTTGCCGCCGCCCAGGTTGATGACACGATCGAAGCATGGGGCGTGCCATTCTCAGAAAGTATTATTTTTGCCACACCGGGACCGGGCACAGTGACATTCGTTGGAGGCTATGACCAAAACTTCAACAGTCCCCTTTCCATGACGACCCTGCAGAGCGGGTCCCTGACAGTAGGCGGAGTGGGCGGGACCCTGGTCGTGGACCGGCTGACTATACAATAATGGTGAAATTGTGTATCATAGGGTTTAGATTGGGGTATTCGTGATAAGATTTTGTTATCAGATAAGGAAAAAGGAGGTGTCTTAATTCGGGGAAGACTGAGGGATATCACAAGAGCTATCGTTATTTCTGAAATATTTCTTTGAAAGGAGAAAAAGTATGAAGAATTTATTGGTAGTTGTGATGGCAATTGCGGCTCTTACGTGTTTGTTGGCAGTCCCGGCGTTCAGCGCGGACAAATTGATTGTGAAGGATGGGAGCTCAAATAATACTTTTACTGTGCAAGATACGGGTGACATCCAGGTGCAGAATGCGACAACCGGAATTGTCGGGGTTAGAGTTAACAATCCCGATATTTTTGGGGCATCGGCAACAGCCGCGCAGGAGCAGATAGTTCTTGGCCCGCTTGGCAGCGAACATCTCATATTACAGGTTCTTTCAGACAGCCATCCCTCCATGCCGACTACTGCCCTGCTAAATGCTGTTACTCATAACTTTTTTATACGGACAAATGGAGCAAACGTATTTAAGGTTGTTCGAAGCGGCGCTGTCGCCGACACTTTGGTCTTAACTGGCGGGAAAGTAGGCATTGGTACGGCAGCCCCCGTATACGCCCTGGACGTCAACGGACAAGCGAGAATCAACGGAGTTGTCTACGGATCTTCAAGGGCGATAAAAGACGATATTGTTGACTTAAAGTCATCCGAGGCGATGGAAGCGCTTAACAATTTAGCTCCCGTCAAGTTTTACTATAAGAATGACCATACTCAAGAACATGTAGGGTTTATTGCAGAAGATGTGCCTGATCTAGTTGCGCAGAAGAAGAGAGACAGCATCGATCCTATGGATATCGTTGCAGTACTTACAAAGGTAGTACAGGAGCAAAATAAGACCATAAAAGAACTCTCTGAAAAATTGAACAAACTGGAAACGCAGGTGGCGAGAATAAAATCAAAAGATGTGTATGGAAGTGTTGACCCTTCCGTGACTTCCGGTAATTAGGTAAGAACGCGTCTTAGGCTGCTACGAGGCGGGGTGAATACCCCGCCTTCTAATTCAGGCAGCCCGCCCGGCACTGTCCAATATGCACGAATAGCCCCCGTCTTACATCGCTTGTTCCCGGACCGTTTGATATAACGGCAAACGTCGATATAAAAATGACCGAAATGATATAATTAATGATTGAGACTGTTCTGCTAAAGAAAAAGTTGCTCGGATTTGGGGGAAGAGAATAAATTGCTCTCCTCACAGAGGGTAAAAAAAAGGTAATAATGTTACAAAAGACAGTTTCATTATTTAAGGGATTTATTGAGTTTGTTGCCATTTTGTACCGTCGAAGATCATTGATCTTTGAAATGGCTAAAAGGGACATTACCACCCAGTACGTGGGGTCAATGCTGGGCTTTTTCTGGACTTTTGTCAATCCCCTCATCATGATATTTATTTTATGGTTTGTTTTTAGTGTCGGATTTAAGACGGCTCCAAGAGGAAACGTACCCTTTGTTATTTGGTTGACCGCAGGGATGGCTATCTGGAATACATTCAGTGAGGTTGTCAGCGGTGCCACGGGTGTCATTATTGGCAGTCCCCACTTGGTGAAAAAAGTCGTTTTCCCGTTAAGTATTCTGCCGGTCGTTAAACTTGTCGGCTCTCTGATCACCCACGCCATTTTTATTGCGTTGTTGATCGCATTAATTTTACTCTATCACTTCCCAGTCAGTGTTTTCTGGTTGCAGGGACTCTATTATTTCTTCGCGATGGGAGTGCTTGCTCTGGGAGTTAGCTGGATTACGTCTTCTGTGAATGTATTTGCGCGCGATACGTCCCAGATTGTCGGCGTTATACTGCAATTCGGCTTCTGGGCAACGCCCATTTTTTGGGACCTTTCGATGTTGCCACGCAGTATCCAGCCGATGCTGAAACTTAATCCAATGTATTACATTGTTCAGGGATATCGCGACTCGTTCATATACTCTGTGCCCTTTTGGCAACACTGGCAGATGACGCTCTACTACTGGGGATTTACTGGAGTCGCTTTTGTAACTGGGGCTGTAATATTTTTGCGGTTAAGACCACATTTCGCGGATGTTTTATAAGGGGGACTGGCAAACAGGGACTGGGAACTAGCAAATGAAAGATCATAAGGATCTGGATGTTTGGAAAGTGAGCATGGATTTGGTGATGGATATTTATCAAGCAACTGGAGCTTTTCCCAGAGAAGAACAATATGGGCTAACGGGACAACTAAGAAGGGCAGCGATTTTGATTTCATCGAACATAAGCGAAGGCGCAGCCAGAAATACAGAAAAAGAGTTCATTCAGTTTCTGGATATAGCATCAGGTTCAGCGTCTGAATTGGAAACCCAATTAATCATAGCCCATAAGTTAAAATACATAAGTGAGATTGATGCATTGCTTGAGAAAGTAACTTCGGTGAAAAAACTTTTCCAAGGATTGATTAGATATTATAAAAAAAAGGTGATTAGGGACTAGGCATTAGGGATTGGTGAATGCATATGAAAGACCATAATGCTCAGCCCCCGGTTCCAGATCCCCAGTCCCAGATCCCCAGTCCCGACATAGCCATATCCGTCAAGAACCTCTCAAAGAGATACCACCTCTACGACAATCCAAAGCATCGTCTTAAGGAAGCATTGAATCCCTTAGGGAAAAAGTATCATAAGGATTATTACGCTCTTAACAACATTAGTTTTGAGGTAGCAAAGGGTGAGACGGTTGGTATCATCGGCAGAAACGGATCAGGCAAATCGACGCTTCTGAAGATAATCACGGGTGTCCTCACTCCCAGTGAGGGAACAGTGACGGTAAACGGAAAAGTCTCCGCTCTTCTTGAGCTCGGAACGGGTTTTAACATGGAATACACGGGTATACAGAATGTCTATTTTAGCGGTACGCTGATGGGGTACACCAAGGAGGAGATGGATGCAAAACTTGATGATATCCTGGCATTTGCAGATATCGGGGACTTCATTTATCAGCCTGCGAAAGTCTATTCAAGCGGAATGTTTGTAAGACTCGCTTTTGCAGTGGCAACGTCTGTTGCTCCAGAAATACTTATTGTTGATGAGGCGTTGGCTGTCGGCGACATGTTTTTTCAGGCCAAGTGTATGACAAAAATGAAAAAGATGATAGATAGTGGATTAACGCTCCTTTTTGTGAGCCATGATACGGGCAGCGTCAAAAGTTTGTGTGGGAAAGCTGCGCTTCTTCATGATGGCAGACTGATGGAATATGATAAGTCCGATAGAGTGGTTGAAAAATATTTTTACTCTAAAGTTGAGAATGAGCAGAAGATGTCTCAAACGACAGAGTCGAATGAAGATAGTGCACAGGGTACAGGCGCCAAAGCAAATACCAATATGAATCAAGCAGCATTTTTAAACAATGAGGAGTTCTTGCGGAGGGCTTCATTTCAGAGAATTCAAAATGGCAAGGCGAATTTTGTGAATATTCAGTTGCTGGATGAGAATGAAAAAGAGATTGTTCATGTCCAATATGGACAGATCTTAGTTCTGAGAATGGCCGTGGAAGTTTGCGAGGATATTCATGTTTTAGCATATGGGTATCATATTCGAGACAAAAATGGAGCGGACATTATCTACAGCGACAGCATGATCGAAGATTCTTCATTGATGTATCCCAAAAAAGGAGAGAAGTATGTTATTGACTGGAAATTTCGGGCATCCCTAATGCAGGGCAGCTATACCATAGCCTGTGTTTTATCAATACCTATCAACCTTGAACTTTGTCAAGTCGATTTTTGTGACTTTGTTCCGATAGCTGCTCAGATGCAGTTGCAGCGGAGGAATTATTCATACTTGTACGGCTGTGTTCATTGGGATAATACGGTCAGCGTCAAAGCTTTACAGGATACTCCTTGGTAAATTATATGCTGAAACTGCATATAGGATGTGGTGGTGTTTATTTCCCGGGCTGGGTCAACGTCGACATGGATTCGCCAAAAGCGGACCTCCGGCATGACATGAGAACGGCACTGCCGTATGGCGAGGGAACTGCTGATTTCGTTTACAATGAGCATTTCGTCGAACATTTAACTGTTGCGGAAGGTCTGACTGTTTTGAAAGACTTTCATAGGGTTTTGAAGGCTGGTGGAGTACTGCGAATCGCAACAATTGATTTGGACCACATAGTATGCAGATACTTATTTTTTTGGAAAAAGCAAAACTGGATAAAGACTTATGGATATGATTGGTTGCAGACTAAGGCCGAGATGATCAACTTATGCTTTAGGGAATGGGGTCATCAATATTTGTATAATGATGAAGAGCTAGAGCGACGTCTCAGGGAGGCAGGGTTCAAGAACATTAGTAGACAAAAGCTGAATAAGAGCGGCTACCCCGAACTGGTGAAAAGGGAAACCCGGGCGGATTCCAAACTGATATTGGAAGCAGTAAAATAACCGGGAGGCGACTGTGGAACGTTACAATATATCAGGTGTCAAGATGTTTGAGAATACAAAGATCATTGGGATCGAAAATATTGACTTCGGAAAGAACATCATAATCGATGATTTTGTCCTCATTTACGCTGCACGCAGGATCAGAATCGGGAATTATGTTCATATCGCCTGTTTTGCCTCCATCACCGGTGGAGCCGAATGCGATATCGGCGATTTTTCCGCAGTTTCTCAGGGATGCAGAATTTTGACAGGCACCGATGATTTTAAAGATTGGGGATTTGGAAATTCAACCATCCCGGAAAAATATCGTAACACGAAACGGGTGCCGATTAATATCGGCCGTTTTTGCATCGTCGGTGCAAATAGCGTCGTCTTGCCTGGCGTGACAATAGGAGAGGGAGCGATGGTTGGAGCTTGTTCTGTCGTGACAAGAGACCTTGAGCCGTGGGGCATTTATTTGGGGAATAATAAGATTGCCGACAGGAACAAGGAATCTGTCCTGGAAACGTATAATCGTTTCTTAATGGATGATTCAGAATATAAGGGATGACATGATGGAAAAAGAAATCATGCCTTTTAGTGTGCCCATCTATATTACTCGTCCGTTGCTGCCAGACATCGGGGATTTGACCCTTCGGCTTGAAGAAATATGGGGGGCAAAATGGCTCACGAACAATGGACCACAGCACGAATTGCTGGAAAAGAAGCTATGCCAGGTTTTGAGGGTGCCTTACCTCTCATTGTTTAACAATGGTACGATTGCCCTCATTGTTGCGTGCCAGAGCCTTCGCCTATCAGGAGATGTTATAACAACTCCTTTCACATTTCCTGCTACTCCTCACGTGTTGAAGTGGAACGGTATTCGGCCGGTTTTTTGTGACATTGATCCGGAAACAATGAATATTGATGCGGACAAAATAGAATCCTTGATAACGCCCCAGACAGCCGGCATTCTGGCAGTGCATGTCTTCGGCACACCTTGCAATACCGCTAAGATCGAGGAAGTGGCCGGAAGATACGGTCTGCGTGTGATCTACGACGCGGCCCATGCCTTTGGAGTGGAGATCGACGGCGCTGGCATCGGGACCTTTGGCGATATTTCCATGTTCAGCTTCCATGCTACAAAGCTTTTTCATACTGCAGAAGGAGGAGCACTATCCTTTAACGATGGCAATCTCAAAGCGCGCATAGACCTCCTGAAAAACTTCGGGATCAAGAACGAGGAGGAGGTCGTAATGCCTGGCATCAACGGGAAGATGAATGAGATTCAGGCGGCGCTTGGAGTCGTGATGCTGGAGTATATAGAAAGAGAGAGAGAGAGGCGGGCCGCCTTATCTGCTGTCTATAGGCAATGTCTCGATCGTGTCGAGGGGATAACGCTATCGGCAGAGCCGAAGGGCGTAAGAAACAGTTATCAGTACGTTGTTGTAAGGATAGATGAGCGAAAATTTTATTGCTCGCGTGACACGATATATAACCGCTTCAGGGAGTACAATGTTTTCACGAGGAAGTACTTTTATCCTCTCTGCAGCGATTACGAGTGTTATAAGCATCTTCCTTCTGCCAACAGCGAAAATCTTCCTGTTGCGAAGAAGATTGCTTCCGAAGTGCTCTGTTTGCCCCTTTATGGCGAGCTTACGGCTTCTGACGTGGAAAGGATTTGCAGTATTTTGGTGAGCTTCAGGGGGAAGAGACCTTAGCCATGCCGCGGGTAAGTGTTATAATTCCGTCCTATAATCACGAGAAGTTTGTCGGTGCGGCGATTCAGAGCGTTCTCGATCAGACATTTCAGGACTTCGAAATAGTAATCACCGATGACGGCTCGACGGATGGCACTGTGGCCGAAATCAGAAAGTATTCAGATCCAAGAATCCGACTTCTTACTTTTCCCGAGAACCGAGGCGCCTGCGTGGCTGCCAACAACTGCATCAAGGAATCTATCGGCGAATATATTGCGATGCTGAGTTCGGATGATGTTTTCCTACCCCACAAGCTTGAAAAACAGATTGCGTTCCTTGACTCAAATCCCGAGGTAAGTGCAGTGTTCGGCTATGCCCGGGTGATCGATGAAAATGGCGACGATCTTGCTGACAAGAGCCATTATTACAACCATGGGTTCATGCAGCCCAATAGAAGCCGATTCGAATTACTGAACTATTTTTTTTATAACGGAAATTGTCTCTGCCACCCCTCCGTTCTGATACGGAAAAGGTGCTATGAAGACATTGGATACTACGATCCACGCTATGCGCAACTTCCGGATTTTGATTTATGGATAAGGCTTTGCATGAGGCATGAAATCTTTGTTCTGCCGGAGAATCTCGTCAAATTCAGAGTAAGGAGAAATGATGCAAATGCGAGCGGTTTTCGTACGGAGACGACGCAAAGATTTTTTGTTGAATATATGAATATTTTGTCGCACTGGTTGAGGATTGACAATGTTCGGGATTTCCTGAAAATCTTTCCCCAGGCGACCCGGTATGAAGACAAAGTATCGGACGACCTCATCCCTTATTTTGTTGGTCTTCTGGCATTGGAGACCGAAAGCCGTCACCATCAGCTTTTTGGGCTCACAACAATCTTTGCTCTTTTCGAAGTAGCTGCCGTCAGAGAAAAACTAAAGGGAATCGGCTTTCATTACAGCGACTTGATCAAGGTTTCAGGTGAGCATGACATTTTTAATTTTTTTGAGCTGCGAAAGAGGGATCTCATAATTCAAAGCAAAGACGAGGAGATTCTGGTGAGGGACAGGCAGATAGGATTGGCGCAGGAAGAGGCGAGGCGGAAAGATGAAGAACTGCGATTAAAGTATAACAGGCTGATGGAGAGTCGCGAGAAAGAGCTGCGGGAATTGCATGGTCGTCTGGCTCAGATAAGTGAACAGTTGTCAGTCAAGGAGGGTGAAGTCAGCCTTAAAGACGGACAACTGCAGGAATTGCAGGAGCAAGTTTCGAAGGACAACAAACAGCTCAGCGAATTGGCGGCCTTGTTGACCCAAAAAGAAAAGGTGGTGCGAGAATTACGAGAGCAAAAAACACGGGACGATGCGCAGATCAGAGAATTGGAAGCCTCGGCGGCCAGAAAGAATGTAAATTTTCAGGCGGCCATTGCTGAAAGCAGGCTTAATGATGAAAGATCACAGAGGAGAGACGCACACTATATTTTTGAACTCGAACAAGAAGTTGCTCGGCTAAAGGCCATAGAGGAAAGTTTTACGTGGCGAACTATTGAGCGCATGTTGCGGTTTTATGATCGCAAGTTAATGCCGGTTTATTCCAGAAGGTCTCGCTTTGTGAGGAGACTTATTCGCAGACCCGCGTCTTCCGAGACCTCCAAAAAAATAGAGAATTCTGATTGCTCGCCTCTTCAGCAAGAAAATGAACTGTCTCATAAAGAATTAGTTGCAACCGTGGCGCGGAAAGGATCTCGTGACGTTAACCACATTCTGCCCCTTCCCGAAATAAGTGAATTTAGACATCCTGAGCGGCTGCCTTTTTTTAGCATTGTTAGCGCTTTATACAGTAAAGAAAAGGAAGTTACTTTCTTTCTGGAATCTCTGCTGAGGCAGACATATCTCGGACGGTTCGAGATAATTTTTGTTGATGATCATTCGCATGATAATTCTGTGAAGACATTGGAAGACTATATGGACAGAGCCAAATCTTCCGCGGTATACAAAGTTATACCTAAAGTGACTATTCTTAGGAATGAAAAAAATGAGGGGAATTGCACTTCCCGTAATATTGGGATTGGCCATGCCGAGGGTGATATTATAGTTGTTATTGACGCCGATTGTATGTTGAACAAGGATTTCTTAAAGGCCCATGCCGAGGCTTATTATTACGGGGATTGTGATGTCGTCGTTGGTTCTGTCAATCTCGAAACATACGGAAAGGATCCTCTTGAAGTACTGGAGTACTACGAAAGGGATCCCGGGAGAACTCAGGCAGATACCGTTCTCCAAGATAATATAAATGAGAACAGCTTCCTGAATTGTATCACGAGAAATTTTTCTATTAAGAAAGATTTTGTTGACGGCGATATGTTTGACCCTTCTTTTTCATATTCAAAAGACAAACAGTCGGGTTTTGGATGGGAAGATGTCGAAATGGGCTATAGTCTTTATAAAAAAGGAGCGAGAATCAAATATGTCCGGGATGCATTCATCGTTCATGTTTCTCATCCGACATCTTCTGATCCTCAAGCACAACCTTTGAGGTCACTCAGGAATTTTGCAAGACTTTTTAGAAAACATCCTGAACTGCTTTTTGTTGCCAGACGATGGGCTCTGGAAATATATGAGAAAATTATCGATTGGATGGATTCCTATAAACATCCCAAAAATTATGATGCAATGTTTCTTGACAATATGTTTCAGCGCTTTCTCCCGTATCCCTTTCACGTTAAGAAAAAAGTGCCAAGTCTTAAAATTCTGACTTTTCGCTGGCATTGCCCACATCAGTATGAGCTTTACAAGCTTCCTTATTTATTCACATTGGTAAGGGGAATAGCGCCGGGATTTACAAATGAATGGGAGTATAATCAGAGACCGATGCGTCAAAATGCAGTTTTCAGAAATCTTGACGAAATAGATCCTGACGATTTTGATATAGCGATTTTGCATTTCGATGAAAATGTTCTCTCTCCTCAAAACACTAATGGAGTAATAGGTCCTGAATGGGGAGACAATTTTAAGTGGTTTATGAAGATAAAGATCCCAAAGATCGCTATTTGTCATGGAACTCCACAGTTCTACGGGCAATACAACTTGCCGTCCAATGGTCCAGAAGTGATGCAGGTGATCGAGCAGGAACGGAAGAAATTGGTGGATTTCGTAGGGCATACCTTGGTCATAACAAACTCCTTTCAGGCTCAGAGGGAGTGGGGGTTTAAGAAATCAAAGGTTATCTGGCAAGGATTCGACCCAATGGAATTTCCCGTTACGACTTACAATAGAGGAATTTTGACACTCGGTAAAGCAATGAAGGAAAGGCCACATTACAGAGGATATCATCTGTTTCAAGAGGTTTTTGCGAATTTTCCTGGCGAATTCATGCCCGAAAGTTATCTCGTCCCCGAGCCCAGCGAGGCATACAGAAAAAACACAAACGCTTACGCGCGCACCAGGTTTAGAAATTACGTTGATAATATTCGCCAGTATTCGATATATTTCAATCCTACGTTGCGCTCACCCATGCCTCGCGCCAGGGGGGAAGCGATGATGTGCGGCCTGGTTACGGTCAGCGCCAATAATCACGATGTCGACATGTTCATAAAGAACGGCGTGAATGGGTTCTATTCAAATGACCCTTACGAGTTGAGGAAATATCTCCTGTTTCTTTTGAGAAATCCGGATAAATGCAGACAGATAGGGATGAAGGGAAGAATAACTGCCATGGATATTTTTAACCATGACAGGTATCTCAAAGCATGGGAAGAAACGATTTCAGAAATATTGGGGTAGTTTTTATCAATCTATTACTTAAGGAGGACTCACCATGCCTGCAAACAAGAATTTGCTGGTCGTATTAATCCTGACTGGAGCCTTGTTATTAGCTTTATGCAGCTGTAAAAACAAGCCGTCGGCAATGGTGGAGGTAATAAAGAATGGAGATTTTTCCTTGTGGGACCAGGGGAACAAGTTTCCTGATGCATGGGGGTTGGGTGGCGATGGAACGGGACAGTCTTTCAAGGAAACTTCCGTTGTGAAGATGGGGAATACTTCAATTAGAATTGTTCATATTTCCGGAGGGCCAATTGCTCTCTATCAGGATGTCGACAATGCTGGAAATTACAAAGGCAGGAAATTTGACTTCGGGTGTTGGATCAACAGCAAGGATGCAAATTCTGCATATTTAGCGCTTTTCGACGGCGTGAACTGGCAATATTCGCCTAAATATTCAGGTTCTGGCCAATGGGAATATTTGACCGCCAAGGGGAAATTTGCAGATAAACCTTCTCTAATAAGAGCTCATCTGTATTTAGATAACAAAGCCACCGCATATTTCAGCGGAGCAAGCCTCACGATTGAACAGTGATCCTGCCTGATATGAAGGTTTCCACGAGAAAGAAATGATGAAATTACTTTAATGCTCCGATGAATTATGTGCGGAATTGCTGGGATAATTAATAAAAGAGCAAATTCATTCGATATGAGAGATTGCCTTGATTCTCTTCAGCAATCTCTTTACCACAGGGGACCGGATGATTCGGGAGAATTTCGTGCGGGAAGGTATGGTTTCGCGCACCGCAGACTTTCTATTGTGGATAGAGCCGGAGGACATCAGCCCATTTTTAATGAGGACGGGAGCCTTGGAATTATATACAATGGGGAGGTTTATAACTATAAGATTCTAAGAGGGGAACTGGAGGGAAAAGGATACCGTTTCCATACAAATACGGATACCGAAGTTATACTTAAGGCATTTGAGGAGAGCGGGGTAGACTCTTTCGACAAGTTTAATGGCATGTTTGCCTTTTGCATATGGAACCTGAAGGAGGATGTTGTTTACCTTGTACGGGATTGCTTCGGCATAAAGCCGCTTTATATTTATGAGGACGGGACGCGGCTGATTTTTTCATCTGAATTAAAAGGCCTTCTCGGAATAGACGGCTTGGACTTTTCCTTAGATCCTGCAGGCTTTCAGGATTACCTGATGTTTCGCTACGTTCAGGCTCCTTATACCTTTTTCAGTAAAATCAGGCGCCTTGAAGCGGGCACATATCTTGAGATCAAGAAAGGTCAATCCTCGCAATACAGATATTGGGACGTGTCATATAGCAGTCCTTATCCATATCCTGACGCCGTAGAAGCAAGAAATGAATTGCTGATCAAAATTCATAATGCTGTGAAGTCTCAGTTGATGGGAGAGGTCCCGATAGGTGTGCTGTTGAGCGGCGGGGTTGATTCAAGTGCTATAGCTTATTTCGTGCACAAGCTCGGAGCGGACCTCACGACCTTTAACATCGGCTTTCCGGAAGTGAATGAGTTTCAATATTCGAGGAGCGTAGCCAAGAAATATGGGCTGAAACACGTAGAGATTCTGACTACCAGGGAAGAGCTTGCCGACAATCTCGACAGTGTCATATCTGCACTGGACGAGCCAATTGCAGACCCAGCCTGCTTTCCCTTGTATATACTTGCAAGGGAATTGAAAAAACATGTTACTGTCGTTCTCTCAGGCGAAGGAGGCGATGAATTATTTGCGGGATATCCGCAATACTCCAATCTCCTGAAAGAGGGGGTTTCTTACTCTCGCAGATTTGACAATTTCCTCCAAAAAAGCTGGTATTTCCGCAACTACCTGGATTTTCTGAATGACCCATCTATTCCTCCGCACCCGATGAGATTTAGAAAGTATTTTGAGGAACAGCCATTGCTGAATGGAATGCTGTCCTACGACATGAAGACCTGGATGCCGGAAAATTTGATGATGAAGGCCGACAAGATCATGATGGCACACTCTCTCGAAGGACGTTTTCCCTTTCTGGACAGGGAAGTCTTCCGGTTTGCTTCGGCTCTGCCGCAGGCCTACAAACTTAACCTGAAAGAAGGAATTTCGAAGTGGATTTTGAAAGATGCAATAAAACCTTATTTGCCGAAGAGCATTGTTCAACGTCCAAAGATGGGGTTCACGGTGCCTGTCGCCGAGTTATTGGAGGATTTTAAGCCTCTCATAGTTGCCACCTGTGAAAATGCACGTGGTTCGAACATATCGGAAGTCTTAAATATAGGACATATCAGGACATTTGTTCATGGGTATTATAAAAAGGGGGCTGTAACTCCAATCCAGATATGGACATTATTTGTGCTGCTTTACTGGTTCGAAACAAATAAGAAATGCTATAATTCCGAGGAATGATGAATTCTTTAAGAAGAGTCGTTGCGGTAGTATTTGTAACACCTTACCTCGCTTTAGTTTTGCTCTTATTGCTTACAACGCGGCAGTTATCAGCCGTTAAAACCATAAGGTTTTTGTGCCGAAGGAAATTTTATGCCAAAGTCAGTTCATTTCGCCTGCAAAGCGGATTTTGCTGGCAAATCTGCGTCCCCGACAATATTATGTCCGACAGCGAGGGCAAGTCAAAATTGGTGGTGTGCGAATCCGGGCGGGCGCTCGGCCCCCCTCATTCAAGCCATGATGAAATCAGGAAAATAGGAGGTGGACGTTTTGTCCACTGGGGGAATACTATTTATTTCTCTACAAGCGATAACTCCGATCCAAACCTAAACGGCCGACTATATGAGATACGTGAAGAATAGTATTGCAATATTTTGGTGCGCCCATTTGCTGGTAATCAGTAGTTCTCTGGGAGATATCTGTGGAAAAAAAGATTAACGAAAAGCTGATACAGATGCTAACTTGCCCGGTTGACCGGACGCCTTTATCATTTGATGGCTCAGCCTTTCATTGCATATCAAGTACAGGGCATAATTATCCGGTCATAAACGGTATCCCCCGATTTGTACAAAGTGACAACTATGTAAGCTCCTTCAGCCTGGAATGGAATATACATAACAAGACACAACTGGACTGTTTCCGGGATGATGCTGTGTCAGAAAAAGAGTTTATGACAAAGACAGATTTTTCGCCGGGTGATTTGAGAGGGAAATTGATTCTTGATGCCGGTGTTGGGGCCGGAAGATACACGGACATCATGAGCAGATGGGGGGCAGAGGTCGTAGGTGTCGATCTGAGTTATGCTGTGGAGGCGGCGCATAAATCATTTTGTGACAGGGAAAATGTAATGATTGTTCAGGGCGATATATCTGCGTTGCCTTTTCGCCACGGTACTTTTGATGCAATTATTTCAATCGGAGTGCTTCACCATACGCCGGACACTTTTCGTTATTTTTCGTATCTGGTCCCCTTTTTAAAGCCCGGCGGGTCGATCGCTATTTGGGTCTATCCCAACGAGGGTCAGTTCCGGGTCAGAAAGAAGTGGATACCCTTTACTTCTCGAATCCCTAATAGCCTTTTTTACGCGTGGTGCCAATGGTTTATTCCTATAACGCATCGTCATGCGAGCAATCCGATTATCGAGGCTCTTAGACCGCTTTTCCCCTGGAGTGATCAAGGCTTGGGAGTTGAATATGATGTCCTTGATACATTTGACGGTTATTCTCCCCGGTATCACGGCATTCATTCTCGCGAGGAAGTGATGGCATGGTTTAAGGAGGTTGGATTGATTGAGGTATATTCTCCAAACGATTGTAATACTGCCGTACGAGGGCGTCTGCCCGGTTAGTTGGGCTGTATGCTCGAATAGGACAAAATAGCATGCAATGTCGACTTTCTTTCAAAAAGGATTAAGGATATGTTAAATCGAAGTTTACAGTTTGCAAATCGCGCCGGAGGACGCTATGCATGGTGTAGACTTACCAATTTCGTCCCTCCCTTATATTCGTTCCTAAATGACGAAGAATGGGCGATTATAGAGTCTTGGTATGATGAGACTGAGAAAGAACAACTCTTAGGCGAATGTAATGTCGCTTTTATGAGTGTCTTGCAAGGCTTCGTGATGGGTAGCGCTATTAGTAATATTATTCAACTGGGCCATTTTGCGGGCTATTCTACTTTGTTGCTGGGATTCATGTTACGTAGAATGAAAAAGAAGCACTCATTAATGACTGTCGATATTTCTGAGCATTGCTGCAACTATACTCAAATGTGGATAGACAGGGCCGGACTAGGTGACTATGTTAGAGTTGAACTGGGGGACTCGGCAAATGCCACGATGGTCGAGAAAGCCTTGAAGCTGTTTGGGGCATCTCCAAGGTTAGTCCTAATAGATTCTTCCCATCAGTTTGAACAAACTTTGCATGAATTACGACTGTGGTATCCTTCGGTTGAAAGAGGCGGCTTTATTTTCTTGCACGATTCAGGGCCGTATGCAAAAAGCTTTGACTCGACAAATAAAGGTGGAGTATCACGTGCCATGGAGGAGTGGCTAGTTTCATATCGTGACGCGCGTGCTATCAATATCTATCCTCCGGAAGATTCATATGCCAAGCCTATATATATGGATCCATGCGGAATAGGCATTATTCAGAAGGGCTAATTTCAGGTCTTATGTTTATCACTTGAGAAAATCGCGCCCATGAGAAGAGAATGTGAACTTTCAGTTTCTTGTGGATGAAATCAAGAATTATCCGGGTACCATGCTGACGAAATAAAATGCGAATATGGGTCAAGCAAATATCCGTCATTGACGGAGATTGCGGCGCGTGAATCGAGAATATTGATAACAAAATAGAGGATGCAAATAAATTGAAAAAATGCATGCTATGTGACTCTGGTACCTTGATACTACTTGAAAAGAAACTCAATATTAACGGCAAAATCAATGATATATACATCTGCTCAAAGTGCTTTGTGATCACCAATGGAAGTACTTTTGAAAATATTGTGTTACAAGAGGAAGGACTTGATAATTTCTACAGATACTCTGAAGACGAAATAGGGAAAATCGATTATTATGTCGGCTGCAATAAAAATATTCTTCAAAGCGTCCTGCCTTTTTTTATGGATCGCCATGGTGTGGCATCACTCCACGACAAAACTTTACTGGAAATCGGATGCGGCAGAGGATTTCTTTTGATTGCTGCGAGCCAGTTGGGATTTAAGAAGGCGATCGGAATAGATCTGAACATGAATACATTCAATGAGACAAAACGGCATATTGAAATTAAAGATAATGTCGCAGTGGTCACTGATATCAAGGATGCAAAAGATCAAGTCGACTGTGTAGTCATGTGGCATACGTTGGAACATATCTATGATCCGAACTTTTTTTTTAGGAACCTCAGGCCAAAATTGAACAATGGATGCATATTTTTCATTCAAGTGCCTCAGTATTACCAACCTTATATCTGCGACACCCATTACTATTTTTATACTGATCCGAGTATGAGGACATTGTTTCAAATCAACGGGTGTGAAACGCTCCAAATTGGTTATGACCCGACATATCAATTTATGACCGCTATCGGAAGATTTACTGGGTGATACGCGATAACAATAGGATAAAGTCCATATGAGGCTTAAGCAGTTTCTTAAAGGTATTATAAAAGAGTTCCTGCTGTTTGCAGTTATACTGCCCCTTTTTCTGAGTACTGCAGTTGCAGATGAAGCAGGACAGGTATCTATTATTGAACAAAAGGAGTTTAATACCCATGGCGGCGAACTAATTGGGGACCGACAATTCATACAATCGTTTACCTGCGATAACGACATAGCGGAAATCGACATAATGTTTGCGACCTTTGGACGGAATAATACAAAGGATGTCATATTCCGGCTGAAGGACGATCTTAGTTCAAAGACGGATTTGGTATACAGGAGGGTAAATGCAGCCGAGATGAAGAATGACGAATGGCATCGCTTTTCCTTTATGCCGGTACACTCAAAGATAGGGAACAAATATTATATTGTTTTGGAATCTCCCGATTCTGCTGTTGGCAATGCTTTTACCGTAAGGGTGTCAGACAAGAACCCTTATCTTAACGGACAATTTGTTACGAGGAGATTTACAAATGGTGGCCGTGAGACAAGATTATTGACGGGTATGCCGGTTTTCAATTCTCACGCCGGAGAAATCTGCGGCGATACCAGAGTTGTTAAGCAGTTTTCATCTGCATATGACATAGCGGAAATCGACATAATGTTTGCGACCTTTGGACGGAATAATACAAAGGATGTCATATTCCGGCTGAAGGACGATCTTAGTTCAAAGACGGATTTGGTATACAGGAGGGTAAATGCAGCCGAGATGAAGAATGACGAATGGCATCGCTTTTCCTTTATGCCAGTACACTCAAAGATAGGGAACAAATATTATATAGTTATTGAATCGCCTGCATCATCGGCCGGCGATGCCGTGACTGTGAGAACGTGGCATTCGGCAGGGGGGGTACGGGGCGGTATGACGATCAATGGGATGAGTAAGGGAGACGATTTAACATTTGAGGTTTTTACTTCTCAAATTGACGAGAATTACGATTCCGGTAAGGACATTGTGTTTAAAGTACACACTACACGCGAGTCTTTATTAAAAACCCCTCCAAAGATCGAATATTATAATTGGGAATTTGCCTTCAACAGAAAAGTATATCGTAGCAGGGCTACAGACATTTCGATGACGTTTGGAGGAGAAAGCGTTAACGACGTTCCTTTTTACGAAAATTTTTTATCATATGATGTAGACAAATGGTATGACTATTTCTGTCTGCCTGATGATGTAATCATCGCATATAATGAACGTATCGCTTTTATTGTCAGAGCGGACGCGCTGAAATGGGACGTAAGCCATGGACTTGTGAATGATGGAGTAAAGGCTTTTTTGACTTATTTCTACAAAGAGGCTTACGGATTACGTCAGGCAGCAGAGGTTGATCTTGCGGCTAAGATCGCGGGGTGGAAGGCCCCACCCGCTTCTATTTCTGTAACGCACGAGATGTACTATAACAAGAACTACGTGCCCATGATGATATCGATTAGAAATACATTTAAGGATCCTTTGCATTATATTTATATTTTTCAAGATGGGTCATGGTTGTCCGAGGGCGCGCAGTCGCAGCAGCATGTGCGTCAATACTGGGACGATGGAGAGTACGATTATCCGAGGGTCTGGAGAATTGATGAGACGAACAGGTACAGGAAGAACAATTGGATGGGCATGTATAATGATCTTAATGGCGGAATGTTTGCAGGAACTTATGCGCCTTCTGAATCAAAGGGAGTAAGGCTGCATGCAACTTGGGACTCCGAAAGACCCCATATGTCTCACGGCGCATTAGTTGTTCCGTATCTTGATGAGTTTTTTGGTCACAAAGATGCAACGACCTATTGGAAAGATGGTTGGTATAAGCTTGAAAATATTTTGTCGCACATTGATACCCCGAATACTTACAAGAAATATGAGAATCCATATGGCAAAATTCATGGGACGGTCATCGACTTTGGAACAATTCCATCCGGCGAAGAAAGATCTCAGGTACTAGTGAAGATAATGTTTACCGGATATAAAGACAGAGAGGATATGCATCGTCGAATCAGAGAAATCATTGAGCAGATCCCGACTTTCGAAATACCTTCTTATGGCCTTGAGCAAAGTGATGGAATACATTAACGGATCTCGTCTTGTCTACCCCATGGAAGATGACGCGATGAGGTCCCTTAACATCCTCGGCAATAAATTTTTCTCCCTGATGTTTACTTTTCTCCTGGGGCAGAGATTGAAAGATACGTTATGCGGCACCAAGGTAATTTCGCGACGCAACTATGAAAAACTTATCGCCAACCGCGAATATTTCGGAGACTTAGACCCTTTTGGTGACTTTGACCTGATCTTTGGTTCGGCCAAACTCAATCTCAAGATAGTTGAAGTACCGATACGCTACAAGGCGAGGGAATACGGGAGCACCAACATCTCCCGTTTCAGTCACGGGTGGCTGCTTCTGAAGATGGTGAGCTTTGCAATGAACAGAATAAAGTTCATCTAACCGGTGCTCGGTGCATTTCACGGATATGCAAGTGCGAATGCTGGGGGAGTGACCTATCGATGAAATGGTATTTTACGCGGAGGAAGATAAAGAATGCTGCACTCTTCCTCCGTACCTATGGGGTCAGACTTTTCTTCAAAGAGGCGTTGAAGGATATTCTGCAAAGGCCATGGCTGTTCTCTACGAGACGGTACAAGGTCTGGATAAGACAAAATGAACCTGCAGGCGAAGTTCTTTTAAAGCAGAAGGAAGCTGATTTCGCGTATGCCCCAAAGGTCAGCATAGTTGTCCCCGTCTATAATACCCGGCCTCTTTTCCTGAAGGTAATGATAGATTCTGTCTTGAGCCAGACCTATCCCAAATGGGAGCTATGCATCGCCGACGGCGGCAGTACCATTTCTAAGACCAAAGAATTACTATCTGATTGCAGCAGGGAAGATGCGAGAATAAAAATAAAATTGTTGAAAGAAAACAAAGGCATCGCTTGCAATTCTAACGAGGCGATTTCGCTTGCAACGGGTGATTACATAGCCTTTCTCGACCATGATGACACTTTGGCGCCATTTGCTCTTTTTGAAATCGTCAAGACGCTTAATGAAAGTCCAGACGCGGACTTTATTTATTCCGATGAAGACCTGATCTCAGAGGACGGGAAGCGAAGATTCGAGCCGCATTTCAAACCCGACTGGAGCCCCGACCTCTTGAGAAGCTGTAACTACATCACTCATTTGACGGTCTTAAAAGGAGAACTCCTGGAAAAGTGCGGGGGGTTCAGGGAGGGCTTTGAGGGAAGCCAGGATTATGATCTGATTCTGAGGGCCACGGAGTTTGCGAAGAAGATTGTGCATATTCCGAAGGTCCTCTATCACTGGAGGCTGAATGAAAGCTCCTGCGCCGGGAGACCCGATATTAAGCCCTATGCTTTTGAAGCCGGGAAAAGGGCACTTATCGATCACCTTGCGAGGATGGAAGTGGACGGTACCGTAGAGGAGGGCGCATTGCCCGGACTCTACAAAGTGTCGCTCAGGGGCGATCATCCGAAGGTTTCCATAATCATACCGAATAGAGATCACGCCGATGAGCTTGAGAAATGTATTGAGTCAGTCCTGACAAGGACCTCCTTTGAGAATTATGAGATCATTATCGTGGAAAATGGCAGCGTTGAAGCGAGAACCTTCAGGTTGTACGATGAATTGAGGGAGACCGGAAATATAAGAATTATTAAATGGGAAAAGCCTTTCAATTATTCTGCAGTCAATAACTATGCCGCCCGCATTGCCGGCGGTGAGATATTACTATTCTTAAACAATGACACTGAGGTGATAAATCCCGACTGGCTTGAGAGAATGCTTGAGCACGCGGCACGAAAAGACATCGGGGCGGTGGGCGCAAAGCTCTATTATCCGGATAACACGATCCAGCATGCGGGCGTTGTCCTGAGAACGGACGGTATGGTGTTGCATTCTCACAGATTTCTTCGCCGTGAGGCTTTCGGATATAGAGCAAGGCTTAAGATCATACAGAACGTGAGCGCAGTGACAGGCGCCTGCATGATGATGAGGAAGCGGGCCTTCGAGGAAGTCGGAGGGTTTGACGAAGGCTATGAAGTGACTTTTGGAGACATAGATCTCTGTTTGAGGGTCAGAGAAAAGGGATATCTTGTTTTATGGACCCCCTATGCCGAACTGTATCACCACGAGTTGAAAACGAGAGGGTATGACAATACGATGGAAAAAAGGGAACGTGTTAAAAGAGAAGAATTGCTGTTCCGGTCGAGATGGAAGAATGTCCTTGAAAAAGGCGACCCTTATTATAGTCCTAATCTGAGTCAGGACAGCGAAGACTTTGCCATTAGGATTTGAAAAGGCTGTATTATTGTTTTTATTATCCTGCCTCTTTCTTTCAGGTTTTCTATTTTGATATACTCAAGCGTACAATTAATGGTTATGTATCCCATAGAGCATAGCCGACTTATACGCGGGCTAAACGAGGAGAATCAATGAAAACCGCTCTCATCACCGGCGTCACCGGCCAGGACGGCGCCTATCTCGCAGAATTTCTCCTGGGAAAGGGTTACTCGGTCCACGGCATAAAACGCAGGGCTTCTCTGTTCAATACCGACAGGATCGATCACCTCTACAAAGACCCTCATGAGAAAGAGGTGAATTTCAAGCTCCATTACGGCGATCTCACTGATGCGACAAACCTGATACGGATCATCCAGGAGGTGCAGCCGGACGAGATCTATAATCTTGCAGCTCAAAGCCACGTTATGGTTTCCTTCGAGACCCCCGAGTATACCGCTAATGCCGACGCCCTTGGCACACTGCGGATACTTGAGGCGATTAGGATACTGGGACTTGAGAAAAAAACGCGCTTCTATCAGGCATCCACATCTGAACTGTACGGAAAAGTCAGGGAAACTCCGCAGAATGAATCAACGCCGTTTTATCCCCGGAGTCCTTACGGCGTTGCAAAGCTCTATTCTTACTGGATAACGGTGAATTACCGGGAGGCATACGACTTTTATGCCTGTAACGGCATACTTTTTAACCATGAATCGCCGATCCGTGGGGAAACCTTTGTCACAAGGAAGATCACGCGCGCCGTGGCCCGGATAAAACTCGGACTGCAGGAAAAATTGTATCTGGGCAATCTTGAGTCGCGCCGCGACTGGGGACATGCGAAAGATTATGTGAAGGCGCAGTGGCTGATACTTCAGCAGGACACCCCTGATGACTATGTGATCGCAACCGGGAAGCAGCATTCCGTTAGAGAGTTCGTAGCAGAGGCCTTCCATGAAGTCGGGATTAAACTGGATTGGAAGGGCAAAGGCGTTGACGAGAAGGGATATGACGTTGATAGCGGGAAAGCCATTATCGAGCTTGATAAACGCTATTTCCGGCCGGCTGAAGTGGATACCCTCCTGGGTGACCCCACTAAGGCCAGGGAAAATCTCGGCTGGTCCCCGGAAGTTACTTTCAAGGAGCTCGTCTCCGAGATGGTTAGGGAGGATCTGAAAGAGGCGGAAAGGGACCAGCTCTGCAAGAGGGAAGGATATCGCGTCATGAAGTATCACGAATAATGACGTTGGAGGATAGAGGCGAGAGGTTGGAGGCACAAGAAGTTTGAGGATAGAGGCATTAGGCGACAAGACTTGCACTTACTACAATGGACAAAGATAGATATATTTTCCCATTTGAAAAATTGGATGTGTGGAATATGGCGGTCAATTTGGCTGACCATGTATTGTCCATTCTGGAAAAACTCCCATCTAATAGACATCTTCGTTTGATATCCCAGATGGAAGCGGCGGTAACCTCTGTACCACAAAATATTGCGGAGGGAAAGGGAAGGCAGCATCAAAAGGAATTCATCCAGTTTCTTAGTATCGCGCAAGGCTCGCTTTATGAGATGATAACTCTTAGTGAAATCTTCAGACGGAGAGGTCTTTTCTCACCTGGAGAGCACAAAGTCGTTGTTGAATCGGGAGAGGCAATAGATAGAAAATTAAACGGATTGATGAATAGTCTGAGAGGAAGAAGAAGGATGGACGTTTTGCCCCAGAGGTTGGAGGCCAAGAAATGAAAGAAATCAGTTTGACTCGAACCTTGAGCATTTGTCCTAACTCGGACTGTTGTCGGCATTTTCTGCTTGATTCACAGTACCTCTGTTTTCCGGCATTTGTTCTGTTGCCTCAAACCTCTAACCTCAAACATAGATTTTGGAGGACTACTTATGAATAGTTCCTCCAAAATCTATGTTGCCGGGCACCGGGGGCTTGTGGGCTCGGCGATTCATAGGAGACTGGCAGCGGACGGGTATACAAACCTGGTTGTAAAGACAAGCAAGGAGCTTGACCTTACACGTCAGGCTGAAGTTGAGGCTTTTTTTGAAAAGGAAAAACCCGAATATGTTTTTCTTGCGGCTGCAAAAGTCGGGGGCATATTAGCCAACAACACCTATCCTGCGGATTTTATTTACAGAAATATTATGATACAGACGAATGTCATTCATTCTTCCTACCGACAGGGGATAAAAAAGCTTCTTTTCCTGGGCAGTTCCTGCATATACCCCAAATATTGTCCGCAGCCTATGAAGGAAGAGTATCTCCTGACAGGTGACCTCGAGCCGACCAACGAACCATACGCGGTCGCCAAGATCGCGGGAATAAAGATGTGTCAATCATATAACAGGCAACATGGAACAAATTATATCTCTGTTATGCCCACAAATTTATACGGACCTTTTGATAATTTCGATCTTGAAACCTCGCACGTCCTCCCCGCGCTGATACGAAGGTTCCACGAAGCTAAAATAGCGCAGGTCCCCTCCGTAACTATATGGGGGACCGGGACTTCGAAGAGAGAGTTCCTTTATATAGACGATCTTGCAGACGCCTGTGTTTTTTTGATGGACCGATATGACGGCTCCGAAATCGTCAATATCGGCGTCGGAGAAGATATTTCAATAAACGACCTCGCGCTGCTTGTAAGGGAAGTTGCCGGATTCCAGGGTGGCATCGCGTATGACCGGTCAAAGCCCGACGGCACGCCCCGAAAGCTCCTCGACGTGTCACGGCTCCATTCCCTCGGCTGGCATGCGAAGACAGGACTTAGAGAAGGTGTCCGGAAGACTTATGACTGGTATGTGAAACACTCCAGCCTGCTCGGGACAAGTGCCGATACCGGTTAAGGCTTCACGGGCGCAATGCCCCATATCCCTTTCGCATATTCCCGTATCGCCCGGTCGCTCGAAAATTTTCCCGAACGCGCGACGTTAAGCACCGCCATGTTAGTCCAGCGGTCCGCGTCACGGTACGTCCCGCCCACTTTTTCCTGACAGCCGATGTAGGAAGCGTAATCGGCCAGTACGAAAAACCTGTCGTATTCCAGTACAGACTGCACGAGGGGACGGAACAACCCTGGGTCTTCGGGCGAAAAGAATCCCCTCGCAATCTGGTCGATCGCCTGTTTGAGTTCCGCGTCACGCTCATAATACCCGCGAGGATCGTACGATGACCGCATCCTGACTATCTCATCTGCGCCGAGCCCGAAGTGGAAGAAGTTCTCCGCTCCTACTTCCTGGCGTATCTCGATATTGGCGCCGTCGAGCGTGCCGACCGTCAGCGCGCCGTTCAGCGTGAACTTCATATTGCCGGTCCCGGACGCCTCGTAGCCCGCGGTCGAAATCTGCTCGGAAAGGTCGGCAGCGGGAATGATCCTTTCGGCAAGGGTGACGCTGTAATTCGGGACAAAGACGACGCGGAGCCGGTCCCTCACAAAAGGATCGGCATTGATCAGTTCCGACACGCTATGGATAAGTTTTATGATCAGCTTGCAGAGGAAATAGCCGGGGGCCGATTTCCCGGAAAAAAGGACGGCCCTCGGCACAAAAGGTTTTTGGGTCCTGCCTTCCCGGATCCTGTTGTAGAGGGTGATCACATGCAGGATGTTGAGAAGCTGGCGCTTGTATTCATGAAACCTCTTCACCTGGCAGTCGAGCAGGAAGTCCGGTGGGAAAGAGAGGCGGAAGGTCTTCCCCAGATGCACGGCCAGCGACGCTTTGTTCTCCTTCTTGATCCTCCGGAACTTCTCCCGAAAGGCGCTGTCACCGGCGAGAGCCCTGAGCCCCTGCAGGGCATCGAGGTCTCTCATCCAGCTGTCTCCGATGCTTTCGGTGATGAGGTCCGCAAGCCCGGGGTTTGCCTGAAGAAGCCATCGTCTCTGTGTGATACCGTTTGTGATGTTCCGGAACTTTCCGGGCGTCATGACTTCGAAGTGGCGGAAGAGGTCGTTCTTCAGGATGTCGCTGTGGAGCTTCGAAACGCCGTTTACCGCGTGACTGCCGACGATGGCGAGACGGGCCATGTTGACGCGCCTGTCGCCGTCGCCGGTGATTATCGCCGTTTTTCCCTCTATCCCCTGCCTGTCAGAGAACCTCTCCTTTACTGCGATCAGGTGCCGCCGGTCGATCTCCTGAATGATCTGGAGGTGCCGCGGAAGCAGATGTGCAAGGAGTCCTTCGGGCCATACCTGGAGCGCCTCGGGGAGGACGGTATGGTTCGTATAGGAAAAAGTCTTTGTGGTGATTCCCCAGGCTTCGTCCCATGAGACCCTTTCCTCATCGACCATGAACCTCATCAGCTCGGCGATCGCGATGGAGGGATGGGTATCGTTCAGCTGGATCGCGACCTCATCGGGGAATTCGTTGTACGCCGCATGGAATTTTTTGTATCGCCGAACGATGTCCCGTATCGTGGCGCTGACGAAAAAATACTGCTGCTTGAGTCTCAGCTCCTTGCCTGCGGAGGACTGGTCGTTCGGATAAAGTACCTTTGATATGCTTTCGCTGCTGCTCTTGTCTTCGACTGCCTTTATGTAATCGCCGCTGTTAAAATAGTCGAGGTTGAACTCCCGGGTGGATTTTGCCGCCCAAAGGCGCAGGGTATTGACCGTCTGGTTACGAAATCCCGGCACCGGATAATCATAGGCCATCGCCATCACCTCGTCGCCGTCGGCCCATTCCATCCGGAACCTGCCGCTCTTACCGTTGATGGTGTTGACCCTTCCGTAGAAACGGACCGGGTAGAGAAGCTCCGGCCGGGGGAATTCCCAGGGGTTGCCGTATCTGAGCCAGTTGTCGGGGGATTCGACCTGAAACCCATCGACGATCTTCTGAGAAAATATCCCATACTCATACCTGATCCCGTACCCATAGCCCGGCAGCTCCAGTGTCGCGAGGGAATCGAGAAAACAGGCGGCGAGCCTGCCTAATCCGCCGTTGCCCAGCGCCGCGTCCCATTCGAGTTCGGTGATCTCTTCATACCCCAGTCCGAGCGCCCCGACTGCCTGCCGGTAATCGTCCGAGAGGTCGAGGCTGAGGGCACAGTCCCTCAGTAGTCTTCCGAGGAGAAATTCCAGGGAGAGGTAATAAAGCCTCTTGGCGGAGACCCTGTAATATTCCTGCTGGGTGAGGATCCATTTTTCGATCAGGTGTTCCCTGAGGGACAGTACCACCGCGTGGTACTTGTCCCGGGGTGTGGCAGAATATTTGTCCTTGGCGAGATCATATATGAGATGATCGAGCAGCGACTGATGGAGTATCTCCCGGTTTTTTGGCATTTTCCGTGTCCTGATTACCCGCCAGCTATCATATCACGCCGACCAGCTTCATGCAAAAACATAAGTTGTCCCCGCCTCCTCATCTTTCATGAGGGCAGCACCTGTGCAGCAACACTGGATTTATGTACTCAGCGACAGCGCGACATTCCTGAGTGCTTTCATCGGTCCGCAACGTTTCAAAGTCGCCATCTGCTTCCGGTCCCGTACGAGAAGAGCGCCGGCGTATCCGAGGGAGTTGATCGATATGCCCTCAAAGAACTCCACGGACCGCGGGACAAGCAGCATCCACTCCCTTGTCACCAGCAGGCAGTACGGCCCTGATTGTTTTTTTGGGCCATACCCTGAGGGTCCTTTCATGCCGACATGCCTGAGCATATCTGCATAAAGGCGAAAAGTCTTTTCTGCGGCCGCCTTTGTCGACCCTGCAGTCCCAGACCTGGCAAATACGTGGAGGAACGGGAGTCCCGGCAATGTTCCCATTTTACCCTTGAATTGTGCGCCGCACAAAAGGGGCTCAAGAGGGACTGCCGGTCCTTCGGGAGCAAGCGGGAGGGGGACCACCTGGAGGTGCTTGTGACGCTGACTTGCGCCTGCGGCCTCTCCACCGTTATAAAAGCCGAGGCTGTCGTATTCCCGGAGGCATGCCCATAGAGCCTCGAAATCCCCGATCGTAAGCAGCGTCTCCTGGTCTTCAAACTCGCGGGTGACGACGAGGAGATGATGCTTTACGACGTTATATTTGTTCAGGACGGCTACGTGGGTTTCGGAGATATCGGCGACAAAGAGGTCCTTATCGAAAGGGAGGAAGGGGTTTACCGGTTTGCCTTCCTGCTTCTGTTTCTTTTTCTCTTCGTCCTTCCTTGCAAGGTTCGTAAGGACCCGGACAAAAAAGCGGACGCCCGTGTCTTCGACAAACTCGTAGTCCGTGGGGATAGGCAGGAGAGCGCCAGAAGCGAGGGCGCGTCCCGTTGCCTTCAGCAGAGCATCCCGGAGGGTGCCTTTTGGAAACAGTATCTTCGGATCTCCTGCGTTCATGGGCGGCTTTCTTACGTCTCCTCTGGCTTTTGTTCCCGTCCGCTATAGGACCACGACCCTGTCCAGAATGGCTGCCCCGCCGATGATGAGGATATACCCGTCGACATAGGTATAATCAACTATGCTCTGAAAGTCGCAGGCTTTTCCTCCGTTTAGGATAATAGTGTGGTCGTTGAAGGCCAGGTTTTCCAACCGGTGCGATGCGGTGACGAAAACTTCCGTAGCCCCCTGCCCGTATGCTTCCATGATCGAGGGAAACGACTGAGCGGGAGTGGAGACGGGATTGCCGCCGCAATGCGTAAAGGCAGCCGAACAGGTCCTGTCCCCCGTCATCGAAACGGTTCTGCCGCAGCCCGTCCCGCTCCAGCCGGGAGAGAAGATGTCCGTTCCCGGGTCCGGGATCGCGGATAGGGAGACGGTTCCGTTGAGCGGAAACACCGACGGGTCCGAACTGCAGCCTGTCGCGCAGAAGACACCTGCAGGGGAGGATTTGACCGTCCCGTTGCCTGTCCTGTTTACCGTGAGCGTTGCCTCGGGCATGGATTCGACCGCCCCGACGTCGACGGCAGTTCCATAAGGCCTCGGCCAGCCACGCTGGTCGGCAGAGGGGGCATTGCTCTGGGCTCCCGCATCGATAGCCGAGCTTCCGGTCCCTAAGGCCATGGTCTGCGTCTGCCCGCCGTTATCTGTTAAAGATCCGAGCACCGGATCGTCCGTAATGTCTGCGCCGCATGAATTTGCGGGGGCAGGCCCGCCGAAGTCGATATTATGGCTGTTTGTCCCGGTAATCGCCATGTTGCAGTTTGATCCGCTAGCGCTGTCGGCAAAGATGGTATTGGACGCATTCACCGTGACGCCGTCGGAGATGTAGAGCGCTCCGCCACGCGGAGACTGATTGCCGGAAAAGGTGCAGTTCAAAAGAGTCACCGTGTTCACAGTGTAATCCGCAGAGATTGCGCCTCCGCTAAAATTTGCGCCATTATTATTAAAGGTGCTGTTCCGGACCGTTACCGAACCCGCGTTGGCAGTGTTGATCCCCCCGCCGTATTCACCCTGGTTGTCGGTGAAGGTGCAGTCCGTTATGGTCATCTCGCCGGTGGTCGTAATGATAGCCCCGCCCCCGTATAACGCACTATTTCCAGAAAAGGTGCTTCCCGTAATAACTGCAGGTCCGTTTTGTGATGAGAGTGCCCCACCGATACTCGCGGTATTGTTGGAAAAGAATACATCGACGACATTCAGGGTCCCATTGTTCGAAATGCCTCCGCCCGATGAGGCATTGCCATTGCTAATCGTCAGTCCCGAGATGAACAAATTTGTGCCGACGTCCACATAAAAGACGCTGCTTGCTGTGCTCTGGCTGATCTCGAGTATGGACGCCCCGGGACCGATGACTGCGAGGTCCTTGGTAACCACAAGTTGCCCGCTGGTCAGCGTGATTGTGCCGGTCACGCCGAATTTGATAGTGTCACCGGCAGAAGCCGCGGCGATTGTATCGCGGAGCGATCCTGCCCCGCTATTGTTGAGATTCGTCACTACTAATGTTGCAGCATCTGAAATCTCCGCAGAAAGCATGACTGCAAGCCCTGTAAGCAATATAAGATTTATCCATCCGGCCCCTGACTTTACAATCCCTTTCAGATCCATTTTCGATTTCCCCCTCTTGTATAGTTATTAATATGTACACAGGTAAAAGAACATTGGATATAAAATCTCCCCTCACCCCTCTTTGCCAAAGAGGGGGAAACAACCCCATTTTTCTCCTCGGCGAACCCGCCTGTGTGCGGGGGAAAAGGGAGGTTAGGAGGGATTTTTCAATAGAATGTCTTTCTTCTTATGAACTTCTTAGAACCTCTCAAAATTCAGTTCTTCAAAAAGTGCGCCTCTCGCCGTCATCTATGAAAAAGTTTTGCAAGTATAAAGTGCACACTCCTTAGTTTTGTCCGGAGGAAGCGCTGAGACCTGCATCAGTCTCGGAGCTTCCGAGGACAGCCCTCATTTTTCTGTTTTTGGTC
>JAJZPM010000071.1 GCA_021811105.1 Nitrospirota bacterium | reverse complement strand
ACTCGTCGACGCCTGCAGGGAGATGGACGTCAAGTTCATCGCCTGCACGCCGACGCTCGAGATGACCGGGGTGAAGAAAGAGGACCTCGTGGAAGGGACGATCGCCGCAGGCGCGGCCGAGTTCCTGAATTTTGCTCTCGACGCAAACATAAGCTTGTTCGTATAGTGTTGCGTAATTCTATAGTTACTAATGTTCTTGATAGTGCCAGATACTTACTTGACGGGCGGGACGCGATACTATATCCTGTTTTGAAGAGCCGATTCTGCGAACCGAATGTACCGGGCCATCATATTATAAAAGGAGGTGAACTTTCTTTTTTGCCTTAATCACTATTAAAAAGGAGGATAATCAATGAGGAGATATCTCTCTCCATTTCTCTCAGTCTTTTTCGTACTTTTGTTTATGGGTTTTGCTTCAGCGACAAACGGTGATAACCTTATGGCAATCGGGCCTATTGCCCGCTCGATGGGAGGCGTAGGAGTCGCCGCCCCTCAGGACGCGATCAGCGCGGTCTTCGCCAATCCTGCAGCGATGTGTTTCGGACCTTATTGTCCGGGGACAGAGGTCAACTTCGGGGGGACTCTTTTTATGCCTACCGTAGATGCAACTGTCACAACCAGCGACGGCAACGTAGTCAGCGCGAGCAGCGACAAGAAGGTATACGCGATACCGGCCATTGGTTTATCAGTGCCGATAACTAATTCGTGGAGATTCGGACTGGCCGCCTACGGTGTATCCGGCCTCGGCGTGGACTACAGAGACACAGCGTTTGACACGACGCCTCTGCCGGGGAGCGGCGGAGCCTATCCTCTGGTACAGGGGGCGTACACCCAGTTGCAGATCATGAAGTTTTCCCCCTCAATTGCGTACCAGGTCAATAACAATCTGTCACTTGGATTGGGTGTCCACATCGATTACGCAAATCTCGATTTAAGAAACGGCTCTTCTTTTAATTACGGCATCGGCGCACAGCTCGGCGCCATTTACAAAGCTTCCGACATGCTCACGCTGGGCGCGACATACATAACGCCGCAGGAAGTCGATCATCAAAATGTAGTGGGCACGCCCGGGGGATCCCGCGATCTGAAACTCGAGTCGCCGCAGCAGATCGGCGTCGGTATTTCAGTGGAGCCGATCAGAAACGCCTTATTGGTAGAAGTTGACGGTCGCTGGATAAACTGGTCTAGCGCAACGGGATATGACGACTTCGACTGGAAGGACCAGTGGGTGCTGGCCCTCGGCGTACAATACAAACCGACCAAGCAACTTGCGCTTCGCGCCGGTTACAACTATGCCAACAACCCGGTGAACGAACATAATAACTTTGTCGGGTTCAACGGCACGCCGAATCCGCCGACGACTTTTGTTCAGGGCATTCCCTTTCCCAATTACTATTACGAGACCTTCCGGATAATAGGGTTCCCGGCTGTGGCAAAACAGCACGTCAGCTTCGGAATCGGCTACGAGCTTTCGAACAAGTTTGCTCTCAACGCGGGGTACACACATGCATTTGAACAGACGATCAGTGAAAGCGGTACCACTCCCACGTCTCCGACTCCCGTGACTCTCAAGTCGACCCTGAGCGAAGACAGTGTCGAATTCGGCATTACCTGGAGATTCTAAGAAGATCTGAAAGAGGGGGGTTTCCGGACTCCCCTCTTTCTTCCCTTCGTTACCCCAGTTCTCCCACGATCGTAATCGGAACGGGGATGAACGTCAGGATAAAGATGATTACGGCGGCCCATCCAATAAGTCGTCTCCTTGAGTCGAGCGGAACGTCCGCATAGATAATCGGAGGGTGTCTGAAGCCGAGTATGACGAGGAGCATCGCCCATACCAGCCATCCCTCCCATACTGCGAGTCCGAGCACGATCATGACCCCTATCAATACCTTCGACAGCTTTGCGTGCCGTTCCCCGATAAGGGCGTATAGGATATGCCCTCCGTCGAGCTGTCCGACGGGGATGAGATTAAGCGCCGTCACAAAAAAGCCGATCCACCCCGCGAACGCCACCGGGTGAAGCAGGACATCGTAATTCGCAGGTACTTCGCCGAGAATAAGCCTCGTCAATCCTGAAAAAAGCAGCGAGTCGCCGAGCGAAATCATCCCCGCCGTCTTTGTTACCGGTACGACCTTCGAGAAGAAAAGACCGACGGTAGTCGCTACGAGCGACACCAAAAAACCGGCTATCGGCCCGGACGCCCCGATGTCCATCAGCGCATTTTTCGTCTGTATCGGAGACTTCATTTTTATGAACGCGCCGAGGGTGCCGAAGAGCGTCGGCGCCGGGATAAAATACGGGAGCGTTGCATGGATGTGGTGTCGCCTCGAAGACAGGAAATGAGAAAACTCGTGGGCCAGAAGGATGACCAGAAGGGTGGCCGAAAAAGGCAGACCTTTATATATCATCCCCGGATCATCAAAAATATTTACTCCCGCGTTCAGCGCACCCACCGCAAGAGTCGAAAGAAAGGTGAGCAAAAAAAGGATGAGATGCAGAAAAGGGAATTTTCTCATTTCACGATCGTTCCTTTCAGGTCGTAGTCAAAGGCCTCGGTAATTCTTATATCGACAAAGGTCCCCTTCCGTAGCCCCTTCTCCTCGAGAAAGACAACCCCGTCGATCTCAGGCGCCTGTGAAGATAATCTCGCGACCGCTATCCCGCCGTCGATCTCTTCTACAATCGCCTTGCAGGTCTTTCCGATCAGCGCTTTATTCTTCGCAAGAGAGATAGCGGACTGGATCTCCATAAGCTTGTAGTAGCGCTCTGTTTTCATTCGCTTCGTCACCTGCCCATTGAACCTCGCCGCCGGCGTGCCCTCTTCCCTCGAATATGTGAAGGCCCCAAGACGATCGAATTCCATCTTCCGGACAAATTCGGAGAGATTGTCGAAATCCTCGTCTGTCTCACCCGGAAATCCGACGATCAACGTCGTCCGGATGCTCACATCCGGCACGGCCCTTCTTATCTTTCTGATCAGCTTTTCGAAATATGACCTGCTTCCACCCCTTCGCATAAGCTTCAGAATCTTCTCGCCGGAATGCTGAAGCGGCATATCGATATAGTTGCAGACCTTTTCTTCAGAGGCGATCAATTCAAGCAGGCCTTCATCGACCGAGGTCGGATAAAGGTAAAGAAGACGTATCCAGAACTCTCCCTCCATCGACCCAATCTCCCTCAGCAGCCTCGTCAGGTCATATCCTCCCAAGTCCTTCCCGTAGGAGGTAATGTCCTGGGCTATCACGATAAGTTCTTTTGCTCCCGATCTGACAAGTGCCCCGGCCTCGACCAGAACATCTTCGGGGTCCCTGCTCCTGAACCTGCCCCTGATTTCAGGTATGACGCAGTATGCACATCCCCTGTCGCAGCCTTCCGCTATCTTCAGGTAGGCGTAAGGCAACCCATCAAGTAGCGTGCCGACGCCCGCTCCTCCGGCCCCGGCGGCCGAGGGCACCCGCAGCGATTCACAGTAAGCGACAATTTCATCCTCTGAGCCTACGCCCCACAGCGCATCGATCTCCGGGATCTCCCTTTTGAGTTCGCTTCCGAATCTCTTGGCGAGGCATCCGTATACGATCAGCTTCTTGTTCCCGGAGGAGGCCTTTTTCACCCCGGCGATCCTCAAAATCTCCTCGATCGACTCCCTCTTGGCCTCCTCGATAAATCCGCAGGTGTTCACCACGAGAATGTCCGACTCTTCGGGCGACGGGGTGTAGACCATCCCCTTGTCACCCAACTTCCTCAGGAGGCCCTGCGAGTCGACGAGGTTCTTCGGACAGCCGAGACTCAGCAGATATACCTTAGCCACGGTTCCTCTTCACCGCCCAGTATATGAGGAGGTAACTGACCACCGCAGCGACCACCCCCACAACGGTGCTGCCGACGATAAACGGCATGAGGAGATATTCGAATTCCTGCAGGAGAAGTTTCAGCGTCATGTGAGACCAGTCCATCGGCGGGATGAGCCGCTCGACCCCGAGTATCTTGGTACCCACCCAGGTCCCGAAGGTGTAGATAGGCACGATCGTCCAGGGGTTCGTCACATAGACGCCGACCAGAGTTACCAGCTTGTTCAACTTCAGCTGCCAGGCCAGAAAAATGCCAAGAAGGGTATGAAAACCAATCAACGGAGACATCCCGATAAAGATGCCTACTGAGAAGGCGGTTGCCACCTTGTGCGGCGGCTCCTTAACGGCGAGGATCTCCCGCAGTCTCTCTTTAAATAGCAAAGTGCTGATATCCTCTAGCGGAGATCTTCTTCATATTCCCCTTCTCATCGACGGTGCGCAGCCCGCGTTTTGTAATCTCACCGATGCAGATGGCGCCCACTTTCGCGTCACGCGGGGCGGTAAAGAGAAGCTCATAATCCTCGCCCCCACCCGTGGCGAGGTCGATCGCCGACATCCCCCAAAAGGCCGAAGCCTCCCGCAACTCGTCAGATACCGGGATCTTATCATAAAAGATCTTCGCTCCCGTCCCGCTTTCCTTGCAGAGCCGCGTCAGGTCGATAAACAGGCCGTCGCTGATATCCATCATCGACGTGGCACTCTTCAGAAAACTGCCGGGTTTTTTTGCGAGGGGCATGACATGCTTCCTTATGAGCGGCCCCACCGTCGCCCACCCGGGTCCGCATCCGCTCCGCTTGCCCTTCTCCACTTCCACCGGCCTCCCTATTTTTTTCAGGATGAGAAGACCGCAGGCCGCATCACCGAGACATCCCGTCACGTAGATGCGGTCGCCCGGGCAGGCCCCTCGCCGGCTGACAAATTCGTCTGCCGATCCGATGACCGTCGCAGAGAGGATAACCCTGTCAGCCGACGATATATCACCGCCCACAAGACTGAGACGATATAGTTTGCACGCCTCTTGAAGTCCGCGGAAGAAAGATTCGAAGTGTTTTGCATCGAAGTCCCCCGGCGCCGCAAAATCCAACAGGAGGTAATCGGGCCTGCCGCCCATCGCATAAATGTCGCTCACGTTGACCGATACGAGCTTGAACCCGAGTTGAAAAGGGGTAATCCAGGCCGGATCGAAATGCACTCCTTCAACCATCATGTCGGTCGTCAGGAGCAGATTGCTGCCCCGCGGTCTCACCACCGCCGCATCATCGCCTATGCCAAGAACGACGCCGGGTACTTTTTTTGTGAATCTTCTCCCGAGCGCTTCCACGAGGGCGAGTTCCCCCTTATCGGAAAGCCTCATCGCCTCTCGATGCCCGTCATTTTTTTCGCTTCAGCGGCGATTTCTTCTCCGGTCTCAGCGCAGTCTTCAATACCTGGTCCATGGTCTCGGCAAAGACAAATTCCATGTCTTTCTTAATGTAGCGCGGGATCTCTTCCAGGTCCTTCTTGTTCCTCTTGGGGATGATTACCATCTTTATCCCCATCCTCTTTGCGGCAAGCGTCTTTTCCTTAAGCCCGCCTATCGGCAGTACCCTGCCCCGCAGGGTCACCTCACCAGTCATCGCGATATTCTTATTGACCGGGCGGCCGGTAAGTACCGATGCCAGCGCAGTAGCGATCGTGATCCCTGCGGAAGGCCCGTCTTTCGGGATGGCGCCTGCAGGGACATGAACGTGAATATCCACCCTCGCGAAGACATCTTCCTTAATCCCGAGCGTCATCGCCTTGGAGCGGATAAAACTGAGCGCCGCCTGTGCCGACTCTTTCATGACGTCTCCCAGCTGTCCCGTCAGGGTCAAATGCCCCTTCCCCATCATAGTCGTTGCCTCGATGTAGATGATGTCTCCTCCGGCTTCGGTCCAGGCGAGGCCCGTCGAAACGCCGACTTCGTCATGCGCCATCTCCTCTTCAGGCAGGAACTTTGGCACCCCGAGAAAACTCTGAAGGTTACCGGTTACGACCTCGAACTTCTTCTCCCTGCCTTCGGCGATCCTCTTCGCCACCTTTCTGCAGAGATTCGCGATCTCACGTTCGAGGTTCCTTACCCCGGCTTCCCTCGTATACTGAGAAATCAGAAGGGTAAGTGCCGAATCGGTGATCGTCAGGACTTTCTTCGTAAGGCCGTGCTCCTCCAGTTGCTTCGGAAGGAGATATTTCTTTGCGATGCCGAGTTTTTCCTCCGACGTGTACCCGGAAAGATAAATGATCTCCATCCTGTCTCTCAGCGGCCCGGGTATGGTGTCGGCGAGGTTTCCGGTCGTGATGAACATGACGTTCGTGAGATCGAACGGCACCGAAAGGTAATGGTCCGTAAAGGAGAAGTTCTGCTCGGGGTCAAGCACTTCGAGAAGCGCCGAGGACGGGTCGCCCCTGAAGTCCATCCCTATCTTGTCGATCTCGTCGAGCATGAAGACGGGGTTGTTCTTTCCCGCCTGCTTGATGCCCTGAATGATCCTTCCGGGCAGTGCGCCGACGTAGGTGCGGCGGTGGCCCCTTATTTCGGCCTCGTCCCTTACCCCGCCGAGAGACATTCTTACAAACTCTCTGCCAAGCGACCTCGCAATCGAACGCCCCAGCGAGGTTTTTCCGACTCCAGGAGGCCCGATGAAGCAGAGGATCGGCCCCTTCATCTTCTCCTTCAGTTTTCTTACGCTCAGATACTCGAGGATCCTCTCCTTCACTTTTTCGAGGTCGTAATGGTCCTCATTCAGCACCTTCTTGGCTATCTTTATGTCGAGGTTGTCCTTTGTACTCTTCGCCCAGGGAATTTCGACCAGCCAGTCCAGATAAGTACGAATCGTCGCGGCCTCTGCACTGTCCGGATGCATCTTCTCCAGCCTCTTCAGTTGCTTTTCCGCCTCCTTCAGCACTTTTTCGGGCATCTTCGCATCCTCGATCTTTTTTCTGAACTCCCTTGCCTCCTCTGCCCTCTCGTCTATATCGCCCAGTTCCTTCTGGATCGCCTTCAACTGCTCCCGCAGAAAGTACTCACGCTGTGTCTTGTCGATCTCTCCCCTTGCCTCGGACTGGATCTTTTGCTGTACGATGAGAAGCTCTATTTCACGGCTGAGGATCTCGCTCACGCGCTTCAATCTCAGCACAGGATCGACTATCTCCATGATCTCCTGCGCCTGTTCCGCCTTGAGGCCGAGGTTGGAGGCCACCAGGTCGGCAAGCCTTCCGGGATCGTCGAGGTTCTCGATCACCACCATGATGTCCGGCAGGATCGTCTTGCCGTAAGAGACAGCCTTGTCGAGCTGTTCCTTCACGGACCTGATCTGTGCCTCTTCTTCGATAGACAGACTTTCCGGCTTCACCTCCTCCAACTTCTCTATATCCGCCGTAAAAAAAGGACCCGGTTGTGTGAATCCCTTCACCCTCGCCTTTGCCAGTCCCTGGACAAGGATCTTCACCCTGCCGTCCGGTAGCTTCAGCATCCTCATGATCATCCCAACGGTGCCGATCGTATAGAGATCATTCACAGTGGGGTTTTCAATGCTGAGGTCCTTCTGCGTCAAAAGGAGGATCATCCTGTTGCTGCTTAACGCATGGTCGATCGCCTTGATCGATATTTCCCTCCCCACGAACAGGGGGATGATCATATAAGGAAAAACGACGATGTCCCTTACAGGCAGGACCGGCAGGCTGTCCGGGATCTGCACTTCTTTGTCTTTATTGCCGTTGGTTTTGTCAAATTCAGCCATTCCATCTCCTTGTACTTCGTACTGAGTCCGGGGACCCGCACCGCAACGCACTATCTTATTAAGATTTAATCATAAATCCCTGAAGATAGCAACATGAGGCGAGGGCCATCAATGCTTCAATTTCTTGACCACTTCCATCAAATAGTCACTGAACTGACCCGAAAGTTCCGGGTTCTTAAGGGCAAAATCGACCGTAGCCTTCAGGTACCCGAGCTTGTCACCGGCGTCATATCTCCTGCCCTTGAAAAGGTATCCGTACACCGGCCTCTGTTTGAGAAGCGTAGCGATCGCGTCGGTAAGCTGTATCTCTCCCCCCTTCCCCGGCCTCGACTTTTCGAGGATTTCGAAGATGTCCGGTGTAAGGATATATCTTCCGATGATGGCGAGGTCCGAGGGCGCTGTTTCTGCGCTCGGTTTTTCGACGAGCTCATTGATCCGATAGACACCGTCCCATTCCTTCACTCCGCCGATCACGCCGTAGCGGTGGATTTCCGAAACCGGAACGCTTTCCAGGGCGAGAATCGGGCTTCTCAGCTTTTTGTAGAGCGCCACCATGTCCTTCAGAAGGGCATCTCCGGTATCGATGATGTCGTCGCTGAGGATGACGGCGAAAGGCTCGTTATTCACAAACGGCTTAGCACATGAGATCGCATGGCCGAGTCCAAGAGCGTACCCCTGTCTGATATAGGCGATCTTGATCTTGCTCAAGCGGTTGATTTCATTGATGAGGTTCTTCTTCCCGCTCTTCTTGAGCTTCGCCTCGAGTTCAAAGGCGTAATCAAAATGGTCCTCTATATTCCTCTTATGCTTTCCGGTAATAATAACGATCTCGTTAATCTTGCACGAGATAGCCTCTTCCACCCCATACTGGATCATCGGCTTATCCACTATCGGCAGCATCTCCTTCGGTGACGCCTTTGTTGCCGGCAAAAACCTCGTACCCAGTCCTGCCGCGGGGAATATCGCCTTTTTTATCAAGTCTGACATGCCTTCCGCCCTCCTGCATACCAATTTTGCCAAAAAATGCTTTTATTATTATAACATGGCAGCGGACAAATTCTGCACCCCACCGTATTCGCCTGGTTCCCCGGCTGTCAGCATTATACTCTCTGCAGCAGCGCCCTCATTCCTCCATGCCCTCCTCTCCCGAAGAGACCCTTTCGAGTTTTCCCACCCTGACGCCGACAAGCCGCACCCTCTTCTTCAGTTCGACTCTCCCCAGACATTCGAAGGCTGTCCTGCGAATCGATTCCAGGGAATCGGTAGTCTCCGGCAATGTTCTGGCCCTCGTCACCGTCTCGAAGTCGCTAAATCTTATCTTCACCGTGACATTTTTTCCCCTGTATCCAGACTTTTTCAGGTCACCGGCCACCTCCCTTGACAAGTCTGCAAGGTTCTTAGCGATTGCCTGCCAATTGTCCGTATCGCGCTGAAAGGTGGTCTCCCTGCTTGCCGATTTCGGCTCCCAATGGGTGACAAGAGGGGCATCGTCGATACCCCGCGACGACTCATAAAGAAAATTGCCGTAAGAGTTACCGAATGTTTCGACCAAGGCTTCGAGCGGCAAGGCCGCCAGTTGTCCTATGGTCCCTATTCCCATACTTTTCAGATGCGCCTCCGTCTTCGGCCCCACGCCCCAGAGCTTTCTGACGGACAAAGGCCATAATCTCGACTGAATGTCCGCCTCAGAAATAATCGTGAGAGCATCCGGCTTTTGCATATCGGAGGCGATCTTCGCGATAAGTTTATTCGGTCCGATGCCTATTGAACAGGTGAGACCGGTTCCCTCTCCGATCCTTTTCTTGATCTCGGACGCGATCTCCCGGGCAGGACGGTCAATCCCTGAGATATCGAGAAAGGCCTCATCGATCCCGACGTCCTCCATAAGGGGGCTGAACTCACGGAGGATATGTTTTATGATCTCCGAAACGCGCGAATATTCGCGGTAATCGACAGGCAGAAAAACAGCCTGAGGACAAAGCTTATAGGCGGTCCTCAACGGCATCGCCGAATGGACCCCGAACTTCCTTGCCTCATACGAAGCCGTTGAGACCACGCCCCTCTGCGTGGGGTCCCCTTCCCCGCCGATCACCACCGGTTTGCCTATAAGCTCAGGATGCCTCTTTTGTTCTACCGCGGCAAAGAAGGCGTCCATGTCGATATGCAGGATACGTCTCATCCTTTAATTTTACAACAGGCCCGCAAATAAAAAGGGCGCGGCAAGCAGCGCCCCTACTTCTTCTTTGCCTCTTCCCAGAGCACATCCATCTCGGCCAGCGTCATGTCTGACAGGGTCTTCCCGGAATCGGCAGCAGCCATCTCGATATACCTGAACCGAGAGATGAACTTGCTTATAGTCTTTCGCAAAGCATCTTCAGGGTTGATGCCGACGAACCTCGATATATTGACGAGAACAAAAAATATATCCCCGAGCTCATCCTCTATCTCATCCGGTCTCTTACGTTTCAGCGCCTCCCTGAATTCCGTCAGTTCCTCGTCGAGTTTCGGGAGAACATCCTCGCCCTTCTTCCAGTCGAAACCGACCCGCGACGCCCTGTCCTGGACCCTGTGCGCGCGGAGCAAAGAAGGCAGTGTCTTAGGAACACCGTCAAGGATGGAATCCCTCTGCTTTCCCTCCCGTTTTTTCTGGGCCTCCCAATGGACGAGAACTTCCTCTGACGTCTTATAGTCCGCATCGCCAAAGACGTGCGGGTGTCTTGCAATCATTTTATTGCCTATCCCCTCGATGACGCCGGACATGTCGAACTCTCCCCTTTCCTTCGCGATCTGGCACTGAAACACGATCTGAAAGAGAAGGTCTCCTAGCTCCTCCTTTATCGCCGCGGCGTTGTTCTCATCGATCGCCTCGAGCACCTCATAGGCCTCCTCCACTATAAAAGGCTTGAGGGATTCCCTTGTCTGTTCCCTGTCCCAGGGGCATCCCTTTTCTCCGCGCAGGGCCGACATGATATCGATGAGTTTATCAAGATCCATCTTTTTTTATGATAAGTTCGCAGCGAATGATTGTCAAACAAATAGGGGCGTATCGCGATGGGCTCATCGTGCCAGGTAGATACCCCTTGCAATTCCACCGAGGCACAACAGGAGGCAGATGTGAAGAAAAAAGGCCATAATCAGCGGCTCCGCACAGTCGCCGGAGGGGGCCAACTGACCTTTCCCGAAAGACACTCATGGTTTCAGCCGCGTTTACGTGAATCACAATCAAATCCTGCCGCTTTTATGGCTTTTTTCAGCATGTCTGCCTCCGTGGTATTCGGCATTGAGGTAAAATAATACGTGGCCGATTATCTGTACATCCATATCCCTTTTTGCGTCAGGAAATGCCTCTACTGCGATTTCACGTCTGTCCCATACGATGAGGAGCAGGCCAATGATTATGCTGAGGCGCTGTGCAAAGAACTTGTGCTGAAGAAACATGAGGCCGGCAACCTCAAGACAGTTTATATCGGCGGGGGAACGCCATCTCTCATGTCCGAAAAATTTTTCGAGACCCTCTTTTCCTGTTTGACAGCTAATTTCAGGTTTGCCAGCCACCCCGAAATCACGGTCGAGGCAAATCCAGGAACCCTGAGCAAAGCCAAATTGAGGATTTTAGTCTCTATGGGCATAAACCGGGTCAGTTTCGGAATACAGTCGTTTCAGGACGACGAACTGAAAGCGCTCGGCAGGATCCATACTTCGCGCGAGGCCATTACGGCCCTCGAAATGGCAAAAAAGACCGGTCTCATGAATATCTCCCTCGACTTCATGTACGGGATCCCCGGACAGACAATCGCCACATGGGGTGATACGCTGAAAAATGCCGTCAAGCTCGACCCTTCCCACATCTCCGCATACGAGCTCACCCCGGAAAAAGGAACTCCTCTTTTCCGCCTGCTCGAAGAAAAAAAGATTGAGTTGCCAGGGGAAGAGATAATACTGGAGATGTACGACGACGCGATAGCCTATCTCGCCGAAAATGATTATGGACATTACGAGATATCCAACTTCGCCCGGCCAGGTTTCACATGCCTCCATAATATGAACTATTGGAACAGGGGGGAATATATCGCCGTCGGCGCCGGCGCCCACTCATTTATCGCCGGAGTCCGCACCAGAAATACCGGCAATATTCCTGTATACATCGAACGACTCGGAGCAGGGACGCTACCGGCAGAAGAATCGCTCACAATCTCTGCGACCGAGGCACTGCGGGAACAACTCTTTCTCGGCCTGAGGAAGACGGACGGCATCCCCCTGGCCGGATTGGAGCCGACTGGAGTAAATATCACCGAGGCGGCAGCCGAACTGATCGAAGAAGGCTATCTGGAAATAGCAGGCGAGAATCTTCGCCTCACCAGAAAAGGCATGGTAATGTCCAATACGGTGATCGTAATGCTATTCGGGAAATTGGGCCTTTAATCTGCCTTGTCACGAATGTATCTTCTTCAGGAGCCAGGCCATGTTCCTGCCGAGATCCCTGAAGGTGGCCATACCCTCCATGTCGTTAAGCACTTCACCCGGATTTCTTCCATATGCCAAATTCCAGTAAGAGGAGCCGGGGATGATCATATGACTGATGCCGAAGAAGAAATTAATGCTCGAATATACATGGGTGGCCCCCGCCCGTCGCGCAGCAACCACCGCCGCACCGACCTTTCTCTTCAAAAGATAATCGTTGGCACGGGATACGAGTCCCGCCCTGTCGATAAGGGCCTTCACCTCGGTCGAAACGTTGGCGAAATAAGTCGGAGAGCCGATAATAATACCGTCAGCCCCGATCATCTTCTCTATGAAGCCGTTCAGGTCATCCTTCTGGATGCATTTAAGGTTCTTGTTTTCGAAGCACTTATAACAGGCCCGGCATCCCCTGATGTTGGCGCCGCCCAACTGGACCAGCTCCGTTTCAATTCCCTCCTTTTCAAGCTCTTCAAATACCGTCTTTATCGAAAGAGAGGTATTCCCTTCTTTCCTTGGGCTTCCATTGAACGCAACAACTTTCATTACTCGTCTCCTCTTCTGTGAAAATAAGAATTATGCGCTTCCGCCTGAACAGAAGAACCTGCCAAAGTCCACGCCTATCGTATCGGCGGTCTCTTTCCAGCGGTCAGCCGGGGGAATATCGAATATGATATCATATTTCAGCGGCGCGACAAGCCAACTGTTCGTCATCATTTCCTGCTCGAGTTGGTTCGGCGCCCAACCGCTAAACCCCAGGGCAAGCATGTACCTTGAAGGGCCCTTGCCGCCGGCAATGTCATGCAGGATTTCTTTCGAGGCGGTCACGGCAAGGTTCTTCGTCACCCTGATTGCCCCGTATTTTTCTTTGTACGGCGAGAAGATGACGTAACCCTGTTCGGGTTTCACCGGCCCTCCGTAATAGATAGGAAGATCGACACTGGTTTTTTGGATCTCAAAGGCGCTGAGGAGGGGTTTAAAACTGTTCATAAGCACCTTGTTGATAATAAGACCAAAAGCGCCTTCCCTCGAATGCTCGCAGATGAGCACGACGGTTCTGCTGAAATTGGGGTCTTCCATCCCGGGGGCCGCGATCAGAAAATTTCCCGACAAATTGGTGATGTCCATGTGTTCGGCCACATCCTTACTATACCACAATCTCCCGCCTAAACAAGGTGCCTCCGGGCCGGCTGCAACCCTCTTTTATTGGACCGCGGCGAGATGGTACAATACGGAAAAAAGAGGGGAATTATTATGCGCCCATTTTTCTTATCCGCCAAGACGATCTCCGATGCATGGTTTCAGCTGATCTACAATATATTCGGGAATTCCTATGAACAGAAGATACAGAAAGGGTCGTTCGAAAAAGAACAGTACCGCCTCCAGTACCCAGGCATCGCGGTATACATCGAGCACCCGGGACTGGACATGATACCGGTAATGCCTCCGGGTTCGACTATCCCTGCTCCCACGACAAAGGAATACATCGAAGACTATTTCGCCAATTATCTTATGGACCCCGAGCTTGCGGAAAACGAGACCTACAAATATGCAAGCAGGATCCATTACCCAATGCCGAAAGGGGGCACCCAGTTTGAGCGGGTCGTCCAGATGCTGAGAGAGACGCCGCTTACCAATCAGGCGATCGCCGAGATAGGTTCGCCCGAAGACCACGATATCTGCATCGGAAACGACGGCAAACTCGACCCGCCCTGTCTCCGCCTCCTCGACTTCAAGGCCATTCCCGCGGGCGACGGCCTGGCGCTGACCGTCACCTGCTATTTCCGCTCGTGGGACCTCTGGGCGGGTTTTCCGACAAACCTCGGCGGCATCGAACTTCTCAAACAGTATGTCGCCGGGGAGACCGGCCTGAAGAACGGACCGATATTCGCCTATAGCGCCGGCGCCCATATTTACGGCTACCAGGAAGATATCGCCAGACTGCGGACGCTGAAGCCGAAGAAGCAAGAATCAGAAAGATGACGCTCTTCAGGCTTTTATTAGGTATCGCGCTGCTCGCCGCAGGACGAAATCTCTTCTGGCTCTTTCTCGGCGGAACAGGATTCATACTGGGCTTCGATCTAGCAGGACGTTTGGTACACGGCCAACCGCAGGGCGTCATGTTCGTCATCGCCGTGGTTGCCGGGGTGGCATGCGCGCTACTGGCCCTTTTTCTCCAGAAGTTAGCGATTATCGTCGCGGGATTCATCGCCGGAGGGTATCTTCTTCCCGCACTTGTGAAGGAATTCGGTGTCAGCGACGGTCATTACCACTGGCTTCTTTTCATTGTCGGCGGCATCGTGGGGGCGCTTCTCATGAAGGTGTTCTTCAACTGGGCACTGATCATCCTGTCTTCTGTTGTAGGATCGAACCTCATCATCGAGGCCGTCCACTTCGGCCCTCAAATCAGGAAACTGTTTTTCGTCTGCTTGCTTCTGTTAGGGATAGTCATCCAGACGGGAATAACACAACGGAAGACCTCGCCCCGTCCGCGCTGAACATCAAAACTGCCGATGTATTTCGAACTATCTGGAGAGCTCCCTTATAAAGGCAGTAAAATCCCGTATCGCAGAAGGAATGCTTTGATGCAGCAGGGCATAATCGATTTCAGCGTATTCATGGACCAGAATGTTCCGCAATCCTGCGGCGCGAGCAAGGTTGCCGCTCAATTCCTTGCTGAGCATGCCGGCCTGTCCGGCCCTTAGAAAAGCGGCCCTATATGACGAAGGCACAGGCTCCTCCTTTTTTCCAGAAATCAGATGAAAGACGATATCGCTTGCAGCAATCAGCAGGAGTTCGAGAAGCCGCTCCACTTCATAATGTTTCTGCATAAATACTTCAAAGGAAGCCCCTTCGTAGGGTTGGAGGTCGTGAAGGTACCTGGCGATCAGAGCGAGTTTCCTTTCAATCACTTCAGGCGACATTGGAAGCTTTCTCGCCAAACTTTCTGAGGTAATCCCTCTGCACTTTCCGGAGCCTTTCAGTATCGAGGTAGAGCTTCCAAGCCCTAAGCTTCTCCTCCGCGAATATCCCTTTTCTCTCTTCATAAAGAGCCTGCCCATTCATAAAAATCTCATATAGGAGCAATGGATCGGTATCGTCCGCAAGCACTACAAGGTCAATTTCTTTGTCTCCTAATATCCCGCCGAGCCGAAAGAGGAGATCCAACTTCGAGACACTTGCGCCTCTTTTTATTTTAATTGCAACATCGATGTCGCTCCGAGGATGGACCGTCCCCCTCGCATGCGACCCGAAAAGGATGAACAGCTCGATATTGTTTTCCCTGCAAAAGGGCTCGATTTCCCTGGTATTCATGATTTAATCATAAGAACGGGAAGGCTGATTGTCAAGGCAAGACGTGCGTTTACCACGGTCCTAGAGGGTCACTGAATAAGGATGTTCTCTATGATCACCGTCCCTGCCGATATGGTAAGCGTTCCGTCTATCGCAGACCATTGACCGTCATTACCGGAATAATCGCAGTTATAGCCGCCCTTGAGCGTGACCGATATGACTCGATTAAAATCGGAGCCCTCTATGAAATCCAAAGCCCGACTCTGGATTGGGGAACCATCCTCCACAACTTAAGAAAGAGGCCGTGTCGCACATGAGACATTTGCAGAAATCTCCTCTGTTGGTCCAATCTTTCTTCCAAGCTCCAACAACAAAATATGCCGCTTAAAAGTCAGTACTATTTTGCGCAGATCAATAACTGTCGAGTGCCCGCCTTGGCCGTTATTACCAAGGCCGAAACAGTTGTCTAAGAAAACAAGCGACCTACCGTAATAAAAGACAAGCCAATAGATATCCCCAAAAAAAGCCATGCGGATATCTGTAGCGCCTTCTTCAAAAAGAGAACATTGGGATAGGAGATCAGTTTTAAAGCTTTATTTATTTGTATAAGATCAATGTGCCATGGTTCAATGCTATCAGCAGCTTTGAAAAAAAATACAGCATATGCCAAGTTCACAACACTCGGGAAAATTAGAGCAAATTTCAACAATCCTGTATTAGGCTTGGAGAGATAAAAGGACAGTATCGCGCCCGTAACTGCATATAGGAAAATGTTGACTTTCCAGTTGCATAAAGATTGTAAATTAACAGCCACAAAAGCTTGATTGACGGGCTTTTGAGCCTGATGACACTCCTTATGTTGGAGTTCACCGAATGTT
>JAJZPM010000070.1 GCA_021811105.1 Nitrospirota bacterium | reverse complement strand
ACGGTGCGGCCGCCCTCACGGATTGCGAACCTCAGTTCCTTTTCCATCGCGATCGCCGAGATGAGCTCCACCGACAGGCTCACGTTGTCCCCCGGCATCACCATCTCCACCCCGTCGGGAAGCTGCGCCACCCCTGTCACGTCCGTCGTCCTGAAATAAAACTGCGGCCGGTACCCCTTGAAAAACGGCGTATGCCGCCCGCCCTCTTCCTTCGTCAATATATATACTTCGCACTTGAACTTCGTGTGAGGCGTTATACTACCAGGTTTCGCCAATACTTGTCCACGCTCCACGTCGTCCTTCCCTATACCCCTTAAGAGCACCCCGATGTTGTCACCGGCCCTGCCCTCATCCAGCAGCTTCCGGAACATCTCCACCCCCGTCGCCACCGTCTTCCTCGTCTCCCCTAGCCCTACTATCTCCACTTCCTCGCCTACCTTGACGATTCCCCTCTCTACACGGCCCGTCACCACCGTGCCGCGCCCGGATATCGAAAATACGTCCTCTATCGGCATCAAAAACGGCTTGTCTATCGGCCTCTCCGGCGTCGGCACATAGCTGTCCACCGCGTCCATCAGCTCAAGGACGCTCTTGTACTCCGGCGCGTTGACGTCCGTGCTCGTCGACTCGATCGCCTTCAGCGCGCTGCCCTTGATGATCGGGATCTTGTCCCCGGGAAACTGGTACTTCGACAGCAGCTCCCTCACCTCAAGCTCCACCAGGTCCAGAAGCTCAGGGTCGTCCACCATGTCAGTCTTGTTCATGTACACCACGATGTACGGCACCCCTACCTGCCTCGCAAGAAGTATATGCTCCCTCGTCTGCGGCATCGGCCCGTCTGCGGCTGAAACCACCAGGATCGCCCCGTCCATCTGCGCCGCTCCAGTGATCATGTTCTTGACGTAGTCGGCATGGCCCGGGCAGTCCACATGCGCATAATGCCTCTTCTCCGTCTCGTACTCCACGTGCGCCGTAGCTATCGTGATACCCCTGGCCTTCTCCTCCGGCGCATTATCGATCGAATCGTACGCCCGGTACGTCGCCTGCCCCCGAAACGCCAGTACCTTCGTGATCGCCGCCGTCAACGTCGTCTTGCCGTGGTCTACGTGTCCTATCGTCCCTACGTTGCAGTGAGGTTTCGTCCTCTCAAATTTTGCCTTTGCCATCTTGCCTCCTTCCCATATCTTCCTGCGGTATCGACGGGATGTCCCGTACCCACCTGTTATCTATCCTTAGTCGCCCTTTACCTTTGCAATAATCGTTTCCGCGATACTCTTGGGGACTTCCTCATAATGCGCAAACTGCATCGTGTAAGTAGCCCTGCCCTGGGTCTTCGACCTGAGATCGGTAGCGTATCCGAACATCTCAGCAAGAGGTACCTGTGACTTGATGACCTGGGCCTTGCCGCGCTTTTCCATCTGCTGGATCTTTCCCCTTCTGGAGTTGAGATCGCCGATAACGTCCCCCATGTAGTCCTCCGGGGTAACTACCTCCACATTCATGATCGGCTCGAGGATAACCGGCTTCGCCTTCTTTGCCGCTTCCTTAAAACCCATCGATCCTGCTATCTTAAAGGCCATTTCCGAGGAGTCGACTTCGTGATAGGACCCGTCATAAAGCACCGCCCTCACATCGACAATCGGATATCCGGCCAAAATGCCTCCGTCCATCGCCTCTTTGATACCTTTGTCGACGGCTGACCAATATTCCCTCGGCACTGAGCCGCCGACTACCTTGCTGACGAATTCGTAACCCTTTCCTGGCTCGCGGGGCTCAAGCTCGACATAGACATGGCCGTACTGACCGCGGCCGCCGGATTGCCTTACAAACTTCCCTTCCGCCTTGGCGGAGGTTTTGATCGTCTCTCTGTATGCCACCTGCGGCTTACCGACATTCGCCCCTACCTTGAACTCCCTGAGGAGCCTGTCCACGATGATCTCGAGATGGAGCTCTCCCATACCCGCAATAATCGTCTGTCCCGTCTCCTCATTCGTGGAAACCCTGAATGAGGGGTCTTCCTGCATGAGCTTCCCGAGTGACTGCCCAAGCTTTTCCTGGTCGGCCTTGGTCTTCGGCTCGATCGCCACGTGTATGACAGGCTCAGGGAACTCCATCGCTTCAAGTATGACAGGGCTCTTGTCGTCGCAGAGGGTGTCGCCGGTGAGTGTGCTCTTCAGGCCTACAGCTGCGGCAATATCCCCGGCCGAAACCTCTTTGATATCTTCCCTTTTGTTAGCATGCATCTTGAGGAGCCTGCCGACGCGTTCCTTGTTGCCCTTCGTGGAATTATAGACATAAGAGCCGGCGCTCATCACGCCGGAATATACTCTAATAAAGGTAAGCTGGCCGACGAATGGGTCTGTCATCACCTTAAACGCCAGGGCCGCAAACGGCTCTTTATCGTCCGGCCTTCTCTCGACATCAGTACCGGCGTCAGGGTCTTTGCCGACAACAGGGGGGACATCCGTAGGAGAAGGCAGATAGTCGACGATGGCGTCGAGGAGCTGCTGAACGCCCTTATTCTTGAATGCGGTCCCGCAGAGAACCGGGGTAAGTTTCATCTCGACAGTTCCTTTTCTGAGGGCGGCCCTTATCTCGGCCTCCGACACCTCGGCCCCATTAAGATACTTTTCCATAATCTTTTCATCCACATCGGAAAGCGCCTCGATCATCTTGTCCCGGTACTCCTTCGCCCGCGCGGCGAACTCTTCCGGAATATCTCCTTCGACATATTTCGCTCCGAGCGTTTCATCGTCATAAAAAAGGGCCTTCATCGTAACCAGGTCGATCGGCCCCCTGAAGTTCTCTTCGGCGCCGATCGGCAGCTGAACCGGGACCGGGTTGGCGCCCAGCCTGTCGACCATGCTGTTTACCGCCATATAAAAATCGGCCCCCATCCTGTCCATCTTGTTCATAAAGGCTATCCGGGGGACGTTGTACTTGTTTGCCTGCCTCCAGACCGTCTCGGACTGCGGTTCGACGCCGGCAACCGAATCGAAAACGGCCACCGCACCGTCAAGCACCCGCAGCGACCGTTCGACCTCGATGGTGAAATCGACGTGACCGGGGGTGTCGATGATGTTGACCCTGTGCTCTCTCCAGAAACAGGTGGTTGCGGCCGAGGTGATCGTGATGCCTCTTTCCTGCTCCTGGACCATCCAGTCCATAACCGCGGTCCCTTCATGGACCTCGCCTATCTTATACGTAACACCGGTATAATAGAGGATTCTTTCGGTAGTCGTGGTCTTCCCGGCATCGATATGCGCCATGATTCCGATATTGCGAGTTTTTTCCAGCGGGAATTTCGACAAAGTATCTCTCCTCTACGCTCTTTACCATCTATAATGGGCAAAAGCCTTATTAGCCTCGGCCATTTTATGGGTATCTTCCTTCTTCTTTATGGAAGATCCCGTGTTGTTGAATGCGTCCATCAGCTCGCCCGCGAGCCGCTCCCTCATCGTCTTCTCCCCCCTGGCCCTGGAGTAACTGATCAGCCATCTGGAGGCCAGCGCCATTCTGCGCTGGGGTCTTATTTCTACGGGGACCTGATAGGTCGCACCGCCTACCCTCCTAGGCTTGACTTCCACGAGGGGTTTCACATTTTCTAAAGCCGTCTTGAAGACCTTAAGCGGGTCATTCCCGGTCTTTTCCCTGATCACGTCGAACGCGCCGTAGCAGATCGCTTCCGCGGTCGACTTTTTGCCGTCCTTCATGATCGCGGCCATAAATTTGCTTACGACCTTGCTGTTGTATTTCGGGTCCGGCAGTACTTCTCTTTTTTCGGCAACTCTTCTTCTCGGCATTGGTTACTCCGTTTACTTTGGCTTCTTTGTTCCGTACTTCGACCGGCCGCGTCTCCTGTCGTTTACACCGGTCGAGTCGAGCGTGCCCCTTATAATATGGTATCTGACACCGGGCAGGTCCTTGACCCTTCCGCCCCTGATCATTACGATAGAGTGTTCCTGCAGGTTATGTCCCACACCGGGGATATACGCGGTCACCTCCATCGCGTTGGTAAGCCGCACCCTTGCCACCTTCCTCAATGCGGAATTCGGCTTCTTGGGCGTGGTCGTATACACCCTCACGCAAACCCCTCTTTTCTGGGGGCACGACTTAAGCGCAGGACTCTTCGTCTTGCTCAGCAAACTCTTTCTACCCTGCCTTACCAACTGTGCTATTGTGGGCACTTTTCCTCCATAAAAAAATTAAGTCACGTAAATCTACTTACCCTGGGAAAAACCTTACAACTTTACCAGAGAAAAAAAAGTTTGTCAAGTTTTTCGGGGGTACCATCCAAAAAATTTCCTTCCCAAAAAACCGGTTCAGCGGTGGTAATCCGTTTGGAAGTAAATAGTATAACATGACTTGGCCTGTCTGTGTAAAGGCCTAATCAAATAAAAAATAATAATAAATACAGTATCTCCCGTCTTCCGGATCAGTGCCTAAAAGCCCTCTGGCCGGTAAAGACCATCGTCGCCTTCGGGTTTGTCTCGTTGCAGGCCTCAATGACTTCGAAATCCCTCTCGGAGCCGCCGGGCTGGACAACCGCGGTTATCCCTTCCTTCAAGCCGACGTCCATGCCGTCCCTGAACGGGAAAAAGGCGTCGGATACCATCGCCGCGCCTATAAGGCCGCCTTTTTCTCTCTTCGTTTCTTCGTCTATCTCGCGGAGCGCTGCCGCGTCCCTCTTGCCTTGCGATGCCTCGAGTTCGAAGGACTTATAAGGCATGCCGTATTTCCGGAAACAGAGCGCGTCCGCGTATTTTGTATAAGCCTTGAAAACAGCTATTTCGGCGACGCCCACCCTGTCCTGCTCTCCCGTGCCGATTCCCACGGTCACGCCGTCCTTCACATAAAGGACGGAATTGGAGGTGACACCCTGCTCGACACTCCAGCCGAAGAGCATGTCTTCGAACTCCTTATCGGTCGGCTGTCTCTCAACGGCGTATTCTTTCCCTTTGTAGACTGTTTTTGCGGGAAGAAAATCTTCTTTCGTCCTGATCCTGTTCAACGGGGACTGCTGCACGATCAGACCGCCGTCTATAAGCGCTTTGAAATCGACAAACCTGGCGGAGCGATATTTTTCGAGTGAAGCGATCTTGTTTATCCTGACTATCCTCAGGTTTTTTCTTTTTGCAAGGATGTCCACAACACCCTCTTCAAAGTCGGGCGCGCCGACCACTTCCAGATAGTTGCCGCTTATCATCTCGGCCGTGGTCTTGTCCATCGCCCTGTTAACTACAAGGCATCCTCCGAAGGCCGCGATCCTGTCGGCCATGTTCGCCCTCGCATACGCCTCCGAAATTGCGCTGCCGTACGCCACTCCACAGGGATTGTTATGTTTCAGAATCGTCGCCGCCGGCCTGGCGCTGAGGAATTTCAGGATATTCAAGGCGTTGTCCAGGTCGGTAAGGTTCGTCTTACCGGGGTGTTTTCCGGCCTGTATCATGTCGGCCTCCGAAATACTGCTCACCAGGCCATTGCCCGCTTCTATGAACTTGCAGTCGCCCAACACCAGATTACCGTTTACCAGTTCGAAAAGAGCCGCCTGCTGGTCAGGGTTCTCTCCATAGCGGAGGCCCTTTTCGATAAGTTCCCCGGTCTTTTCATCCGGTATCTTCCAGGCCCTCTTCTTATAGACCAGCGTCTGGCCGCCGAACGTGATCGTCATGGTATCCGGGAAGTTGTCATCCATGATGGTTTTGTACATCTTTTTTAGATCCGACATGATATTCTCCTTATATAAAAGCTTGAAAATGCAGGTATAAAAGTAACTTAAAAGATAACACAATAATAGCAGAAAAGGGGAGTTGAGGGAAGAGGCGCGGGCCGGGACTTCCGGACTGTCTTTTTAGTACAATAGGGCAGGATATCTTCCCAGGGAGACAATATGAAAAATATCGCAAACTTCCTTTTCGAAGCAGGTATGCTCAAGCGGACGCCGAGGACCGGGTTTCAGTTCCTCGGGTCGGGGGCGGAATCGGTCGCCGAACATATCTTCAGGACGGTGTATATAGGCTACGCGCTCAGTCACATGGCAGGAAATGTCGACATGGACAAGGTCACAAAGATGTGCCTTTTCCACGACCTGCCGGAGGCCAGGACCGGCGACCTCAATTATGTGAACAAGAAATATGTCAAGGCCGACACAAAAAAAGCGGTTGACGACCTCGCAGAAACAGTCCCTTTCGGTCCCGAGATAAGGGAACTTATCATTGAATTCGAAAAGGGCGAAAGCACCGAAGCCAGGCTCGCAAATGACGCGGACCAGCTTGAACTGATTCTTGCACTCAAGGAATATAAGGACCTCGGAAATACCTATGCGGACGAGTGGCTCGAATACGCCGTAAAAAGACTCAAGACGGATGTCGCCCGCGACCTTGCAAAAACTATCCTCGAAACGGACTCCTCCCTCTGGTGGTTTTCGGAAAAGAGTGACTGGTGGGTGAGGGGGAAGGAAGAATAACCCTGAGCGACCGCAGCCGAGGTGCCTAAACAGTGCATTTTTGCAGTGGTTGACACGCACCACCAGCGTTAATAGGGCACTTCCGGTGCTTTGACCGAATTAGATTATGGATATCTCCGTCGATAAATGTGCATAAAAAACACCTCAGCATATACTCAAGCATATTTACGACATGAGAATTCGCATATAGAGAACTGAGCAAGTCTTCGACTACCTTTCGGCTTAAGGTTTCTCCCTTTAATGCCGTTTGCAGTGCCTCGTAGAATTCATCCACGAAACCGTTCACCTCTCGTGAAATCTCAATATTGAGTCGATTGCCCGCATAAATCTTAGCTTCCTTAATAACCCTCAATTGCTCTCGGTTGAGCGCTAAAAAATAGCTCCTTATCAAATGCATACTCTTTTTCTTCATCAATTGTTCCGTGCGTCTTCCTTTGCAGTTCCACATGGTGTTCTGAACACAATCCATGGACGAGTAGTAATCAGAAGTCATTCTATCGTGGTCATTGTTCTCCATGCCGCCGTCCCGCTCCCATGCAAGAAACGCCCTGATTCTTATATACTCTTCAAGCGTAATGCATCGAAGATACTCGAAAAAATCGACATGAAGATAATCAAGACAATCTTCTCCCAATTCATTTCTTTTGCAAGCCTCAATTATGCTCTCCGCCAAGAGAAAGCCGATATATCGCTTGCCGTCGTAATAGTCATTGTCCATGCGTCCTTTGTCATAATTCTGGACAGCACCTTTTTTCAGCCAATATATATAGGCCTGGTCTTCAGTTATTATTTTCAATCTATCTGAAAGGGGCAGATTCATAATTTTGTCCATTTCTTCTTCTGCCGCTAAATGATGTTTCTCCATCACACAACTATCGTTGTCCAGCCTGAAGCCGTCAATTGCCCATTCCTTGCGACGTTTAACTTCCAGTGCCAGTAATCTGATCATATCGTCCGTCCGCTTTCGGATGTCATTGAAATCACGCGTAAATAACGAAAAGACATCAGCCTCGATAGTTTTAGAGATAGCCTCTTCAGTTCGGCCTGCCATTGAAGATTCGGCGGAGCCCCTTTTTTTCATTCGATCAGTACTATTTCCCATGTGCCCTCCGCACTATACTTAACGTGTCAACTTATTTTGCGATCAATTTTTCTGCTGGCATCCTCGAATAGTTTATTGAGCATCTTTTCAATTTTTTCCTTCTTCGTTCCTTCGAGCGCCCGCTCAAGACTCGGGTCGGTCTCCACCTGTTTCAGAAGGAGGGTAAGCAGATTCTTTATCTTGATTTCAATGTCGCCTATTTTGCCAATCAGCTTCTTAATGACCTCGCCAAATTTGCAAATCGTCAACAAAACAACTAGCGGCCACGCATACGTATTTATGACTGACACTACAGAACCCGTATCTATTTCCATTGCATAGCTTCTGATCAGATCAAAATGATGGCGGTCAATCTTAAACACAATAATAAGCACGGATAGTAAAACAACTATAGGCCATCGAAGAACGGACACAATTGGCAGGATTCTAGAGGAATTCAAATAACGCCTTCGCTCCGCTATTACTGCAGCTGGAAATCTTTGAACAGCAAAAGGCGTTCTTTAGCTTTCTGCAATACCCTCATATTATCTTCAATGAAATTGTGATACCTTGATCGTATGTTTTCCCGTAGTTCACTGATAAAAATTGAATTCTGATTCTTGTATTCGTGCACGGACTCAATCTGCACATTGTGTGCATTTAACTTTTCTTCGAGAATCCGATCAATCCTTTCGTCAATGATAGTCTCCATCATCAGTCGCTGGTCATTCAGATTGGCAATTGCTTCATCTATCTCGGCAAGTTTGGCATTGAGTTCTTTTCCAAGTGAAGTGTCTGCTTGCATCCCCCCGCCAACTTTCTTTAATGAATCCTTCAATCCCATATATCCCCCCTCAACCGAATTTTATCTCATATAGCCCGTTCTTGCATGCGTACTACCCAGATCAAAAGACTATACTTCATTGATCAAAATATTTTCAATCTTTTTTTTCGGCGTCCATCGGGAAAACATCAATATGTTTTTTCCCGAATGCTTTTGCAATCTTGAGTTGTGAGTTTCGACTGGTTGCAATCCCCTTTTCCATTTTAGCCACAGTTTGGGGGACTATGTCGGCGCGTCGTGCCAATTCTGCAATACTCCATGCATTGGCTTCTCTCAGATCTTTCACCTTATTGGCATCATTCATTGAATGATATCAACCCCCATTGATTATTGATTATTTGTTATTTATTACAGTCAATAAAATATAATGTCAAGAAAAAAAAGATCTCATACTTTAATATTAATTAATATTAAAGTATATTACTGGTAGAATATTACCAGTTCTATCAAAAAAACAATATCTTGAGAATCCGCTCAATGCACTTTTCTCTATCTTTTTGAAGTTGATGCTGCCAAATGCGTATAACCTTCCACCCTTCTTTTCGAAGTTGCCGAAAATTACGGCGATCACGCTCCCGGTTATCATTCAGCTTCTTTTGCCAGAACGCCGATAATTTGTGTTCCCATACCGGAAGTCGCCATCCATGCCAAAAATCACCGTCAACAAACACCGCGACCCGTTGTTTTCTAAGAACGATGTCTGGGCTACCGGGAAGTGTTCGTACGTGCCGCTGAAATCTGAAACCACGAGATCGAAGTTCCTTTTGCACAATTTTTTCAATAGCGCCATCTTTGAGTTTTACGTTTTTCATCGCACGCGAACGTTGCTCCGGCGTAAGATGGTCGCGACGCGGCCGCTCAGTCATATCCGTTCGACAAGTTGCTGGATGCGCGATATTTTTTGATTCTTGTCGAGATAATCGGCATAACTTTCCCGCGTTTGTCTGATCAAATCGTCGTAAGTGATGTATCTCGCTCCGATAGCACGCAGAGTTTCCCGGTTTTCCTTATCGGCATCTCGCGGCTCAGGACGACTGCCCAGAATGCAAATGACTTCAATATTGTGTTCGTCTACGTCAGGATATGCTTTGTTCAGGCACTTTTTCAAAGCTGATTTGTATTTCTGAATCTGCGCATAAAGTTCAACTGTCTGAACTTTCCTATCATATTTCTTGAGTTCGATAATAATGTGCTTCCCCGCGGCAGTACGATAGCGTATATCGACGCGGCCGCTTTTTTCATCCCTGGTTAACTTGGCATCTATCTTCTTCCACTCTTTTGTAACAGACTGCTCCATCCGTTGATCCGTTGACGCGCGCTCCCATGAAGGATGTAGGAGCCAAAGATGGTCGAAAATATAATCGCGGATTACCGTTTCACGCGCCTTAGGCGCGATTTTCTCGAATTTCTGAAGGACGGCGACACGCGTTTTCGTAATATGCCAATAATGCGCGGCCTCTAATTCGTCGATATCCTTGAATAGCTCTATCAATCGGTGCAAATCCTCGTGGCTATCGAAGTTGTCGAGTATGTCGAGATTGTCTTTCGCTGCGAGTGTCTCGAAAGCCAGAATGCCGTGCTGATAGAGTGTCTTTCTGAAATCCGGGTCTTGAAGGGGGAAGGATGCGATCTTACCGAGCAGCGATTTGGCATATTTCTGGTGACGTGGCTTGAGAGCCTTGAACCATTCTTCTATAGCCGGATTCTTGAGCGCTTCAGCGCCCTTGTCCTCGTTCCGCCATTCGGTCCATACATTTCCAATACGATTGAGAATTTCATCTTTAACGAAAACTTTCAATTGCTGATATCGAGCGTCGGTTTCTTTTACGCTTTGACGGTCGCTAGTCGCGATATCATCATGATCGTCGAGATCAAGGAAATCGGCACGAAGTTCACCGATTACGTACTTACTGAACACTCTGCCTTCCTTGAGATCCGGCAGAATGTTTTCGTGAATAACCTTGCCGCGAGCGAGAATCGCGATGCCGTTGTTGCCTTCTTCGAGGCTCTTGTGCTCGGCCGTTGTGCCGACCCATCCCGATACCTTGTAGCCATGAGCATCATCCACTATTCCCGACAATTCTTCATGCCTTTGGGTTTTGCTTTGTTTGAGGTATGCGTCGCTCCCTTCGCCCACACACCATATATATTCCAACCTGCTGAAGTAATCGCGGTCCTCCACGGTAATCGGTTTCCCGTTGATACGGACGAGGAAGCCCGTGCTTTTCCCAATGACGCTGAAACGCCTCGACAACCGTCTACGCAAAAACGCCTCAGTAACTTTCGCATCGCTTTTCAGTTCCCGCAATGTCAAGAGTGTACCTTTCTTGATTTTTATCCGGTTCTCGGGGGCTGGCTCTGGTTTATATTCGGGCTGTTTTTTCTTGATCGACTCCTCAATATCGGTAGCGCGCATAATAAAACCGTTGCGTTCGACTATATTCCCGTGTTTGTCGAGCTTCACGCTGTGGACTTCGATGCTATTCGCTATGGAAAAAAGCGCAAGTTTGCCGATGCCTTTCCGTCCCATAGGGAGGCGGCCCGTCGGTATCTGGGCCTTTTTATCCTCCCGTTTCCGGTATCCCACTTTCAAGAAGCGGTCGTTGATTTCCTGTTCCGTCATACCCCATCCGTCATCTGCGACCGTGATGACTTCGTTCGCCGTATCGATGTCAATATCAACCAACTTCGCGTCGGCATCCCATGCGTTGGCCACTACTTCGGAAAGCACTGCCGGTATGTTGCTGTAAAGACCGATCCCGAGGTGATTGAGCGTTGCAAGGTCAATGGTAAGTTTGTATTCTTTTTTCATCGCCTGTTCGCTTCTTCTACATGTCGTATGATCGTCGCACCGACAATGGCGCCGAGTCGCACGGGAACCGCATTGCCGATCATTCGTCCGACGGTCCTAAAATTGAATCCCCTGCCACGCTGCACAAACTCATAGTTGGAAGGAAACGACTGTAGTATCGCGCCCTCACGCAAAGATATGGCCCGATTCTGCTCAGGATGCCCGAATCGTCCATTGCCAAAACCGAAAAACTGGGTCGTGATCGTCGGTGAGGGCTTATCCCATACCATCCGTCCATAGACACTGGGATAGGTTTTTCCTGCTTTCTTCCGATGACATTTCGCAACAAGATCAATGGGCCAATCGCGCCATGTACCGCCGGGCTTGGAGTTGCGAATGCGTTGGAGATTAATATCCGATAATCTGCTGCTTCGATGCAGTGGATCGGATTGACATATTTCACCAGCCTTGAGTCGCGGTAATCGTCTTATCGCGTCTTCGACGGTGAGATACGTATCCGGTCCATAAGTAGTAGGAATGATCTCTATCGGGCCGAGCAATGACGCGAACAAGACGAGGCGGGTTCTGTGTTGCGGAATGCCATAGTCCGGACAGTATACCTCGCTCGCGGATATAGAATACCCCATTCGCCGAAGAGTACCGAGGAATTCGTCATACACGGAATGACGCTGCAATTGCGGTACGTTTTCCATACTCACTACATGAGGTTTCAACTCTTCGACGAGTCTCCCGAAATGTGAAAGGAGCCCCCACTTTTCATCCATTGATTTTTCAAGGCCCTGCGTGTATTTGGAAAATGGCTGGCAGGGGGCACACCCGACGAGGACCTGCACCGAATTCGATGGGTAGAGTGCCTTCAGTCTTTTTCCATCGATCTCAGAAACACTTCTTTTCTCGAAAACTGCCGGTTTGTTGTTAGTTTCATAAGGATAACGGCATGCCTCATCAATATCGAATCCAGCGACAACACGGATGCCAGAGTCGATCAGGCCGCGCGTCAACCCGCCTGCGCCGCAAAATAAATCGGCGGCAACTATATCTGCTTTGGATGACATAGATTTGCGGCTAAATGTGGATTTCCTACTTACATTCGACCGCTCAACCGGAGTGCCTATCTCGCTACCTTTTGCCATGTCCTCGAATTAGTCATTTTACACCCTGAAGGCAACTACTGTCGAGCCAAAATTGCTGGCTTGCTTGCCGGTAGTTGAGCGCCCAATGTTCAGGAGTGCGCAAGTGTCCCGAAAAAAAATCCCCCGACTTAACACAAAAATCACAAAGGCCCGATCTAATGCCCCAGCGTCCCCTTCAGTCTCTTTGCCACCTCATCGATAAATTCCTCGGTATGCGCGAACTTTGAGACCTTCGGCTCGGCGATCAGCATAAGGTCTTTCGTCATGACGCCGCCTTCGACCGTCTCTATCACCGCCTGCTCTAGCGTCTCTGCGAACCTGACGACGTCCATGGTGCTGTCCATCTCGCCCCTTTTTGCCAATGCCCCGGTCCAGGCGAAGATCGAGGCGACAGAATTCGTCGAGGTCGGGTTGCCCTTGAGATGTTCGTAATAGTGGCGAACCACCGTCCCATGGGCCGCCTCGAATTCATATTTGCCATCGGGTGAGACAAGCACCGAGGTCATGAGCCCGAGGCTGCCGAAGCCGGTCGCCACCATGTCGGACATCACATCACCGTCGTAGTTCATGCATGCCCAGAGCATGCCTCCTTCGGATTTGAGCACCTGCGCAACGGCATCGTCGATAAGCAGATACCGGTATTTGATTCCTGCCGCCCCGAACTTATCTCTTGCCTTGGCCGCCTCTTCCGCGAAGACGTCTCTGAAGAATCCGTGATACTGCTTCGAGATCGTGTCCTTTGCCCCGAACCAAAGATCGATCTTTTCGCCGACAGCATAATTAATGCAGGCCCGTGCAAAACTCCTGATCGAAGACTCTGTGTTATACATCCCCATCACCACGCCCTTGCCGCTGAAGTCATGGACCTTCACGACTCTTTTTTCTCCGCCGTCTGCAGGGGTAAAGACGAGTTCCGCCTTGCCGGGCCCCTCAATCACGAATTCCGCACATTTGTAGATATCGCCGTACGCATGCCTTCCTATGACGATCGGTTTCTTCCACGAGCGCACTGCGGGGGGAATATTGCGCATGATGATCGGCTTGCGGAAGACCGTCCCGTCGAGTATCGACCTGATCGTGCCGTTGGGGCTTTTCCACTGCTGCTTCAGGCCGTATTCCTTCACCCTCGCCGCATTTGGCGTAATCGTGGCGCATTTCACGCCCATCCCCGTCTCCTTGATCGCGTTGGCGGCCTCGACGGTGACACGGTCGTCGGTCTCATCGCGTCTTTTTATCCCGAGATCGAAATACCGGATATCGACCTCCAGGAAAGGGGTTATCAGTTTCGCTTTTATCATATGCCAGATCACCCTGGCCATCTCGTCGCCGTCGATCTCGACGATCGGATTCTTCACTTTTATCGACACGTAGCCCTCCTGTGAGAAAAAGTTATTAAGGGTCTCAAAATTGAATTCACCTTACCGGAAAATCTCCCCCCGCCCCTTTGCCAAAGAGGGGTGTAATTCCTCCCTTTTTCTCCTCGGCGAACCCGCCTGAGTGCGGGGGCAAAGGGAGGTTAGGAAGGATTTTACAAAAAGTTCTACCGCTGTGAGACCGCTGTTAACAGAGTGGCTAATTTTAATGGTATTATGCCCCCTTGTCAACGAGGGCTGCGATGGCCCCTCCTTTTATGATAGGATAACTGTATTAGAGGACCGCATTATGTTCGGAAGGAGGGCCTGCCATGGCCGAAGCGTGGTACGAGGGTTTGCCCGATGACGCACTAAAGACCGAGACGGATAAGATTTACGAGAAGGCCGAAGCGACCATCAGAGAGGGGCTCAGCCGGGGGCTCGATTTCGACACTGCATGCGCAGCCATCGGGGTGGAGGACGAGGAACTCAGGAAAGGCATCATCGACGACATGCTGAAGGTGCTGATCGGCGAGGAGCACTTTACGAAGAACGTCCCCCTTGACGAAATGGCGAAAAAGTTGAAAGTCCCGGAAGCGCGGCTCAAAGAGGCGAAGGCTGCCATGCTCGAAGACGTAAAGAACTCCTCTATCAAGGCCTTTTACAAAAGCCTTGGCCATGGTAATGCATAATGGAACGGGGCGGTGACTGTAGAAATCCCCTGTAGAGCAGATTCTATCCTTAGATTCCCCGGCAGTTCAGTCATTAAATCCTGCGTCCTCTCCGAAGACTTCCATATACAAGGGATACTGTTCAAAAAAGGTTCGATCATCGGGTTCGATGAAGCGGGGAGGCTCTGGCGATGCAATGTCTCCGAAGATACCGCCATCGGCTTACTTACCTGCAAGGCAGGGAGCGAAGTAGAGTTCTTCCCTGGGGGAGGCATTCAGTCCTGCGTAGTTTCCGGCGAGACGATGATTGACGGAGTCCCGACTGCAGCTGGATCACTCGTGATGTTTCACGAAAACGGCCGTCTCTTCAAGTGCGACCTTAGTCGAAATCTGACGATACAAGGGATTCCCGTACTGGCCCAAACGGACATATGTTTCTTCGATAAGGGGAGGATATCCGCATGTACCCTCTCGAAGGACCATTCGGTCCATGGAATCCTGTGCAGGGCGGGGACGAGGGTCTGGATCCACGGGAACGGGAAACTCGCGGCGTGCACCTTGCGCAATGAGGTGAAGATAGGAAAGGCCGCTTGCAGGGCAGGGGCTTTCGCAGTTTTTGATGAAAACGGCTCACTGATCCACTGCGGATAAGAGGGAGGAGGACAGATTGTGGACCTTTTTCAGCACGTTCGCCCACTCTTTTTCCTATCTATATGGTCGTTGAGATTTAGCAATGAAAATCATCAATTATGAAAACGGGCGGCTCAGGGGGAGATACCTCATGAAGGACGAAGAGGTGGCCGGCATGCGATGCAGGCCCGGTTCCTGGGTATGGTTCCACGCTAATGGGGCCGTGTCTTCCGTGGAGCTCCTTCAGGATACCGAAAGAGACGGAGTCCGCTGCAGGGCGAATTCTCGGGTCTGCTTCCACGACAACGGCCGGCTGATGAGATGCAACCTTTCTCAGGACAACTTTGTACAAGGCGTGCCGGTGCGGGCAGACACCTTTCTGCTCTTTCATGAAAACGGGATACTTTCCGCATGCAGGCTTGCCGAAAACATCCTCTACCGGGACATCTCATGCAAGGGAGGCTGCTGGATAGGTTTTTATGAAGACGGCAACCTCAAGAGGTGCTTCCTGGCCGAAAACGCGATCAACTCCGGCGTGATGCTGAGACAGGGCACATGGGCGGCATTCCACAGAAACGGAGTACTCGATAATTACCGGCTGACGGAAGACGCCATTATTCAGGGGGTGAACTACGCCGAAGACGACATACTGTTGTTTGATGAAGAAGGAAGGATTTCGGAAAGGATGAGAAGGCCTGTTTAACCACCCGCCCTAAATCGACCGCCACCCAATACGTTATTGGGATCCAATGTATTCTTCAAGACGCGACCGCCAACCTTCTACATCGTCCCTGGTCATGCCAGTTAGCCCACCTTCCGCAGTTTAGGCCTGATTTTGGCGACAGAGGGAAGATAGTCACCACCTAACGCCGCGATATTGCTTGTCTGCGGGCGCTTCACCGCACAAAAACGCATGTAGTGCCGACTACCCTCTTGAAAACAATATGTCGAACTGCAATAATTTCGCACGATGTATTTGCGAAGACGTTATCGAATCAAGGGCGGCGTGAAGTACGAATCATGGGCATTGTTGAGTCCGTGCGGACGGCGCGAGGGCCGCGACAAAGGACTGTGGTAACCGTTGGGAAACTTCCCGGTCTGGATGAAGAAGAGAAGATCGGGTGGGAAGAGATAGGCCGTGTGCTCGACGGCAAGCCTGCGACAACAGCATCGCTGTTTGAACGAAATTCCGATATGCCTTCCTGGGCTACGGTCAATCTCAAGGGCATACAAGTGGAGCGGGTTTCGGCACCTGGCCGCCCCCGATCAGGGCTACGTCTGAGATGGAATGATGGGGCGAACGGAATGGCCTTGTCGCCAGAAGAGGCTGGTCGTCCCTGAGCAGTCCGGCTATGCTGTGGATCCT
>JAJZPM010000069.1 GCA_021811105.1 Nitrospirota bacterium | reverse complement strand
TCTACCGAAATTATCTAACCTTAAAGGGGGAGAGACTTTCCTCTCCTCCTACACCTTCGGGCTGCCCTATTGTGAACGGGTCAGTTTATTGATAAATCTTAGGCCGGATTAATCCGAAAAATAACAGGGGCATAGTTAGCTCCCTTGTTATAGAGGACCCCTCTTTTACCGTCTCCCTCCATAACTACTATCGTATCTCCGTTATCAGCTATGCTGATATTATAAGAATGAGTCCAGCCAACGCCCAAAGGACCGCTGTACCCGTAAAGACTATTATTCGAGAGCGTGAAGTCGCCTATAAGTTTGGAATTCGGAATGGTAAATAAAGTCTGCGAGTGATAAAGATTGCCGCTCACGACGTCAGCTGTGGAGCCAAAATGGACCTGCAACATACAGCAATTGCCGTGATCATATAGATCACAGGCAGGCTTGATTGAAATTTTGAACTCCCTCTGGTCACTACATCGGCCATCGGCTGTTGTTGCCGTAAGCATGCCTGTATAAGTCCCCGCGGGCACGATCTTGTCGTTTGAATCTTTGCCGTTCCAGTTGACCGACACATTCGTGCCTTCTCCATAGTAATATCTGCCGGCTATTGTCAGCACCCAGTTTACCCGACTATCCGTAATCGTCCCGGGACTCACATTGTTCGTAACGATCGTCGCTGACATATTAATGCTACCCCCCGCAGAAGGGTCAAAAGTAGTATCAGTCCCGCTGAATTTGGTGATTTCGATACATGGCAGGTACTCAATGGTGCTTATAGTTGCATCTCCAAACCCATTAACAGATGGCGCCAACGAAAAAGTGCTGCCGCACGGCTGATTGATCGGCAGGAACCATTCCATCTCGCCGTACCATCTGTATTCCCACCAAGCAATATCGTAGTAGGCAAAGCTTACCCATGAACTATCCGGGGTCCTTCCATTTAAAAGGAAATCATCCGGTGAAGGCATCGCGTTTTCATTTTCGATATACGGAAAAGCTACCACATGAACTGCGCCGGCAGCATTAGCTCCGACGCAGTTAAGTTGCAATAATGTCGAGCTATTGCATGTCTTTAATCCCTCTTGATTGACTGCCCCCGCAGCGCCGCCCGCGGGCGGGCCGCCGAGGCAATAATTGTAATTAGACTGGCATGCCAAGTCGCATCGCGGAGAACCGCCAGTTACATTTCCCGCGCACAGCCTGATGCTTTCTGTATCTGATTCACTGCAGGAAGTTGGCTCATCAAGGGAATAAACATTTGTGCCGTTTTGAACGCAGGTGTTTGTATCGGAATTCTGCATCTGCCAATATATATCCGTTCCTTCTCCTGAGGTCGATGTACAAGTTTCGGTTTGAAATGTAAATCGATCTATCTCGTTATATGTTTTTGTAGTATTAATAATAAAGTGTTCGTTTTCCTGAATGTAGTGGTTTATCGGCCAATCAGACCGCCCTGCCCATCCTATCTTGCCATCTGTATGATAATCCACGTTGCCGCTCACCAGTCCTATCTCGGGAGTCAAAGAAGTGGCGGCGGCATCATCCGCGCAAAAAGCTGACCAACACGTGAAAAAAAGCAGCATGAAATAAGACAGAAGTTTTAACGGGGTAAGCGAACATTCGTCTCTCTTCAAGTTTCCCTCCATGCTGGTCGATTCTGTGGCGGCTTTTGCAATCCCCATGGCTGACGCCCTGCAGCATTGTACCGGTATCACTGGCTTACCCGCCACGAATAGGATTGACAAAAAGGGAAACTTTGTCCAATTGAAATTAATAATAGACCTATCACATCTCCTTATAGACACACTTGTTATTCCCACTGCGATATGTATAAACCCGTAATTTCTCGGGGCTCGCCACAAGAAAACTAGGTTGAAAGAGAGGAAGAAGAAATTCAGCAAAAACAAGTTGATCTTCGCTGGGCATAGTTCGCGCGCTCTCTATTGCGAGGTTGTTCGGTCGGTCCCGGACAACGGCAGGACAGATAACATATTCTGAAAGAAATTGTTATCTGAGCTCACTAATGGCGGAGACTACTGGATAGACTTCTCGCCACTCAATAAGGCCATAGAAGGCAAGCTTTTCCCGGTAACTATTATATTGCTAAGGTGGTTCTATTACAAATAATCTGCCGATCCCTACCACGTCTTTTTGCATGCCCGAATTTATCCCCGGTTATCCGGATATGCCGGCCTTTCCCGTTGCCGACTTCAGGGCCTCACGGTAAAACTTCTCCGCGTATTCTTTTGTCATCCGTCTTGCACTGAAGACGGGGGAGTTGCTTTTTATCGCTTCCTTCATGACCCTGACCCAGTCGCGGGGGACCCCGTCATCGTCCACCTTGTAATACAGGGGGATTACCTCTTTTTCAAGGATTTCGTACAGTGCCTCTGCATCCCGGTCATCGCGGAGTTCTCCCTCAGCCCCTTCGAAGGCCCAGCCGTTTTTCCCGTTAAACCCTTCCGGCCACCAGCCGTCGAGGATACTGAGGTGGGGCACGCCGTTCAAAGATGCCTTCATTCCGCTCGTCCCGCACGCCTCAAGAGGCGGAAGAGGGGTGTTGAGCCATACGTCTACGCCATGCACAATATATTGGGCCAACTGCTCGTCATAATCCTCGACAAAGGCGATGCGGCCCCCGAATGACGAATCTTCCGCCGCGCTGAAGACCTGCTGCAGCAGCTTTTTGCCCGGTTCATCGGCAGGGTGGGCCTTGCCGGCGAAGATTATCTGGACAGGTTTCCACCTGTCGGTGAGTATCTTCTTCAGTCTGCCGACGTCCTGGAACAGGAGGGTCGCGCGCTTATAGGTGGCAAACCTTCGCGCGAAGCCGAGGGTGAGTACATTGGGATCGAGGAGGACACCCGAAGCGAGGATGAGCCGCGGTTCCCGTGCATCGAACCACCTCTGTCTCGCCCTGTCCATGATCCTGAGGATGAGTTTCATCTTGTGCCAGTAATGATTGATCCAGAGTTCCTTGTTCGGGATGTCGTCTGTCAACTCCCAGATATCGCGGTTGTCATGGTCGGCAAGCCATTGTGCTCCAAGGTAATTGGTGTAGAGGAGCGAAGTCTTCGGTTGTATCCAAGTGGGGACGTGCACGCCGTTTGTGATATGCACGATGGGGACCTTGTCCTCCGGAAGATCCGGCCAGAGCTGGTGCCACATACTCCGCGCGACTTCCGCGTGTTTCCTGCTCACGCCGTTGTGATAGGCAGACGCTTTCAGCGCGAATGCCGTCATGTTAAATCCGGCGTTCGGTTCTTTGGGGGCAATGCCCAGCTGGAAGAATGCATCGCGGCTCAATCCGAGCGCAGGCCAGTAAGGATGAAAGTACTTTTCGATCAGGTCGAAGGGAAATACATCGTGTCCCGCCGGCACCGGGGTATGGGTAGTGAATACGGTAGTGGATCTTACTTCGCGGAAGGCGTCTTCGTATGCGGCGCCCGCGCTGACTCTTTCCCTGATCCGTTCGAGGATTGCGAAGGCAGGGTGGCCTTCATTCAGATGGAGCACCGAATACTTGATCCCGAGGGTATTGAGGACTTCCGCCCCGCCTATGCCGAGCACTATCTCCTGCCTTAACCTCTGCTCAGGCCCGCCTGCGTAAAGATGCGACGTGATCCCCCTGTTCCAGGGGTCGTTGGCGTCGATATCGGTATCCATGAGGTAGAGCACCACCTTGCCGACCAGCACCTTCCATACCTCGACGTATATCGGCGGCTCGATGATAGGGACCCGCACAGTGAGGCGGTTCCCCATGCCGTTGAGCACCCGCGTAATCGGCGCGTTCTCACGGTCGATCGTCTCGCTTTCATCGGCTTGCCTTCCATCCGGGGAGATCTTCTGCCGGAGATATCCCTCAGGATACATGAACCCCATCGCCACTACCGGCACACCGAGGTCGCTGCACTCCTTGAGGAAATCTCCGGCGAGAAAGCCGAGTCCTCCGGCATAAAACGGCAGCGAATGGTGCAGCCCGTATTCCGCGGAGAAGTAAGCGATGGGAAGCATTGCGGGGTCGGCAATTCTTGAGTAAAACCAGTTGCCGGCCGGGTTCATGTCGCTTCTGAACCGTGCCAGGACCGCATCGTGATGCCTCAGAAATTTAGGGTCTTTTGCCGCAGCATCGAGGGTCTCCCCGTCGATGTCATGCAGCATCTTTACCGGGTTATGGACGCTCAGCTTCCAGGCGGGCCGGCTGAGCATCTTGAACAGCATCCGCGCCTCGGGATGCCAGCTCCACCAGAGGTTATAGGCGAGTTCACCCAGCCCGGCTATTCTTTCAGGGATGTGGGGGAATTTATCTTTACTTTCTTCCATTGCATTTTGTCATCGGTCGGGATAAATGGACCGGCACGCAGTCTATGCGGCACACTCTAATATTTAGCATAGAAAACGTCTGCATGCAAACAAGATGAGCATCCGGGTTGCGCGGGACCGGAGGCGAGAGGAAGATTCAGAATCCTTCAGGCCGCTTTTAGGGTGCGATGACGGGGTTGTCCGGTATGAAAGACAGTTTTCGGGAGAGGAGTCTGCCGAGGATCAGGCCGACCGCGGCGCCCGCAACGACGTCGGAACTGAAGTGTGAGGTACTTTCGATCCTCGATATGCCGATAATGATCGCGAGGAAGTAGAAGATGCTCCTGTATTTTGGAAAATACTGCGAAAGGGTGTAGGCGAAACAGAACGCGACGGTAGTATGTCCGGAGGGAAAGGAATCATATCCCCCCCTGAGTGAGGGGCCGACGAATATCAGGTCATCGGTCAAACGCGGCCTTGCCCTGCCGAACAAGTGCTTCAGCACCTGGGCGGAGATACCGGAGACGAGGAAGCTGGCCGACAGGGCCTTGCCGGTCTTGATGAACCTTCTGCCGTAAAAACGGCCTGCCACGAAGAAAAGGCAGGCTATTATGATAAGCGTCGAGCCGTGCGTGAGAAAGTAAAGGGGAATATCGAAATAGCGGACGAACACGGCGGATTTCCTGTCGTGCAAAGTCCTGACCCAGATGGCGACCGGCTTGTCAAAATAAAGCAGCAGCGTCACGAAGATTACGCTGCACCAGATGAGTATCTTATTTTCTCTCAAGAATTGCATACTCTGAATCGTGGTTTACCAGGTAATACCCCAAACCCTGAAACAGGCCGATGTCCTGGACATTGGCGATGGCAATGGAGTGCACCTTGTTTCCCGGCAGCGCCACAAGGTCTTTTTTATCGTCTGCTGTTATGATCCTGCGGCCCGAATAAAAGGCTATACTCGGTTTGTTCAGCCCGAAGACGATCAGCCCTTCATCCGGCCGGAGATTCTCTTTAGCATATATGCTGTAACGGTAAAGCGTACCCTGCAGATAATCACTGGCAAGAGGCAGTCCTTTCAGAAGCAGGAGAAAAAGAAACGCGGTCATGAGGAACGCGATCGGGCCATAATGACTGCGGCGGGAGAAGGCCGAGAAGAAGCAGATTCCCGCGATGATCAGGGTTAAAACGGCGAGGGGCAACAGCCATCCCGCATTTTGCGCTACTGAACCGGGAAGCCGGCCCTTTGCGATGAAAAAGATAGCGCCGAGGACGGCCGCCAGCACCCCCATTGACACAAGCGAATAACGTCTCCAGTTCCCCTCCGCCTGCGACATCCCCATCCCGATAAGCAGGGCTGCAGCTGGCATCGCCGGAAGCACGTAGTTGGGGAGTTTCGTCGTCGAGAGCGAGAAAAACAGGAATATGAAGCCCAGCCAGATGAGGGAAAAGAGGGCGACCCCTTTCTTCTCCTTCAGCGCGCTCCTGATCCCGGCCGGGAGAAAGGCCACCCATGGGAATAGGCCGATAATCATTACAGGCACATAGTAATAAAACGGACCCCGGTGTCCCGAGATGACGCCTGTGAATCTCTTGAAATGGTGCTTGATGAAGAACTGGTCGACGAACTCCCAACCGTTTATGCGCAGCTGGGCAAGATACCAGGGGCCGGCAACGATCAGGAACAGAAGAGACCCCCTGAGGCTGAAGACTTTTTTCAGGCCCCGGCGGCCCTCGGTTACCGCCATATACACCAGTGCGATCCCGAAAGGAAAAACAATGCCGATGAGCCCTTTCGTAAGGAATGCGAGCGCCGAGAAGATATAGAAGCCGTCGCGATAAAACCTTCGCCCGCCCTGTTCCGAAAAGAGATAGAAGGAAAAGAGTGAAAGAGATATAAAAAGGGTCAGCGCCATGTCCGTCACCGCGGCCCTGGAATAGACGAGAAAGTATACCGACAAGACGGCGGAAAGAGCGGCATACCCTTTGTACCGGCTGCTCCCGGTACGGGCGGAGAAGAAAAAGAGCGCTGCGGTCAGAAGTATGGCGGCGAGGGCGGATGGCAGACGCGCGGCGAACTCATCGACGCCGAACAATTCATATGAACCTGCCATGAGCCAGTAAAAAAGTATGGGTTTGTCATACCGGTTGATGCCGTTGTATGTCGGCGTGATCCAGTTGTGGTCGATCACCATCTCTCTGGTCGCTTCCGAAAAGACCGCCTCGTCGACGTCGAAGAGTTTTACGGCGCCAAGTCTGAAAAGCGACAGTGTCAGAGCGACGATGATAACTGGGAGGAAAAATCTCTGCATCGATGACAGGCTATAGCTTCAGTCTTTCTCCCGTCCGGTTCCCGGCACATCCGCCGGAATCTATTCCCGAAATGCGGCACCCTCCGGGGAAAGACTGGGGGATGGGCGAACCCGCCAGACAGGAACCCGCAAGTTCCGGTCTGGTATACAGTAATGATCCGGCTCCCATAGATGCCTCCTTCTTTCGTGCTCAGGACCGTCAAACGGCTCTTCATTATTATACGGATATTCGATTCTTATAGAAACTTTTCTCTCGCTGGTATTGTTTTTTCGTTGCGGAAGAACCGGGAAGCTGCAGTCCGCAGGTCCTCTGTGGTGCGCATTTTGCGTTGACATAAGGCAACATATTTGATAATGTAGGGTATTTTTATGACCAGGAAATTCAACCAGATACCATCTTTGCCGCCCCGCCGCTATTGTCTTTTCTTCATCTTCTCCGTGTTTTCCCTCATCATCATCGGCGCTTCCGGCAATGCCCATTCGGCTGATCCCCCTGTCTGCGTGGCCTGCCACAAGGACAAGATGGCGGGGAAATATTCCCATCCGGTAATAAAGACAGGCGGTTGTGTGGCCTGTCATACCAAGCCGCACACGAACAAGGCCAAGGCGCGCAAGTTCCTCTTCGCAGTGGGGACCGAGCTCTGTTGGGGATGCCACGAAAAACAGAAATTCAGCGAAGCTGTAACGCATCCCCCGGTTGCCGAAGGCCAGTGTACCGCGTGTCACGACGTACATTCTTCCGATAATCCCAAGCTCCTGATCGCCAAGCTGCCGGATTTATGTTTCAATTGCCATGACAAATCGAAATTCGAAAACAAGACGGTCCATCCTCCTGTTGCGGGCGGCCAATGTACCGCCTGTCACAATCCCCACAGCAGTAAAGTGAAAAAACTTCTTCTGGAGAAAGCTCCCGTGCTTTGTTTTACCTGCCATGACAAGAAGAGGTTTGCAGGCAAGAAGGGCACTCATCCCCCTGTGGCCGGCGGACTTTGCGGATCCTGCCACGAGCCGCACGCCTCGGCAAGCCGGAAACTCTTGGTAAAGGACGTTCCTGCTCTGTGTTTCAATTGTCATAAAGAAAAAAGGATCGTCGGGAAGAAAGTCGTCCACTCGCCGGTGGGCGCGGGCATGTGCATGAGCTGCCACGGGCCCCATCAAACGGACACGGAAAAGCTCCTTCTCGATGCGGTCCCGTCACTCTGCTTCAATTGCCACGGCAAAGAGGAGTTCACGCATAAGGATGTCCATCCTCCCGTGGCGGCCGGCAAGTGCATGACCTGTCACCTGCCGCATACCGCGAACCGCAAGGCCTTGCTCCCGAAGAGTGTGAACAGGGTCTGCCTCAAGTGTCATGCGAAGGTCGCCCAGGAACCGCATGCGATAAGCGGTTTTTCGGCGAAAGGCCATCCCCTGAAGACCCGAAGGCATGTGTCTCTCGACGGGCAGAAGATCAAGCTCTCCTGCCTTTCATGCCACGTGCCTCACAGCACCGACTCGATTAGACTCTTCCGGTTCCCCGCGCAGTCTCCCGCTGCGCTCTGCATAAATTGCCATAAGAAATAGCTGCCACCTTTTGGGGTTTGCTCCTTTCTCACTATGTACACAGACGGCCGTCTCCCATGCGCGTACTCTGTAAGGCGATTGAGTTTTTCCTAAATGAAGAAATTCATGCATCGAATTGCCGGGTTAATAGTCCATGCTGCTGCACGCCATACCTCGAAAACGTTTCGAGACGGCCGCAGGCCGGCACAAAGAGACGATTATTCATGCACGCAGCGGTAGGGGCACGGCATTCTGCGCCCACTTGTGTAAGGGAAAATATTCTTCGGCATACCGGAAATGAGAGCATAAAACAGGCGAGGGGAAACTACCACCTCGGAGAAAATGCGGGGCCTGTCGTGAAGCAGGCCCCGTGTAAAGGAGTGAACGACTAGTGTTTCTTTTTCTTCTTTGTTTCTTTCGGTGTTTCCTTCTTTTCAGCCGCCTTTGCCGGCCAGTGGTTCAGGTCGTGGGCGATGTTGTGGCATTCGCCGCACTTCGGGAATTTGGCCATGATACCGGCTGGATGCGGTACGCCATGACAGTCGGAGCACTTCGGCATCATCTTGTGTTTTGCCTGGTGACAAAACGCGCAGGCGAATGTCTTGTGCTTCGCGTTGCTGTTGGTCAGCGTTTCATAGACCATTTTGTGGCATGCTGCGCAATCCTTCGAAGGCACATCAGATGCATACGTGACGACCGTCGGCATATGCGGCTTATGGCACTTCTTGCATTCGGCGGCGGTCATTTCGGCCGAGTGCGGTTTGTGGCATTGCAGGCATTCAGGGATCTTCCCATGCACATTATGGCAGGTCGAGCATCCGAGGGCGGAATGTTTGCTCTTGTGTTCCCTGAGCTGCTTGATCTGGTCTGTGTGGCACGTGAGACATGGCTCCGTCACGTTCGCCCCGAACGAGATCTTCAGCGGAGTATGCGGGTTCGTGTGGCAGCCGAGACATCCCTTGAGTTCGAAATGGGGTTTGCCTCCGTGGCACTGGTTGCATTTGGGGATGTTGTCCTTCACTGTGGGCGGATGGCCGACGTGACAGCCTGTGCATCCGACTCCCTTGTGTTTTCCGCCGTTTGCCGCGAGGTCCGCCGGCGGTTTGGCATGACATTTGGCACAGTCAGTGTCTGCCAGCTCCGAAGTTGAAGCGGCCGCTGTCTGTGCCGACACAATTGCCGGGGAGAGGAGCAATACCGAAATTCCCAGGACGAAGAAAAGCGTGATCAGAAGACTACTGCTTTTTACTGCCTTCATTTTTCCTCCTTATGAAAAAATTTTCAAGCGCCTCCCTGCCTGAAATATCTTTGTCGACGTCGTGCACAAGCGAAAACAAATTATCGCCGTACAAAAAAATTTACGCCATTATGCCATATTTCCCTACTGCAGTCAACAGGCGGAAGATACGGTTGAAGACCGGCGGAAGATCGGGCGGTGGGTCAGTTTACAAAAACAAGGTTAATGGAGTATCATTTCCCCCAAGCCGGAGTATGACGGCATTTGAAATGATCGCATATTGACCCACTACCGAAGACTGGCCTCCTGCCGGAGCAGATCGCTCAGGAGTGGCTCTGTCTCAGCGCGGTGACCGCAGCTCCGATAATGGATGCCGCGCTTCGTATCTCGTCTTCGGTGTTGTCCTTCCCGACGCTGAGCCGAATAGACGAGAGGGCCTCCTCACGCGAAAGGCCCATGGCGATCAGCACGCGGGACGGTGTCTGTTCTCCGGAATGGCAGGCCGAACCGGTTGAAATGGCGACGTCCTGACCGAGTCTTTCTGTGAGAAGATGTGAAGACACTCCGGGGATTTCCAGATTCAGGGTGTTAGGCAGTCTGCGGGACTTGTGGCCGTTGAGACGAAGACCCGGGACGAGGGCCTTCAGGCTTTCGAAAAGAAGCTCCCTCAGGCGCAGGGTATGCGAGACCCGCAGCCTGATGTCTCTCTTTGCGAGCTGGCATGCCTTGCCGAGTCCTACGATCCCGGCGACATTTTCCGTGCCCGGCCTGAGCCCTTTTTCGTGTCCGCCGCCGAAGAGGAGCGGTTTGAGGAGACTTCCGTTTCTGATATAAAGGGCGCCGATCCCTTTGGGCCCGTAAAATTTATGTGCGACGATTGTCATGAAATCAATCGCCACATCCGGCAGGTTGCACTGCATTTTCCCTACAGACTGCGCCGCGTCGACATGGAACGCGATCCCCTTGCTCTTTGTGACAGCGGCGATCTCCTCGACCGGCTGGAGCACTCCGGTCTCGTTGTTCGCATGCATGATCGACACCAAAAAAGTGTCTCCCCTTACCGCGCGTTTTATTCCCTCCACGCTCACGATCCCGTCCCGGTCAACCGGCGCGAAGGTGACTTCGAACCCGAGCGATTCCAGATGACGGCAGGTGTTGTCGACCGAGGGATGTTCGATCGCCGACGTAATAATATGTCCCTTCCCCCGGGCGAGAGCGCTCCCGATCAGCGCGAGATTATTGGCCTCGGTGCCGCCCGAGGTGAAGCATATCTGAGCCTCGGCGCAGTCCAGAAAGTCCGCCACTTCCCTGCGCGCGTTTTCGATCGTTTCCCTCGCCTTCTGTCCTGCGAGATGACTGCTGGATGGGTTTCCGAAATCTCTCCTGAGAGAGGCGAAAACCGCGTCCGAGACCTCCGGGTCAACCGGCGTGGTGGCGTTGTTGTCGAGATAGATCATCGAAGACCATTATATCACGATATGTCCCTGTGTACGACGTGCACATCGAATTTCTCATGATCGATGAATTTCGCCAATTCTCCGACTACTGCCGGGGAACGGTGGTTGCCGCCCGTACAACCTATCCCGATCGACAGGTAGGTCCTCCCCTCCCTCTGATAAAGGGGCAGCAGGAAGGCGAGCAGGTCCTTCACTTTCTTCATGAAGGTGCGGCTGTAGCGGTTATTGAATACGTATTCTCCGACCCGGCTGTCCGTCCCGTTGAGATGTCTCAATGCGGGAACGAAGTGCGGGTTGGGAAGGAACCTTATATCGAACAGGAGGTCGACATTCTGCGGAGCGCCATATTTGAACCCGAAGGAGATGAGCGTGACGCTCATCCCGCGAGTACCTCGTGCGGACACATAGAACGAAGAGATGAGGCCTCTCAATTGGTGCGGCGTGTACGACGACGTGTCGATGACCCTGTCCGCGTTCTGCCTGAGCGGATCCAGGCTGAGCCTTTCGGTACGTATCGAATCTTCCAGTTTGCCCCCGAGCGGGTGGGGCCTCCGGGTCTCCTTAAACCTCCGGATCAGCACCTCCGTTTCCGCCTCGAGAAACAGTATCTCGATCCTGCATTTCTTTCGCAGATTGCCGAGGATCGTGTCGATGTCGCCGAGAAACTCCTTCTCGCGTATATCGACCCCCACCGCGATGTCCCTTTCGGACGGCCAACGGGAAAGCTCCGATATAAGAGATCCTATGAGGGCAACGGGAAGGTTGTCCACGCAGAAAAAATTCAGGTCCTCGACGGCACGGAGGGCCACCGTCTTTCCGGAGCCCGAAAGCCCGGAGATAACGACAACGCGGGGAGCTTTGTCCGCCCCCCTGATGCCGGAGAGCCGGCCGGTGCGAGATTTACCCATGAAATCTTATTCCTTTTCCCCGGTACCCCGCGCAGCAGCGTTCCGGGCCGGTTATTTTTTCACGGGTTCTATCAGCCCGAAATTGCCGTCCCGCCTTTTGTAGATCACATTGATATCTTCGCTGATATCGTTGATGAAAACAAAGAAATCCTTATCGAGGAGCTCCATCTGCATCGACGCTTCGTCGGGACTCATCGGTTTCAGCTCGAAACGCTTGTTCTTTATTATTGCGCCGGTCTCGGCCGGCGGAGCCGCGGCGCTCTCGGCCGCCTTGGCGATTCCTTTTCTGCGGGAGACGAGCTTGTCTTTATATTTCTTAACCTGTCTCTCCAGTTTTTCGACGACCTCGTCGATGGAAGAATATATCTCCCCGGTGACCCCTTCGGCCTGTATCAGCACCCCGTTGGCCTTCAGGAGCACCTCGGCCTTGTGCCTGTATTTCTTTTCAATGCTGAGGGTCACCGTCGCCTCAGATATATCGGACAGATACCGCTCGAATTTCTTTACTTTTTCTTCCGCGTAGGTCTTCAACGCAGGGGTAATCTCAAGATGTCTGCCGCTGATGATGATATTCATGGTTTCCTCCTTTTTCGAATTCGTCCGTAGCCGGATCCTTATCTTTTCCGCTGGCTCTGTGAAGGGATCTTCAGTTCTTCCCTGTATTTGGCGATCGTCCTCCTTGCAATATTGATGTTCTGGCTCTTGAATATGTCGACAATACACATGTCACTCAAGGGCTTGGCCGGGTCCTCCTCGGCGACGATCTTCTTGACCATCTCTTTGACTGTTGTGGCGGATATTTCTCCGGAATCGCTGGGAATGGCGTTGCTGAAGAAGAACCGGAAGCCGTAAATCCCGCGCGGACAGGACAGGTATTTGTTTGAGGTCACCCTGCTGATCGTGCTTTCATGGAGGTTCAGTTCCGCAGCTATGTCCTTGAGGTTCAGGGGCTTCAGGTAATTCACCCCCTTGTCGAAGAAGTCCCGCTGGAAGGTGAGGATCGACTCGGTCACGCGGTAAATGGTCTTGTTCCTCTGGTCGAGGCTCTTCATCAGCCAGACCGCGGACCGGAGCTTGTCTTCCAGAAACTGCCTGTCTTCTTTCGGAATGGCGTTCTTCTGGCTCAGAAGCCTCTGATAATAGCTGCTGATCCTGAGTTTGGGAAGTCCCTCGTCATTCAGGACGATCTGGTATCCGTTCTCCGCCTTGAGGATATAGACGTCCGGCGTGATGTAGTTGACCGTGGAAGAAGAAAAGTTGCCCCCCGGCTTCGGGTCGAGCCCCTCAATGATCTTGACCGCCGACATGATATTTTCAAGGGGGACCTCGTACATCTTGGCGAGTTGCGCGTATTTTCTCTTGCCGACCAGGTCGAGGTTGTTCAGTACGAGCTTTTCCACAAGCGTCCCTTCCAGCCCGAGGGCCCTGAGCTGCAGTTGCAGGCACTCGCGGATGTCCCGTGCCGCGATCCCAGGGGGGTCAAAGCTCTGTACGAGCCTTACAGCCCGTTCCACTGTCTCTATGCCGGCCTTCGCCAACTCCCCGATTTCTTCGCTGGTCATTTTGAGATAGCCGTTTTCGTCGATGTTTCCGATGATGATCTCGCCGATGCTCCTGACCTCTTCGGTCTCGCGGGAGAGGCGGAGCTGCCAGATCAGGTGGTCGAAGAGGTCCGACGAAGAACTGAGGAAATATTCGAAGGACGGCTGCGTAACGTTGCCCGGCGTAAAATATCCGAGGTCCCTTCCGTCGTAACTTCTCTCCTCGAAGTAGTCGTCTGTCGTGAACGCCATCAGTTTTTCAAGGGGGATTTCGGTATCGTCCTGTTCTTCGGAGGGCTCTGCGGTCTCCCTCTCCTCTTTGGTCTGCTCCTCAGTCGAAACCTCGGCCGATTCCTCAAGGAAAGGGTTCTCGGTAAGTTCCTGTGTGAGCGTCTGGGAGAGTTCGAGCTGGGGCATCTGGAGCAATTTTATCGCCATCTGCAGCTGGGGCGTAAGCACCAGTTTCTGGGCAAGCTTCAGTTCGAGACGACTTTCGAGCGCCATCAGAGCGTAAACTCCTCACCGAGGTAGACCTCTTTCACCCTCGGGTCCGCAATCAGTTTGTCGGGAGACCCCTCGTCGAGTATCTCGCCGTTGTTGATGATATAGGCCCTGTCGGTGATCGAGAGCGTGTCCCTCACGTTGTGGTCCGTGATGATGATCCCGAGGCCTTTGGATTTCAGATAGGTGAGCATCTTCTTCAATTCGATGATCGCCAGGGGGTCTATCCCGGCAAACGGCTCGTCGAAGAGCATAAAGGTCGGCTTCGTGGCGAGCGCCCTGGCGATCTCCGTACGCCTCCGCTCCCCTCCCGAAAGCTTGTATCCGTTCCTCTGGGAAAATGCTTCAAGGTTGAACTCCCTCAGGAGCCGCGCCACCTCGCCGTCTATCTCGGCTGGAGAAAGCCCCCTGATTTCGAGCACAGCCCTGAGGTTGTCTTCCACGGAAAGTTTCCTGAAGAGCGAGGGCTCCTGCGGCAGATAGCTGATGCCCATCAACGCCCTCCTATACATGGGCAGCCCCCCGATGTCTTTCCCGTCCAGAGAGATGCTGCCGCGCTCGGGTCTCGTGAGTCCCAGGATGCTGTAAAAAGTGGTCGTTTTCCCGGCCCCGTTGGGTCCCAGAAGACCGACAATCTCCCCCGTCGAAACATGGAGGTCGATGTTCCTGATCACGACTTTCTTGCTGTATGTTTTCGAGAGGCCCTTTACCTCTAAGAGATGCATCCTATCTGATGTCCTTCTTGCTTTTCAAGATTACCCTGCTTTTTTCGACATAAGACCGGTCGTCTCCGATGAAATAGGTCATTACCGAGCCGGTGACCACGTTTTCCCCGTCTAAGGCCCGGGGATCGCCCGTGAAGACGACCTTGTCCTCGTCTGCGTAGTAGGTGGCATTTTGCGAGGTGACGATTCGCGTACCCTTGACCAGCCTGACATTGCCGGTCGCCTCTATCTTGGTCACGTCGCCGGTGCCTTCATTGTAAAAAACGAGCATCCTGTCAGAATAAATAGTCATCTCCGCAGTCTTCGCGACGACCTTTCCCTCGAACAGCGCGGTGTGTGACTTGTTGTCCGCGGTGAGAGTAGCGGAGGTTATAGTGATCGGCCCTTTGACCTTTATTTTCTGCTCTTCAGCCGATGCAACGACGCTGCAGGTCAGCATCAGGAAGAGACTAATGATAAAAAATGGCTTTGACATCTTTTCGTATTCTCACCGTCTGTCCGCTGTTATCGGCATCCATGCCCTCGCCCTGCACGCTGAATTTCCTGGCCTCGATCTTCACCCCGCCGTCGGCCTTCAGGCCGCCTGAGGCGCCGTCGAACTCTGCCCCCTCGGACGTGATCGAGTAGCTTTTCCCTCTCGCTACGGTCCTCCCGTCCACGGTAAGGTGCCGGGTATTCATGTCGTATACGCCTTTGTCGGCGCAGACGGTCAGCCCTTTGTTCTCGATCTTCATTTCCATGCCGGACAGAAGTGCCTTTTCGCCCTTTTCGTCGAAATCGGCCCTCCTGGCTGTAAGTACCCAGTCCCGGCTGCCGTTTTGTCTGTGGACGATCCGCAGGCCTTCGATAAACGAGGCACCTTTTAGCAGGATTCCCGGTTTGCTCTCTTTTTCGCCCCGGAGCATAAAAAATAATAAGGAAAGAAGCGCAAGCGAAAGGACTGCAAGAAAACTTTTCCTCATGAAAAATTCTATCATATGGAGATGATTAAGTAAAGGCAAAAAGGGTGCCAGTTTTTGCATTTTGCGGCTTTATTGCGCCGAAAAATAAAGAAATATTTCCGTGCCTTCCATTCTGCACAAGTCTGCCCGGGGACCCTTTCCTTATGCGCAGAGGACTGTCAGCGGATGCCTTTGAGGAGGGCGTCCCTCATGATATCCACCGGCGGGAAGGCCGAAGTCCAGAGTTCGAAGGCGAGAACGCCCTGCCAGAGGAGCATGCCGAGGCCGTCAATCGTGCGGCATCCCCTTCCCGAGGCGGCATCGAGAAGGGCTGTTTTCTTGTATATGAGGTCGCAGACGGTCTGGCCGGAAGAGAGTCCGGAAACGTCAAAGGGGGAAGGGTCCCCCTTTTTCAGACCAAGGGGAGTGGCGTTAACGATGATATCAAACCTCTCCAGACGTTCCAGATTCGACACTGTGCTCACGTTCTTCCGTATCTGAGAGAGGTCCGACACCAGCCTGGACAACCTGTCTTTGTCGATATCGTGGATAGCGAGCATCTCCGCCTTGTAGCTCAGGTAATAGCCTATCGCCCTGGAAGCTCCGCCGGCCCCGACTACCAGTACCTTCCTGCCGGATACCTCGATCCCGTTTTCCTCGAGGGAGCGCATGAAGCCGCGGCCGTCCGTATTGTACCCGGTGAGGACGCCTTCCCGGTTTACTACGGTATTAACGGCGCCGATGAAAGACGCCTCTTCGTTCACGTCGTCGAGAAACCTGATCACCGCCTCTTTGTGCGGAATGGTGACGTTCACCCCCGCCAGGTTCAGCGCCCGCACAGCGTCTACCGCCTTGCCGAGGGAATCGGGGTGCACGAGAAAAGGCAGGTAACAGAAGTCCATGCCGAGATGCCCGAAGGCCGCGTTGTGCATCGCGGGTGAGAGCGTGTGTTCGACCGGATAACCGAAGAGCCCGGTGATTTTTGTCCTTCCGGTGATGTTCATTGGAAACTCCTATCTGAAAATGTTGTTCATATCCAGTTAAACAAACACGGCCCGGTCAAGTCAATAAGGGGGTGGGTTTCGGGTGTGCGTCCTGAAATTTGGTTTTTGCATAAAGGCAGCGAATTGGCTATACTATTGTAGACATTACTCTACAATAGGGAGGTTCCCTTATGGATGTGATTGAGGGCATTGAGGCACGCAGGGAA
>JAJZPM010000068.1 GCA_021811105.1 Nitrospirota bacterium | reverse complement strand
AAGAATATCTGCACCTCGACGTCCATCGCCGCAGCGGTCGAAGCGAGGATGAGCGGCGGATAGGCCATATCCAGCGTACCCTTGCTAGCGATGATCGCCATCTTTTTCTTGGTTTCTGCGTCTGCCACGGTTGATCTCCTCTCAATACCTGTTTATAGTATATCACTTTCCCGTCGGGAAAGCCTTTCCCCGATATTTTTTTCGGCCCCGAAAATTCCCCTGGCGGCAAGGCCGGATTTCTTCAGATTTCTATTATAAAGTATACCGGGCTAATTGTTACATTGTCAATAAACTGGTTGACTCTTAAGGGGCCGTTGAAAAAGTGCGCTTAAATCGTTGGCCGTCATTCCCGTGGATACGGGAATCCACTTTTTTAGAGGAGTTTGGATACCCGCCTTCGCGGGTATGACAGGCTTTATTGACAAAAAAGAGTTTTTCAACATCATCTCAAGGGGCGCGGGGGCTATCAACGGGTTCGGTCCTCTTGGCAATTGATGCTATACTTTTTTAAGCGGGTGAAATGAAAAATTTCGACATTTCAAGCATCTTCAACAAGATGGCCGACCTCCTCGAGATCAGGGGGGAAAACCCCTTCAGGATCAGGGCATACAGGAAGGCGGCATTCAATATCGAGTCCCTGGGGAAAGACATTTCGCTGTTTTCGAAGGAAGACCTGATGAATGTCCCCGGCATAGGGAGCGATCTTGCAGGCAAGATAGAAGAATACCTTGCGACGGGAAAGATCGAGGCCTACGAGAGACTGAAGACCCAGGTGCCTGAGAGTCTGACGGAACTCCTGGGCGTGCCGGGTCTCGGGCCGAAGACCGTGGCCCTCATCTACGACCGGTATCGCGTCAAGGACATCGCCGAACTCGCAAAACTTGCGAAGGAACACAAGCTGCTCGGGCTGCCCGGCATCAAGGACAAGACCGAGGCAAACATCATCAAGGGGATCGAGATGCTCCAGAGGGCATCGTCGCGGTACCCGCTCGGCAGGGCGCTTCCTGTCGCAAGGGAGATCACGGCCCATCTTTCGGAACATGCTCCGGTCGGCAGGCTGGACATTGCCGGCAGCATCAGACGATGGAAGGAAACGATAGGTGACATAGATATCATCTCTACTTCCCGGGACCCGGGGGCGGTGATGAATACATTCACGCGCATGCAGGGCGTCAGGGAAGTGCTCATGAAGGGACCGACGAAATCGAGCGTGGTGCTGAAAGAAGGGATACAGGTCGATATCCGCGTGGTAGAGGAGGACAGCTACGGCGCTGCGCTGGCGTATTTCACCGGGAGCAAGGCGCACAATATCCGGCTGAGGGAGATCGCCGTAAGGGCCGGCATGAAGCTGAACGAATACGGCATATTCAGGGAAAAGGACGACAAGAAGCTCGGCGGGAGGACCGAAGAGGAGATATACGAGGTCCTCGGTCTGCAGTACGTGCCGCCCGAACTGCGCGAGGACACGGGCGAAGTGGAGGCCGCGGCCGAATATTCCCTCCCCCGCCTTCTGGAACCCAGCGATATCAGGGGTGACCTTCATGTCCACAGTGACTGGTCGGACGGGAACATGAAACTCGGAGAGCTTGCCGATGTCCCCCTAAGTATGGGCTACCGCTATATCGCCGTGACCGACCATTCGAAAGGCCTCGGCGTGGCGCGGGGACTGAACGAGGAGCGGATCATGGAGCAGAGGAAGGCGATTGCCGCGCTGAACAGGAAACTCAGGGGGACCAGGCTGCTTGCAGGAGTCGAGATCAATATCCGGAGCGACGGTAGTCTCGATTTCGACGAGGATGTGATGAAAGGGTTTGACATCGTGGTCGCCTCGGTCCATTCCGGATTCAAGCAGTCTGGGGTCCGGATCACCGAAAGGATCGTGAAGGCGATGAGAAACCCGTATGTCTCGATCATCGGCCACCCCAGCGGCAGGCTCATAGGAGAGCGGGACGCCTACGAAGTGGACATGGAGAAGGTGATAGAGACCGCAGCAGAGACCGGGACGGCCATCGAGATCAACGCCTATCCCCTGAGGCTCGACCTGGCCGAGCCCTACATCAGGAGGGCGAGGGCCAAAGGGGTTTCGCTGGCGATCGGCACGGACTCTCACAACCGCGGCCAGTTCGGGAATATGGCATTCGGAGTTTCCCTCGCGAGGAGGGGATGGCTCGAAAAAAAGGACGTCCTCAATACCCGCGACCTCAAGCCGCTCCTGGCGACGCTGAGCGCCAAACGCCGGAAGAAGAGTAGCTGAATGATAAAGGGGATTGTGCGCAATCAGCTGATGCCGTATTTCTTCAGCTTCAGATAGAGCGTCTTTCTGTCGATTCCCAGGATCTGGCTCGCCCTTGACTGGTTGCCGCCGTTCTCCCTCAGGACGCGCAGGATATAGTCCTTCTCTATCTCTTCGAGGGAGGGGTTTGCGCTCATCTCCGTCTCCGTCGGGGGAGCGCTGATCGAGAGGTCTTCAGGCCCGATCATCGAATTATCGCAGAGAATAACACCGCGCTCGACCACATTTTCGAGTTCCCGCGCGTTGCCGGGCCAGGGATAATTGTTCAGTATCTCCGTCGCCCCGGGCTTAAACCCGTCTATCTGTTTCCCCATTTTTTTGCCGTACTTCCTGAGGAAATGTTCCGCGAGTTCGGGTATATCTTCTTTACGCTCCCTAAGCGGCGGTATCGTGATATTTATGACGTTCAGACGGTAATAAAGGTCCTCCCGGAAGTCCCCGTTTTTTACGAGTTCCTTCAGTTCCTTGTTCGTGGCGGCAATGAGCCGGACGTCCACCTGGAGCGTCTTGTTGCTTCCGAGCCTCCTGAACTCGCCGGAATCGAGGAACCGAAGAAGCTTCGCCTGGAGACCTAGGGGCATCTCGGCTATCTCGTCGAGAAAGAAAGTGCCCCTGTCCGCCACCTCGACAAGGCCGTGTTTCTTCTGGTAGGCGTGGGTAAAGGCGCCTTTCTCATGTCCGAATATCTCCGACTCGATCAGGTTTTCAGAGAGGGTGGCGCAGTTGAGGGCCACAAAGGGGGAACCGCTCCTTCTGCTGTAGCGCCATATCGTATTGGCGACGAGCTCTTTCCCGGTGCCGCTTTCGCCCTGCACAAAAACGGGCGAATCGGTCGGTGCGATCTTCCGGATGAGGCCGAGTATCTCCTTCATCTGTCTGCTCCGGCAGATGAACTCGGCCGGTGATTCCTTCCGCACAAGCTCCTGCTCGAGCAGCTGGCTCTTTTTGCTGAGCCTGCCGTACTCGAAGGCGCGGTTGATGACGATCACGAGTTCGTCGAGCTTGTACGGTTTGCTGAGGTAGTCATACGCGCCGTTTTTCATCGCCTCGACCGCGGTCTCGACGGTCGCGCGTCCGGTGAGGACGACGATCACCGGGGAAGCAGGGTCTGCCTTCAGCCTGTTCATGAGTTCGATGCCGTCGATACCCGGCATCACGATGTCGAGGAGCAGCACGTCGAAGACGTTTTCCCTGAGGATGGCGAGCGCTTCCCCTCCGTCGGATGCGACCTCGACAGAGAACCCCTTGCGTCCGAGTTCTTTCTTGAGGAGCCTTCTCAGCGGCTCTTCATCGTCAACTACAAGTACCCTTATCGTCTCTTGCATTGGCAGGCAGCCTTATGATGAAGGTCGTCCCACGGTCGACCTCGCTCTCGACATCGATCGTACCGCCGTGCTCCTCGACGATCTTGTGGCTGATGGCGAGTCCGAGACCGGTGCCCTCGCCGACCGGTTTCGTGGTGAAGAACGGGTTGAATACCTTGTCCAGAATATCCGGCGGAATCCCCGCGCCGCTGTCCGAAACCGAGACCTTTATCCGGCATGGCGACGGAGCTTCGCTCTGACCGTCCCAGTCCGGCCCGGTAGAGATCGTGATGCTCCCCCGCTCGGGGGTGTAGTAAATAGAATTTATGATGATGTTCATGAAGAGCTGTCTGAGGCTCCCCGGGTCGGCGTATATCTTCGGCAGGTCCCTGTTCAGCCTGAATTCGATCCGGTGGCTCAGCCGCTTGGCCTTGTGGTTGACGAGCAGTATCACCTCCTTGATCAGTTCGTTGATGTCGATCTCCCTGAACGTGCCGTGGGAAGGCCGCGCAAAGTCCAGCAGGCTCCTCAGGATGTTCTTGCACCGGAATATCTCCTTGTGGATCGTGTCGAGGTATTCGGGGAAGTCCTCGAATGCCTGATTATCGAGAAGCGCCTTGTCTTTTCCCCTGTCGATGAGCGCCTCGGAATAGCCGGCGATAATGCCGAGAGGGTTATTGATCTCATGTGCGATGCCGGCGACGAGAGTTCCGAGCGAGGCGAGACGGTCTGAGCGTATGAGCTGCTGTTCGAGCCTCTTCTGTGCCGTGACGTCTTTCAGGTAGTGCACGATCGCATAGAGACGGCCTTCTTCATCGATGAGAGGGTAGGCCCAGAAATGGAAGATGCCGCCCCCTGCTCCCTTCAGTTCCCTGAAGGAAGGTCTTTTGCAGGAGATCGTGCCTGCGCAGAGGCACTCGACCGCGCCGACGCCGACCTTGTCGAGTATCTGCCAGCACCATTTCCCGGCTATCTCGACTGATGAAAAGCCGGTCTTGGCGAGCAGCGTCTCGTTCGCCCTGATTACCCGCTGACCGCCGTCTTCGATCCATACCATATCGGTGATCGCATCGAAGGTCTTTTCCCACTCCTTCTTCTCCCTCGAGATCTCCTCAAAGAGGAGGGAGTTCTCGAGCGCGATCGAGATGTGCTTCGCAGCCGGCAGCAGGACCTGGAGGTCCTTTTCGGAGTATTGATCGGGCTTGGTGCTGTCGAGGTTGAACACGCCGAGGATCTTGTCGTGGTAGAGGGGAATGCTGATCGTCGAACGTATTCCTTCGTCGAAGAGCTTCCTGTCGAGTGGGAATTCGGCGTCCTTCAGGTCACGGTTGATCCAGGGCCTGTTGTGCCGCACGACCCATCCTGCGCTTGTGCCTTTCAGGGGCGCCCTGACACCCTTCTTCATCACCGTCTTCATCCCGGTATCGAGAGCGAAGATCAGGAGGTTGTTTTCTTTTTCGTGGAAGAGGAGGAGACTCGCCCTGCTGTACCCGATCAGTTTCCGTATCTCTGAGACCATGATCCTGAATACGGTACCGATGCTGAGGCTCGAGTTGATGATCCCGCTCAGCTCGCTGATCAGCTCGATCTGCTTCATCTTTTCCTGCAGCTGGCCGATCAGCTTCGTGTTTTCAATCGCCACGCCGAGCTGGCTGCCGATCGTGGTCAGCAGCTGGATGTCCATTGCGGTGAAGAAGGAGGGCTTCCTGCTTGCGATCCCGAGGACCCCGAGTATCGTGCCGCGGGAAGAGATCGGGACACCGGCCATACTTTCGATCCCCGGCGCCCTCCGGCTCAGCCGCGGGTCGTCGGAGGCCTTCTTGGCCAGAAGCGGCCGGCCGCTTCTCAGCACCTTGCCGTTAAAGCATTCGCCGGGCTTGAGGACCTTTACGCTATCCCGGAACTCGGGAGAGAGCCCCTTTTCGGTCTTCAGGTGCAGGTCGCCGGTCGTTTCGTCCCTCAGGTAGACCCATCCCGCGTCCGACCCCATCATCCTGAGCAGCATCTCGATGGTATGCCGGAGGATCGCATCGGTGTCCGTATGGCCCGTCATGATCGCGGCAAAGGTGTTGAATATCGACAGCTCCTTTGTCCTTTGCGCCGCCCGCTGCCTGAGCCTCTTCTGGTCAGAAATGTCCTGGATTACGATGAGTCTCTGCCCTTCGTGGTGATGCGGGATGAGGGACACGCTGGCCGTAAAGGTTTCGCCGTTTCTCCGCCTGCATGTCGATTCCAGATGTATGTTTTTTCCCGGCGCCCCGGCGGTGACGGTGCCCGGTCCTGCCGTGCCGTTATCGAACGAGAGAAATTCAGCGATGTCCCGGCCGCGCATGTCTCCCGGGGAATACTGAAAGACGCTGTCCGCGGCAGCATTGGAGGCGACAATGGTCATATCAGCATCGACCGCGAAGACCGGAACGGCGAGGTGATCAAAGGCATCGAAGACGGGGTCTGTTCTGAGGTTCGCTCCGGGGGCCATAATTGTTATTATATCAAAACGGCGCGGTCGACATACAAAGCCTTGATTCCCTGATAAGCGCGGATTGTCTTTGCCCGGAGCGTATCAGGTAATATAGGATATACGCAGTGCCTATGGAAAAGATGAATAATATCGACCACCCTGAGCACCGCATCAGGGAGTCCCTTGCAGCCAAACTGATCCTGTCTATCGCCGCCCTGGTCCTCCTTGGCGGCGGCATCTCCTGGTATCTCCTCATCAGTACCGGCAGTGACCACCTTCTGAAAGCGGCAATTGACGACGCCGCGTCTTATTCCGACCTCGTCAGGAAGAGTACCCGCTACAGCATGATCACGTTTCACCGGGACGCGATACAGCGGACAATCGAGGAGATCGCATCCAGGAAGGAGATCGACCGGATACGGATATTCGACAGCAGGGGCAAGGTATTCTACGCCTCCCGGAGAGGGGAACTCGGCAGCGTCGCCGACAAAAAATCGGTCGCGTGCGCCGGCTGTCATAAGGATGCCGGCGGCCTGCCTTCGGTCGTGGACGGGGGCGACCAGTGGTCGATCGGGGAAAGAAGAGGAGAAAGGGTGCTCACGTTCATAGCACCTTTTTACAACGAGCCCTCCTGCTTCGCAGCAGAGTGCCACGTCCATCCCGCGGACCAGAAGGTCCTTGGGGTGCTCGAGACCGATTTCTCCCTTTCGACGGTAGACGGCACGATCCGGAAACAAACCAGGGACATCACCCTCTTTGCCGCGATCTTCATGGCGGTGATCGCGGCGGTGCTCTATGCCATCCTCAGCAGGTTCGTCCTTACGCCGGTGTCGCTGATCTCGAAGGGCATGCGGAAGGTCGCAGCGGGAGATCTGGAACAACGCGTCTCCGTCGCCTCGGGTGACGAGATGGGGCAGCTTGCCGACACCTTCAACACGATGACAAGGGAACTCTCCTCGTCCCGGGACAAGATGGCAGACTGGACGAAGGCGCTCGAAGAGGGGATCGCAAAAAAGACCGAAGAGTTGAAGCGGTCGCAGGACAAACTTATCCAGGCCGAAAAGCTCGCGTCCCTTGGCCGCCTCACCGCTGACGTCGCCCATGAGATACGAAATCCGCTTACTGCCGTCGGGGGCTTTGCCAGAAGATTGTTCAAGATAGCGGCGCAACCGAAGGAGAAGGAATACGCGGAGATCATGCTGGAGGAGGTGGACCGCCTCGAAAAGATACTGAAGGACGTCCTCACCTTTTCAAGGGAAACCAGGAGCCGCCTTGAAAAACATGACCTGAGGGAGGTTGCGGATGAGGCGCTGCAGATATACGGGACCCTCTTCGCGGAACAGTCGGTAAAGCTTGAAGTCCATACGGAGGGGGAGCTTCTCCCCGTGTTAATCGACAAGGACCAGGTCAGACAGGCGGTCCGCAACCTGCTCAACAACGCGGTCGATGCTATGCCGGAAGGGGGCACCCTGACACTGACCCTGGGAGAGGAAGAGATGCAGAACGTATCGTACATGTATCTGCGGGTGTCGGACACGGGACCCGGCATCCCGATCGAGGACCTTCCCCTCATCTTCGAGCCTTTTTTTACCACGAAGAAGACCGGCCACGGCACCGGTCTGGGGCTTTCGATCACGAGGAGGATCATGGAGGAGCACGGGGGCCTCATAAGGGCCGAAAATGTAAAGGGCGGCGGCTCCTCTTTTGCCCTGTATTTCCCCTACCAGAGCGAGGAAGACTCTCCCGAGATGAAGTGCTGGGAGTTCATGAAATGCGGCAGGGACAATGACGCCTCTTTGAAGTGTCCTGCCTATCCGAATTTCGGCAGGGTTTGCTGGGCGGTAGCAGGCACGTTCTGCGAGGGCAAGGTGCAGGGTACGTTTGCGCAGAAATACGAAGACTGCCAGAAGTGCGAGTTCTACAATAAAATGAAAGGGAGGAAAATCTGATCCGGGTTGTTGCCGCCTGCATGCGCAGGCCGGGGCAAAGGTGAAGACGAAAGGGGCGAACGGTTTCGCCCCTCATCCACTTACCGTTATTCGAGGTCGATCGACTTTTTCGTTTTCTCTCTCCTCGATGATTCCTTGGCGGCATACTCGTCCATACAGCTGTCGTCTCTCCCTTTGATCATAGAGCACTGCAGGTAGTCCGCAATCTCGATGATGCATGCCCGTATTGCCTTTCCGGTCGGTGTCTTAGCGTAGCTCCCGAGACTCCCTGAGAACGCTCCGACATGACCTCCCAGGCTGAGTCCTCCCGAAGAGGACGTGGCCTCAACCGTCCTGGAATCCACGATTTCGCCCGTCGTTGCGTCTATGACCTTCAGGTCGACAGCGATATAAGCCTTCTCTTTCTTGCCGCCGATCGAGAATCCGGCTATGCCGAAGCCACCGCCGGTCCCGCTCGTATTCTCCTCGAACGCCGATACCGTCCCGGCAATCAGGTACTGGGCGCCCTTGATCTTGCCCATCTTCGCCCTGGTCGATTTGCTTACCCTCCCCGATGCCCCCAGGTCCTGCTCTCCGAGCACCGCGTCGATTTCTTTTCTTTCGAGCACCTGAAAGGACTTTGTGCTCGCAAGTTCAGAGGCGAGCATGTCCTGAAGCTCCCTCCCTACGCTGGCTCTCCACCAGCCCGCATTCGTATCGTTGGTGAACCTCAGGACCCCCACCCTCGGCTTTCCGCTCGCAAAGCTGCTGGAGACAAAGACGAGACTGACGCACAGCAAGACAACGAACTTCAGGAATTTCATCTGTTCCTCCTCTCCCCGAAAAGCCCCGAAGCTTTTCGCGGTGTAACGTTATGTATGGGTAAAAATACCCGCGCACTTATATCAGGCCGGGCGCACTACCCCTCTTATCGGAATAATTGCGAGAAAAGTTGAATGGGAAAGCGCCCGTGTCATTGTATTCTGTACTCTATGAAAGTTTAGTCCGCCGTCTCTCTGTATGTCAATACAAAGTTTCTGCTCCGCCTGTGGCCCCTGCGTAGGTCCGAAGATTTTTGCCCCGCCGGTAAAATCGTGAATAAATCGCGATGAGGCAATTCGTGAAGTTGCAGGAATACCGTTCTCATGCGACACTTAGAATAAAGACAGAAAAAGGGAGGCCTAAATATGCCGGAGCATGACTATGCATATATCATCGTGGGCGGCGGCTTGGCGGGGGCATCCGCCGTGGAGGGCATAAGGGAAATGGATGAGAGCGGCTCCGTGCTGCTGATCGGCAATGAAAACCACCTCCCCTATCACCGCCCGCCGTTGTCAAAGCAGTTATGGCTCGGCAAGAAGCAGGTCGGGGAGATATTAATCCATGACCGGCAGTTCTATGATAAAAGCAATGTGACGCTTTCGCTCGGTACCGAAGTGGCCGGGATCGAGCCGGACAAGAAGACCGTGCGGTCCGCCGCCGGGAAGACGTATCATTTCGGGAAACTGCTCCTTGCGACTGGAGGCATGCCGCGGAGGCTGTCGGTCCCGGGGAGTGATCTCGACGGGATCTGCTACTACCGCTTTCTCGATGATTATCTGCGCATAAGAAAGGACGCAGTAGAAGGCAAGTCTGCGCTCGTTGTGGGCGGAGGGTTCATCGGGTCCGAGATAGCCGCCGCGTTCGCTGCGAACAGGGTCGCGGTGACGATGATATTTCCTGAGCCGTACCTCTGTAACAGGGTTTTCCCCTATCAGGCGCTGGGGCGGCAGATGAGGATCGAGCATTGGGACAACGCCCTGAACCAGGGGAAGCAGGCCGGCAGGAACATGGCCGGGGCCGGAGAAGCGTTTACCTATATGCCCTATTTCTTTTCAGACCTTTTCGAATTCGGATACGAAGCGGTGGGAGAAGTCAGCGCCGATCTCGAAACGTTCGCGGACTGGCAGAAGGAAAACGATACCGGGGTCATCTATTACCTGAAAGACCGGAAGGTGAGAGGAGTGATGATGTGCAACGTATGGGAGAAGGTCGAGGCGGCACGTGCGCTCATCCGCAGGGGCGAGCAGGTGACGCCGGAAGACCTGCGCGGGGTGATCCGATGACGGAGCCGGAAAATGCCGGCGCTGCGTCTCGGGGAGGTGTGGCCCGACTTGCGGCCGGTGAGATAGAGAAGATGATACGCGGTGTCCCTGACTGGACCCTCATGGAGGGTGCGATCGAGAGGGAATTTCATTTTGGGGACTTTCGGAGCGCCATTGAGTTCGTCGACAAAGTTGCCGACCTGGCCGAGGAGGAGGAGCATCATCCGGATATCTTCGTCTTCTACAACAAGGTGCGGCTAATCCTTTCGACCCACAAGGTGGGCGGACTTTCACGAAAGGACTTTGTGCTGGCGGAGAAGATAAAACGGCTGGCATACAGGGAAACGTGATCATGGAAGAAAAGGCCGGAAGTATTTTCTCCGGCCGGCTCGACATCCTCATCAACAACGCGTCTGTCTTCAGTCCCGACACGCTCACGGATGCGAACTTCAACGAGGTAGTGCGCCGGCTGCAGATAAACGCCTGGGCGCCCTTCGTCCTCAGTCGTGAGTTTGCCCGGCGCGCCGGCAAGGGAAAGATCATCAATATCCTCGATACGAGGATCGCGGGATTCGACTTCAAACACCTTCCTTACATTATGAGCAAGCATGCCCTCTACCTGCTCACGAGGATGACCGCAGTCGAGTTCGCCCCTCATATCTCCGTCAATTCGGTCGCCCCCGGCCTGATCCTTCCGCCCGGGGGAAAGGGCGAGAGTTATCTGGAGGCGCTGGCTTCTACCGTACCGCTCAGGAGACACGGCGAACCCCGGGACGTCACGGATGCCGTACTCTTTCTTCTGAAGGGCAATTTCATAACCGGCCAGGTCATTTTCGTTGACGGAGGCCGCCACCTGATGGAGTATTGCGATGGACCGGATTCTGATCACTGATCTCGCTGTCCGCTGTATCATCGGCGTAGACGAAGCGGAGCGTAAGGAACGGCAGGACGTGCGCATCAACCTGGAGATCGGCGCCGATCTTTCAGTCGCCTGCAGGAGCGACCGCTTTGAGGACACCGTGGATTACCGCGCAGTCAAGAAAGAGATCGTGCGCATGGTGGAAGGCTCGCACTATCATCTCGTGGAGGCCCTCGCTGAGGCGATCGCCGGTCTCTGCCTCGGCGTCCCTGGAGTGCGCGTGGTGAAAGTCCGCGTCGAGAAGCCCGGTGCGCTCCGTTTCGCCAGCAGCGCAGGCGTCGAAATCGTCCGGGTCCGCAGGGGATAAGACCTTGGCCAGGGCCTTCGTTAGCGTCGGATCGAACATCGACCCTTACAATAACGTGCGCAACGCCCTTCGGCTGCTCCGCCGTCACGCGCGCATTGCCGGCATCTCCACCGTCTATCTTACACCTGCGGAAGACAGACCGGAGCAGTCTGCCTACTATAACTGCGTCGTAGGCGTCGAGACGCAGCTTCCCGCCCTGCAGTTCAAGTCGTCGGTCCTCAGGCCGATAGAGGACGCGATGGGGCGCATACGCACTGAAGACAAATCCGCGGCCCGGCCTATCAACCTCGACCTCATCATCTATGACGACGTGGTGCTGGAAACGGAGGACCTCGAACTGCCCGCGCCGGAGATTCGGACCAGGCCCTATGTCGCTATCCCTCTCCGGGAGCTCTTGCCGGGGCTCAGGCTTCCCGGTTCGGGTGAGACGATCGCGGATATCGCCGGAGCGCTTCCGAGGGGCAAGATGGAGCCGCTCGAACAGTATACCCGATTTTTGAGAAAGGAACTTCTTGAAGATGAACATCCCGAAAGTTGAAGGCCTTATCATGGAACTGCTCGCCGAAATCGGTGAAGACCCGAAGCGGGAGGGTCTTCTGAACACCCCCGCACCCGCCAGGAGTTCCTCTCCCTTATCGGCAGACCGGGCGTGAAGGCGGGATGAATAGAGATTGAATTGTTACCGAAAGACATCGATGCCGCTCGAGGCACTCCCTGTTTGCTGACAAGAAGTCTGTGCACTTGTTCCTGTTAACAGTGGTTGCGATTTTTTTTCGTCAAAGGATGAGGAATTGGGAAGGTTGGTGGACGGTAAGGGATTCGAACCCTCGACCCCCACGTTGCGAACGTGGTGCTCTCCCAGCTGAGCTAACCGCCCTTATCAGTAATTTTTGCCCGCAGCAGCTATCGGATAGTAAAACAAAAAAAGGCGATCTCCGTCAACGTGTCCTTGACAGCCTTTCCGGTAACTTCATATAATCATCTTTCCTAATATATAATTGAGAATATACGACAGTGCGCCTGTAGCTCAGTTGGATAGAGCAACTGCCTTCTAAGCAGTAGGCCGTAGGTTCGAATCCTACCAGGCGCGCCATTTTCTTCAAGCACTTAGGCATCATCATCCTTTTTTTGGTGGGGAGTGTTGGTGGGGACTATTTCTTCGAGCTGTCTGATAGCCTCGAAAGTGGTTCCTCTAAGTTCTTGTAAATAAATGTCCGTTGTGGTCGCCCGTTCGTGGCCCAAAAGCCTCTGGATGGTCGTGAGCGGGACGTTCTTGTTGTCCAGAAGCGAAGCGGAAAAGTGCCTGATCGAGTGGAAAGTGAACGGTTGGACGCCGGCGTTCTTGCAAAGCGTCTTCAAAAACCGCTTCCGATACACGTAAGGTTGTCCGGTCTTGGGGTTAATAAACACATAATCTCCCACCACGGGTATCTGTTTGATTGTTTCCCGTAAAACGTTGTTCATCGGGATGACGATTTCTTTTACGTCCGAGTTCCGAGCCTTCCGGGTATAGAGCGAAATGTGGTTGGGGCGGATATCGGTCCACTTTAACTGCTTTTTCCAGGATAATTCGTGTTCGATGCCGTGCCGAAACAAAGCTCGCAGCATTTTTAACCGGGCGTTGGCGTTGGTCTTTGAAGTTAAGGCTGTCTGGTTAAGGAATTCGTCCACGTCCTCCCTGGTTATTTCTTTCTTCTTGCCCCATAACTGGACCAGCTTCTCGATCAGGAGCTTGTTTTACTTGAACCATTTCCCTGTGCGTCGGGTTTCCAATTCTTTCAGACGGCTCTCGCACAATCTGATGAAGTCCGTATTCATCCCCTTGAGATTTTTTCTTGCCAGAACCTCGGCGATGGCCGCGTCCTGTTTGGTCTTGTAGCCTCCTTTCCGGTGTCTCACCCCGTTCTTCCAAAAGTCGAACATCCACTTGCCGTGGTGCTTGTATATCATTTTTCACCTCCTTTAACTTTTCAAATAACTGCTCTTTGTCGAAGCGCACGAGCGCGCCGATCTTGAAGCCTCCCAGTGCTTCGTAATGTTTATAAACGAACCACTTGGACGCTCTAACACGCTATCAGAGTTCCACGGGCTTGCCCGTGGGTGAATGATGCCCGGAGATATTTTGGTATACTGATGAATTGTGGAGAACCGATTATCAGCACATGGGGTTTATCGAACCGAATACCATGTTGTGTTGATACCAAAATATCGGAGGCGAATCCTGAATTCTGGCGTCGCAGGATATCTAGAGAAGCTATGGCCAAGAATCATGAAAGGAATGCCGGGAGTGTAAATGATACAGCAAAATATTCAGGTGGACCATATCCATGCGATAATGATCATTCCACCGAAATATTCAGTGAGTGAGGTTATAGGCAGACTGAAAGGACAGAGTGCCAGTAAACTCAGGAAAAAGTTTGTATGGCTGGAGCATGTATATTGGAAGGAAAACATGGTATGGTCCGCTGGATATTTTGTTTCGACAGTAGGCCTGAATGAGGAACAGATTATCAAATATGTCAAATGGCAGGAAAGCCAGGATTCAGGTCAAGCGAAGCTTGTTCTGTGAAAAGTGAGTTGCAGAACAGCAACGGCAAAGCAAATAACTAAAACATGAATGATTTCCCGACCCACCATTGGTCACATTCCCCATTTCTTGATAGCTATTTATACTCCATTCCAGGCCGCATTGTCAACGACATTTTCATGATTTAAAGAACCTATAATTCAACAAGTGGAGAGCGATAATCCAACCATTATTGCCAAGTATTTTCCGTGTTACGGCTATTTCCATTAAAGCTCAGAATGATTGACATTGTCGATTTTCAGGGGAACTTTCTTAAATTGATAGAAATCGATTTCATCTATACGGCGGTGATTCCATAACCATGCCGAGCAAAATAAGTGCCGTACGAAGGGGGTACTGCCCGACAGCCGTCGGCATAAACTGTTATTAAGATTGCTCAATCCCAATTGAGGATATTCTGAAGACAGTCATACAGATCGGGCTGATTCGACGGGGCCAGCTCCTCGGCGAATTCTATACCGACGAAATAGATGTCTTTAATGTAATTCGAATATACGACGTAGCCTTCCACTGCATCGCTCTTGATCAGGCCGCCCATGGCCCTGAAACTGATCTCGATCGTTACCCCGGCCCCATCCTGCAATGACCTTTCTATATATAGCCCGATCCCGGAGAGCGAAATGTCGGCGGTCATCGCCCGCAGAGACAGTTCATCTCCGCCTTCCTCAAAGTTGAGGACCACAGACGCGGCAAGAGGTACTCGCTTATGTCTTCGTCTTGTTGCCTTACTTCTATTTTCCGTCATAAATTATCCTACCATTGTATTTTCAGAAATATATCAACAACCTTGGGGTCGAAATGGGAGCCCGATATCGCTCTGATATGTTCGAGGGTTTTTCCCTCGGGCCACGCCGGTCTGTAGGGGCGATCGGAGCGAAGTGCGTCCCACACATCCACTACCACAAATATCCTAGCCGAGATGGGTATCTGGTCCCTCTTGAGTCCCCTGGGATAACCGGTCCCGTCCCACTTCTCATGATGACAATAGGGGATATCGAGCGCCGGCCTGAGATAGGCAATCTTGGAAAGAAGATCGCGCGAATAAACAGGGTGAAGACGCATGATCTTCCATTCTTCCTCCGTGAGAGCACCCGGTTTAAGAAGGATGCTGTCGGGAATTCCCATCTTGCCTATGTCGTGTAGAAGAGCACCCCTGCGGACATGCACAAGTTCCCTTTCAGCCATCCCCATCTCGCGGGCTATCCTTACGGTCATATCGGTGACGCGCTGGGAGTGCCCTTCGGTCTCTTTGTCTCTATAGTCAAGGGCGCTGGACCAGCCTTCAATTGTACTGTCATAAGCAAGCATAAGATCCATATTGGAACGTTCGAGCTCATAAAAAAGCGAGTTATTGTCTATTGCTATGGCCGCCTGAAGCGCAAGAGCGTCAAGGAACTCAAACCACTCCTCGTCGGGCTTTAGGGGGTTTCGATGAAAAATTTCCAATACTCCTTTTACATGCCCTTTCGCCACGAGAGGTACTCCATAATATGTGATAAAGTCCTCCCCGCCAAGAAGCTTAGATTGCTTGAAGCCTCCCTCCCTGAGATCTGATATGCCTACAATGCGCTTCTCAAGGGCGGCTACCCCTGCGTGCCCTTCTCCGAGACGCACATAACTATGTCTCAAGGCGTTCGTTCGAAAGCCCTGGCCGGCTGCATATTCCAGCATGTTTGAGTGCGGATTGAGGAGGAGTACATTGCCGGCGTCTACCCCCAGCTGGGTCAGCACATGCTCTATGAATATGTTGAGCGTCATACGGATATCTAAGCTTGAACTAATCGCCAGATCTATTGAGCGCAACGCTGAAAGCCGCTGCAACTGGCGCTGCATTCGTTCCTCTGTCAGCTTGCGCTCGGTAATGTCCTGCACCGTTCCAATTGAGCGAAGCGGGTCACCCGCAACACTATAAAATGTCATGCATCGCTCCTGCACGAACTTGACCCGTCCATCCGGAAACTTTAAGCGGTGAACGATCTCATAAGGGGTCCTGTCTCTCACGGATTTTACGTATGTCTCGTCAACCGCTTTTCTATCGTCGGGATGTATCGTGGATAGAAAGGCTTCGTATGATGCCCCAAAGTCATTCTTGTCGATTTCAAAGATCCGATAGCTTTCATCCGACCAGACGAGCACATTTGTTACGATGTCGAGATCCCAGCTGCCGACATGCGCAAGATGTTGTGCTTCTTGGAGCCGTTCTTCGCTTTGTCGAAGTGCTTCCTCGGCTGACTTTTGCTCGGTAATGTCGATCCAAAAACCGACACAGTCAACCGGCTTGCCCTCTGAATCGTATATCAGCAGCAGTTCATCCCGCATCCAACGATATGTTCCTTCCTTGTTGAGGAACCGGTATTCGTGAACGTGAGACCCTTTTTCCAATAGCTGAGGGAGTCCATCAAAAACACGCTGTCTGTCATCCGGATGAATATGGTCGGCCCAAAAATTGGGGTGCTCGCAGAACATTGCCGGCTCATAGCCAAGTTGATTGACAATATTTTGGCTCATGAACGTGCATGCCCACGCTCCACCGAAGTCGCATGTGTAAAATACAGCCGGGCTGTTGGCAAGAAAATATTCCAACCTTTTCTGTAGTTTGTCGAGTTTTTTTTCAGGCCCTTTGTATGACTCTTTTGTTTTTTCCAACTTGGTACCCTCCTTGCCCACAATTAAGGCTTATCGACAAGCTGAGCTTCTCTCATCAATTGATTTATTGAGATAAGTGATCCTTTGCTTATTAGTTAGCACAAGAATGTTTATTTGTAAATACCTTAGTGTTTCAGGAGGCTGTCTCCGCTTCGAAAATGAGAATCTCAAAGATAGGCAAATGAGCATACCTTTTTTTGCTGACTTGGAGGGGGAAGAGACAGTTAACGAGGAATGAAGCTGTTATCGCTTTTCAAGAAAACCTCCTTAACGTCTGAGGAGGCGACAAGCGTTAGTGCCTGTAATCTAACAATCCAGTATCGAACCCGGAATAAAATCAAAATGTCTGTCGTTTATCATTTCCCTGACTTTGGCGCCTTCTACTGCAGCAGCGTAATCCCTAACGTTGCATAAAGTGTGTGTATTTAGGCCGTCATCTATGAAAAAGTTTTGCAAGTATAAAGTGCACACTCCTTAGTTTTGTCCGGAGGAAGCGCTGAGACCTGCATCAGTCTCGGAGCTTCC
>JAJZPM010000067.1 GCA_021811105.1 Nitrospirota bacterium | reverse complement strand
CCGAAATTATCTAACCTTAAAGGGGGAGAGACTTTCCTCTCCTCCTACACCTTCGGGCTGCCCTATTGTGAACGGGTCAGTTTATTGATAAATCTTAGGCCGGATTAATCCGAAAAATAACAGACCCATGACTTTAGCTCGGAAGCGCCGGGACCTGTTGACTCGGAGGGGTACTCGCCGATGTCTCGTAGAACGTTATAACAGAACTATCAAGGATGAGTTCATAGCCCAAAATCTTGATGTTATACATGATATTAGGCTTTTTAGCGTGAGACTTGCTGAGTATCTCATCTTCTACAATTGCATCCGTCCGCATAAAAGCCTATTCAAGAAACCCCTATCCAAGCCCTCGTCGAAAATGGGGCAATGTCGAAAATGTTTGCAACTCGTACATTCGCTTGACAACCTCGCCGCTCCGTGCTAAATGGATAATAGACATCGAACTCAACGGATTCTTCTCGTACCGACAACGCGCTAAATATATGGTCGCAGACGGTTTGCTTCCGGCTGCATCATTGCGGAGGACTTCCATGAAGAAACAAAAAGACAGTGAATGCAAGTGCGGCCGCGGCCTTTCCCGGCGGTGGCAGGTCAATTCGTATTGAAGATTTCCATGTGCCCCCGTCACAAGATCCAAGAAGAGAGACAGTGCTCGAACAAGGCGAAATCGTTACCGAGATAATTCTTTCCCCCGCGGAAAGAACGAAGAGTTCATACCGTAAGGTGCGCGAGCGGGGATCATGGGATTTCGCGCTCGCGGGAGTGGCCATCGCAATCAAGTTTACCGATGACAAGCCGCTAAATCCGAGGGTCGTTCTGAGCGGTGCGGCCCCGGTGCCGTGGAGGTCGCGTGAGGCCGAGGAGGTCATAGCCAATAGTCCGATCGATCAGGCGAGCGCAAGGAAGGCGGCCGAATCCGCGATGAAGAAGGCTGTACCACTGGAGCAAAACGGATACAAGGTCGCACTCTTCCGGGGATTGATCGAGGAACAGCTGCTGGCCCTGAGATAGAGGGGCCTTAGAGTTCTCTTCGCCCCTCGAGCGCCTTCCCGAGGGTGACTTCGTCGGCGAACTCTATGTCGCTTCCCATCGGCAGGCCGTAGGCGATGCGGGTCACTTTCACCTGAAGCGGCGCAAGCGTTTCTTTGATATACTGAGCGGTGATCTCGCCTTTAGTGTTGGGGTTCGTGGCGAGTATCACCTCTTTGATGTCCCCTTCCCCGACCCTTTCGACGAGTTCCCTGATCTTCAGTCTGTCCGGCGTGATGCCGTCTATAGGGGAGAGAGCTCCAAGCAGCACGTGGTAGAGACAATGGAAACTCTTCACCCGCTCGATGACGAGGATGTTGCTCGGCTCTTCGACTACACATATCCTGCTCCGGTCGCGGGACTCGTCGCTGCATATCCCGCAGAGGACATGCTCCGTGATGTTGAAGCAGCGTTCGCAGAACCTCGCCTTTTCCTTCACCTGCTCGATCGCCTTTGCGATCGAGAGCGCCTCCGCCTCAGGCATCGAGAGGATAAAAAAGGCGAGCCTCTGTGCGGATTTTCTTCCGATTCCCGGAAGCCGCGTCAACTCGTCTATCAGGTTCTCAATTATTCCGTGCATGGTAAAAAGTTTTATGTTTTAGGTGTTAGGTTTTAAGAAATAAAATAACCGCGAATTCATTTCGATTTGCGCTTATTAAGAAGTTCATAAATCTGAAGACATTCAGTTAAAAAATCCCTCCTAGCCTCCCTTTGCCAAATCCCGAAAGCTTTCGGGACTCTTTGCCAAAGAGGCCTGCCTGCCGGTAGGCAGGGGTGCGGGGAGATTTTATATCCAATGTTCTTTTATCTATGCGCCTATTATTAACCCGGCAATAAACTACCACCGACCTTGTCGGTGGTTTTCTTAGGGGAACAACAACTCCTGACAATGTCATTCGCTGTTGTCTTTCCACAATCGACGCTGGTCGTCTTTTTCCTCTTCGTCTTGCTGCCTCCTCACATATTCTTTTATGACTTCTTCGTTTATTCCAACCGTACTTACACAATATCCTCTCGCCCAGATATGCATGCCCCAATACTTCTTCGCAAGTTCAGGAAATTCTCTCGCCAAATACTCCGCACTCTTCCCTTTCAGTATCTTCATCACATGCGAAGGAGAATGCTTTGGGGGTACGGACAGATACATATGGACATGGTCGTCCTTGATCGCTCCTTCCAAAATCGTTATTTCCTGCCATTCGCAAAGTTCCCTCAATATCTCCTTCAGCCTTTCTTTTACCTCTCCCACCAGTACCCTAAATCGGTATTTCGGTACCCACACAAAATGGTATTCGCACCGATAGACTACATGAGAGGTCTTCAGAAATTTGCTCATGGCCTCTACTATATCATAGGCCCCTTGCTTACCAACATTGTTGGCTCGCTTATGGTGTGGTGCCTTCGCCCCCACGCCCCACCACTGACATTGTCAGTGGTTTAGACCCATTAATTAAATATCGTCATGCCCGAGTTCCTTTGTCGGGCATCCAGAGTCTCTGTGCTTTCTGGATTCCCGCCTAAAGACTGCGGGAATGACAAATTACGGAATTTTGCTGCCGGAGTAATAGTAACACTTAACACCTAAAACCTGAAACTTAACACCGGTCTTTCATTTATCTTCCGAACATGTTTCCGAGGCCGCCCATACCGGGGAGTTGCAGGCCGCCCGTCAGTTTCGACATGTCTTCGTTCACAAGGTCCCGCGCCCTTCTGAGGGCTTCGTTCACCGCGGCGAGGACGAGGTCCTGGAGCATCTCGACATCTTCCGGGTTCACCACGTCCTTTTCTATCTTTATCGAGACCATTTCGCCGGCGCCGCTCGCCACCACCGTGACCATCCCGCCGCCCGACGTCGCCTCGACCGTCTTTTTCTTCGCCTCTTCCTGCGCCTTCATCATCTCTTCCTGCAGCTTCTGGGCCTGGCGCATCAAGTCTCCCAACATCTTCTTAGACATTTTCTCCTCCGTTCTGGTTATTGTCGGCGCCCTCCGCAGGGGTCACATCCACTATCCTCCCCTCGAAAAGTTCGAGGGCCTCCCTGATCAAAGGCTCATCCATCACTTTCTCCTTCAGGTCTCTCTTCCGGACATTTTTTTTATGGGACGTCGTAAGTTTGATCCTGAGTTTCCTCCCCGCCTCTTCCGACACAATCTTTTCGAGCGTCTTCAGTTCCTTCCTGATCGACTCTTCAAAAACCGCCTGCCCGCCGTTCAGCGAAAGAAAAAGTTCGTCTCCCCGGATCTCTGCGTTTGCATGCATGAGCTTCGACGCGAGCGGAGGGTCGACTTTTGCAACAGTCCTCTCCCACACGTCCTGGCCGCCCATCTCCGACGGCGGGAGCTCTTCGTCACCGCCTTCCTTCCCGGCGCCGGTCTCGCCCGGGGATTCATCCGTTTCCTGCGCTGCAGCATCCTCTTCGGGCGTATCGCCTTCTTCCCCTCCCCATTCTTCATGCTGCTCCTTCGAAGCAGCAGAGTCAGGCACCGATGGTCTGCTCACAGCCGTCTCCGGCTTCGGGCGGGGTCCATCCTTCATTTTCTTCGGCCCTGCGGTCCTTTCCGCCACCATTGCAGGTCGCCCGGCAAGACGGCCGATATTCTCAATGACTTCGCTTATCGGTTTCAGGCCGCTGAGGAAGCTCGCCCTGATGAGTGCCATCTCCAGCGCAAGACGGGGCGACGACGCACTTCTCACCTCTGTCTCGGACTTCATGATCTCCGAGAGCATCAGCGTCAACTGGTCCTCCGACGACGCCGATACGATCTCCTTGACCGTATCGATCTCTTCCGCGCTCATATCAAGGACATCCTCAGGCTTCTTCATTACGCTCGCCACGAGGAGGTCCCGGAAGAACTGGATGAGTTCCTTCGAAAAAGCCCGTATGTCGGTACCCTGTTCGACAAGGTCTTCGATTGTCGCGAGTATCCCGACCCTGTCCCCGCAAATGAGGGCCTTCGAGACCTTCGAGAGGAGACCGAAATCGGCGATACCGAGAAGGCCTTTGACGCTCTCTTCGGTTATCTCGGTGGAAAAGGCGGACACCTGGTCGAGGATTGTAAGCGAGTCGCGCATGCTTCCGTCCGCGGCCCGGGCAACGAGGCCGAGCGCCGCGGCGGAAATGTTGAGTCCCTCCGCATCGGAGATTTCCTTAAGCCGCCCCTTGATCACGCTGCTCGATATCCTCCTGAACGGCATATGCTGGCAGCGCGAGAGCACCGTGGCCGGTATCTTCTTCATTTCCGTCGTCGCGAGCACGAAGAGAACGTGCGAAGGCGGTTCCTCCAGTGTCTTCAGCAAGGCGTTAAAGGCGGAACCGGAGAGCATATGGACCTCATCGATGATATAGACCTTGTACCTCCCGCCGGACGGCGCGTACTTCACCCGCTCCCGGAGGTCCCGGATGTCGTCGACGCTGTTGTTCGACGCACCGTCGATCTCTATGACATCGACTGAGGAGCCATCCGTAATCGCCGTACAGGAACCGCAGACGCCGCAGGGCAGAGGCGTCGGCCCTTCCTTACAGTTGAGCGCCTTTGCAAGAATACGGGCCGAGGACGTCTTCCCGACCCCGCGGGGACCGGAAAAGAGGTAGGCGTGTGCGATCTTTCCCTGGAGAATCGCGTTTTTCAGGATACGCGTGATCGGCGCCTGGCCGACGAGATCGTCAAACCCTTTGGGTCTCCATTTTCTTGCTAATACGAGATAGCCCATATTTCAAAATCAGTGACGCGCAAAAGACACAAGGGCCTCTTCCCGGACCGCCCATCTCTCATCGTCACGCGTTCTTATTGCAGCCCGCAGGCGACTTGCCGCGGCACACAGAAAAAAATGCTTATCGCTGCTTCCTTCCGGACCTGACGAGGTTCACACCTTCCTGTTGCGCAGGGCCGCCTGCGGGCTGCAAAAAAAACGCGACTCATGCCGCCCCTGCCTTTCATGGGCATGATTCACGTAGCATCACGAAACGGTTTTCTATTTTAGCACATCCCCCGCGCAATTTGGCACCGGCGGTCGACCTCATCAGCAATTTTGACAACCCCACCGGATGGTGATAGCCTTGGCTTAAAGGCCCTGTAATAACGCGACGGAGGAACATCATGAAAACAGATCCTTTCACAAAAGTTGCGCTCTCGGTTATCGCTGTGCTGCCGTTACTTAATCTCGTAAGCGGTCTGCTCGCCGCAAGGCGGGCGACGGCAGAACAAACGGCGGACCTCATAGGCAAGTATCAGATCTCATCCTGGGCCTCCTACATCGGCACGTACGGCCACCACACCGGATATTATGTGCTCGACACGACCACAGGAAAAGTGGTCGAAAGCCACGAGGATGTCCACAAGCTGACGGAATAGGGTCTCATTTCGCCGGTTCACTTATCATCGGCATCTTTATCCATGCTGCCGGTCCCCTGAGGTGCGATCAACGACCGCATGAGCCTTGCCAGTTTCACATTCTTGTCATGCCCCAGCACGGACATTCTCAAAAAAGCCTCCCCAAACCCGTCGACGGCGCTACAGTCCTGCACAAAAAAACCTGCCCTTGCCAACGCCGCCGCAAATTGTTCGGGCCGTTTCAGCAATTTCAGGAGATACACGTTCGAATCCGACCCAAGAAAAGTGACGCCGCCCGCCTTTTCGAGTGCACGGGAAAGGGACCTCTTCTCTTCCAAAAGAAAGTGCTCCACCTGCTTTCTGTACATCGCATCCTTGAATGCCGCCCGGGCCGCCTCGACGGAGAGCGTATTCAGCCCGCTGCATTTTCTCCTCCGCATCTTCGCAACCGTTTCATGTCCCGAAACCGCATACGCCAGCTCAAGTCCCGGCAACCCGTAATAATTCGCGGTAGTTCTCAAGGTGACGATATTTTCCTTCCCGCCGCAGGCCGGGCCGATTCCAATACCACTAAATTCAATGAGCGACTCGTCTACGGCGAGACGCAATCCCCTCCGGTCTGCCAGGTCGCGCAATCGGGAAAAGACCCCTTCGTCAATCAATTTTCCCGTAACGCGGTCGGGGTTCGCGACGATCAATAAGTCTGCGCCCCCGGCGGCCTGCATCAGCCTGTCCAGGTCCAGGACAAAACCCGAATCTTCTCCTGCGTTGAAATAATTGACCTCCATTGCTGTTCCCGCAGTATCTTCGCCGTACAGCCCCTTGAAACCCCCGGCGATAACGACCTTTTTCGCGTCGAGCACTGACAATAAAAGGCCGGTGAGTTCCCGCAGGGAGCTTGCAAAGAGTACGCGATCTGCCGGGATACCGAATTTCGAAAGGAACAGCCGTTCCAGCCTCCTCACCGCGATGTCGGCAGATGTCCCCACTCCCCTGACCGCCTTCCGTATCGCCGCCCTTACCTTTCGCGAGGGACCGAGCGGGCATATGCCCGCACTCACGTCGATCATCCTTTCTTCCTTCATCTTGAACTCTCTGGCCGCGGTGTATCTGTCTTTCACGTATCCTCCGTCCTCCGAAGTGGAGCTATTATATCATCAATGGGCCTCGGGAATATGCGGCGAATGTTGCAACCGGTTGATTAAGCGCTTCCCTTTCGCAAATAATAGAAGCGGACTTAAGAGAATGGACGACATTCTGAAGGTACTGATATCTCTCACCGGGAGTCTGCAGCGACTCACTGAGTCTCTTGCGCCCGCTACAGACCCTGAAACCTTCGGAAGGTTCGGGGCGTGCCGCGTTTTCTCGCGGAATAATATTCTTTTGGTGAAGGGGATCGAGCACACCGATCCGGTGATGTTTCGCGAACTGAGGGGGATCGAGGACATCCTCATGGGACTCAAAGAAAATACGGAGCAGTTTCTCGAGGGACTGCCCTGCAACAACGTCCTCCTCTACGGACCGAGAGGCACGGGGAAGTCTTCCGCAGTGAAGGCGGTCTTCAACGAATACCGCGGCAGGGGGCTCAGGATGATAGAGATGCAGAGGGATGCCCTGGTGCATGTCCTTGAGGTCGCCGAGTTGATAAGCGGAAGGAAAGAAAAGTTCATCGTATACTGCGACGACCTCTCGTTCGAGGAAGACGAGAAGTCCTACCGTCAGATAAAGACGGTGCTGGAGGGCGGGCTGGAGATACGGCCGGCCAACATGCTCATCTACGCCACGTCGAACAGGAGGCACCTCATGCCGGAGAAGACGGTGGACAATATTCCTGTGGATGACGGAGGAGAACTCCATCCCGGCGATACGGTCGAGGAAAAGCTTTCGCTTAGTGACAGGTTCGGGTTGAGATTCGGATTTCCCCATTTCGAAGCAGGCACCTACCTGGATATCGTTGAAAATTATGCGTCACTGAAGAAGATCAGGCTTCCCCGAAAGGAATTACAAAGTAAGGCGATGCAGTGGTCTCTCTCGCACGGGAGCTACTCCGGCCGAACGGCCCGTCAGTTTATCGACGACCTCGAAGGAAAGGGCAGGCTCAGGAAGCCGTCTCGGTCCCGGAAGAGGGGATAGGACTGCGGAGCCCTTTGAGAGGTCCAGGGTAAAGAAAGCATTAAAAACAAAAAGGCCCTGAATTCGGGCCTTTTTGTGCGCTACAGTATTCTGTGTGTATCTTCTATGCCGCTGAGCCTACCTCTTCGCAGCAGTCCTCTCCAAGGATTGTTCTCAAATCTTCCTCAGGCGTTGCGGCTATAGGCTTGATGTCGAAGTTCTTAACAAGTACATCGAGCACATTGGGCGTGATAAAGGCCGGAAGTGTCGGCCCAAGGCGTATGTCCTTTATGCCCAGAGAAAGAAGTGTCAGGAGTATGGCCACGGCTTTTTGTTCATACCATGAGAGGATGAGCGAAAGCGGCAGCTCGTTCACACTTACATTGAAGGCCTTCGAAAGGGCAAGGGCGATCCGGATAGCAGAGTAAGCGTCGTTGCATTGGCCGATATCCAGAAGCCTCGGGATTCCTCCGATGGTCCCGAGTTCCTTGTCGAAGAACCTGAACTTTCCGCAGGCCAGGGTCATCACCACTGTGTCCTTCGGCGTCTTTTCCACGAATTTTGTGTAATAGTTCCTTCCCTGTTTTGCGCCATCGCACCCGCCGACAAGGAAGAAGTGCCGTATCTGCTTGTTCTTTACCGCCTCAATAATTGTGTCGGCGACTGCAAGGACGGCATTCCTTGCGAATCCGGTCATTACCTCTTTACCCTCCCGATCACCGGCAAAACCAGGCAGCGCGAGCGCCTTTTCAACGACCGGAGTGAAATCGCGGTCCGCAATATGGGTGATACCCGGCCAACCCACCAGGCCGCAGGTGTAAATATTCCCCTGGTAAGCGTCGAGGGGCTTTTGCAGACAGTTCGTGGTCATTACAATAGCCCCCGGGAACAGGCTGAACTCCTTCTGCTGGTTCTGCCAGGCGGTCCCGTAGTGGCCGTAGAGATGGGAATAGCGCTTCAGTCCCGGGTATCCGTGAGCGGGAAGCATCTCGCCATGGGTATAGACATGAATGCCCTTGCCCTCGGTCTGTTTGAGTATTTCCTCGAGGTCCCTGAGGTCGTGACCGGAAACCAGGATCGCCTTTCCCTTTCTGACGCCAAGGGGGACCTTTGTAGGAACCGGGTGTCCGTACGTGCCGGTGTTTGCGGCATCGAGCAACTCCATCGTCCTGAGATTGACCTCGCCGCATTTCATCGCAAGACCGATCCAGTCATTCAGTCCGAGGTCTGTCCGTGTCATCGCTGCAAGTGCCTCATGCATGAAGGCATAGACGGAATCGTCTTCCTGCCCAAGGATATAGGCATGGTCGGCGTATGCGGCAACGCCCTTCAGTCCGTAAAGCACTATATCCTGCAGAGATTGAATGTCGGGATTGAGACACCGGTCAGGCACATGCTCCCTTACCCCCTTGCCCTGCTTCACGAGATCTGCGAGACCTGCCGTTGGAGAAAATGAAGCGCTTCTATCCGCAAAATCCGTTCTTCCGCCGGCTGCGGACACCTTTGCCCTCAGGCCATCCCGAAGTGAAACGGACCTCGTGATAAGGTTCACGAAGCGGTCAGGATCAAAATCTACGTTCGTAAGAGTCGAAAAAAGGGCCTTTGCGGTAAATACGTTGGCGTCATGGTCATTTACGCCGACATTTCTTCTTTCTGCCGCATAAAGCGACAACCCTTTCAGTGAATAAATGAGCAGATCCTGGAGGGCAGCCACCTCCTCGTTCTTGCCGCAGACGCCGATTTTTGTGCAGGCCTTGCAGTGGGCAGCCTGTTCACACTGATAACAAAACATAATAACCTCCTGAGCATGATTTTTTGAGTTTGCTGTCCGTAGCTTTAGTTAACTATAAACTTTGAACTTTAGATTTGGTATGACATAGGTCATACGTAAAGAAATTTCCGTCAGGGAAGTATAAAGGAGATACCGGATGCCCCGGTGCCGGCCGGCTAAGCCGGCACCTTCAGCCCAATCAAATGTGTGTTACCCTTGCACCTCAAAGATAAACGAGACCTCCACCGGCGCGTTCAACGGCAGGATATTTACGCCGACGGCAGTCCTCGTATGCCTTCCTGCCTCCCCGAAGACCTCGAACATTAAGTCAGAGACCCCGTTCAAAACCTTCGGCTGGTCGGTAAAATTTGCTGCTGATGCCACATACCCTTCAATCCTGATGCAGCGCTTAACCTTATCGAGGCCCCCGATTGCCGACTTCAGCACCGCAAGTCCGTTTATCGCCGCGGTCTTTGCAGCCCCGGCCGCTTCTTCGAGTGAGACTGTTTCCCCTACTCTGCCGGTCTTTATCAGCTTCCCTTCATGCATCGGCAGCATTCCGCTCAGATAAATAAGATTTCCCGTTATCACAAAAGGAACATAGGAACCGAGCGGCTTCGGGGCTTCAGGCAGCTCGATGCCGAGAGACGTCAATTTTTCTTCCGGTGTCATAGGACCTCCTCAATACCTCGCGTCTGCAAAATCGACCCATCCGCCCGCCCTGACAAGGGCCTTATCGAACTCCGAAATAGAATAATCTAAGGTCTCTTTTCCCTTCGCCGACTCGATGGTTAATGTGTTCCCCTCAAAGTCGATCGAGACCTTCGCGCCTTCTTCGTGGCGGAACAGTCTGTCGATCGCACTTTCGGGCAGCTCTATCGCGAGCATGCCGCAGTTGAACATGTTCTGCCGGAATATCCGCGCAAAGCTGGACGCGATTACAACGTTGATGTGGTTCATCTCGAAGACCCACGGCGCATGCTCCCGCGACGAGCCGCATCCGAAGTTTTCCCTGGTCACGATCACCCTGGCATCCGCAACGCCGGGGGACTGAGGGCCAAACCCCACGAGTTTCAGGTCTTCGAGCATATGCGGCTTTAACGCGTCCTTCGATATCTCCGTGAGATACTTGGCCGGTATAATCTCGTCCGTATTGATGTCCGATCTGTCGAGAAAAAGGACCTTGCCTCCGAATTCCTTCATTTCGTGCCTCCCTTGCCGTATTTCCTCGGGTCCGCGATCTTGCCCTCGATCGCCGCCACCGCGGCCGTCGCGGGGCTCATGAGATGCACCATTCCACCCTTGCCCATCCTCCCGTTGAAATTCCTGTTCGTCGTGGACGCGCAGACCTCGCCGGGTGCCAGCACCCCGTTGGACATGCCGAGACAGGCTCCGCAGGTAGGGTTCGTCACGCAAAAACCCGCATCCATGAAAATCTTGATGATGCCTTCCTCGTCCGCCTGCCTGAATACCTTCGGCGTGGCGGGAGAAACAATCCCCCTGACGGTCGGCGCAATCGTTCTGCCCTTCAGGTAGGCCGCCGCCACACGGAGGTCCTCGATCCTTCCGTTGGTGCAGGACCCGATGTAGACCTGGTCCACCGCCTGCCCCGCTACCTCGGAAACATCTTTCACCTGGTCCGGCTTATAGCCAACGGTGACCTGCGGTCCCATTCCCGTGACGTCTATATCCAGGACCATCACATATTCGCAGCCTTCGTCGGACCACCATTTTCTGAAGTCCGCGACAGCCGCCTCCTTGTCCTTGTATTCGGATGAGATGAAAGGCCAGAGATATTCCACCGTCACCTCATCCGGCATGCAGACGCCGGATGTCCCCCCGGCCTCTATCGCCATATTGCAGAGGGTCATCCTGCTCTCCATCGACATGCTGCTGACCACCTCGCCGTGAAACTCTATCACGCAGTCCGTGGCGCCGTTTACCGTCAGCTCTTTAATCACCCTGAGGATCACGTCCTTTGCATAGACGTCCCCGGGCATCTTCCCCCGGATATTGATACGGATGGTCTTCGGCTCCCTGAAGGCGCAGACGCCCTTAAGTATCCCGACCTCCAGGTCGGTCGTCCCGACGCCCGCAGCAAAGGCCCCGAAGGCGCCATGGGTACAGGTATGGGAGTCGCCCATAATCACGGTATATCCGGGGCGGATAAACCCGCTTTCCGGGAATATGGCATGGCATACGCCGTTCCTTCCTATATCGAAGAAGTCCCTGATCGCATGCCTCCTTGCCCAGTCCCTGAGTATCTTCCCTTGCTGCGCGGTCTTCGTGTCCTTTGCAGGGGTGACGTGGTCGATCACCACCTTTATCTTCTCCGGATCGAACACCCTGTCTTTTCCCCTGGCGACAAGGTCGTTGATCGCGATGGGGGTGGTGATCTCGTGGCACATCACCACGTCGATGCCGAGGACCTTCGTCCCCGGAAAGGGCTCATCCCGCAGATGCGCCTCAAAGACTTTCTCCGAAAGTGTCATCGCCATTTCTTTAGTCCTTTCACATTCTAAGGTCTACTCATAACTGGATGCAACATTTCCCCAAAAAATCTCCCCTTTCCCCTCTTTGCCTCAGCCCCGGCTGATCCGCCGAGGCGGAAAAGAGTGGCACATACCTCCCTTTGGCAAAGGGAGGTAAGGAGGGATTTTCCGACAATTATGCCCACACTATTTGGAACCGGCAATATCGTTAGCGGGTGTCCCGCGGATACCTCTTGACTCCGTTACTTTTTTTAGAATATCATACGTCTATGCATTATTCAAATTCATTATTTTCATCTTGTTTATAACTTCTGGTATGGATTTCTATCAGCTTGTCTATTTCAGAAAAGTCGCGCTGGCCGGGAGCATAAGCCGTGCCGCCGAGGAACTCCTCATCACCCAGCCCGCGGTCAGCAAACAGATACGGTCTCTCGAGGAGGAACTCGGGGCAAAGCTCTTCGACCGCATCGGCAAGAAAATATTTCTCACCAAGACCGGCGAGGTCCTCTTTGCCCATGCAGAAAAGGTCCTGCGCGAGCTCGACGAGGCAAAGACCGCCGTGCGGGACATGTCGGAGGAATGCGCCGGGGAACTCGTCATCGGCACGAGCGACCATATCAGCCTGCACCGGCTCCCGGGGGTCCTGAAGGCCTACATCACCGCATTCCCGAAAGTAGACCTGAAACTCCGCTGCCACCGGTCCGAGACCGTGCTCGATATGGTCGCCAGGAACCTGGTTGACCTCGGCGTCGTCACCCTCCCCGGGGTCGCGCCGAACCTCGTAATGAAAGTGATTTGGGAAGACCCCATGTCTCTCGTGTTTCCGAAGGAACATCCCCTGGCGGATCGAAAGACGATCGCGCTCGGAGACGTCTCCGGATACGGGATGATCCTGCCTGAGACAGGGACAACGACCCGCAGGAATATCGACGCCGCTTTCGCTAAGAAAAGGCTCCTTCCTAAGGTGGCCATGGAGGTCGCTTATATCGAAACGATAAAAGGCCTCGTAAAGGCAGGGCTCGGTATTTCAATCCTCCCCGACAAGGCGGTGGAGCAGGAGATAAAATCCGGCGAACTCATGAAGGCAGGAATACGGAATGCGAACTTTTCAAGGAGACTCGGCATCGTCCACCTAAAGAATAAATTCCTGTCCCGTCCGGCGATCCAGTTCATGAAGTTCCTGGAGAGCAAGCAAACGTGACGCGTCACCGCCGGACTTCTAACGCTACTCCTTTATCCCTATTTCCTTTCCGACCTGCCTGACAAGCTTCTCATCGTGCTTCAATATATTCATGCACGGAGGTCCTTCGCAGGTAACCGCCTTTACGAGCTCGTCCAGGTTGCGGTATTTTTCTTTTATCTGCTCCTTGCCGATCACTACTTTCCCGTTGAGCACAGTCTTGCCGTCGTGGCAGGCTTCACACATCCTCTCCCACAGGCTCACCCGCTGGGCCCCGTAACCGTAACCTGCCGTCAAAAAGAGGAGAAGAACAATCACCGCGAAAGTCCCTGTTTTTCTCATATGAAATTTCTCCTTGTCATCCTTGCGTTTATGTAAATCACAGTCATATCCGCCGCTTTTAAGGCTTTTTTCTGCATGTCCGCTATTCATTAGGTAATATAAAACTCATTATACCAGGGATCACCTGCCTTGGGTAGACATTAACCTCGCATGCCGCCGTCTCCGTGTTCGCAGTGGCAGCAGCGCGACCGGGAACAGGTTCCCATATTAAAAAAAACGCGCTTTAGGTAAAATAAAAGTTATGCCTAAGCTGATGAAAAACCGGTCCAGAAAGAGCGGGCTGCCGCCCGGCACGCTGATTCATATCGGTGAACAAAAGGACAAAAAACCGAAGATCACGATAATCGACTACGACGATTCTTCTTTCCAGGAAAAAGAGGTGGAAGAAATATCCGAGTGCTACCCGTTTAGGAACAAGCCCTCGGTCAGCTGGATCAACGTCGAGGGGCTCCATCGTGTGGAGATACTCGAAAAACTCGGCGAATGTTACGGTCTTCATCCCCTCGTGCTCGAGGACATCCTGAACACCGACCAACGACCCAAGATGGAAGATTACGGCGATTACCTCTATATCGTCCTTAAGATGCTGCATTTTGAGGAGGTGAAAGGGACCGTCGAGGCCGAACAGATCAGCCTTGTGCTGGGCGAGCAGTTCGTCATCTCCTTCCAGGAAGGCCTCGACGGAGACGTATTCCAGCCGGTGAGGGAGCGGCTCAGGAACAACAAGGGCCGCATACGGAAATTAGGCGCCGATTATCTGGTATATTCCCTGATCGACGCCATAGTGGACAACTATTTCATTATCCTCGAAAAAACCGGCGAGTCAATCGAGGATATCGAGGAAAAGGTACTGGGAAACCCTTCGACGACGACGCTCAATGACATTCACTTTCTCAAAAGGGAGATGATCTTCCTTCGCAAGGCGGTCTGGCCGCTCCGGGAGGTGGTCAGCGGGCTCGAAAGGGGAGATTCGGCCCTTGTAAGAGGGTCGACGAAGGTCTTCCTGAGGGACATATACGACCATACGATCCAGGTCATCGACACGATCGAGACCTTTCGGGACATGACGTCGGGCATGCTCGATATCTATCTGTCGAGCGTCAACAACAGGATGAGCGCGGTTATGAAGGTCCTTACGATCATCGCCACGATCTTCATGCCTCTGACCTTCATAGCCGGAGTTTACGGGATGAACTTCAAGTATATGCCTGAGCTGGAGTGGCGCTGGAGCTATCCGGCGCTCTGGGCTATCATCATCCTTATCGCGGCCTCGATGGTCGCATATTTCAAGAAAAAAAAATGGTGGTAGCGCCGCACGGGCGGGAATATGAAGGAGAAGGACGACTATGAATGAAATCATCACGTGGCTGGTGACCACGATCGGCGCGCTGGGATATCCGGGCATCTTCATCCTCATGGCGATGGAGAGCTCGGTCATCCCGATACCCAGCGAACTCGTCATGCCGCCGGCCGGGTATCTGGCCCAGCAGGGCGTGATGAACGAGGTGGCCGCGATCCTTTGCGGGACAGCGGGGAGTCTGGTGGGCGCCTACGTGAATTACACCGCCGCCCACTATCTCGGCAGGCCCCTTCTTTTGAAATACGGTAAATACGTCTGGATCACCGAAGAGAAGTTTGCAAAGGTGGAGCGTTTTTTCAGGGACCACGGCGAAGTGTCCACCTTTGTCGGCAGGCTCCTCCCCGTGGTAAGGCACCTCATCTCGCTCCCGGCAGGGCTCGCAGGGATGAATCACCTGAAATTCTCACTCTACACCGTTGCAGGGGCCGGGCTCTGGGTAACGGTGCTCACCTACATCGGGTACTTTATCGGGATGAACCGGGAACTGATCATGCGTTATTCACATCAGGCGCTGATAGGAGCGGTCCTCCTGAGCGCGGTCATAATCGTCCTGTACGTCAGGGCGCATAGGAAAAAGAAACTCGCCGGCAAGAGGAGATGACGACGCCGGCGGGCATTTTCCAGGAGGGGCATTTGCTGGACAGATTTAAGAAAAGGCTGATACTTTCCGGCGGTCTGATAATCCTGATCATCTCCACGGGGACGTTCGGATACATGTTTCTGGAGGGGTGGAATTTTCTTGATTCCCTCTTCATGACGGTCACCACAATCACCACCGTCGGCTACCGGGAGGTCCACGAGCTTTCCCGCACGGGTCAGCTCTTCACTATCGCCCTTATAATAGGAGGTGTCGGATCGGCCCTGTATGTGCTGAGCACGGGCGCGGAACTAATTCTCGAGGGCGAACTACAGGCAATATTCGGGAGGAAGAGAGTGGAGAAGAAGATCAGGGAACTGAAAGACCATTATATCGTCTGCGGTTACGGAAGGATGGGCAGAATCATCTGCAGGGAGCTGAAAGGCAAGTCGCTGCCATACGTCGTCATCGAAAAGTCGCCCGAGAGGCTCCTCGAATATCCCGAGATGCTTCTTGTCGAGGGCGACGCTACGAAAGACGATGTGCTGAAGCTTGTGGGGATCGAAAAGGCAAAGGGCCTGATATCCGTCCTGCCTACCGATGCCGAAAACCTCTACGTCGTCCTCAGCGCACGCGGGTTGAACCCAAGACTCATGATCGTGGCAAGGGCGGGAGAAGAGGGTTCGGAGCAGAAACTCCTCAGGGCAGGAGCCGACCGGGTTGTTTCCCCCTATCACATCGGAGGACTCAGGATCGCCCATACCGTACTGAAGCCCGCGGTCGTGGACTTCATAGAATTCGCCACCAAGAGCGGAAACATCGACCTGCAGATGGAAGAAATCACTGTCCAGGAGAATTCGCAGCTCGTCGGGCTCACGCTCGATGAATGCGGGATCGGCAGGGAGCTGGGGATCATCATAGTCGCGATCAAACAGGCGACGGGCGACATGAAGTTCAATCCTACATTCCGGAGTACGATAAAGGAAAAAGATACGCTGATAGCGCTCGGCGAAATTTCGAAGCTGAAGAAACTGGAAGAGATGGCGATGGCCCGAAAAGAGTAGTCGCCGAAGGGTCTCTCAGTCTCTTTTTGTTTGTATCATTTTTTGCGTTCTGTTATATTTGTATTGAAAAAATATTCCTGGAGGGAACATGATTGCGCTTGCTACCATCGTCCTGATAGTAATTCTCGGCGCTATGCTGCTGGTGATTCTTGCCGGAATCGCCATCTACAACAGACTCGTCAGACTGAGGACCACGGTGCATTCCTCCTGGTCCGACATCGATGTGAATCTCAAAAAGAGATACGATCTTGTCCCAAACCTCGTCGAGACCGTCAAAGGGTATGCTGCGCACGAACGGGGTGTATTCGAAAACGTCACGAAGGCCAGGTCAATGGCCATGAGCGCCTCTACGCCGGCGGACAAGGCGAAGACAGAAAACATGTTCGGAGAGACGCTGAAGAGCCTCTTCGCGGTCGCCGAGGCATATCCTGACCTGAAGGCGAACGCCAACTTCCAGCAACTCCAGTCGCAGCTCAAGGAACTCGAAGACAACATCGAATACGCCAGAAGGTATTACAACGCCGTAGTCAGGGATTACAATATCATGACCGAAACCTTCCCCTCGAACATCGTCGCAGGCCAGTTCAGGTTCGAGAAGGAGGAGTTTTTCGAACTGGAAGAACCCGGGATAGAGAGAAAACCGGTAAAGGTGAGCTTTTCCTGAACCCGTATGGACCTAAAAAAGGCAGATCCTTTACCACGAAGGCACAGAGACACAGAGAAAACAACAATTTGCCGTAAAATTTCGGGGCACCATCGAGGTGATTGGTACATTCAGGAGTTTTCTCTTTTTTTTCAACTC
>JAJZPM010000011.1 GCA_021811105.1 Nitrospirota bacterium | reverse complement strand
ACTCGTCGACGCCTGCAGGGAGATGGACGTCAAGTTCATCGCCTGCACGCCGACGCTCGAGATGACCGGGGTGAAGAAAGAGGACCTCGTGGAAGGGACGATCGCCGCAGGCGCGGCCGAGTTCCTGGACTTTGCTCTCGACGCAAACATAAGCTTGTTCATATAATCCCCCATATGCGGGCATTCTACCCTCCAGTCCGCATAGGTTTCCTGAGGGTTATCCCCGATCCCCAGCCCTCAGGATAAAGGCCCTCTCCGGAGGGCCTTTTTTTTGAAAAGCTATTCTTCTTCCACCGTGATCGCGTCGACCGGACAGTTCTCCTCGGCTGCCTCGCAGCAGCCGACAAACTCGCAGGCCTCGGCGTCAATCACTTCTGCCTTCCCGATCACTTCGTCCAGATGAAAGACCGCGGGACAGATTTCCTGGCAGGTGCCGCACCCGATACACGTCTCCTGATCGACAATCACCTTCATTTCAATTCCTCCATTACGGCGGCAGCAAGGAGCGGAAACATGATCTCGTGGTGCCCGGTCAGGGCATAATTCCGGCCGTTCGCCGAGGTCGGCCTCTTGAGCACGTTCTCCCCCGGCCGGTAGTGCTGCACAAAGTCCATGTTCACGGTCGTTATGTCCTGGACTTTATGCCCGAGGTTCCGCGCAACGTTCAGCGCCTTTAGAAACACCTCGGGCAGCACCACCGCAGAGCCGAGATTGAGGTATACCCCGCCCTCGAGGTCGGCGATGATCGCGGCGAGGAGCCGGAAATCGCTCATACTCCCCTTCCCGATGGCCGCGCCGTCCGCCTCGGGGTGCATGTGGACGATATCGGTGCCGACCGCCACATGGACCGTGATGGGAACACCGAGGCGGTACGCCTTCGAGAAGATGCTCTTATCCTTATACTTAAAAACGCCCTTACTGATGTATTCCCCGACGGACTTCCCGATCCCGTATCCCTTTTTCACCCCTTTTTTGATCGCGAGGTTCACCCCCCGGCCGGTCTCCTGCGCCATGCCGAACGTGCCGTTACAGAGCTCCCGCGCAACGTCCTCCGACGTATGTCCGACAAGGGCGATCTCGAAATCGTGGACCGTCGACGCGCCGTTCGTCGCAATCGCGGTGAGGACACCTCTTTTCATCAGCTCTATGATGACCGGGGAGAGGCCGAGTTTGACGGGATGGGCGCCCATGCCCAATATCACTGGTTTGCCTCTTTCCCTTGCCGACACGATCGCGGTCGCCACGGCCTTTAGATCCCGCGCGGCATAGACGTCCGGCAATTTGGCGAGAAAGTCCGCGATGCTGTCGCCCCTGGCAGGAGGTTCAGAAAAAGACGCCACCGAGACCTTGCTTGCCCGGGCACAGAGGGAATAGGACTTCACCGCCTTCAGTGAAAGGGGTCTGTATTTCTTCATGTCTGTGATTGTACCATATCAAAACTTGATTTAAAATCGGTTTTTATGGTAAAAAATAAGATACTTTTTCAAGGAGGAAAACATCTTGGCGGCAAAAGCACCGGTGAAGAAAAACCTATCAGCGATAAAGAGGGCGAGACAGTCGGAGAAGAGAAACGAGCGCAACAAGAACGAGCGCTCGAAGATCAAGGGTGTGATGAAGTCCGTTGAGACGGCGGTCAAAAGCGGCGAGAAGGACGCTGCCGCGGGCGTGCTTCTCAGGGCGGTAAAGACGATCAACAGCGCACGGTCGAAGGGCATTATCCATAAGAACAACGCGGCAAGAAAGATCTCGAAACTGACAAAGAAGGTGAACGCGGTCCTGCAGACCGGCGCGTAATATTATCCGGCAGCAATAAAGCGCAAGCCTACATGCCACCGCTGCCGGGATGCCTGCCGGCTTTTCCCGGTACCACTCTCCTGAGTTTATTTCTTTTTCGCAAGCCTGAGCAATCTAACGAGGAGAAGTTCCACGGGATAGGCGCCGCCGGAACTTTTTATGTCCTTGTCTGCTTCGCTGAGCAGGCCGAAGACGCGGTAATAATAGCGCCTCTCCGCCGCAGTATCCTTGCCCTCGAAATACCTGGAGTATTGCCAGTTCAGTGCGCCGAGAAGGCTGTAAGGCTCTTCGGAGTCCCGGAGGACGCGGTAAATCCTTAACGCCTTTTCCGGGTCCTGTGCGCGTATCGCATCGACAAGCGCAAACGCATTGTAAGTCCTCTTCCCCTCGATGATATCGACGATGTCCTCCCTTTCGATCTTCTCCTTCCCGACCAGCGTAAACTTGTCCAGTTCCGAAGCGAGCAGCCCGAGGTCGGGGCCTATCGTACCGACAAGGTAATCGGCCGCGTCATCGGATACATCGATGCCGCGCGACCGCGATCTGGATTTGAGCCACGACGGGATCTCCCGGTCGCTGATATCGAGCGGTATATGTTTCACCCCGGTCCGGACCTCCTTCATCTCCTTCTTCACCGTCCCGGAATAGAGCAGCACCAGGACCGAACTTTCGGAAGGCGTGAGAAAATACCGGTCGAGTTTTTTCAGGTCTTTTTTGAGCAGCTTCTGCGCGTTGTCGATCACGACCACCTTCCTCCCGGAAAAAAAAGGGACCGTATTGACTACGTCGAGTATCTGGTCGAAGGAGGGGTCCCCGCTCTTGCCGCCTATTAGGTCGAACGTCTGGAAGTTGAAATCCCTCTCGCCTTCCGGCACGAGTGCCTTAATCAACGCAACCGCCTCCGAATGCAGGAAGGGGTCGGACGATGCCAGAACGTATCCGGCCGACGGCATTCCCTTCCTCACTTCATCCAGGAAATTGCGGTAGCTCATCGGAAGAGAAGCTCGCCGACAATCTGCATCGCGATATCGCGCATCGTCTTTCTCTCCGCGACTTCCTTCGAGGCGAGAAGGCTCCCGAGGTTAGCCTCTTCAGTCACCGAGACGATGAAGGGGGAGGTTACGCTCCTGGTCTCAATGACTTTACCGGAACGGTCGAGGAGACGAAAATCGACGTTCACCGTCACCCGGTAATCCACGGTTACTCCCTCTTTCTCGGACATGCTTACCATATCGAAGCGGCTGATCACGGCGGCAAGCGTATACTCCGCAGACGGGCCGACCCTTACCCCCTGCTTCATGAATTCCTCGGTGAGCGCCCGGTTGAGCTTGTCCTGGAGCTTGGGTTCAGCGGTCTTGTTGTCGATCAGCCCGATCGACACTTTCGTGGCAAGCAGGGCGCTCTGCGGATGGATGCCGTATCCGCAGCCGGACATAAAAAACAAAAAGGCAAAAAGCGAAATGCGTAATGCGTAACGCGTGATCTTTTTTTTCTCGTCACCCATCACTCTTTACCCTTCACGGTCCTCATCCGACCACGATATTCACGAGCCTGCCCCTGACCACGATCACCTTCCTGATGCTCTTACCGCTTGTCCATTCCGCGGTCTTGCCGTCCCCGAGCGCAAGTTTCTTTATCTCTTCGTCCGAAAGACCGAACGGGACCATCAGCTTCCCTCTGAGCTTGCCGTTGATCTGGATGACGAGCTCTATCTCCTCATCTTTCGCGAGTCCCTCGTCCCAGGCCGGCCATTGCCGCCCTGATATGAACGGTCTGTTGCCGGTCGCTTCCCAGAGTTCCTCGGCGATATGAGGGGTAAACGGGGCGAGCAGAAGCAGGGTATTTTCGACGGCGGATTTCAGGACCTCTATGTCCGCCTCGCTGCGCGGCTCGAAACCCGTGACCTCGTTCACCAGCTCCATCAGGGCCGCGATCGCGGTATTGAAATGGTATTCCTTTTCTATGTCCGAGGTCACCTTCCTGATCGTCTGGTGCGTCTTCCTCAGTATTCGCCGGCCCTCTTCAGACAGCGCCGCCGTCTCCGGTCCCCGCGCCGCGATAGTACCGGTCCCCTTCAGCACACCCCTGTTTTTGAATACGAGGTTCCAGACCCGCGAGAGGAACCGGTATGCGCCTTCGACCCCTTTGTCCGACCAATCGAGGTCTTTTTCAGGCGGCGCCGCAAAGAGCGAGAAGAGTCTCGAGGTGTCCGAGCCGTACCGGTCGATGAGATAATCCGGGTCCACGACGTTGCCTTTCGACTTGGACATCTTGGCGCCGTCCTTTATCACCATCCCCTGGGTGAGGAGATTCGAGAAGGGCTCGCTGCAGCCGGTAATGCCGAGGTCGCGTATCACCCTCGTGAAGAACCGGGAATAGAGGAGGTGCAGCACCGCATGCTCGACGCCCCCGACGTATTGGTCTACCGGCATCCAGTAGCCGAGTTCCCGGCTCATCGATTTCATCTTCGCATCGAGTCCCGGTTCGTCCTTCCCGAAGCAATATCGGATAAAGTACCAGGACGAGTCGACGAAGGTGTCCATAGTATCGGTCTCCCGCCTCGCCTTTCCCCCGCAGCCCGGGCAGGCGGTCTCGAGAAATGAAGTCGAATCGAGCAGCGGAGAACCGCCCTTCCCGGTAAACCTGACGTCTTCCGGGAGGATCACAGGGAGGTCTTTTCCAGGGACGGCCACGATGCCGCATTTTTCGCAGTAGACTACCGGTATCGGAGTTCCCCAATACCGCTGTCTCGAAATTCCCCAGTCGCGGAGCTTGAAATTGACCATCTTCTTGCCGAGGCCCTTTGCCTCCAGATATTTTGCGATCTCCTCTCTGGCGGCGTCGCTGCGCATCCCGCTGAAGCTTCCGGAATTCACCAGCACGCCCTCGTCCTCAAACGCGGCATGCAGGGACAACCCTTGTGGTTGCCCACTCCCCTGGGCAGGGACAAGCCCTGCCCCTACATTCTCCTCCGGCGCGATCACCTGCCGTATGGACAGGTCGTATTCCTTCGCAAAATCGAAGTCCCTCTGGTCATGTGCCGGGACCGACATGATAGCGCCTGTGCCGTATTCCATAAGGACGAAATTCGCGATATAGACAGGTATCTTCTCGCCGTTCACCGGGTTGATGCAATAACGTCCGGTAAAGAGGCCTATCTTTTCATCAACTTTTCCATACTGCGAAGTGATCGCCTCGAGCTCCACCCTGTCCGGGACGAGCAGCGCCGAGAGCGGATGGGGCGGCGAGAGACAGACAAAGGTGGCACCGAAGAGCGTGTCCGGCCGGGTCGTAAATATCCTGATATGTTCGTCTGAGCCTTCGATCCTGAAATCGACCTCCACGCCGTAGCTCTTCCCTATCCAGTTCTTCTGCATCAGGACGACCTTTTCCGGCCATCCGGTCAGCCCGTCGCAGGCGGCGAGCAGTTCGTCCGCATATTGCGTGATCCGCAGGAACCACTGGAAGAGCTCCTTCTGGACGACTACGCTGTCACACCTCCAGCACCTGGTATCGATCACCTGCTCGTTCGCGAGCACCGTCTCGCACGACGGGCACCAGTTGACGTAGGACGACTTCCTGTAGGCGATCCCCTTTTCGAGCATCCTGAGGAAGAACCACTGGTTCCACCGGTAGTATTCCGGGCTGCAGGTCGTCACTTCCCTGTCCCAGTCATAACTGAGGCCGAGTTTGTTCAGCTGACCCTTCATATATGCAATATTCTCATAGGTCCACTTCGAAGGATGGACGCCGTGTTTGATAGCCGCGTTTTCAGCCGGTAGTCCGAATGCGTCCCATCCCATCGGATGGAGCACGTTGTGGCCCCGCATCCTCTTGTAACGGGCGATGACGTCTCCTATCGCGTAGTTTCTCACATGGCCCATATGGATTTTACCGGAGGGATAAGGGAACATCTCAAGGCAATAGAATTTCTTCAGGGACTCATCGAACCTGGTTTTATAAAGGTTTTTTTCCGCCCACTGTTTCTGCCACTTCGGCTCGACCTTCTTCGGGTCGTATCTTTCGTCCACAACCGGCTACCTCCGGAAAAATCTTTTCTTACCGGGAACATCCCGCTAACGTCACGTATTATACCATAGACCAATACGGCGAAATTGAGGCCCGGCGACGGAAACGCGGCGTAATGCGGCCCTTTCTCAGGCCTTGTCCGACAGGATGTCTTCGTCCTGCTCCAGGAGCAGGTCCCCTGCCAGGGCATGGGTGATATAGGCGCTCAGGATTTCGGTCTCCCGCTGCGAGAGGTCTCTGAACTCGACAGCCATCCCAGGGTCTGTGGAGTCGTTGAAGACATCCCTGTGATAGATGACGGTTCCCCTGAGGGTCAAGGTAACGGCAGCAGTGAGGGGAAGAGAGAGGTCGAGTTCCGTGCCGGCCGGAAGCGGCTCTTTTGACCTCAGATAGATGCCCTTTTCCGAAAGCGCCGTTGCGTGATAATTCTTGGTCAGCCCGTAGACGGAGACCGAAACGCTCTTCTGCATCGCGGTCCTGAGGTTCGTCCTCCTCTTTCCGCCCGAATAGGTTACGCAGTCCTGCAGGAGCGAATGAAGTTGCTTGATATTTATCGGCTTCGTGATATAGCCGGCAGCGCCTGCCTTCATGAAGTCGTCCACCCCGCTCCGATGGGAGTGGGCGGTCACCATGATCACTGGGATGTCCTTCAGTTGCCTGTCGCTCTTGATATGCCGGAGCGTCGTCAGTCCGTCCATAACCGGCATCGTATAGTCGAGCATCAGGAGGTCCGGCGGCGCCATCTTGATCAGTTTCAGCACCTCCACCCCGTTTTTTGCAGGCACCACCTGAAAGCCCATCCGCCTCATGAGGACGGCAAGATACATGACTGAAGACGCATGATCATCGGCGATAATTACTTTCTTGGCAGATTCGCTCACTATACTCCCCCAATAAACATTGGTATTACTATACTTCCTTCCCGCTGTTGAATGTCAAGATAAACAAGGGGGACTTCAAGCCACCATCAAAAGAATGCCATCCGAAGTCAGAAGTTGATGCCTAGGTCGGGGAAGAGCGAGGTAAGCGCCCGCACGTGGTCGGTCAGGAGGAGTATCCCGAAGGCAATCAGGAGCACGCCGCTCGACACCATGATGACCTTCATGTATTTCCTGATCTTTACCACGTAACTGAGAAAGGTATTGAACATCAGGGACGAGAGGAAAAACGGCAGGGCGAGACCAAGGGAATATACGGCAAGGAGCTTGAACCCGTATGCGGCAGACCCCTGAGAACTCGCATAGAGCAGTATCGTCCCGAGGATCGGCCCTATGCAGGGCGTCCATGCGGCCGCGAAGGTCATGCCGACAAAGAAAGAGCCGATATACCCGGCCGGCTTTCCGGTCATATGAAACTTCCTCTCCCTGGTCAGGAAGTCCATCCTGATCACGCCCGAAACAAAGAGCCCAAAAAATATGACGAGTGCCCCGCCGATGATCCTGATCCAGTCCTGGTATTCGAAGAAGAATTTCCCTACGGCTGAAGACGAGGCCCCGAGTGCAATAAAGACCGTCGAGAACCCGGCGATAAAGGTGAGTGAATTCGTGATCGTCAGAAAGTGTATCTTCTTCCTGTCGGCCCCCTCGCGAAGGTCCTCGAAGGAAATGCCGGTGATAAAGGAAACATAGGAAGGGACAAGGGGAAGGACACAGGGAGACAGAAACGACAATACTCCCGCAAAAAAGGCGAGAGGAAAAGAGACTTCCTTCATCATGGCACAGGGTCCCTCCGGCCGCAGTCCTCAGTGCTCCCCTTGATCTTTTCGACAGCGTGCGGGATGACCTCGACAATCGCTCCGAGTCCCTCCTTAACCGCCTTGGGGCTTCCCGGCAGGTTCACTATCAACGCAGTCCCCCTGACTCCGGCCACCGCCCGCGAAAGCATGGCCCTATTCGTTTTCCTGAGGCCTTCCAGTCTCATCGCCTCTGCGATCCCGGGTATCTCACGGTCGATCACTTCCAGGGTCGCATCGGGCGTCACATCGCGGGGGAAAAGTCCGGTCCCTCCTGTCGTCAATATCACGTCCACGCCCTTACTGTACTCGATAAGCTTTTCTTTTATCAATTCCTTTTCGTCCGGGATTATGACGCTGAACTCAACCCTGGCGCCGATCCGCGACATCATCTCCCCGATCGCCGGACCGCTGAGATCTTCGCGCTCCCCGCGGGACCCCTTATCGCTGATGGTAATGACCGCTACGGTGATCATAATGTCAGACTGGAGCGGTCAGTGCTGACACTGTCCCCTGCCCTCACCTTCCCACCGCGGAGGACCCTGATGAATATCCCTTCTTTCGGCATCACACAGTCGCCTGCCTGGTAATAGATCGCGCACCTTGTATGACATTCCTTTCCTATCTGGCTCACCTCGCCGACGACCTCGTCGCCGATCTGCATCTTCGTGCCGACAGGCAGGGAGACAAGGTCGATCCCTTCCGTGGTGATATTTTCGGCGAAATCTCCCGGCGACACATCAAGCCCCATCTCCCGCATCTTGTTGATGCTCTCAAGCGCCAGGAGACTCACCTGCCGGTGCCATTCGGAAGATGCGTGGGCATCGCCTTCGATGCCGTATTCAGCCTTCAGGACGACCTCTTCGACCGGCTTTTTTCTGATGCCTTTTTTATCGCTGATATTGACGGATATGATCTTCGCGGACATATCTTACATTAACATAAAAGCCACCGCCGGACAACTTTTGCAGCCTCTTTGCTTTGCAACTGCAAACCAGTCTTTACATAGCCGGACAGGAACGCTGAAAAATGTCTTGTCGCGACACCTTTTACAGAGCTATAAGAGACCCAACCTGCCTTTTTTTTAAAAATACCCGACTTGAAACTGCGGCCACGTGAAAGACAAAAATAATCATGTCGTCATTACAAGACTTTTTCGGCGCTCCTGTCCGCAGCACAAACGCGCAAAAAGGCTATCCGTTACCATACCTTGATCTTCCACTCCCCCCCCTCTTTGATCAGATCTTCCTTCACAGTCGTAGAGACAGGAACCGGCCTGTGCAATTTCTCCGAAGGGGCAAACGTCAGCTTCACCTCTGCATGTGCAGCGATGTCACCCTCCTGGTTCAGGGCGAGAATTTGATAAGACTGTAAAACCGATGCCTCTTTCCTGTGCTTTACATAGTCTTCCTTGCTCACCTTCTTCATGTACGTGGCATAGTAACAGTCATACGTGGCCGCATAATCCTGTTTAACAGCAGAAGAGAAATACCTGTCAAGGAGTGCCTTGGGCCCTCCGTTGTCTTTCGACCGGCAACCGGTCCCTGCAAATAAAAGCGCTGCTGCCGCCAGCATCACAAATAACGAACAGATTTTCTTCATTGATAACCTCTCCTTCATTTCGGTCTTTTCCTTTTTCATCAGATATTGATCATCACGGAATTTCGGCAGGAGGGCGGACAATGCCCTCCTGCCAATGGACTATCTTTTCTAGTTGTCGCCGGTAGATCCACCGGAAGTAGTCGTACCGCTTCCGCTATGCATCGACCGCTGAGACTGGCTGCTGTGGCAAACCGTACAACTCCATATCCAGTAAGTATCACCCTGGAACTTCTGAGGAATCGTCGGGTCTGCCGGATTGGCAGTAGTCAACTCCGCATGGGTGCCGTTATGACATGCCTCGCAGTAAATCTTGCCGCTCATTCCCTCGGGTGCATTCATTATCACCGAGTTGCGGTAGAGTGTATTACTGTTTTCGGCATGTGCGGCGTCATGGCATCCTCCGCACTGGGGCTCCTGCAGCCATGCCTGACGCCCGTTCTGGAGTGAAGTCGTCATCCCGTACATGTCGCCATGGCAGTCGGTACAGGTCTTGCCTGCCCTGAACATGATTCCTCTCATGCACTGGGTCTTCGGTCCGGGATGGCAGTTATAGCAGCCGGGGGTCGTGGCCGCGGCCGTCGGAGTGGTGTTCATCTTGTCCTTGTGGAAGTTGTGCATTGCCAGGGACAGGCTCTCCACACCGGCCTTCCCGGGAGCGCCGAGTGCATTGTCGGAGTGGCACTCCGAGCAGGAATGGACCTTGCCGACGGCCTGGTCAGCTGCCAACGTCGTGCCGTTGAGCGAATCATGGGCCTGCAGGATGCTGAGCTGCATCGCCTGCTGGTTTCCGGTGCCGTCGCCGTGGCAGTTGCTGCACATCATCTCTGTCGAAACTGGCGCCACGACGTTTACGCTCTGGAGGACATTGCCGGAACTGTCTTTCACGGTAATCACAGCCGTCCCGTAAGGGTCCCATGTCCCATCGTCATCATACGGCGTAATCGGGATACCGACCGCCTCCCAGCTCAGGCCTTTTGCATCAAGGGTCATGTTCCCCGCAAGGGGTGTTCCGCTGATGCCGACATTGGTAGGAACACTAAATCCATACTGCGGCGCGTAGGCCCAGAAGTTCGTATGAAGAGCCGAATTTGTCTTCTTCGGGAATGAATAGCTTACGGTGACGCCGCTGGTGATAAGGCTTGCACCTTCACCGCCGCGCCGGAATACCTGCGCATGCAGCGTGTTGTATGGAGGAAGCACCATGAAATAGGAATAGTCGTTCTGGTCACAATGCATTCCAAGGTCGTTCCATGCAAGGATCACGTAGCTCATGCCTGCAGCAGGAATTGCCTGGTTTCCATAAGACTTTGTCAATGCCCAGTTCACGGTCGTTGTCGCACCCGACACGACGGCAGCAGTCTGGGATGTTGTCAGATAGCCGGATTTTGAGATATTGAGGGTGTGGTTGCCTGCCGTTCCGCTTAACGAATAGGCGCCTGTGCTGCTTGTCGTCGTGCTGTTCGTCCCGTCGCTTACAACCGCCCCGGAAATGGCCGAGCCGGTAACTATGTCCACTGCCACACCGGATATCGAGGCGCTTCCGCCGGTACCGCCGGACCCTCCGCCGCTGCTAAGAGTAATAGTAACAGTATCACTCTTGCTCGCGGATACGTTGCCTGCCGCGTCCTTAGCCCATGCATACAACGTCTTCGTTCCTGCCGAGCTGAACGTGTAACTCGCGGTGGGAGTTTGAGTCCAACCCGAGGCGCTTGCCCCCGGTTTTGTCGATGTCTGGGTCACCTTGTACCCTGTCACGCCGACGTTGTCCGTTGCCGCGAATGCGGATATCGGTACCGTCAGTGAACCGTACGTCGAAGGTATCGTAAATACCGTCACTATTGGGGCCGTCCGGTCGCGATGGCCGTCGGCGTTGGCCGTACCGTACCCGGCCGCCAGCAGGATCAAGAGAAACGAAATAATATACAGTTTCTTCATTTCTGAAACCTCCTGATATATTTTTTTAATTTCTGCAAACTACGATTTTTCACGCATGTCTCCTTTTCATGATTTTTACAGATTGGGGCGTACGCCCCCAATCTGTGTTGCATCTTTATTGGACTTATGCTTAAATCTGCCCGGAGAGGGCGGAGGCGGGAGGCGCGCGGGCTATCAGCCCGATGGGGAATGTTGTGGAAATATGTAGGGAAGTCTCCGGAAAGGCATAGAGCGAGGTGAAATACGGTTTAACCGGTTGCTGCGGCGCCGCGGTGTCCGCAAAGGAGACTTCGCCAACAAATTTACAGAGGCTGCAGCCTGAGTAAGGTGAAAAATCATTGTGATGATAGAAAGAGGTAAACAGCCCGGAGTATAGAAGGGCCGCGATAAAAATGATCGATAGATGTCTACTGTCCCAGTTCATGCTTTTTTTACTTTTATTCAGTGCCAAATTTGTTTATTAACTTAGAAACTATAACCACCCTGTATGAAAATACGATTAAGTGCGGATTAAATCATTTTAATCGGCACCGGCCCTGCAACCCGTCATTGCTGCTAGTCGCAGCACCCTCAGGCACATTGCAGGTAAGAAATGGGGCACGAGGCAGTATCTGAAGATGGACGGGACCGAGGAACAGATCAGGGAATTTACGGCAGCGTAATGGAAAGACCGGATCGAGGTAGATACCTATAAGTTTCCGGCCCTATCCGTTGGCGACAAAGGACGAAAACTAATTATCAGAGACAGTCACATCGATGGGCTGTAGATGGAGGTCCGGCATTGCCAGGTTGAGGACCGCCGAGCACTTCTCGAACTCTTCGACGGAGAACTTGCCGAAGTTCCTCGTCTCGACGACAAAACCATGTTCATCGATGACCTGTCCGATGACCTCTCCGTCAGGCATGCGACGGAGACAGAATGATGCTTTGGGTTTCATAGCTATAGTATAAGCTATTTTCCGATTTTCTTCTGAGAAACGGTATCGGGTGTCCGGCGTCTATGCAACATCAGGATAGAGATCATTCCTTTTTCAGCAGACCCTCTACCTCTTTTTTACCCTCGTTTAATTCTTCTTCCTGCTGCCTGTCCTCCCTTAAGAGCAGCGCCTGAAATTCCCCGACATGCGTCTTCTCCTCTTTCGCCACGTCCAGAAGGATTTTCCTGATATCTTTATTTGTCGTCACATATGCCATTTGTTCGTAGAGATTTATCGCATCCAACTCAGCGATTATTGCTGCCCTCAGGACTGCTTTGTCGACATCTGTCTTCGCCAACTTATCAAGATTTACAGGGATCTTTGAAAGCATAACTCCCTCCTCCTTTTTTTCCACTATATCACGATATGTTCAGGATTTCCGCACGCGGCAAAAAAAATCCCTCCTGCGGCAGGAGGGATTTTTCTAAGAAATCCGGTAATACCTGAATTTGATCTTACGTTCCCATCTCCCAGCTCTGCAGATATTTTTTCTGCGCCGCGGTGAGCGTATCTATCTTTATTCCCATCGACTTCAGCTTCAGCCTCGCAATGTCGGCGTCTATCTTCGAAGGGACGCTGTAGACCTTCTTTTCGAGCTTCTTATAGTTCTTTGACATGTATTCCGCACATAACGCCTGGTTGGCAAAGCTCATGTCCATGACCGCAGAGGGATGACCTTCTGCGGAAGCCAGGTTGATGAGACGGCCCTCGCCGAGGAGGTAGAGCCTCTTTCCGTTCTTGAGCGTGTATTCCTCGACAAAGTCCCTGATCACCCTCCTCGCCTTAGACATCTTCTTCAACTCGTCGATCGATATCTCGACGTTGAAGTGGCCTGAGTTGCAGAAGATGGCGCCGTCCTTCATCAGCCTGAAGCAGTCCTTGAAGATGACATCGATGTCGCCGGTTGCGGTGACGAAGATGTCTCCGATAGTTGCGGCCTCTTTCATCGGCATCACGTCGAAGCCGTCCATCGTCGCCTCGAGGCCCCTGAGCGGATCGACCTCGGTCACGACCACCCGCGCGCCCATGCCCTTGGCCCTCATTGCGATCCCCTTGCTGCACCAGCCATATCCGGCCACAACAAAGACCGAACCCGCGATGAGCCTGTTAGTCGCCCTGAGGATGCCGTCCATCGTCGACTGACCGGTACCGTAGCGGTTATCGAAGAGGTATTTCGTATAGGCGTCGTTCACCGCGATGATCGGATATTTCAGGACGCCCTTTTCGGCCATCGCCCTGAGCCTGATAACGCCGGTAGTCGTCTCCTCGGTCCCGCCGATCATGCCCTTCAGAAGGTCCTGTTTTTTCGTATGAAGCACCGAGACGAGGTCGGCGCCGTCGTCCATGGTAACGTTCGGCTTCAGCGAGAGCGCCTCCATGATATGTTTGTAGTATGTCTTGTGGTCCTCTCCCTTTATCGCGAAGACCGGCACGCCGGAGTTCTTCACGAGCGACGCGGCAACATCGTCCTGGGTGCTGAGAGGATTCGATGCGCAGAGATAGACCTCTGCCCCGCCGGCCTTCAGCGTCTCCATCAGGTTGGCCGTCTCGGTTGTGACGTGCAGGCAGGCCGACAGCCTCAATCCCTTAAGCGGCTTTTCCCTCGAAAAACGCTCCTTGATACTCTTCAGCACAGGCATCTCCCTGGCCGCCCATTCTATCCTCAACCTCCCCTTGGCGGCGAGGCCCATGTCCTTCACGTCATACTTTGCCATCTGTCCTCCTAATTTCCGGTAAAATGCAATTTTGTAGGGGCATGGCATGCCATGCCCCTACAATTTATCACCCTTTTTACAGTCCCGCCTCTCTCCTTAACGTCTTCGCCTTGTCCGTCGCCTCCCAGGTGAAGTCGGGATCGTTCTTGCCGAAATGACCGTATGCTGCGGTCTTCTTATAAATAGGCCTCCTGAGATTCAGCTTTTCGATGATCCCTTTCGGCGTGAGATCGAAGTTCCTCCTGATCAGAGGAACGATCTTCTCCTCATCGACCTTCCCGGTCCCGAAGGTGTCGACAAGAATCGAGACCGGCTCGGGAACGCCGATAGCATATGCCAGCTGGACCTCGACCCTCCCGGCAATACCAGCAGCAACGATGTTCTTTGCGATATAGCGCGAAATATAGGCGCCGGAGCGGTCGACCTTAGTCGGGTCCTTACCGGAAAAACAGCCGCCGCCGTGACTGCCCACGCCGCCGTAGCTGTCCACTATGATCTTCCTGCCGGTCAGGCCGGTATCGCCCATCGGACCGCCCACAACAAAGCGGCCGGTGGGGTTGATGTAATACTTGATCTTCTCTTCGTCCAGCAGGTCTTTCGGGACGACCGGCCTGATCACCTTTTCGATGATGTCGTCCTTCAGGTCCTTGAGATGCACGTCGGGGCTGTGCTGCGTCGATACCACTATCGTATCGATCCTGAAGGGTCTGCCGTCTTTGTATTCAATCGTCACCTGGGATTTTCCATCCGGCCTCAGGTACGCAAGCACGTCGTTCTTTCTCGCTTCGGCCAGACGCATCGAGAGCTTGTGAGCCAGCATGATCGGAAGCGGCATCAGTTCTTCGGTCTCGTTGCAGGCAAAGCCGAACATCAGACCCTGATCGCCTGCGCCTCCCGTATCAACACCCATGGCAATGTCCAGAGACTGCTGGTCTATCGAGGTGATCACAGAGCAGGTCTCGTAATCGAAACCGTACTTGGCCCTTGTATATCCTATGTTCTTGATCGTCTCCCTCACGATATCGGGGATATGCACGTAACAGGTCGTCGAGATCTCTCCGGCCACAAAGGCGAGCCCGGTAGTCACGAGGGTCTCGCACGCGACCCTGGCAACGGGGTCCTGCGCAAGGATCGCGTCGAGGATGGCATCGGAAATCTGGTCCGCTATTTTATCGGGATGGCCTTCGGTGACCGACTCCGAAGTAAAAAAATAGTCCTTTCTTGCCATGTGTCTTCTCCTTTCATGCAAAACGAATCTTATATTGTAATCTTTCCTGCAGCAAAAAAAAAGACAAACTGTTCGCCTTCTGGTAAAATTTTTAGAAACCGGAAAAAAGGGGAGACAGATGAAAAAAATTCTTGTTGCACATGACGGGTCGGAATCTTCTGAGAAAGCATTGAAAAAAGCGCTCGCGATCGCCGAGACGTTCAATTCCTCGGTCACTGTCCTTTCCGTCGTTCCTGAACTTTACCTCACCGAATTGATGGAGATGGACAGGACCAGGATAGTCGCCACGCTCACCGAAGAGACAGGGCGCATGATGGAGAAGATCAAGTCGAAGCCGAGGAAGATAAAGTCCCTGAAGACCCTCATCAGCCAGGGCAATCCCGCGGAGGAGATCCTCGAGACCGCAAAAAAAATTAAGGCCGACGTGATCGTCACTGGTTCGCACGGCAGGCACGGCGCGCAGAAATTCCTTCTCGGGAGCGTCTCCTCAAAGGTCGTGGACCATGCCGAATGCGATGTGCTGGTGGTAAAAAAGTAGTAGGGGCTAACGGTCACCGGAGAGACTGACAGGCAGCCGGCTGAAAGTTTTACCTAATTATCAAGAGTCTCATGATTGCATGCATATTTGATCGAAAAATCTCCCCTCGCCCCTCTTTGCCAAAGAGGGGTGGATTCCTCCCTTTGGCAAAGGGAGGTTAGGAGGGATTTTGGGATAATCATATGCATACTATTTCGAGCCCGTTATTAGTTCTCCCGCTTGATAAATTCCTTCAGTGCGTCGCGCAGCGGCGTCGGCCTGAACCCGAAATGCTTCTCGATTGCCTCCGGGTCGCAGATGTTGTCGGACCCTATTAGCCTCAGCTGCTCAGAGGTGACGGGCGGAGAAGAGAGCAGGGTTTCGAGGAACAGAGCGGATATCTTCATCAGTCCCATCGGGACGTTGAAGACAGGCTTCTTCTTGCCGGCCGATTCGGCGAGCATTTCGACAATCTCCTTATATGTGAGCTGCTCCGGCCCGCCGATATCAAACGTCGCCCGGTATGCCTGAGGATTTCCGATGACCGCACCAATGCACCTAAGCCAGTCTTTGATATAGACCGGCTGTATCTTAGCCCTGCCGTCCCCCGGTACCGGAATCACAGGCGAAAGCTTCAGCATGTCCAGCATCTTTTTGGTAAACCCGTCCCAGGGCCCGATGATGAGAGACGGTCTGAATATCGTGTAGTCCAGCCCGCTCTTGGTCACAATCTCCTCGGCCTCCGCCTTTGTCTTCAGATAGCCGGACCAGGAATTTCTGTCGGCGCCCAGGGCCGATTGATAGAAGAAATGCCTTACCCCCGCGCGTCTGGCCTCGGCGACCAGGTTGGCAGTACCTTCGACATGCACCCCCCGAAACGTCACCCCCCTTTTTTCCTCGATTATCCCGACGAGATGGACCACGAAGTCGTCCGGGCCGACAACGCCCTCGATCGAACGCGGATCAGTGATATCACCGCGGACGACCTCGACCCCCTTTGCGGCGAACTGTCCCGCGTTTCTGCCTGAGCGGACGAGGCACTTCACTCTGTCCCCCTTCGACCGCAGGTCGTCGACGAGGTGCCCGCCCACAAAACCTGTTGCGCCGGCGATAAAGATCAAATTACCCCTTTCCCCTTACCCTTTTGAGAATCATAACTCCCCCTTCACCCCCTCTTATCTTTTCTCCTCGGCGAATCCGCCTGAGTGCGGAAAGAGGGGGTGTCCCGAATGCTTTCGGGAGGGCGTTACTCCAAAAAGGGGCTCCTAACCTCCCTTTAGCAAAAGGGAGGTTAGGAGGGATTTTATAACAGAATGTCTTCATACTTATGAACTTCTTCATAACTACTTACTTTTTTTTATTAATTCCGAAAATCTCTTTAGGGACGCCTCTTCCACTTCCCGGTGCAGGTCGTTCCCATGCGAGTCCATAGTCACGATCGCCGGGAAACCCTCGACCTCAAAAAGCCACATCGCCTCGGTCGGCCCGAACTCCTCAAGCTTCCAGACGCCGACGGTCTTTCTGATCCTTGCCGCGAGATAGACCGCGGCCCCGCCGATGGCGTGAAAGTAGACGCAGCCGCACTCCTTCAGGGCACGGCGCGTACCCTCGCCCATGCCGCCCTTGCCCATTATACCTCTCAGCCCGTATTCACGTATAACGATGGCCTCGTACATCTCGACGCGCATGCTCGTCGTCGGCCCCGCGGCAACGGCCCTGAATTCCCCGTCGGCCTTCTCGACCACCGGACCGCAGTGGTACAGGACCGTCCCGGACAGATCAAAGGGGACCTCTTCCTTCCGGGGCCTCTCGGCCAGGTACTTATGGATCCTGTCCCTGCCGGTGACGAGCCTTCCGCTCAGGGTCACGATGTCCCCGGCCGTCAGACCACTCACGTCGGAACCGGAGAGAGGAAGATTGAGGGCGACCGGGGTCACCATATCAGCCTTCCCCTCCTATGGGCCCAGCAGCCGACTGATACGTCCACGAAATAGGAAGCCGGATGGCGGTGGTTGGCGCCGATCTTGACGCCCAGCGCAGTAATCCTCCCTCCCAGCCCCTGGGGCCCTATCCCAAGACCGTTGATCTCCGTGAGAATCTTTTTTTCGAGCGCCGCAAGATCACTGTTCGCATTGGCGTCGTTCAGTTTGCGCATTAGCTGGTCCTTCGCCAGCCTCGTCACCTGGTCCTTCGAAGCACCGATGCCCACGCCGATGATATAGGGCGGGCATCCCCTGCCCTGCGCCCTCTGGACCGCATCGAGTACGCACCGCCGCACGCCGTCGAGGTCCCTCTGTGCGCCCAGTTCCTCAAGGGGAAGTTTGTATAGCTGACCTGCATTTTCGCAGCCCCCGCCCTTTAGCATCAGGTCGATCGATAAAGTCCCGCTCCGCGTCTCTTCCATGTAGATTATGGGGAAACCGGCGCCCGTATTGTCACCCGAGTTTTTATCGGTGACCACGTCTACTGCGTTCGGCCTGAGAGGGACCTTCACAGTCGCAATACGTGTCGCATCGAGGATGGTCTCTTTCATGTCGAGCTGGCTCAGCCCCATCGGGACCTTCACGAAAAAAACAGGCACCCCCGTGTCCTGGCAGAGCGGCTTCGCATTCTCTCTCGCCATGCGCACATTCTCCAGCATCACGGAGAGGGAAGATGCCGCCGCAGAGCCTTCTTCCTCGGCCGGCAGCGCGGAGCGGAGCGCCTCCTCGACATCCGGCGGCAGAGAAGTGGCGACCTTTTTGTAAAGCTCTACGATGCCGTCACGCAGTTTCAGCAAGCTTGTTCCTAAGCTTCTTGAGATAATCAATATGGCTGAGTTCCATCCCCATCATCTCCCTGAACACCACGCGTGCGTTTCCGTCGGCCGCCTTTTCGGAGAGGTTCCGGTACAGATTGTAGGCCTTGCCCTCTATCTCGAGCGCCATGATGAGTGCGCCCATGTCGTCGAGAAAAACCGACTCCTCCACCTTTGATTCGAGGTCCTTGACCGGGATACCCCCCTCGGTGACCGGGGCTTCCGCTCTTTTTTTGAATTCTTCGAAGTGCTCGACGTCCCTGTCGTCCTGGATCGACAGGTAGAGGGACTGGATATAATCCATATGCTTTTCTTCCCATTCGGTAAGGTCCCTGAAGGTGGCCCTCGCGTCCTCGCTCAACGCCTTTGTCGCGGCCTTCGAATAAAATTCATGCGTCCCTTTTTCCATGAGGAAAGCCTCGATAAGGGACCTCAAGAGATCTTCCTTCCCTGTAACCATAGTCATCTCCTTTTTCTGAATATTGTAAGGGATTCGGCCCTGCAATCCAAGCAATATTATCATATATATGCCGGGAACGAAATAGCACCCCTTTTACAAAGTTTTTTTACTTTTTTATTTACAAAAACTTTTTTTTATGCTATTTTCTTCCAGTATGGATATCTTGATCGACGAGAATTCTACAAGGAAAAACATAATCCTTCTCCTGAAAAAAAACGGAGGGATGTCGATCGACGGTCTGAGCAAGGTCATCGAAATCACCCCGATGGGAATCCGGCAGCATCTGCTTGCGCTCGAGAAAAAAGGCATCGTCACCTATGTTTCAAGGAGACGGGGCATAGGCAGGCCCGGCTTCATCTATATGCTGACTGAGGCAGCCAACGACCTCTTCCCCAAGGCCTACGATAAATTCGCGGTCGGCCTTCTGAGGGACATCAGAAAACACGAAGGCGATGAAAAGATAGACAGGATCTTCGATTGGCGCAGGGACAGACTCTTTAAGGCAGGGAAGGCCGCGCTCGCCGGAAAGGGAAGCGTCGAGGACACGCTGAACGCCCTGAAAGAAATCCTGGAGGCGGACGGACATTTCGTCGAGATCAGCAAGAATTCCGACCATTACCATCTGAAGCAGTATCACTGCCCTATCAATAAGGTGGCCAGGGAATTCAGTGATGCCTGCAAATACGAACTCCAGATGTACCGGGACCTGATCGACAGGAACATCACGAGGGAGCAGTCGGTCGCGGAAGGCGCGGAGTCCTGCGTCTATCTCATCCCCAAGGTCTGAACCGGTCCCATAATACTATTTACCCATTTCCTCTCTCTATCAGTCATGCCCGAGGTTTTTTGTCGGGCATCCAGGATCTCTGTTCTTTCTGGATTCCCGCCTAAAGACTGCGGGAATGACAAATCACGGAGTTTTGTTGCCGGAGTAAAAACCGTCAGAGCTTCCCGTATTTCTGCATCGCGCGAATAAGCGTCTGTATATGCTCCGCGGTATGCGCCGCAGTAACGGTGACCCTGATCCGGGGCTCCTTCACGGTCGGGGGCCTTATCGCCGGGGCATAGACCCCTTTCTTCCATAAAAAAGCGGACAGGGCAAGCGCCTCCCGGACGCTCCGCTGTTTGATAGCCAGGACCGGTGTTTCGGCATCTCCCGGATCATAGCCGGTAGTCTTAAGTCCCTCCGCGGTCCTATGCGTGTTCTCCAGAAGTCTTTTCACAAGTCCGGGACGCTTTTCGAGTATAGAGAGCGCCCTGATCGAGGCAGCGACAACCGGGGCAGGAAGCGCCGTCGAGAAGATAAAGCCCCGCGCCGCATTTGTCAGCCATCCGATCATATCCCGCGTCCCCGCGACGAACGCACCTAAAGAGCCGAGGGCCTTCGAAAACGTCCCCATCTGGATAATCCATGGTTCCTGGTCCAATCCGAAATGCGCGAGCGAACCCTTCCCTTTTCCGAGCACGCCGGTGGCGTGGGCCTCGTCCAGGTAGAGGACCGCACCATGTTTGCGTGAGACCGTGCAGAGGTCCGGCAGTGGCGCAATATCTCCGTCCATGCTGAAGACTGAATCGGTGACGACAACCTTCCTCCACGCCGGCTCTTTCTTCATGAGTCCTTCGAGGTGCCCAATATTTTTATGCCGGTAGACCAGCACCTTCGCCCTGCTGAGCCTGCAGCCGTCGATGATGCTCGCATGGTTCAGTTCGTCGCTGAATATGGCGCTGCCCTCCGGCGCAATAGCCGGGATGACCGCCGTATTAGCTGTATACCCCGAGTTGAGCAACAACGCCGCTTCGGTCATCTTGAAGGCCGCGACAGCCTTTTCGAGTCTTTCGTGCAGGATGCTTCCTCCCGCAAGGAGCCTCGCGGCACCGGCGCCAAAGCCGAACCTTCTCCCGGCCGTCTCTGCAGCCCTGAGTAACTCGGGGCTGCCGGCGAGACCGAGGTAATCGTTCGAGGAAAAGTTGATGTATCTCTTCCCCGAGATAGTAATTACAGGCCCCTGCGGAGAACCCCTCGATACAAACTGCCGGAGGAGGTCATTTTTCCGGAGCTCATTCAGTTCCTTCTCGAACATGGCTACATATTAACACAGAGACGACCACCTAAAGAGGGGCCCGCGGAAAAGCCCGCGGAGCAGCAAAAAAAAGGATGGCCGAAGCCATCCTCAAAACCGGGAGACCCGAAGCAGCTATTTCTTCGTCTTCTTCGGGGCCTTTGCAGCCGTCTTCTTTCCGGTACCACACGGACCTTTTGACTTGCAGGGCATATCGGACCTCCTCTTTGAGAATTCTTTTTTCAAAATATCACACCTAAAGATGGCTGTCAATTACGAAATAGCGAGGGGTAACCCCTCGGTGAACGCGTGGAAGAATCATACCCCCTCCTCACCTCCCCTTAGCTTAATGGGAGGAATAAGCTCCCCTCTTAAGTTAAACCAGGGGTTGGGGAGTTATGTCCCCAAGTCTGTCGCGTGCCAGCGGCACAACGTATGGCACTCCGTTACAAAACCCTCTTCGTCCTGTTATCATAGGTCAGATAACGGCCAATTCAGGGGGTGAATATGAAGGTTTGTGCACTCTGCGGAAAAGAAGTCGCGGCAGACAAGTACTTTTCCCGCAAGTCAATATGCCCCGAATGCGGCGGTGACCTGCATATATGCCTGAACTGCAGGTTCTACTCGGAGACGGCCCACAACAAATGCCTCGAGCCGAAGGCCGAATTCCAGAGGAGCCGGGACAAGGCGAACTTCTGCGACTACTTTGTCTTCCGCAAAGGCGGGTCTCCTTCTTCTGATAAGGCAAGAGAAGATGCGCTGAAAAAACTGAACGACCTGTTCAAGAAATGATTTCGTGCGCAACAAAGTAGCGGCAGTTCATTTACCACAGAGGCACAGAGACACTGAGAAAACAAACAGGGAGGTAGGAAGTATTATATATCTCCACTGAGGTGAGCGGCTTATTCCGGCCTTTTCCCCTATTTTTCAACTCCATGACTCAGTGTCTCCGTGGTTAACCACTCTTTTCACCTCAGTATCAGCACGAGCGCGTAGACGAGGTAAAGGCATCCCGAAAAGAGCATCGTGAGCGGAGAGATCCGCTTCTTCACGAGGACCGTCCCAAGGAGAAAGACAGAGGAGACGATGGCGATCACCGCCGAAAAAAGGGCCATGCCGGTCAGCCTCCAGCCCGTGAAGACAAGCCCGACCGAAACCGGGAATGTCGCCTGGAAGACCATCGCCCCGGTGATATTGCCGATCGCGAGCGTGTCCCTCCCCTTCCACGTCCATGTGACGCTGTTGAATTTCTCCGGCAGTTCCGTTGCAACGGGGGCGAGCAGAAGCGCAAAGAGAAGGGGGTCCATCCCGAACCTCACCGATACCTGTTCGAGGCTGCTGACGAAGGTATGGGCGCCCTTGATCATCACCCCAAGGGCAGTGAATATCTGGAGGAGGATCAGGGAAAGCGGCGGCGATGCCGCAGCATGGGAGCGGCTGACCCTTGTCGCCGCTTTCCAGAGGTACATATCACCGGAGTGCTCGATTTCGGCGCTTTCGCCCCGGAAGGTGAGCCATGCGTAGAACACATATCCGAACACGAGAGCAACGGCGAGCGGTACAAGGACCGAACTGCCCAGGAGCAGCGGCAGAAGGATCGCAAGACAATACATCACAAGGAAGAAGGAGAGGTCGCGCCTGACCGAATGGATCTCGACGCGGAGCTCAAAAGGTCTTTTCTTATTGAGGGCCGCGACAGAGGCGGTCAGCCCTACGAGAAAAAAAGCGAGCGTCGAAAGCATGAACGGCGCCCCCAATATCGCACCCACCCCTATCTCCTTCGATGCACGCCCGCCGTACAGAAATATCGCAACCATCGGCAGGATCGTCTCGGGCAGCGCCGTGCCGACAGCGGCGAAGATGCTGCCGACCACCGCCTGGGAGAATGAAAACCTCCTGCCGAATGCCTCAATGCCGTTTGTGAAAAATTCCGCTGCGGCAAGTATCATGACGAGCCCGAAAAGAAGAAACGAGATCTGGATTACCATCAATGGACAACGAGGACCGGACAGGGCGAAGATTTCAGTACCGCCTCGGTCGTACCGCCGATAAGGACGCTCTCGACGTATGAAAGGCCCCTCGCGCCGATCACGATAAGGTCGTATTCCCCTTCCTCAGCGAGCGCGGCGATCGCCTCTCCGGGATGCCCCTGAGTTATCGCTCCCTTCTTTTCGATCTCCATCTCCCTGCAGAACGCATCGAGTTTCAATTCCGCCTCGGAACGGACCGTCTCATCGAATTTTTCCTTTTCGGCCTCATCCAGCTTCTTCCATACCGGCCACTTCTCCTTGATGAGGTAGGAAGGCACCACATTTACCACGCTCAGGTCGGCAGAGAAAAGAGAGGCGTATTTCTTGGCGGCGGCCGCCGCCTTGCGGGAGTTGTCGGAAAAGTCCACCGGACAGAGTATCCTTTTAATGCCGACGCACCCGATCACCGCGCCGGAGGCCTTTTTCCCCCTGACGACCAGGATTGGCACCTTCAGGGACTTAATGAGCCGCTCCGAACTGCTCGGTCTTATCATGTGCGATTTGAAGCCGATCACCAGGAGATCCGGGGAGGTCTCCTCTATGGCCTTCACAAAGGATTCGTGGAGACGGCCGAGCAGAATACCGCATTCCGCGTCTATCCCTTCCCTCCGGAGCCTGAGCTTCCAGGAGGTCATCTCTGCCTCCTCCCTTTTTTTCTCTTCTTCAACGTATTCAGAAAGGTAGGAAGGCGGGGTAAGAAGATAATCGATGACATACAGAAGCCGCACGCAGGCACCCTGCGCGGCCGCAAAAAAGGCCGCGTAAGAGACGACGGGTTCCGTCTCCGGCCCGAGGTCTATCCCTGCGACGAGACGAGGCTTTTCGGTCACTTTCTGAGGCTCTTGCCCAACCTCTTCTCGACAGATCTCACCTTCCGGTCGAGCCGCTTCGGCTTTCCCTTACGGTCGTCTATCGTGATGCACGTCATGGCCCTTTCCTCTTCTTTCATCACCGCGGCATGGCACTTCCTGATAAGCCTGAACACCTCGCCCCATTCGCCTTCCACCACCGTACCCATAGGGTTCACCTTGTAGGGCAGGCCGCTCGCATCGACGAGTGCCAGGACCTCGGCGATCCTGTCGCCTATGCTGCTCCCCGAACCGATCGGTACTACGCTGAATTCCGCAAGCATGAACTCCTCCTTCTCTTGACGGGTTTATACGGGGTTTACAGGAAAAGCATATCAGATACCGGACAAAAATTAAAGGGACAAACAGCCGTTTGTCCCTTTCTTATCAGTAGGCCGGGGTATCGCTTATTTCTTTACTGCGTCTTTTAATGCCTTGCCGGCGGTGAACTTGGGAGTCTTGGCGGCAGGTATATTGATAACCTGACCGGTCCTCGGGTTGCGCCCTTTCCTGGCCTTCCTCTTCGTAACCGAAAAAGTGCCGAAACCGACGATCGTGACCTTCTGCCCCTTCTTCAGCGCTGCCTTGACCGCGTCAAGAGTCGAATCAAAGGCACGCGTTGCATCAGCCTTGCTGAGACCGGCACCTGATGCAATTTTGTCGATAAGTTCCGTCTTCGTCATTCTCTTTCCCCCCTTTCCTTTGGTAGTGGTGTCTGCAGACAATCTGTGTTAAACACTATCAAGAACTTTTTTTTTTGTCAAGCCCAAAAAACCGCTTCCCGTGCCGGGGAAAACGTGTACAGAAGCCCTCAAGCGGCATTTTTATATTACTCTGAAACTGCAGGTTTAATGGATATCCGGAAATTGCCTATGTTTCTGCACTGTAATTGAATAGGCTATAATGGAAGGCATAAGTCATGATGCGGGAAACCGAAATTAAGATACTCGAGATCGACAGGGAAAAGGTCGAAAAGAAACTCCGTGCACTCGGTGCCAGAAAGGTCTTCGACGACGAGATACACGCTCTTTATTACGACGATTCCGCGGGATCGGTAAGGAAACGAAAGGGCGCCCTTAGACTCAGAAGAGAGGGGAATAAATCAGTATTGACCTATAAGGGCCATGTCGGGGACCGTGGAGCGAAGATCAGAGACGAGAGAGAGGTGCGCGTTTCCGACTTCGACGCGACAAGATCGATACTTGAATCGTTGGGCTTTTCCGTCTGGCTCGAGATGCAGAAGCACAGGACTTCCTATAGACTGCGCGGCGGGCATTTCGAGTTCGACAAGTACTCCGGCATGTACGGATACATCCCCGAGTTTCTCGAGATCGAGGGACCCGATGTGGAAACGGTCCGCTCCTTCGCGCGGCTGCTCGGGTTCACCGCGAAAGACTGCAAGCCGTGGGACTCGTACCGGCTCGCGCAATATTATTCAAGACGAAAAAAGAAGAAATGACGACCGGCCAAACTGGAACAGCTTACCTTATCGCTGCATCATCGAAAAAGCAAATATGCCGGGAAAGTCCATCAAGGTTTACGTTGGAGCACTCTCGTCCAAAGTAGATGGGAGAAAATGTCAGAACACCTCATAATAACAACGAATCGACATGGTTTTGTGAGTGCAAACCTCTTTTTGGTATCAGGGATAATCAGGAGCAGTTGGTATTATCCTCTCCCGGAATTTCAGGCGTGGATTAATTTTATAAGGAGTCGTCATTGTTTTTATTCAGCATTCAGCCATTTCCCGGATATTTTGAACAGTAATGACTTAGAGTTCACACTAACGTTGCATAAAGTGTGTGTATTTAGGCCGTCATTCCCGCAGTCTTTAGGCGGGAATCCATTCTTAAGAAAACATGGATGCCCGACTGAGAACCTCGGGCATGACGGAAAAAGAACTATGACCTGGAGGTAACATTCGGTGAACTCCAGCATAAGGAGTGTCATCAGGCTCAAAAGCCCGTCAATCAAGCTTTTGTGGCTGTTAATTTACAATCTTTATGCAACTGGAAGGTTCATTTGATGCAGTTGCAAGACAGGCATGGAGACTGGAAAAAGCTTTATGCGACACCTTATTTGCGGCCGGCTCGTGCCAATCGTCCCGCTCTCCGGACTCCACCCAACTGGAATTCCGACGTGAGCATTCCAAATATGGATTCCTGTCGCCATGATAAAGTTTTTCCGGACTCTATGCCTGTCGGTGTACAACCCAACCTTAGGGTTTATATAACAGGCTTCGTTCGATTATAATGGTTTTGGTCCGGAATTTCGCACCGCGACTGACGTCGTTAGAAGACTGCTGAAAGGAGCCTGGTGGAAGACTACCGAAAGATATTCCGGCTCGTGCTGCCTTACTGGCCGAGGGTGCTGCTCGCCATCGTGGCGGGGCTCGTCATCTCCGGACTGAACGCCTCCATGGCCTGGCTGGCGAAGCCCGCGATGGACGACGTCCTTATAAAGAAAGACGCAAGGCTGCTGGTGCTCCTGCCGCTTGCGCTATTCATTATCTTCCTCGGCAGGGGCATCTTCACCTTCTTTCAGGAATACCTGATGCAGTCGGCAAGCCAGAAACTGGTGATGCACCTCAGAAACGGCCTCTACTCCCGCAGCCTCGAACTGCCGATGGGATACTTCGGGAAGAACTCCAGCGGCGAAATGATATCGAAGGTGATCAACGACGTAACGGCCCTGCAGAACCTTCTGATATTTACCGTCAAGGACCTCTTCAAAGAAGGCGCAACAGCCCTGGCCCTTCTCGGGGTGGCGTTTTGGCGGAGATGGGACCTCACCCTCATCTCGATCACCGTTCTTCCTCTGGCGCTCTACGGCGTCGGCACGCTCGGCAAGAGGATGCGCCGGATCAGCAAAAGGGCGCAGGAGAAGATATCCCTCATCACCGAATTTCTGAGCGAGAGCTACGCGGGGGTCAAGATCATCAAGGCCTTCTGCCGGCAGAGCGCCGAGACCGGCCGGTTCGAGGAGATCACGCGGGAGTACTATCGCGATAACATGAGGGCCACGAGGGTATCGCAATTTGCGGCGCTTATCATGGAAGCGGTCGGCGGACTCGGGATCGCCTTCGTAATATGGTATGGGGCCAGGCTGATCATCAGCGGGGCCATGACCGCGGGCGATTTCACCTCTTTCCTGACGGCGATCTTCCTCGTCTATACCCCGGCCAAGAGGCTCGCCCAAATAAATATCGGCGTCCAGCAGGCGAGACCCCCGCTCGAACGGGTGCAGAAACTGCTCTCCGAGCCGGGAGAAAAAGACGGCACAGAAGACCTCCCGCCCATCCGTAGGAGCATCGATTTCAAAAACGTTTCGTTTATATATGCCTCAGCCAGGCAGAAGGCCCTGCACGGCATAAACCTGAGGATAAGCAAGGGGGAGATCATCGCGATTGTGGGGAAAAGCGGAGGGGGAAAAACCACGCTCGCAAACCTCCTTCCGAGATTTTATGTCCCCACGGAGGGGACAGTCTGTATCGACGACGTCGATACCTCGACCGCCACCTTCGCCTCCCTGAGGGGGCAGTTCGGGATCGTCACGCAGGAAGTGATACTTTTCAATGACACTATCGCCGCCAATATCGCATACGGGAAACCGGGGGCTGCCGGGGAGGAGATCGTAGCTGCGGCGCAGGCGGCATACGCCCATGATTTCATCGCCGAACTCCCCCGGGGGTATGATACAATGATCGGTGAACGCGGGATGAGGCTTTCCGGCGGCCAGAGGCAGAGGCTTTCGATCGCGCGCGCGATACTGAAAAATCCGCCTATCCTCATCCTCGACGAGGCGACCTCCTCGCTCGATACCGCCTCCGAAATGATGGTCCAGAAGGCCCTCGAAAATCTGATGGCAAACAGGACCACCCTTGTTATAGCCCACCGGCTCTCCACGGTAAAGAAGGCCGACCGCATCCTCGTCCTGGACAAAGGGAGGATCGCCGAGTCGGGTTCTCATCGCGAGTTGTACGCCAGGGGCGGCCTCTACAAAAACCTGTACGACCTGCAGTTCAGCGCACAGGAGACCGCCTGAGCGGGAGGGTTCGTTGGGTTTTTGTTCTGTCATTCCTGTAAAATATTGATGGGCTCGAAATAGCGTGCACGTAAACATCAGGAAATCCCTCCTAACCTCCCTTTGCCAAAGGGAGGGATTACCCCTCTTTTCCGCCTCGGCGGATCAGCCGGGGCTGAGGCAAAGGGGCAAGGGGAGATTTTGCGTGAAAGTGCATTCACTTGAGAGACACTTAACCCTAACGTTGCATAAAGTGTGTGTATTTAGGCCGTTCCCGCAGTCTTTAGGCGGGAATCCATTCTTAAGAAAACATGGATGCCCGACTGAGAACCTCGGGCATGACGGAAAAAGAACTATGACCTGGAGGTAACATTCGGTGAACTCCAGCATAAGGAGTGTCATCAGGCTCAAAAGCCCGTCAATCAAGCTTTTGTGGCTGTTAATTTACAATCTTTATGCAACTGGAAGGTTAATAATGGTCGAGTCCTGTACGGCATAATTGTGAAGGTATCGCTCATCATAACGACATACAACAACCCTTCGGCACTGGAGAAGGTGGCCGAAAGCGCGCTGCGCCAGGCTCGATGTCCCGACGAGGTACTGATCGCCGACGACGGGTCCGGAGAGGAGACTGCTTCCGTCGTAAAGGCCTTTGCCGCGAAAGCGGCCTTTCCAGTGATCCATGTCTGGCAGGAAGACAGAGGGTTCAGGGCTGCGAAGATACGGAACAAGGCGATCGGGAGGTCTTCCGGGGACTACCTCATCCTGCTTGACGGCGACTGTGTGATGAACAGACATTTTGTCGCCGACCATCTGGAGCTTGCTGAAAAGGGATGTTTCATCCAGGGCAAGAGGATCCATGTCAATAAAAAGGCGGTGGCATCATTCTCGCCCGGCGATGCGGATTCGCCTCTCGCGCTGCTCAGAATGGCGCTGACCGGCAAGATCTCGAATTCCCATCACCTCATGCGGCTTCCCTATTATCCGGGGTTCAAGAACAGAAAATTGAAGGGCATCAAGTCCTGCAACATGAGCGTCTTCAAGAGCGACATCGTCGCGGTGAACGGGTTCAACGAAGATTTCGAGGGATGGGGGAATGAAGATTCGGAACTCGCCTGCAGGTTTTTCAACTTCAGCCTCCTTAAGAAAGTCCATCCCTTCATGGTCGTCTGTTTCCACCTCTGGCACCCGACGAACAAGATCGTGACGCACTGCAACAAAATGCTCCTGTCCGCCACAGTCTCGTCGGGGACCTACTTCTGCAGGAACGGTCTGGTAAAGACATCGCCCCACGCAGAGGTCACCGAGGGATGAACCCTGCCGGAAGGGAGCGTGTATTACACCGCGCTCTCGCAGTCTCGCTCGTGCTCTGCGCGCTCTGCTCCCCGATATCCAAGAGCGCTACGTATTTCCCCCTTTATGCCGCTGCGACATTCGGTCTGGCCCTGCGTCTTCGTGCGGCAGGCGGGGGCTTTCAACTGCCCCGGGGAGTGGCCCGCCTCGCCGTGCTCTGGACCCTGATCGCGACATGGCAACTCGCTACTCTCATCGCAAACGGCGACACCTTCTCCGCCGCCCCTGTGGCCCGGGCGCTCGACTTTGCGCCGGTCTTTCTGCTGGCCGGGTTACCCATTAACGAGGAATGGAAAGAAAAGGCGGCGAAGGTCTCGGTCTTCTCGCTGACCTCCCTCACCGCGCTCATCATCCTGCTCGGCTTGTTCCAGGCGGCAACAGGAACAGTCTACCCCTTTCCTGTTCAGCCTTTCTCCGACGGAAATCTCCTCGGGTTCTTCTCGCACCATATTCCGGCGGGCGGCTTCTTCAGCACCCTCGCGGTCATTTCCGCATGTCTCTTCCTTTTTTGGAAGTCATCCGTGAGGACGAAGATATTTCTGGGAATACTCTTCATGCTGCTTCTCTCAGGTTCCCTTTTGAGTCTGTCCAGGACCTATTTCGTTTCGCTCTTATTCACGCTCCCGCTCCTGTTCTTCAAAAAAAATCTCCGTGCGGCGGTGATCGGCTCGGCAGCGACCGCGCTTTTCATCGTAGCAGCGGTCCTGCTCTTCCCCCCCGTGAAAAGCAGTGTGACGAGCATCCTCGACCTGAAGCAGAATCCGAGCAATGTGGAGCGGCTTTACCTATGGAGGGTCGCGAGGGACATGATAGAGTCGAAACCGATTGCGGGCATCGGCTACCGGCAGTGGGGGAACAGGATCTCCGAGTATTCAGGAAGATACGCGTCGGAATGGAAATTCACCGACGCCTCATTCCATCATGCGCACAATGTCTACCTCCATGTGGCGGCCGAGACCGGCCTTGTCGGACTCGCACTCTTCCTCGCATTTTGGCTCTCGCTATTGGTCATCCTTTTCCGGGCCTCGGCCTCAGCGGCCCGTGACGGCTTCGCAAGGGGCTTGATCCTCGGCGCCGCCTTCGCGATAGTGAACCTGTGTATCGGCGGGTTCTTCGAAAATAATTTCGGTACCCTGCTGATAGCCCTCCTCATCTCCTACGTGCTATCGCTGGCGCTTTTCGTCATGAACGGGAACGGTCGGGCCGCCAGGTATTCTCCCCTGCCTTCCGCGGGAGATGCCGAATGAAGCTCCCGCTTTCGGTCGCCGTCATCACGAAAAACGAGGAGGCGAACCTTCCCCGACTGCTGGAGAGCGTCTCCTTTGCCGATGATGTAGTGCTCGTCGATTCGGGAAGTACCGATAAGACGGTTGGGATCGCGCGGGAATTCGGATGCAGAGTCTCGGTCGAGGACTGGAAAGGATACGGTCCTCAGAAGAACAGCGCAGTCTGGAAGTGCCGGCACGAATGGGTACTGCTCCTGGACGCCGACGAGCGAATACCTCCGGAGACCGCTGGGGTGATAAGAGACGTGGTCGAAAACCCTCTGGCCGATGCATATAGCTTCAGGAGAAAGAACTATCTCCATGGCAGGTGGCTGAGGCATTCGGGGTACTGGCCCGACCGCCAGATACGCCTGGTCAACAGAAATCTCGGCTCCTTCCGCGGCACGATCCACGAACAGTGGGCAACCGGGGGAAGAGTGGCCGACCTCGATGCCCATATCGACCACTACGCCTTCCCGGGTTACTCGGACATGCTGAAGACCCTCAACGACTACTCCACCATTATCGCGGAGGAACTATATTCCTCAGGCCGAAGGGCAAACGGCATCTCTCCCGTATATCATGGAATCGGAATGTTCCTCAAGATCTACTTCGTCGAAAGAGGCTTTCTCGACGGGATGGACGGCCTCGTGACCGCCCTGACAAAGGCGGGCGGCTCCTTCTTCAAGTATGCGAAACTCCTCGAACTCCAGAGCAGAGACAGGACGGGATGAACGGCGCCATCGTGCTCATGTACCACAATATCGCCGATCCCCCGGCCGGCAAGGACCCCCTCGGGTTGTATGTTTCTCCCGGGATGTTCCGTTTTCAGATGTGGTATCTGAAGACCGCGGGATTCAGTGTGGTATCTCTTCGTGACGTACTTTCTTTCATTGAAGGGGACCATTCGGGAGAAAGACAGGTCGCGCTCACCTTCGACGACGGGTATCAGGACTTTTACGAAAACGCCTATCCGGTCCTCCGGCGCTACCGCTATCCATCGACGGTCTTTCTTGTTTCCGACCTCATCGGAAGGGAAAACAGCTGGGAGGAAGACCCGCGCATGGGGAGGCGGAGACTCCTCGATTGGGATGCGATCCATGCGATCAAAACAGAAGGAGTGGCCTTCGGGTCCCATTCCCGGACCCATCCCTTTCTGAACCGCCTTTCTCCGGACGCACTAAGGGCCGAGATATCCGGCTCCAAGTCCCGCCTCGAAGCAGAACTGCAGCTTCCTGTCGATTTCTTTTGCTACCCTTACGGCGACTATGGTCCGGGAGCAGTCGATATGGTCAAAGAGGCCGGATACACTCTTGCCGTGACGACGAAGAGGGGACTGGTCCATGAAGGAAGCGACCCCTACGAGATACGGCGTTCCTTCATCAGGGGCAGCACCAATCCCCTCCTGTTTTTCCTGCGGCTGCATTCAGGGTATGAAGACCGGAAAAGGGCTGACTGAATGAACGTCCTCATCGTCAATGCCGGCAGGGGATGGGGCGGGATTGAATCGCACTCGGTCGTGCTCGCGTCGGAGCTTGCCGGAAGAGGTCACAGGGTGATCGTCGCCTGTTCCCCCGGGGGTCACGTGAGAAAGAACGCCGAGGCAGCGGCACTGCCTGTGGAGGACCTGGAGGTGGTAAACTCGGGAGATCTGGTCTCAATCGCCAAACTGGCGATCATCATCCGCAGGGAAGAGATCGGCGTATTGATCGCAAACTCAGGGAAGGAATACTGGCCTGCCGCTGTCGCGGCAAAGCTCCTCGGCAGAAAGATACTCTTTGTCAGGCACCAGACCGACCGCATCAGAAAAACCACACGGTGGCTTATCAATAACCATGCAGACGGCGTCGTCGCCGTGAGCGGGGCAGTGAAAAATGCACTTCTGTCGAGCGGCATAGCCGAGGGGAAAATCGAGGTGATCCACAACGGCGTCTCCCTCCGCAGCTTCGATCCGTCGCGCATCGACCGGACCGAGGTACGCGGTGAGCTCGGGATCAGTGCTAAGGACTTCGTGATCGGCGCCGCAGGAAAGCTCCATCAGGGCAAAGGGGTATACGAACTCCTCCGCGCGGCAGCCGGGACCGGAGGAGAACGCCCTGTCACATTGCTCTTCGTCGGCGACGGACCGGAGAAGGAGGGGATCATCCGGGAGGCCCGGCGGCTGGGTATCGCGGAGAGAACGATCATCACCGGCATCCGCCGCGATGTCGAGCGGATGTATGCCGCAATGGACATCTTTGTGCTTCCTTCGACATGCGACGAGGCCTTCGGCATGGTGATAATCGAGGCGATGGCAATGGGCAAGCCGGTCATCGGCACTCGAGTCGGAGGGATTCCCGAACTCATCTCCTCCGGGGAAAACGGCCTCCTTGTCCCCCCCGCGGATGAAGCGGCCCTTGCCGATGCGATAAAAAAATATCTGGACGACGGCGAGTTCGCGGCGGGGATTGCCCTCAGCGGGAGGCGGACCGTGGAAGCCGCTTTTTCGGAAGAAACGCTCGGCGAACGGTTCGAGAAGGTATTGGTGTCGCTCGGGCAGAAGTGAACGATATCTTTCGTTTACATTTACTAATTTAGGATAAAATAACATGATGGTGAATGTAGGAGGGCAGACATGCTGAAAGTCGCCATACAAGCGGCAGGATTTTATTGTGATTCACGTAAACGCAGAATCATCGCATGGCGCTCTCTGAAAGTGTGGTCTGGTTTGTCCACCTTTTTTAAAGGAGCCTCGACTATGGCAGTCTTTCAGCACACCCGCCCTCTTTTAGATATTTTTTTATGCAACCGTGCGGTACAGGCGTGATTATGCGCCGGAGTGCAGACAGGTGAGACCTCCGCCGCGGATAAAATGGAGACATGTAGGCCGGCTCTATGAAAAGCTGGCGCCTCTCCTGAAGGCGTCCCCGATCAAAATGGACAGCCCCGAACGCGGCAGGGTCCTTGTGCTTGCTCCCCATATCGATGACGACGTCATCGGGGCCGGCGGAAGTCTCAGAAAACATGTCCTTGCGGGAGACGCCGTAAAGGTCGTCTACTTCGCCGACTGTACCGAAGAGCGGATACGGGAGGCGGAAGAGGCAGCCGATGTCATGGGGTTCGTTGATCTCGAATTCCTGGGATATGAGTCGAAAAGACTCCTCGAAAACGCAGAAATTCCCGGAAGACTGTCGGGGATCATCGATCGATATAACCCTGAGTTTGTCTACCTGCCGTCCCTCTTCGACCGGCACAACGACCACCTTGCGGTGAACCATCACCTGGCGGCCCTTCATAAAAAGGGAGGCTGCCACTTCACGGTCTGCGCCTGCGAGGTCTGGACCGCGCTCGTACCGAACCTCCTGATAAATATTACCGATACGATCGACGCGAAGAAAGAGGCCCTTTCCCGTTACAGGAGCCAGCTCGCATCGAACGACTGGCTCGACGCGGCCATCTCCCTCAACCGCTACCGCGGGGTCACCTCCGGGGCCGGAACATACGCCGAGGGCTTCATGAGGTATTCGGCGCATGAGTATTATGATATCTGGAAGGCTGTCTATGGGAGATAGGCGGCTTGCGGTCATAAACCTGATCTCGGGCAACGGCAGAGGGGGATCGGACAGGCTCGCCCTCGATATCTCGAAGGGGCTGAAGCGGTGCGGCCACAGGGTCATCTGGGGGGCCCCTGAATCGTGCGAGCTGAACGGAGAGGCGCTTGATGCCGGGCTCGAACTCTACGACCCTTATCCTCCTGCGGAAAAGGGCGTGTCCGCGCCCAGGGCCCTCGTGAGATTCTGCAGGGACGAGGCGATCGATATCGTGAATTCTCATCACTCGAAGGACAGGCACCTGCTTTTCAGCGCCCGCTTTCTCGACCTTCGCCCGAAGATCGTCTTTACGAGGCACTGCATTCTCTCGGGGATCCCCTACATTGGCGCCTTTTACTATAATCTTCTCGATCTGAACATCGCGGTGAGCAATGTCGTGAAAGAGAGCCTTCTGAGGGGCGGAGTCTCGAGGAAGAAGGTGGCGATGATCTGCGGCGGCATCGACATCCCGAAGTTCGGCCAACCGCCCGAAGAGGAGGTATCTCGCATACGGCGGGAATACCGCCGGGAAGGGGCGTTTACGATAGGGATCGTCGGACGGTATTTCGGAGGCAAGACGTTCAGGCCCGATAGTCCCTCGATGAAGGGACATGAGTTTCTCTTCCGGGCGCTGTCCGCGATGGGGGATGACTTTCAGGTGCTGGTGCTCGGCGTCTGGGGGGAAAGTGATATCCGCAATTTACGGGGGGTCGCGGAATATTGCGGACTCTCCTCCGAAAGGCTCACCTTCTGCGATTTTCAGAAAGAGATCGCAGCCTTCTATAAGATCATGGACCTCAATGTGCTGCCGTCCAGGAACGAAGGGCTCGGCCTTACCCTGATCGAGGCGATGGCCGCGGGGGTCCCCTGCATCGGCGCGGACAGCGGGGGGATCAGGGAGATCATCACCGACGGGGTCGACGGTCTGCTCTTCCGACACGGCGACAGCCGGGAACTTGCCGAAAAGATCCGCATCATGCGCGGCGACAAAACCAAAAGGGACCTCTTTGTATCGAACGGAAGGGAAAAGGTGAAGCGATTCGATATCCGGCGGACCGTGGAAGAAACGGAGAGGGTCTTTTACGGGCTGCTGGGGAACAAATAGGCCGTCGCCCTGAGTTTTGCAAATGGAGAGGGACGTCTTCAGCGCTACGAATCGCCAGAAGCAAAGTTCCGGATAAGCCGAGGGACACTTTCTGAAAACCATCGGTTTTTTTCGGTCATTGCTATAAAGCGTTCATTCGCCGTCATTCCCGAGGCATTAGTCGGGAATCCATTCTTCTTTAGAGAACATGGATACCCGCCTTCGCGGGTATGACGGACTTTGAGGCGTTTGGATCTTCCTGTTCTTTTTGGACAAGAATTAAGCATGATCCTGTATAATATGTCTTCGGAGGATCCATGCATATAGGGATAATCGGAACAGGTTACGTGGGACTCGTCACAGGGGCCTGCTTTGCCGAGTTCGGCGTCTTTGTCACCTGCATCGACAAAGATGAAAAGAAGGTGAAAGCGCTCAGGAAAGGCATCGTGCCCTTTTACGAGCCGGGACTCGAGGAACTCGTGAAGAGGAACCTGAAAAACGGCAGGCTCAATTTCTCTACGAAGATCAGGGACGCGGTGGAGTCCTCGCTCGTCATCTTCATTGCAGTCGGCACGCCTCCCCGCGGCGACGGTTCCGCAGACATGAGCTATGTCGAGAAAGTGGCCGGTGAGATCGCGGGCGAGATAAAGGGATATAAGGTGATCGTCACCAAAAGCACGGTCCCGGTTGGCACAGGTGCCAGGCTCCGCAAGATCATCTCGAAGAAACTGACCGAACGGGTCGATTTCGACATCGTTTCGAACCCCGAGTTCCTTAGGGAGGGATCCGCGATCGAGGACTTTATGAGGCCGAACAGGGTGATCGTCGGCGCCTCGAGCCAGCAGGCGGTGGCGATCCTGAAGGACCTGTACAGGCCTCTGTATCTTATCGAGACGCCCTTCGTGATCACGAACATAGAGACCGCCGAGTTGATCAAATATGCAGCAAACTCTTTCCTCGCGGTGAAGATATCGTTCATCAACGAGCTCTCGAAGCTCTGCGAAAGGGTCGGCGCCGACATCCAGACCGTGGCGAAGGGCATGGGGCTCGACAAACGTATAGGAGCAAAGTTTCTTCATACCGGACCGGGGTACGGCGGCTCCTGCTTTCCGAAGGACACGAGAGCGCTGCTGGCACTCGCAGAGCAAAACGGGATGGACCTCGGCATCGTGCGGTCCGCGGTAGACGCGAACGAGAAACAGAAGGCGCATATGGTCGACAAGATCAGGGAGGCGGCCGGGAAGGTCGGCGGCAAGACCTTCGCGGTGCTCGGCCTCTCCTTTAAGCCGAACACGAACGACATGCGGGAGGCACCGTCGGTCTTTATCATCGAGCATCTCCTCAGGGAAAAGGCCTCTGTACGGGTGTTTGATCCTGTGGCGATGGACGACGCGAAGAAGATCTTTCAGGGGAGGGTGAAGTATGCGGACGGGGTATACCAGTGCGCCAAAGGCGCCGACGCCCTCGTTATCGTGACCGAATGGAACGAATTCAGAAACCTCGACCTTTCGAAGATCAGGAAGTCCCTGCGGGGCACTCTCTTCTTCGATTTCAGGAACATCTATGAGCCGGAGAAGATGAAGAAACTGGGATTCGAATACTTCAGCGTCGGAAGGGCGTAAAGACAGACAAAGATAATGAGGCAGGTAAAGGTAAATAAAGGGTAAGGAGTAAGGGGTAAAAAGGACAAGAGGCTTGTTAGCTTGTTAGCCTGGGGTCTTGATAGCGCCTTTCACCTTTTACCTTTCACATTTTACAGCAGCTAGGAGTTGACCTTTCCGGTGTATTTTGTTTTACTATTTACTATTCACTTTTTAAAGGGCGATTAGCTCAGTGGGAGAGCACTGCCTTCACACGGCAGGGGTCGCAGGTTCGAAACCCGCATCGCCCACCATTTACTTCTCCAGTGGAATCACTTGCGGCATGGTTGAGGCAGGCCATCTCCTGTCGTCTATTCCCTCGCGTGTACCGACACCGACTCTTCATGCGGCATTTGGCGCATTGTCTATGCCATATACCACAAAAAAAGGCCGCATTCGCGGCCGTTGCCAGGCAGTCATGGACGTAATTCCGGGGTGACTGTCTTCGTGCATCTTCATACGGACCGGCATTCCGCCCGAACAGCGAAGATTAAGCAAGTTTTCTTTCAAAATTAGGGAGAAAAAAGATCAGAAACAGCATTAGCCTTGTTTTGGGCAGCCAAATTGCTACTGTAGTAACATTTTCATCTGATTTAAATTCTCATTATCGTGGGGGTATATGTGATAGAACGATCCGGCAGAATAGCCCATCACGTTCTGGCATTTCTTCTTCTCTTCAGTACATCCCTTGCCTTTGCCCTCGACGCCCCCCATACGAACCTGCCCGGATACGGAATCGAGTGTGGGAGTTGCCACTGGACGCAGAGTTCGGCGACGCCTCCGTGGTCGTCGGTACAGAACCCTCCTGCCCCTGCCGACGACACGATCAACAACAGAAGGTGCTACACCTGTCATGACGGCAGCAAGTCCGCTATCCCCGGGGTGAAGACCCACTCGTCTTCGACGACTGGAAGTGCCTATTGGTCGGCAAAAGGGGGCTGGAAGACGGAATGCGTCACCTGTCATGACCCGCATCAGCAGAGGCAGACGAGGGCATGGGGGACGTTGACCTATATTGTCACGGGACCGCCGCCGGTGATCGGCAACTGGGAAACCGGCAACCGGACGCAGATTACGGTGGCAGGGACGCTTACGCAGAATTACTACGGATACTATCTCCTGCCTGATAAGAATTATCCCTTCTATTACAAGATCGCAACGGACACCACGGATACGGACACCTTTAAGGTGAAGGGGGACGTGCTGGAGCAGTATGTTAAGACAGGGGGCTACGCGATCGTATATGGGAAGAACGTCAGGGAGTACATAAATTATGCGAACCCCGGGGGCACGCCCGTAGGGGGGACGATAAAGCTCTACGACCAAAGCGGGGCAAACGGGCCGGGGGACTCTGCCAATGCATCAAACAGCGTCTGTTACGTCTGTCACAGGACGGCCAATCACTGGTCTTTGGCTGGCGATACCGTGCACAACGACCGCGGCAAGTGCAAAGAATGCCATACACATCCGCTTGGTTTTGAGCCTACCTGCGCCAACTGTCACGGCGGCCCTCCGGTAGTGGATGCGGCGGCCCCTCCAAACGGCCTTGTCTGGACGACGGTGACAGGCTCCGCGACGGCAGGGGCCCACAACACGCATGTAAACGTCAAGGGGATAGTTTGCAGCGCCTGCCATTACAACAGCGTTGCCGGCGGCCCCACGCATAACGACGGCAGTATCACTATGGGATTCAATAATTTTGGGGGCACAACGCAGGGTGGCGCCTATGACGGACAGGCATCGGCAAACTACGACGCCACGGCAACAACCCCTGCAACGAGCGTCTCGAAACTCGGATCAAAGAGCTGCAGCAATGTCTATTGTCACGGTGCATCCATGTCTCCCAGCGGGGGGAGCAACGTAACCCCTGTTTGGGACGATCCCTCGACGGCCGTTTGCGGAACATGCCACGGGGCGACGGCTGCAAGCCCGCCGACGAGGGGAAGCCATCAAAAACATGTGGGCTCAGCATCAGGCTACAGCTTTGAATGCAGTCTTTGTCATACGGATGTGGCAACAGCCGGCAAACATGTAGCCGGAAGTGTCGCCTGGTCCATCAATGCGACCGATCCAAGGACAAGCGGGGGTATGTATAAGGGCTCCTCAAGCGGGGCGACCGGGCAGCATGCTCCCAGTGCGTCATATGGAAGCTGTTCGAACTTATATTGTCACAGCAACGGCACATCAGTTTCAACGGGGACAATTCCGGGCAATACCTCTCCGACATGGGGTACTCCAGGCCCGCTTGCATGCGATTCCTGCCATGGGTCCGGGACAGGCAACGGCATGCCAAATTATCCGAACGGATCGCCCAAGGCAAACACCCACGCGGCGCATGTAAACAAGCAAAGTCACTGGAATGGACCTACCTTAATAACGTGCAAGACCTGCCATTTTTCAACCACGACTGACGATACCACCATTGCGGACAAATTACTGCACGTGAATCATAAATACGACGTTAAGGCCAACGGTTCCCAGCAGTCAGTCTATATTCCGGTATCGTTCATTTACACGCCACTGCCTACAGGCGGACAGTGCTTCAGCGTCAGTTGCCACAGAGGGACTACCGTTTATTGGGGAGGGCCAAGCATGGGCAGCTGCGGAAGCGCCGGATGCCATGCGTCAAACAATCCTTTCAGAGGCACCGAGACGCTTGTTTCTCTGTCGGTATCGCCTTCAAATCCGAGAGTCGAAGTCGACAAACAACAGCAGTTTACTGCTTCCGGGACTTTTTCAAATACGATGAAGAAGGACGCCACAATCCCTGTGACCTGGACTTCTTCAAACCCTGCAATTGCGACCATTGACAGGTATGGACTTGCAACAGCCGGCCCGACCACGGGGACTACCACCATTACCGCCTCTTTGAATGGCCTCTCCTCAAGCGCCACGCTGGAAGTCACTCCGTCTCTCGTCTCCATTACGGTCACCCCAGGGGACACTTCAATACCTTTCGGCCAAACTGAGCAATTCGCAGCAACGGCCAAGTATTCGGACGGAAGCACAGTGGACATAACCAACTGGGTGAAATGGCAGTCATCAAACACAGCCGTGGCGGCAATCAACGGAGCAGGGCTGGCCTCCTCCGTCGGCGAAGGGACGGCAAATATCAGCGCTACACTTGGAACCGTCTCCAGCAACACGAGTTTGATCGTCGAGCCGGCCCGATTGACCTCAATTACAGTTACGCCTCCGAATCAGGCCCTGCTCGTCGGCACCACACAGCAGTTCACGGCCACCGGCACGTATACAGATAACTCCGTCCGGGATGTGTCGAGCCAGGCAGCATGGAGTTCCTCGAACCCTGCTGTCGCAAGCATCGACACCTATGGTCTTGCGACTGCTATAGCCACGGGTCCGACTACCATCACTGCCGCCATCGGTCCGATCTCCGGAAGCGCAACGCTTTCGGTTGTATCTTTCAGAGGTGCTATCGGAGCGCTTTATCCGAACAACGGCGGAAATTGGAACGACTACGTAAAGAACGATGGTGCAAACAGTTTTTCCGCCACTGATACGGCCTGCACCGGAACGGAGACAGGGGGTTATACCGTCTGTCTGCACGGCGGGGAGATGAGAAAAGTCGACGTTATCGGAAAGTCCGCCTGCAACGGACTTACGGCCGTTGATGCCCTGGATGCATTCAACTGGGTCTGCGACTCCGGCACCGGCACGGTTAGGATGGTCTCGACCGGCCTCAAAGACGGAAAGATGCTTACGGACCTGATTGATTTTTCCGGGACCCCCAAATGGAGATCGAACAACGTGACGGTATATGCCGACGGCAACCCCTATCTTTCGCTTCCCGCATCAAAGGTTGAGCTGTATACGACAAGCACGGGCGGTGGAGCTGCCGCGACTTATAATAACTCTCAGATTTATCTTAAAGATCCCGGGGTCGTGCAGGGCGACTTCGATATCCAGGTCGATTACAGCCTCCCTGACGGCCAGATTACTTCTCAGCAGTATCAGGTCTACACGAGGCTTCAGATCGACTTCCCCAATACCGCCGGAGGAGCAAACCAGGCCTATGTTGAGCGCGAAGCCTGGCAGGGAAGCAACTATTACAACGGTGTTATCCGGGTGGATGGGACTGTCAGGCAGGGGGCTGCTCCTCCCAGCTATGCTTGGGACACCTCGGGGAAACTGAGGATACAAAGGGTCGGCAGCGCCATAAACGCCTACGCTTGGACTCAGGGGACCTGGGCCTTGATCCAGCAGGCGATAGGAGCGTCAACAGCCGCGGCAGTCCATGTCACAATACAGCAATATGCCCAAACAAATGAACCGGTCAGCCTAAAGGCGGACATCGATAACTTTATTCTTTCCAATTCGGCCGGGACCGTCCTTTACGATGATTTCAGTTCGGGTATCGATTCCGCGGTATGGGGACAATACGGCTGGGTCAACAATACATCGGGAGGAGGAACATTGTCGGCTACACCTCCCGTCAGCATTACAGACGGCCGGGGGTCCGCAAGGATCAGTCCTGCCTATGCTCCCTGGTGGAACAATCCGATAGTCACGATTAATCCCCAATCTCCGAATTTTTATAATGCAGGCACTGTCTACATTCTGCCCGTCAACACTTATATATACCCTTTTGTGACTATCTATGCCGATAAGGAGGCAGTCGTAACTGCGCCGAGTGCAGCACCCGGCACTGTCGCGCCTCAAGTCGCTATAGTCGCAAACACATATAAATTTCTCTGGATCGAAGGCAATTACGATAAACATGAAAGCTGGAACTCCATCAACTTAGGCAACGTAAATCAATCCGTTGTGAGAAACGTAAGATCGAAAGGCAGCGTTTCTCTCTATAATTCCTCGAACAATAAAATAACGCATTATTCTGCGGACTGCGCAGGCCTTGTCCTTACGAATTCGTCATTTAACACTGCTTCAAACATAACTGTTGCCGGCAGCGGCAGCGGTTGCGGAAACGGCGTCAGCGTAAACAATTCTTCGAACAATACTTTTGAGGACATGGAGATTGCGGGCGCCATGACCGGGGTGTATCTTACTTCTTCATCAAAGAACACCTTCAAGAACTTGATCTCAGCGAATAACGGGACCGGCCTCGACATCGCAGGTACGAACAATACATTCAGCAATATTATTGCGAGCGACGGCGGCATCAGCATAGGTGGTTCGAATAACAGATTCATTGATGTGACCAGTTTCAACAGCAGCAATGGGATTTCCCTCGCCGCGTACTCATCGAACAATTTTATATCGAATATGTCGTCTGCGTATAATGCCGGATATGGACTCAACGTACCCAGTTCGTCTTTCAACTCCCTCATAAATATTTCGATCTCCAACAATGTAACCGGCCTTTTCGACTCCGACTCATACTATAGCGGTTACGCTGGGCGCAACATGTACCGCAACCTGGCTGTTGCCGATAATCGCGATATAGGGATCAGTCTCTATAACTCTCCGGGCAATTATTTTACGGGACTTCTGAAGGTGGGGAATAACGGACAGGCAGGAAATTGCTCTGTTTATGGAGGGACAAATCCCGGGCTTATAAGCGGCACGTGCGCAAATAATGGTCAATCCGACGCCGCTCTCGTCACCGGCATCACCCTTACCCCATCATTTATCGGGAAATCCTCTCACGATTCCGTCAACCCTGGCGGCGGGACCGGCGCAGCGTTATACGACTCGATCACGGACTGGACGCACTTTGAAAATGCATACAGGGGTTGGGGTGCCGATCTGGACTACCGCGGCGCCTGCATTTCGGGTATGACCTGCAGGATTCTGGATTGGTCACTCCTGGCTTCGGACACCACTGTGAGGGGCGTTCTCCCCATACACCTTACAGGCAACGCTGAAGATGTGCTCACGCACACCTGGTCCGCGGCCGGTGAGGCGGATTGCAATGCTATCGACGGCGCAACATGGAACAGCGGCCTTTCGACCTGTACGACGACATTCCTGAGAAACGCAGTGGAAATTTTCGGGGACGGCATCGGCAATGAAAACGGCCTCTGCGAATCGAACGAGACCTGCCTGTATACCCCCAATATCGGAAGTTACCAGGGCGAAGGCAGCCTTATTTCGGCGGGCGCCTTTTCTGACGGGGCGATCCTCACGGGTATTACACTTATGCAATATGGCACAAACGGCCATTAAAGGGACTGTCTGTAGAAAAAATAAGAAGTATCGAGCTGGTCTTCGTAGCTTGGCTGAATGCAGCAGCAGGGAACCGCAGGCTACGTCATATCGTTCATGCGGAGGAGGAGGCTGATGAACTCCTTCAGCCGGTCGATGTCCTTCTCGGTCATGTTCATGAAGGCGATCCCTATGTCGTAATGGTCCGCGCCCTCGTCACGCACAAGCCGGCACGAGGTGACCCTTCCGGTGAAGCGGATCGGCCCCTCCTCGGGAAGCGACATCTCCATCGGGAACCTGGCGTCAGGCCTGATCGCCTGCGTGCTCTCGATCTGCATGCCGCTCAGGCTGAGCTTCTTCACACGGTACTGAGAGGGATAGTCGAGGACCGCCTTTTCCTGTCCCATGACCGCCACGCGCAGACCCCCAAGCCGATGATCGTCCCCATTGAGATGCATCCCTATGAACTGGGCGAGTTCCGTCATCTTGTCGGTGACGAGGTTCGAAAATTTCAGGCCCGCAGTATACAGCGGGACCGCCTCGCCCCGCGGGCCTGCCCTGCTCCCGCTGATGGAAGACCAGACAACTGTTCCCTTCAAAGACATCTCCTTGTCCCCTTCGACAAGCTTCAGAGCATAATCCTTGCCGATGTCGAGGCGGCGGTCCGCCTTCACCGAGATCCCGCTGACGCTAATGTTCAGGACCCTGACTTCCGTGGCAAACACCATCTTGCCATGGATTTCCATGTCCTCGACCACAAACCTTTTGCGTTGCCTTTTTTCCTGCCTCGGTCTGTCCATTTTCTCCCCGGATGCGGACTTCCGTTCTCTGAATAAAGCATAGCAAAACAGGACGCCATGTCAATCCGGCTCACAGGCTCACAGGCGAACAGATAGAGTAGCTGTTTCACCCCTCACTTCTTTACCTCTACCTCTATCTTCACCTGTCTCTCGTATTGTCCCCTTACTGCTTAATCCTTCCCCCTTAATGCTTTCCCCGGCCGGAAGGTTTATTTTGCCGGGCCGACATTGTAAACTAATTATCCGGCGGTCAGCCGGTACGAGACTCTGTTTCGAAGGCAGTTACTGATGATTACGGAAGTTTGGAGACATTGTCCATAAAATCCCTCCTAACCTCCCTTTGCTAAAGGGAGGAAAGTTGCCCCTCTTTGGCAAAGAAGGGGGCGGGGGGATTTTACTATTAACCCGGCAATTAAATATCGTCATGCCCGAGGTTCTCAGTCGGGCATCCATGTTTTCTTAAGAATGGATTCCCGCCTAAAGACTGCGGGAATGACGGCCTAAATACACACACTTTATGGTCGCGGTAGGGTAAACTAATTATTGTTGTTCCTCTTTGGCAAAGAGGGGGGGCGGGGAGATTTTACGAATGACGTCACTTATTCACGAAGTTCATAGCTCAACACGGGAGGAGATATGAAATATCAGGTAGGAAGGCCCGGGAGGGTCGTAATCGTACGGTTCGAGGACCATGACGATGTGCTCGGGGACCTCGTCGAGCTCGCGAAAAGAGAGAAGATCAGGGCAGCCGTCCTGTACCTGGTGGGAGGCATGCGGGAGGGGAGCATCGTAGTCGGTCCGGAGAAGGACGAATTCCCTCCGACGCCGGTATGGAAGAAGTTAGGCGAGAGCCACGAGGTGATGGGCGTGGGCACGATCTTCTGGCAGGGAGAGACGCCGAAGGTGCACTTTCACGGGGCCTTCGGCAAGAAAGATATGGTGAAGGTCGGATGCCTCCGCGAGAACTCCGAGACCTTCCTCGTGCTCGAAGCGGTGATTATCGAGATGGAAGGAGTAACCGCGCGGAGGGAACTCGACCCCGAATCCGGGATGGTGCTGTTGAAATTGTAAGAAAGTTTTAGGTTTTAGGTTTTAGGTTTTAAGTTATGAGTTTTACCGAAAAACCCGTGACGGGGAATTAGCGAGTTTTCTACCTAAGACCTAACACTCGAAACTTAACACTTTTGTAATTTCTTTTCCCATTCCCAGGCGGTCCTTATGATGAAGTCGAGGTCGTTGCGCGACGGCTTCCAGCCGAGTTCCTTCTTGATCAGCGCCGAATCCGCGACGAGGGCCGGCGGGTCACCCTCTCTTCTGCCGGTCTCTGCCGCCCGGAAGTCGATGCCGGTCACCCTCCTGACCGCCCCGACCACCTCTTTCACTGAGTACCCGCTGCCGTACCCGCAGTTATAGACCTTGCTGCCGCCGCCTGAGGCGAGATGGCCGAGCGCCAGGACATGGGCGTCGATAAGATCATCGACGTGGATATAGTCCCTGATGCAGGTACCGTCGGGCGTGTCATAATCCGTGCCGAATATGCTGAGCTGCGGCCTCAGGCCGAGGGCGGTCTTGAGGGAAAGCGTGATAAGGTGGGTCGCGTCCTTATATTTCTGGCCTATACGCGACAGGGCATCTGCGCCGGCGACGTTGAAATATCTGAGCGCAACATACCGGAGGCTCGATACCCCGCTCACGTCCCTGAGGGCCTGCTCGACCATCGCCTTCGAAGCCCCGTAAGGGTTGATAGGACTTAACGCCGACTTCTCCGTGACCGGGTTCTCGGAGGGTATGCCGTAGACGGCCGCGGTGGAGGAGAAGATGAACTTGTCGACACGATGCTCCAGACAGGCCTTGATGAGGTTCAGCGCATTGCAGAAATTGTTGCGATAATATTTCAGCGGTTCCCTGACCGACTCTTCGACCACGATCGAGGCCGCAAAATGGGCCACTGCATCGAAGCCTTCTGCCCCGAAGAGACGGTCGAGCGCAGCGGCGTCGGCCGTATCGCCCACCACGAGCCTTCCGTACAGCACCGACTCCCTATGGCCGGTCGAGAGGTTGTCGTAGACCACGACCTCATGCCCCTTTTCTCCGAGGGTCCTGACCATGTGACTGCCGATGTACCCGGCCCCGCCTGTAACGAGAATTTTCATATTTCCCACCCGTTAAAAGTTAAAGGTTATAGGTTAAAGGCGAAAAGATTAAGAGGGTTAACCTTCCAGCTGCATAAAGATTGTAAATTAGCAGCCACAAAAGCTTGATTGACGGGCTTTTGAGCCTGATGACACTCCTTATGCTGGAGTTCACCGAATGTTACCTCCAGATCATAGTTCTTTTTCCGTCATGCCCGAGGTTCTCAGTCGGGCATCCATGTTTTCTTAAGAATGGATTCCCGCCTAAAGACTGCGGGAATGACGGCCTAAATACACACACTTTATGGTCGCGGTAGGGTAAGAGGTCCTTTTTGCCTATTGGTCTTTTAACTTTTCACTTTTTACTGTAGTTATCACGCCTTTACTATCTTCTTCGACCTTATCCTGCCGGCGGCGTTCCGCGTGTCCACGACGAGCCTGCTGTGTTTCACGATGGACCCGTAATCAAAGGCCGAGTGGTCGGTCGAGATGAGCACGCAGTCATACCTGCCGAGGTTCTTCGGCGTCAGCGGTACCGAGACCATCTTGAGGTCGTACTCCCGCGTCTTCTTCGTCCTGGGTATATACGGGTCATGATAATCGACCTTCGCGCCCTTCTCCCTGAGCAGCGCGATCAGCTTGAGGGAGGGAGATTCCCTGACATCGTCGATGTCCTTCTTATAGGCGATGCCGAGCACGAGGATGCGCGAACCCTTCACCCCTTTGCCCTTCGCGTTGAGCGCCTCGATGACGCGTGAGACGACATGATAGGGCATGGCAGTATTGATCTCGCCGGCGAGTTCGATGAACCGCGTATGGAAGTCATACTCCCTCGCCTTCCAGGTAAGGTAAAACGGGTCTATCGGTATGCAGTGGCCGCCGAGGCCGGGCCCCGGGTAGAAGGCCTGGAAACCGAACGGCTTCGTCTTTGCCGCCTCAATCACCTCCCATATGTCGATGCCCATCCTGTCGAAGCAGACCTTCAGTTCGTTCACCAGCGCGATGTTCACCGACCGGTAGATGTTTTCGAGGAGTTTGGATGCCTCGGCAACGCGCGTCGAAGAGACCGGGACCGTCTTTCCGATGACCTTCCCGTAGAGCGCCTGTGCGGCCTTCAGGCAGGACGGCGAGGTGCCGCCCACGACCTTCGGGATCGTAGACGTAGAAAACTTCGGATTGTTCGGGTCTTCCCTCTCCGGGGAGAAGGCGAGGAAAAAGTCCCTGCCTGCCTTCAGTCCTGTGCGTTCGAGTATCGGTCTTACGTCCTCCTCGGTGGTGCCGGGATACGTGGTGCTTTCGAGCACGATGAGATGGCCGGGCCGCAGAAAACGGGCGATCGACTCCGCGGTTTTGATCACATAAGAGAGATCGGGTTCCCTGAACCTGCTCAGCGGCGTCGGAACGCAGATACAGACACAGTCGGTATCCTTTATGAGGGAGAAGTCGTCCGTCGGGATGAACCTGCCCGAGAGGGCCATAGCCCTGATCTCTCTGGAGGGGATATGCCGCAGATAACTCTTCCCGGCCTTCAGCAAGGGGACCTTCTTCGAGTCAACGTCGAACCCCCGGACAACAAACCCCACCCCGTGAAATGCTATCGCCAGCGGAAGCCCCACATACCCCAGGCCAACGATGCCGACTGAGGCCTGCCTGTTTTCGACAGCCCCGAGCAACTCTGTCAGAATATGATTATTCTTCCTTTTCAATTCTTCCCTCCTTGGGTAAAACGTTGAATTGTTGAATTGTTAAGATGTTGAAATGTTGAGATGCCTAGCGTCATTTTCTGTTTCAACGTTTCAACTTCCTTTCTGTTTACTCGTTCGACTCAACACCTCAACGGTTCAACGACTCAACGTCCTTTTCAATTTTTCTTCCACAAACGCCTGTATCCTCTTCAGCGACGCCTCGCTTTCGGCCTCGAACCTCATCACGAGCGCAGGCTGCGTGTTCGAGGCACGTACCAGTGCCCAGCCGTCCCCGAAATTGACCCTCGCCCCATCGATCGTATTTACGTCATGGCCGGCAAAGGCGTGCCGCATCTCCTCGACCACGCCGAACTTCCGCTCATCCGGACAGTCGAACCTGATCTCGGGCGTAGACCAGACCTCGGGAAGCCCCCCGAGCAGCCTCTTCAACCTGTAAGGCCTGCCGTTTTTCTTCAGCAGCTCGAGCAGCCTGAGTGTAGCGTAAATCGCGTCATCGTACCCGAAATACCGGTCTGCGAAAAATATATGGCCGCTCATCTCGCCCGCCAGAAGGGCCTTCTCCTCCTTCATCTTCTTCTTGATCAGCGAATGGCCGGTCTTCCACATGATCGGGGTGCCGCCGTTCCGCCGGATATCGTCATACAGTATCTGCGAACACTTCACCTCACCGATGATCGCGGCCCCGGGGGACTTCCTCAGGATCTCCCTGGCAAAGAGTATCATGAGACGGTCGCCCCATACTATCTCCCCGTCCGCATCGACCACGCCTATCCTGTCGGAATCGCCGTCAAAGGCGACCCCGATGTCCGCTCCCTTCTCGCTGACCGTCCGTATCAGCGCAGCAAGGTTCCCGGGAACGACCGGATCGGGATGGTGGTTCGGGAAATTCCCGTCGGGTTCGCAGAAGAGTCTGATGGCATCCGCCCCGAGCCCTTCGACAAGTGCGGGGGCCGCGAGCCCTGCCGTGCCGTTGCCTGCGTCGAGCACGACCCTGATGCCGGAGAGGTCAGGGAAATCTTTTTTGAGGTGGTCGATGTAGTCGGCGATGATCTCCTTCTTTTCAGTCCTTCCCTTTCCCTCGGCGAACCTTCCGCTCTCGATGATCTGCCTGATGCGCTGTATCTCGCCCCCGTAGATCGTCTCCTTGCCGATGCTCAGTTTGAAGCCGTTGTACTCGGGCGGGTTATGGCTGCCTGTCACCATCACCCCGCCGTCGGCATCGAGCCGGTAAAGCGAATAATACTGCACCGGGGTCGGGCATTCGCCGATGTCGGTCACGTCCGCGCCGGTCGAGGCGATGCCCCTGATCAGGTTTTCAGAGATCGCGGCCGAGCTCAGCCTCACATCCCTGCCGACCGTGAGCAGGACCTTCTCCTTCCCGCACGCCTCCCTGCAGAGGGTGCCAAAGGCCCTTCCGATGAGCAGCGCCGTCTCGGCCGTCAGATCATCGTTCCATACGCCCCGGATGTCATATTGTCTGAATATCTTTTTGTCGACCATCTTTTTAAAAAGGTTAAAGGCTGTTGAACTTTTCACCTTTCACTTTTAACTATTTACTGTCTTTCCTTCCATATTCGTCGTCGAATCTCACGATGTCGTCTTCGGCCATATAGTCGCCGTTCTGGACCTCGATTAGGTGCAGCGGTACCTTGCCCGGGTTTTCGAGCCTGTGGCCGGTAGACATCGGCACGTACGTGGATTCGTTCGGGTGGACGTTGAAGCTCTTGTCGCCCACCGTGACCCTGGCGGTTCCGGAGACCACGACCCAGTGCTCCGACCTGTGGTGATGCATCTGGTAGCTTAGTTTCGCCCCTGGGTTCACGACGATCCGCTTGATCTTATATCTGCTGCCGACCTCCAGCACGGTATAGGAGCCCCAGGGCCTGTTAACCGTCAGATGCTCGATCAGCTCGTCCGCATTCTTCTTCTTGAGCTCGTCGACGACCTTACGGACGTCCTGCGTATGGTCCTTGTGGCAGACGAGCGTCGCGTCCGGCGTGTCGACGACTACCATGTCCTGCAGCCCTACCGTAGCGACCAGCCTCTTGCCGGCATACACGATGGAGTCCCTCGAACCGATGTCGATGACGTTGCCGGCGATGATGTTCCCCGATTCGTCCTTCTCCGAGATGTCTTCGATCGCGCGCCAGCTGCCCATGTCGGACCAGCCCATGTCCGCAGAGACGACCGCGACCTTCTTCGCCTTCTCCATCACCCCGTAGTCGATCGATACAGGCTTCAGGCCCCTGAAGACCTCCGCCACCACTACCCCTTCGTCCTTTTTCCCGATCGCCTTCCGCATCGAGACGATCCCTTTGTACAGGTCCGGCATCTGCCTGCTGATCTCCGACAGGATGTCCTTCACCCGCCAAACGAATATGCCGCTGTTCCAGAGGTAGTCGCCTGATTTCACGTAGGACTTCGCGGTCTTCACGTCAGGCTTTTCGACAAAGCGCTCCACCTCGAAGCCCCCGGTCCCGGCCACCTTCGAGAGGCGTTTCCCGATCTGGATATATCCATAGCCGGTCTCCGGCCTGTCAGGTTTTATCCCGATAGTGGTGAGATACCCCTTCCCCGCAAGCTTCTCAGCCTGCTTCAGCACCTTAAGGAAAACGTCGTTCTTCGTAATGATGTGGTCCGACGGCATCACCGCCATGACAGCATCCGGGGATTTTTTCATGATATGCGCAGCCGCAAACCCGATGGCAGGCGCCGTGTTCTTCCCCTCGGGCTCGTTCAGGAGCTTCACCCCTCCGCTGCAGTCGACCTCCACCAGCTGGCTCCGGATGTCGTAGGCGTATTTCTGTCCGGTGACGATATAGATGTTCGCGAGCGGCAATGCTTCGCCGAGCCTTGAGACTGTCTGCTGGACCATCGTAAGATCGCCGAAGACACGGAGCATCTGCTTCGGGGTCGTCTCCCTGCTCAAAGGCCAGAACCTTGTGCCGCTTCCGCCGGCAAGTATCACCGCATACATACCGTCACCTCTTTCCTATAAAAAAGTCCTACGTTCAAAGTTCTAAGTTTTGAAAAAAGGATTAAAAGAGATAAGGGCTAACCCTGCAGCGCCATTAACCTTTTAGCAAGCCCTTTATCCTCTGCACCTCTTTGTCTAATATAGTTCTAAGTTTAATAATTATACCGTAAAAAGTTAAAAGTAAGTAGAACCTATCTCAAAATTCAGTTCTTCAAAAAGTGCGCCTCTCGCCGTCATTCCCGTGAAGACCTGCCGGCCGGCAGGCAGGCGGGAATCCAGTGTATTCGAGGAGTTCTGGATACCCGCTTCCAGGTCACAGTTCTTTTCCCGTCATGCCCGAGGTCCTCAGTCGGGCATCCATGTTTTCTTAAGAATGGATTCCCGCCTTAAGACTGCGGGAATGACGGCCTAAATACACACACTTTAAGGTCGCGGTAGGGTTTACTCTTTTCAAAGAATTCCGCCCTTCCTTCCAATTCCCCGACCTTCCTGAACCCGTGGGCTTCGAGGATGCTCCGGTAGGACGGGACGCTCTCCTGTCCGATCAGCACAGACCCTATCCGGTCCCAGTCGTCCACCGGCCGTTGCGCATTGCCGAACTCATAGTCATGCATCGGGTTCACAAAGTCACAGGTAACATAGACATACGGACGATACCCTATAACATAAACGCTGCTTCCCTTTGGGAATACCCTGTTGATCTCCTTTGCCTCACTCGCCTGCTCCTGCTTCAGCACCCGGAGTTCCCTGAACGGCAGCTTCATTCCGAGGAAGAGCGTCTCGAAGAAGACTGTTGCGCAGAGAGCCACGACAACAGCCGATGCATCGAACCGGTATCCGGAAAAGCGGGACCCCGCATACAGCACGCCGAGTACAACACCCAGGAAGAGGAGCGTGAAGAGCGCGATCACAACCTTCGGACGGTCGAGCCATATTGCGACCAAAAAACCTGCCAGGACAAAGACGGAATACTGCTTGATCATTATCGAGCAGCCGAGGAGGAGCCCGGCGAGACCGTACTTGAAAAAACCCTCCCGCCGGCCAAGATAGACCAGGTAAGCCGCGAAAATGAAGGCCACCTGGAAGGGCTCGAGCACGACCCAGAAGCCCTCAAAGAGCAGCGCGGAATAGAAATACGAAAGGCATAGCAGCAGCCTCGGTATCCGCGAGCTGACGAACCGGGAAAGGGCCAGATAGAGGAGGAGGCAGTTGAGGACGTTGACGAGGTACACGAGCAGGACGACCCTCTCATACGCCGTGCCGAAGAACTTCATCCAGAGCGCGGTGAGGTAGTACATGCCCGGAGTCTTCCATGTCATCACGTCCTTTGTAGGGACCGCGCCCTGCAAGACCTCCTTTGCGATCGGGATGAAGGTCCCTGCGTCCTCGTTCACCGGCACGATGCGGAACGTGAGGAAGAGATAGACCGCGGCCAGAAATGCAGCCGAGGCAAAAAGGTAAAGCGTAAAGCGTGAGGAGTTCAAAGTTCTATGTTAAAAGTTAAAGGTTCAATGTTCTAAGTCTTGAAGAAGGATCAAGGATTAAAGAGATAAGGATTATCACATCTTTTACAAAAACCTTCCCACCTCTTCCGACACCGCCCTTACCAGCTCGGCCGTGCAGAGGAAGTAGTCGTCGTCCGTCTCCTTGCTGATATTCACGCTGCCGGTATAGCCGTTGCCGCCGACGACCGGGAAGGAGAGGAAGAGCGGCTTTTCCGGCTCATGGCCACTGTCGGAGATGTAGGAATAAAGCGGGTCGGCGAGATGGGCCGGATAAAAGAAGATGTTCACCTTCCTGAAGTTATACTCCCTCATCAGCTCAGACAGGTGCGGTTTCAGCTCGTCGAGCGACCCGCATTTCTTCGCGTTCCGCCTGAACCGTTTGATGATGTAGTTGAAATATTTCCTCTTCCTGCCGATCTCATAGTTCCTCAGCGTGTCCCTGAGAAAGGGCTGAAACTCGATATATCCGAAGAGGCGGAGTCCCAGGACCGCGACGACCACGATAAGGATGAGGCCAAGGAAGTCGACGTTCAGCTGTCTCCTCACCAGTATCAGCACAGCCAGCAGCAGGCCGCCGTTGATAAAATAAAGAAGGAACAGGACCTTCTTCTTCGAGAGCCCTTTTTCGAGGAGCTTGTGGTGGATGTGCTCCCTGTCCGCCTCGCCGAGCGGCACGCCCCGGTAGTAGCGCCGCAGCACCGCATAGGCCATGTCCATAAGCGGGAAGCTGAAGGCGATGACCGGGATCATGATCGTCGCCATTGCGGTAGCCTTGTGAGAAGAGATGATCGAGATCGCGCCGAGGAAAAAGCCGGTAAAGAGGCTGCCTGCGTCGCCCATGAAGATCGAGGCGGGCGGGAAGTTATAGACGAGGAAGCCGGCGAGGCTGCCGGCGAGCACGACATAGACGAGCTGCATATGCGTATCGCCGGACACGGCGAGAAGCGCCAGGGATATCAGGATGCCGGTGCCTGCCGCGAGCCCGTCGAGGCCGTCGATCAGGTTCACCGCGTTAGTCACGATCACGATCCATAGGACGGTCACCGGGAGGCCCCACCAGCCGAGCTGGATCGCAGGGCCGAGGGGGTTGCTGAGTACAGTGATCCTGATGCCCCAGAGGTAGATGATTACCGCCACCAGCACCTCGGCAATGAGCTTGTTATTTACGGTCGCCACCTTCAGGTCATCGTAGACGCCGATGCAGAACACGAGGGCAGAGGCGACGAGGATGCCGACCATCCTGTCGTGGAAGAGGTCCCACTGGCCGCGAGTAAGCGAAAAGACGACCGGCAGCATGAAGGCGAGGAAGATGGCGCCTCCGCCGAGCCGCGGGACGGTCCCGGTGTGCACCCTCCTGCCCGTGCCCTTGTCGACCGCGCCGAGCCTGAAGGAAAGCGGCCGCATCAGAGGCGTCAGCGCAAGGGCGATGATAAACGCCACCGAGGCGTATGAGATGAAATAATAGAGGACCTTGACGGTCATAAATCCGGTTATAGGTTACAGGCTATAGGTTAGCGGTTATGGGCACATTATACTCCTGTTATCCGCCACCTCTTACCTAATTATTTATCCATTGCGTTATACACCAACAAATGACCCGTGCTTATCCTTTTCTTCACCAGCCTCTTCTCTTGCCAGCATAGCGGCATATTCAACGCAGGCACGGATATCCTCTACCGAAAGATCGGGATAATCAGCCAGGATATCGGCATTGGTAGACCCGCCGGCAAGGAGGTCCAGGATAAGGAACACCGGTATCCGCGTGCCCTTTATACAGGGTTTGCCGTGCAAAATGTTCTTGTCGACAGATACGCGGTCCGTCATACATTCCTCCTTAAGATGCGTTCCATGAACTGACTAAACCCTAACGTTGCATAAAGTGTGTGTATTTAGGCCGTTATCATTCCCGCAGTCTTTAGGCGGGAATCCATTCTTAAGAAAACATGGATGCCCGACTGAGAACCTCGGGCATGACGGAAAAAGAACTTTGACCTGGAGGTAACATTCGGTGAACTCCAGCATAAGGAGTGTCATCAGGCTCAAGAGCCCGTCAATCAAGCTTTTGTGGCTGTTAATTTACAATCTTTATGCAACTGGAAGGTAAACAATAACCCAATAAAAGTAATTTAGCAAAGGCGATGACTGCCTATATGGGAGAGACCTATATCCCATTACCCCTAACCTATTACCTATTACCTTTTTTTGTAATCAAAAAAACAGGATTCAAAAGATAATAGAGATAGAGTGCCTTTGATTTCGCCGGGAGGCCGTACCGGAGCCGGATCTCGCCGAAGCCCGGGAAGAGTCTCCTGAGGAGCACCGGAAGGCTCTTCTTCGGCGGCAGAAGAAACAGGGTGTACAAGAGCATCCTGATGTGGACCCTCCTGCCCGGGGTAAATAATCCGGAGACGACAAGCTTCCTGAAGAGCCGGTAGCCGGCGGAACTCCCGGTGACCTGCGCGGGGCAATCGACTCCCAGCTCGTTCCGGAGAAATGAGAGGGTGAAGGCCGCCAGACGGCCCATCCCGCATTCTTCGGCCAGGGCGGAAAAAGCATCCCAGTCAAAATCTTTCCTGGCAGCCTCGATCAGGCCTGCCGCGAGCACCAGATACTTAAGGGGAAAGAAGCCCTTTGCAAAGGCCCTGAAGATCAGATAAAGGAGATATCGCTCCGGAGCTAGAACGATGATCTTCCGGCCTTCATGGACCGTGCGCGACGTCTTCTGCCACCAGAATTCAGGTTCGACGCTGAAGTACCGCATCGCAAGGTTCCAGTGCAGCTCGATATGGTAATTGCCGTTCGTCATGACCGCATGGTAGGTGCCGGTCTTCAGGTCCTCCCAGGCGATTCTCTCGGCATTGCGGTATCCTGCAGCCTCCAAGACCTGCCGTGCCCTGCCGAGGTCCACTGGTCTTACGAGTATATCGATGTCGGAAGTCGGATATCGCCCCGCATCTCCGAAAAATTGCTCTGCTGCGAGAGGGCCCTTCAGCGGTACAGCCCCGATCCCGGCGTCGCCCAGAAGGCCTGCGAGCCTGAGCGTCTCGTTCAGGTGGCCGAGGTTCCGTCTGAGAGTCTGGTAATATATTGTACGAAGCCGCTCAACAACCGGTCCGGGAATGCCTTCGTCACCGGTCAGATTCCTGAAGATGAAAGGCGAGACGCCGTTGTCGCCGGCACGACGGAGCAGCCGGTCGTAGTCGACGGTACCCTTCGCTGTCAGTCCACGGACGCGCTTTTGCCCGGCATCCGAAGGCGTGGGCCTTGAAAGGATCAGGATAATTTCTTCTTCTGGGTTCATGAAAAGCAAGAAGTTATGAGGATAAGATGCTCAGAAGTTAAGAACATATCAATAACAGCTTAAAGATAGAAATTGTGAAGATAAGAAGCTTGGACGTTGAGAAACTGCCAGAAACAGTTTAAAGATAGAAATTGAGATGACAAAAAGCTCAGAAGTTGAGATCACGGCAATATCGTCTCATCTTCTCATGTTCTTATCTTCTTGCTTTGCGCACATCTTCCTATCTTCCGGTCTTTGAGGATAAGAAGCTCGGACGTTGAGAAACTATTAAAAACAAAACGAATCGGATTTCTTCTCCATGGAATTCAGCATGGCAATGACCCTTTCATATTCCGCATCGAGAGCCTGAAATGTATTTTGATCGATATAGTTGCAGGCGAGACAGAATTCGAGCCAGCTTTGAGTTTCAGATGCCTCCTGCATTGCATCCGTCATCTTATTTTTGAAGACAGCCTTATACTTTCTCTTTCGCCAAGCCTCCGCAAGATTAGAGCATACGGAACGGGATGAGCGCCTGATCTGATCGGTCAGCGAATACCTTTCCTCCTGCGGAAATGACTTACTGATCTCATATATCTTCATGGCATGCTGGAACGCCTGTCGGTATGCTTCGAGGTCACGGAAATGACGAAGAGTTCTCTTTCTCTCTCTTCCATATTTCTCATCCTCTTATCCTCTTATCTGCTCGTCTTTCCAACTTCTTGTCCCGTTATCTTCCTAACTTCTCATCTTCTCACGTTCCTATCCTCTTGCCTTCTTTACCCTTATCTTCCCAACTTCCCACCTTCCGATCTTCTTATCTTCACCGTGTGAGAAACTGCGGTATCTTCGCCAAATTCTTTCTCACGAGCGTTGCGAGGCCGCCAAGCCCGTGCATCCTCATAGCCCTGTAGTCCTCGGCCGATTTTTTAAGAATGTTGCGGAGGCTTCCGTTGCTTGCGCCCCCTGTCCGCATCTTTATGAGCACATCGGGGATGTAGCAGGTCGAGATATTATTTTTCCAGAGGAACCTGAGCATCAGCTCGTAGTCGGCCGCGATCCTGAATCCGGTATCGAAGACTCCTAACCTTCTATACACCTCGCGCCTCACAAAAAAAGTAGGATGGGGAGGCATCCAGCCCTTTTTGAAAAGCCCCTTTTCAAAAGGCCCTGATTTCCAGTAGCGCACGGTTTTGAAGTTATGAGTTATGAGTTCCGGGTTTTGAGTTGACCGGTCACTTGATTCTTGTCCTCTTGTCCTTTTACCCTTTTTGCCTGTCAGCTTGTCGGCTTGCAGGCTTGTGAGCCTATCCTCTTGACCTCTTAACCTCTTATCCTCTTTGTCTGTGCCCCCTGACCTATTACCATTGTCTTTTACGTATACAAGATCCCCGTAGCAGCTGTCTAAATTGCTTTCGGTCATGGTCTTCACGACTTTTTTTATAACTGTTTCATCTGCATAGATGTCGTCGGCGTGGAGGAAGCCGATCACGTCTCCGGTCGCCAGCCGGATGCCTTTATTGAGCGCGTCGTAGATGCCGTTGTCCTTTTCACTTATAACCCTCAGCACAGAGCATGGAGCAGAGAGCGGAGAGTAGACATCCGGCTCCTGACGCCCGGCTGCCTTTGACCCTTTGACTCCCGACTCTTCGACTCTTTTACTGTCCTTTTGACTCATTGCTCGCGACTCTCGACTCATGACTTCTTCAATGACCTGAAGCGTTCCATCCGTCGACCCGCCGTCGATGATGATGTGTTCGATATCGGGCCAGGTCTGGGAGTGAATGCTTTCGATGCAGCTTCCGATGTGACGGGCATTGTTAAATACGGCCGTGATAATAGAAACAGTCATTTAAGTCCGAACATGTCGAGAGTCTGGGAGGTTAGGGGTCATTTGGTTGGCTTTCGGAGATATTTCATGAAAGCAGTAAGAAGCCGGCTTGTTTCACCTGCTAAAGAATAAACCGTATCAAAAGAATCTGTCCCGATGTATTGCAGGTCGAGTGCAACATAAATCTGGCTTTGAACTTCTGATAACGATCCACTGGCAATATTCAGAAAATTCGCCATCTCCTTGTCACTATTGCGACCAAACCCCTCGGCAATGTTTGACATGGCGGAAACAGCCGCCCTGCGAACCTGTTCTCTAAGCCCAAAGTCTTTTTTGAAGTTTTCTGAGGCATTCGTCAGTCTGTAGATCTCCGCGACCAGTTCCCTTGCTTTCTGCCAGGCAATAATATCTTCAAACCTCTGTATTTTCATGTTTGATTGCTAAGTGCCTTAGTCTTTGACTGTCTTTCGACTCTCGACTATTCGACTGCCGTTACAAGAAATGAGGTGCTATTGCTACGCAACTTTCAGCTTAACGCCCTTTTCCCTGATTTCATGAATCAGCGGCACCCAAGTGTCATTTTCATATGATTCTAAAGCAACAGGGACCGGTTCAAGGCGAGTGTCAATGCGCCCTGCAATCCTGAACAGGCGCATTCCTTCCTCCACTCGATCCACGCCAAAATCTCTGGACACCACGGCCACATCTATATCGCTGTCAGGCCGGACCCTGCCGTGGGCATATGAGCCATACAAGAAGACATGATCGACCGTTATATTCTGTTGCTTTAATTCTCTAACAAATTTGACGATGATCTTTATAACTTCTCTTTTATCCATCTGAAAACCTCTTTAATAGCTTTGAGATTCCGGACCGTAAACTCCTTCGTACATTTCCGATAAAACGCCCTATTTGCATCCGGATACCGCCCTTCCAAATGAAATTCCATAAATTCCCGCAGGCTGACTTCTATGTGCTCCGGGAACCTAAGGCCCGATTTCTCAGCGAGATAAGGAAGCGAATGAGTAAACGGAGCATGCTTCCCGGTGCGTTTCACAACCAAAGCCTTAAGGATTTTCTCCAACGCAAGATGCCCCATGAAAAGCGCATAAGGATATTTTCTGGCTTTCAACATCGCATTTGCCACACCCAGATCATATTTTGCGCCCTCAGTCCAATAGGCAATTGTCTTGGTCGTATCGAATCCGCTCATGTCATATATTACCACGCACGCAATAAGCAGCGACGATTGAGATTTTCATGACCGAAAACGATCAATCCATTCCGCCGGTATCCCAAGGCCGTAGACGAGGAGGTAATAGCCCAGTTTCTTGTATTCCAAAGTCACATATTCCCTCGTCTTCCTGTCCTGCCTCCAGTGGTCCGGATGCCACTCCCAGTCGGTCCTAGCAACGGGTATAACTTCCAATCCGGTGCCTGACAGTACATGATGCCAAACCCAGGACACGCGGAGCATGTGAGGGGGATCGCTCACCACCAGGACCCTTTTCCATCCGTATTTTCGCATCGCCTCAAGGCCCACTTCTGCTTCTTCATAGGAATTATGGGGGCGACCGTCGAAATGGATATCATGAGCCTTTGCCCCTGCAGCCAGAAAAAGGGCTTCGGCCTTCCCTCCAGGCCTGCCGCTGATTATCAGTGCTGCAGACGCATAACCCCTCCTCACGAGGTCCGCCCCGGTGACGCTCCGTCCGTCGGGGTCGCCGCCGAGGACGACCACCGCGTCGGCCCTTCCAGGCGCGCAACTGGCCAACGCCATCAATCGCCCGGCATTACGATATGCGGCAAAGAGTGCGGTGCTGGAGAGAAGGAGAAATAGGCAACAGAACGTGATCGTCTTCTTCATAACCGCCGTCCGATGTCCGATCTCAGAGGCACTGCGGAGTTGATCCGCTTGGCTGACAATAGGGTGCGTCATTATGAGGTGATTGTTCTTTGTTTCACTGCTACTGCCGGATTGCCTTGATAGACTGTGTAGCTCTCCTCGCGCCTGCAGACGATCGGCTCGTTTTCATTGAACGAGGTGTTAAGAACAACCGGCACACCGGTGATCTTCCTGAACTCTTCTATCAGCTGCCAGTACCTGGGATTGTCCTGCTGCCTGACAGTCTGGGGCCTGTCGCCGTGATAGGCGTTTAAGCCAAGGATGATCATTGACTTATCAGAAACCTTAAAGATTACCTGGAAGGGGCGGATCAGTATCTTGTCAATCATAGGCCGCCATTCCCGAAATATACTTGTAATCATCATACTCTGAGATAACCTTCTCCCTGAACTCCCGGTAAAGGACCCTGTCTTTGACCTCAAGCGGCACGCCGTATTTCATAACCTGATGTCTGAGAAACGGGGATGCGCCGTTCAAGACCACCAGGTCGATATCTGCAGAACACACTCCGGACAGCGTATTGACCAGGCCAAGGAGGTCAAGACCGGCTGGCGGATTTTCAAAATAGACCGCAAGGTCGATATCGCTCCCCTTTTTCTGCCTTCCCGCAGCATAAGAGCCGAACAAGAGAGCAAAAAGAACGTTGTCGTCTCTTGACAGAAACTCCCTGAGGACCCTGATAACGCGCCCCGGATCAGTAAGTTTACTGTTCGTCATTTCCATATTGGGATTATATCACACAACCGTTCTTGCAGCCTCCGCTTACGTATTTCTAGGTTATGGGTTATAGGTTATCGGTTATGGGCAAAAACCATGACCCATCACCTATCACCTCGTCTTTTTTTTGTCTTATCCTATTACCTATTACCTGTAGCCTATTACCTTTTCTTTGTCCTATCACCCATTACCTATGACCTTGTCTTTTGTTTTCCCATCACCTATTACCCATATCCTATTACCTTCTTTTCACGATCCAGTCATTCATCACAATCACATCCATCTTCGTCCTGAGGAAACAGTCGAGCGCCTCTTCGGGTTTGCAGACGATCGGTTCGTTTTCATTGAACGAGGTTTGCAGCTGTAGCGGCCTTCAGTCGCTGAAAGGCCGCCGCAATTTCTTTTTCATATCGTGCCATAAAAATGCACATGTCCAGTCCCGCAGTCCCGTCAAGAAAACCAAGCTTTATAAAATACATATAGACAAACCTGAAGAGCCAGCGTGCCGGGAGATAAGGCCAGACCCTTTCCTTGATCGCCCTGCGACGCTCAAGCGAGTTCCCAAAGAATGAAGGCTTAAGCCCCGCCGTCACAGTCCCATTCATCGCCTTGAACATTTCCTTTGCTTCAAGCTCGGCGTATCGTATATGTTTCTGCCAGAGGTAATCACGCCCGCGCCTGTCCTCGTGTCGCATTTCACCTTTTAGATATCCTACAGGGCCGTCAACAATCATATGCTCATGCACATCTCGCTCTTCATAGCGTGCTTTTCCGCGTCTGAAAAAGCGAAGATTCCATGAAGGGTAATAACCACAATGACTAATCTTCTTACCCCGCCAGACGAAGTGTCTGTTTACATAAAAGCCGACCTTATCGGTCTGCACCTTGCCTGTGGAAATCGCCAGCAATTCCTCGCGAAGCTGCGGCGTAATCTCTTCGTCGGCATCGAGAATAAATATCCAATCTGTTTCAATCGGGAGATTATCAAGACCCCAGTTCTTCTGCCTTGCATATCCTTCCCAAGGGTGATAGACAAACTCGGCACCGAGCTTCTTCGCAATCGCCTGAGTCCCGTCCGTTGAGCCGGAATCTAGAACAAACATCCGATCGGCGAATTTGCAACTATCAAGGGCAAAGGCAAGGTTTTCTTTTTCATTCAGGGCGGAAATCAGAACGGAAATTCGACTCTTCATGCGTTAATCCAGCCGCACACAGGAAGGAATTTCACGGTTGCCCATTACCCATTCGTATACGTTTATCATTTCCTCCGCGATCACGGACCACGAATACTTACTTCCAATCAAGGCCTTACCGCGAACGCCCATTTCTTTAAGAATATTTTCAGGGAGCGCCAAAGCCGCACACAATGTCTTTGTGAGCGATTCAGCACCAATGGGGATCCACCAGCCGCAACCTTTCTCCGGCAGCTCGGACCAAGGTGTGCCATGAGTTGTAATCACCGGCAAACCAGCTGCTAATGCCTCGGCGGTGACTAAACTGAAATTTTCTGTATGCGAGGGCAAGACGAACAGACTTGCTGCAGCGTAGGCTGCAAACTTATCAGCGCCGGTCAGCAATCCTAACCATTTGACCCTGTCCCAGCCAGGACCTTTTTGAAAGATACCTTTAACTTTTGAAACGTAATCCGGCCTCCCCTGACCCACTATGACAAGCTCCCAGTCCGTAAAATCTCCAGCAACTTTCCCCCACGCAACTGCAAGATCCTCCAATCCTTTCTCCCAGCTTATACGCGATAAATAAAGCAATATTTTTTTGTCCTCCGAAACATAATGTCTCTTAAAGAACTCATTCTCAACCGACAGATTGACAAAGAACTTTGTTTCAACACCATTCGGGATTATTGCCACCGGATTCTTGAGGCCGTAAGAACGAATTGCCTTATACTCTTCCGTTGAAGTCGCGTGAAGACAGCGAGCCGCTCTCAAGTATTTGTTGTCAAACAAGAATCCGGCAACGAGCTTTTTCCATCTGGAATGATTAAGAGCTTTCGGATTCAAGCTTCCTCTGAGACTAATCACAAGCGGCTTGTTATTTCTACGTGCCGCTCTCCCCGCAGCCCAGTTCGTCGGCAGCCACAACCCGTGTCCATGAACTAAATCAACCTGTTTGGATAAAACCAAACTTGCCTTAAAAACCGCAAAGCTCACTTGACGATGATGAGAGACAGTGCAAATTTCAACGCCGTCAGCCCTACATTCCTCCGTAGCAGATGATAAAAGACCATCCAGCGTCAAGATAGAAACGTTATTGCCATATCTTGCTAAAGCAGAACACAGTTTTGGAACCGATTCGGCGGGACCGCCCGTATGTTCCCATATCCCTGAGATAGCCTGAAGGATTTTCACGGATCAAATTGCCTTCGTAAGAACCGTATCCGCCAATTCGCACCAGCGACCCGCGGCCTTGTCGAGAGTCCAGCATTCGACGGACGCCCTCGCTTTCATTCTCATGCGCGGAAGAACCGCGTTCACGGCTTCCTTCAATATGTTATAAAGCGCGTCCCCATCACCAGCGAGTGCTACCCATCCGTTTTCGCCTTGCTTGACAAAATCTATGGTCGCGCCCATCATGTCCGTCGCAATCACCGGCATGCCCGAGGCAAGGCCTTCAACCACAATTAGACCCCAGCCATCATATCTCGAAGGAGCCACAAGGATGTCATGTTGTGCATAAACTGACGGCAGTTCGTGCCACTCTTTGAAGCCTATGAAATTTATCTGTCCCTTGTATTCCTGCGGGATCATGGATATCAGCCTATTTTCGAGTTCTCCGTGCCCCATCAATGTAAGTCTTGCCTTATGTCCCTCCTTTACCAGTTTCAAGAATGCAGGCATCAGCAAGTCAACGCCCTTCCTATGTATAAGTGATCCGCTATAAAGAAATCGCACAGGACGCCCCTCTGACTGCTCATCATCGCGCGGTATATTGAAATATGGTTCAAGATTTGATGCGTAAGGCATATTCGCAAATACCTCGACCGAAGGAAGGCACCTTTTGTACTCCTTCACTGCCCACTCGCCTATGCCCCAGACCGCTTTTGCATGACTGAAACGACGAGATATAAGCAAGGGCCTAATTGCATTCGCAATAAGACTCCTTCTCACGGCACCGGGGCGTTCTCCCCAAAAAACGAATGGTTTTGAATACCTCATCTGTTGTTTCAGCACGGCACTGCATGCCTCACCCCAAAGGTGCCCTATTACAACCAGATCCGCTGCTTTTATATATGGGGCCACGGCCTTACATTCTTTTTCATCCAGAAAAACATGCTCGTGATTCAGATGAGAATGACTCCAGCGTCTTCCCTGTGAGCTACGGTTTTCATAAAGGGGAATGAGTTGCCACCTGCCAGTAGCATTGACGGCCTCTATCAACTCGACCATGTAAGGTGAAGGCATCGACGTCAGCAATATCGCCCTTCTCATAGCGTCACCTTCCATTTTCGCAGCCGGTTCTCCTGAAGAAGAACAGAATCTGAACTATCTCGAACAATACCCAACCAAAGCCAGAAGAAAAGGCATAAAACTACTCCCGCACTGTAAATCCAGCCCTCGGCGATACCGTGCACAAAAAGTAATGAGCCGATCCCTGCGATTTGATATTTTCTTTCAACGGGGATCTTGCCCCATTTCTTTCTTAAGCCATCCAGTTCGACTCCTATCACTAAAAGAAGGCTTAGAGCACCTGCTGCGCCTGTCATAGATAAGACAACTAAATAGGCGGAACCCGGCTCGACAGTAGTTGTATACCCGCTACCGAACCCCTCAGTCAATGCTTCCCTGTATACGCTGGACATCCCTATGCCCAATCCAATGATCGGGCTTTCTTTGAACTCCTCAATGCGCAAATCCCAGCGACCCTCTCTCGTGTTGACTAAGCCTTTCTTTTGCAGGTCTTGGATCTCCAAAAGATTATAGGTAGTTTCCCTTGCAGGGTTAACCATCATATACAGAATGAACACAAAGACAACCGGCGACAATATCCGAAGCCATGTCACCAATTTTCCTTGCTTGAGTGCCATCAAAAGAATAACAACAGTGCCGATTATCGTTCCCCCAATCGCCGCTCTTGACGAAGATGCAAAAGTCGCAAAAAAACAAATTATGACCACAGTTAAGAGCCAGTATTTTTTTTGGGATAATGATTTCGAAAAAAGAAACAGCGTCGCAATTCCTGCAAGTGGCCCGAACAACATTGCATGGGTGGTGATGCCCGGGAACCCTTCCTTCGTATACAAAACCGGGCCTGGAAGTCCGCCAATTTTCCAGACAATCGATAGCAATGTAATCAGGACAGTGCTCCAGCAGAGATTCCGCCATAGACCGTCTCTCATGATCCTCGCCGCGTCGGACCGTATTAATGGGCTGAATGCTGCAACTATGACCGCAAGACCGCCCATCTTCACCAACGAATATATGTTGTCGCCACTGAGAAAAGAGGCAACGAAGGCAACAAGCAAGAAAAGCAACAACCGCCAATTTATCGCGTTAAATCCCCGAAACATAAGCGCAAGCAATGCCAGCGCAATAACGGGATATCGCAAATTAGCAAATAATTCCGTTCCCACAGGCGCAGTCCAGTAACCGAAAAAAGTGACTGGGAATAGCCAAAGAGCGGAGACAAATAGTGCAAAGAAATTATTTCTGATATATTTACCAATCTTGGACATGGCTGTGGTTGTTTTTATCTAGCTTCTTTTAATGCATGCCGTTCAGTAACTTTTTCCCACAATTCATCAATGGCAGTAGTCACCATTTCGACCGTCACCGCATCGAGCATGCCCTTGCCGCTTTCCCGTGCTTTGCCAATAGCGTCAAAATTGAAGAGCGGCGAGCGGATTATTCGTTTAGAATCCTCAGCAAGATACGGACCGAAACGGTAGGGATTTGTGGCACCGAAGATGGCAACGGTCGGACATGCCGCGGCAGCAGCAAGATGCGTAGGACCTGAATCGTTTCCAATGTATAAAGCGCATCTTTTCAGTAACGCCAAGAGAGTCCTGACAGGAGTCTTGCCAGCAAGATTATATGCACCGCTGCCAATCTTCCCTATCAACTCCGCCGCTAACCCTTCTTCACGCCCTGGCGCTCCCAAGACAAGAACTTTACATTTCTTTTCCTGAACCAAGAATCTTCCTACTGCTGCGAAATGGTTAAGCGGCCATTCTTTAAAATCAACATTTGCTCCCGGATGAATTGCTGCTATCAACGAATTATCGTCGCCCATTTCATGAATCAAAATATCAGCGGATTGTTCGTCTTCAAGAGAAATGCGAATATCAAGATGGAGAGGGGCGAGAGGCTGTCCGACCAGTCGTGCAGCCATCTCTAGGTGTCGTTCAACTTCGTGCTGATACCTTATTTCATAACCCACTACATCACTTGATAACCAGTGGCCATGGCGCCCGTATGCAGAAATGAGTTTCTTAATTCCAGCAAGTCGAACCAAGAGATTCGATCTTGTGTCACTTACCGTGTTGAGTGCTGCAGCACATTTAAATGCGCGCAAACGGCCTACCGTCCTCCAGAACCCGTGCATACCATCACTAACTCCTGATACCCCAGGGAACCAACTGCAAGTATACGGAATAAATGCTGCGATCCTCTTATCGTGCTTATACAATTCGCACACTGACGGCTTAGCAACTAATACCCATTGTTTACGAGGCATGTGATCAGCCAATGCAGTTATGCATGCAGCGATCATCACTCCATCGCCCAAATTATTTAAGCAAAGCAACGCATAATAGTCATTCTGCATAATTTTTACTCATGGATGGGAAGAATAAATAATAATTATTTTCTTATATTGAAAGACCATTTATACGAAAAGCACCTGCTTTGATCAATCGCTCTCTGACGTAATCAAGATTCTTAATATAAAGCGTATTACCTGATTGATTTTTCATGCCACTGGTCGGGATTAATAGACGGTCAAATGGCGAATATCTGAAAGGCGCAAAACCATAGCCGCTCATCTTGTTTCGAAGTTTTGTCTCATCGTAGCCATAATAAGTACCGCTACCGTTGAGTTCCATGATAACGGCATGCAGTGATGCCCTTGACATCACGTTATGAGCCCCTGCGATAACCTCTGTCTCCAATCCCTCGACATCGATCTTGATTAAGCTCGGTTGCGACTCACCAATGATTTCATCAAGAGACTTAACTTTAACTTCAACGGTGTTCATTGGAGGATAAGTTGTCCCAACGGTAATAACACGATTCATCGGACCTAAATCCTCAGTGAATGTAAGCACTTGTTCTTTACTACTTACGCCGATATTATGAGCAGTAGTTAAGTCATTAATTTCATTAACAATTATATTCTTCCAAAGATAGTCAAAGGTAGCTGGGATTGGTTCAATGCTAATACACTTTGCCCTAGCAACTGCGCCGCACAAAATAGTATATACGCCAACATTTGCACCTACATCTACAAATAAATCATTTTGGCGTAGCATATGCAATAGGAAAGACATATCCTCAAATTCAAGCAAGCCAGTATATATGTTGCCTGTGGCACCAGTCATCCCTTTCTTTACAATAAGTAATGACTCATTGACCCACTTCAACATACAATCGCCAGGCAAGCACCGACTTCCTATCTGCCATTGCAACCATCGCCTGATTGCCTCTATCTGTCGATGCCTATTCAACGGATGACTAATAATAGAACGCAAGGTCTTTATAATTGTCATTTTAATTACTCCCTTTAAAATCTTTCTGTAATGTTTGAAGGGCTACCGGCAAATTTGTCAGCCACCATAATAAACTCCGTTGTGAATATCCACCCATTTGAACTGCCGCCCTCGATGAGACGGTATGCCTTCAGACCGCCCGAAATGATTTTCCACAATGCCCATCTAATGCCGCTTTTTAGGCCATGAGGGACGGGGCCAGTCTCAAAGGCCCTGCAATTTGTGAAACCACAGGCTCGCAGAAGAGATGACAGCGAGCTCTGGTTATATATTACTTCATGGGTGACATCTCCATAACGCATATGCGACGCAAAAGGGCTGTCTGCGTTCGGCGTTATTAGAATGACGCGACCGCCTGGGGCCAACGCCCGATGAACATTATCAAGCAACTCCATCGCCTCGTCCCTGGTAAGATGTTCTATGAAAGAAAATATGGTAATAAGCTCGAACTTTCTTTCGTCAGTCAAAAAGTTATTGAAATCGCATTCAGACACGTTATCGCAGACCTGTTTGGCAAGGGCCACCTGCTCAGAGCTTATGTCCACACCTGTGATATTTCTATAACCTCTCTCCTTCAGATAATTCAGAAACATGCCCGCACCGCAGGCAATATCAAGGCATCGGGCATCCCTGTCTTCAGGCAATAGCCCTTTCAGTCTCCAATCAAAAACTTTGAGACTATTTTTATAGAGCAGCAGGTCACCATACTGCTGGCCAGTATGTGTAGATGCATAAGAATGATAAATTCTATGACTTTGTTTGAATTGCACTATTATCAAGCCTATATTTAATCAGTTTTGCAGGTGCACCAGCTACGACTGCATAAGGTTCAACATTGTCATTTACTACGCTATTAGCGGCGATTATAGCACCGCGACCTATTGTAACCCCCCCCATGATAATGCTGCCTCTCCCGATCCATACATCGTCTTCTATAAAGATCGCTTCTGAGATTTCACCCTGCCTCGAAATTGGGATATCAACCCTGTCGAACCTATGCCTCATGTCTCTTATAGTCACGAACTCACCTACCAAAACGTCATCCCCGATAGTGATAGCGCTATTGCATCCTATCACTATGTTTCTCGTGAGGGCTGAATGTGCTCCGACAGTCAAGTGGCCATCCGCCGCCACCGCAATGGTTACATTCGGACCAATAGAGGCACCAGCCCCTATAGAGATTTTTGAATAAGGGGTTTCTATCATGGGAAATCCCCAGATAAGAACTGACCTATCGATATGCTGAACTCTCAGCCAATAAATTAACCAATAGCATTTATAAAGCATTGTTCTTAAAGCCTTTAAATAAATGATTAATAACACCCTATACCGGTATTTCTTTACAGCACCTAGTAATCTGCCGAATATTCCTCGCATCAATCTAAGTTTTGTTGGGGATTAGGAATAAACTTCGCCCCAACCGCCACGGGCAAAAGCAAGGTCAACAACGCTCTGCCCAACCCTTCCATTCGCTTTGAGAAGCTACCCCTCAATTTGCCAGTAACAGAGCTCACGACCGTGCTCACAAAATCCACTATCAGATTCAGTATTGCCGCAACCCTCAGGGTCAGCACCCAGCCAGTACTCCTGTATCTGCCATATACTGCGAGGGCGCTGTGCCATCTCAAGGGAATGGCCCATCGAAGACTTTCGTCGCTTGCCCCCTCTCCCAAATGAATGACCTCTGCGTCGCTTACGTACCATGTTTCCCATCCGGCAGCAGAAGCCCTGTTTGAAAATTCAAATTCTTCACAGTACATAAAGAGACGTTCATCAAGTCCACCCAATGAATCATAGACGGCTCGCCTGATTAACATGCATGATCCATGTACGAAATCAGACCTGCAAGATTCTTCAGCCTTGGCGGCCTCTTTTCTCAATCGCAACAGCCGTTTTAACAAAAGGTCAGAAATCATTTTCGAGGGCCTTAATGCAGAGCATGGATTCGTTGCGTGAAAACCAGCGGCATTTAATATCTTCGGACCACAAATCCCGCATTTTTTGTTCCTTTTCATGAACTCAACCAGCGGGTTGATCGTGTTCGGCAAAACAATAGTATCTGGGTTGAGCAAGAGTACATAATCGCCGGTAGAGAGTTGGAACCCTTTATTATTCGCTGCTGCAAATCCAGTATTTTTATCATTCATTACCACTTTGACCATCGGAAATAGTCTCGACACATATTCTGCGCCACCATCATTGCCATTTTCGACGACTATTATTTCATAGTCGTCAAGATCACCTTCTATAACGGAACGAATAGTCCCCATGAGCAGTTCTTTACAGTTGAAGGAAACGACCACAATAGAAAGCGATGTCGCCTTATTCACTAGCATATTTATTCTACTCTTGCTTGCTAAACGTGCAGCCAATTGAACAGTGCGTAAAATTATGATTACGTCCGTATGTATTAAATAGTTTATGAATAAACCTCGATGTCCAATAACGAAATAAAGACTGTTCCTTTCCAGAATTTATATAGCTGGGAAACACAATATCAGACTTGCTCCTCATCATATTGACATCCTGCATTCCAAATACAGACAAAAAAAGAAATGTGTCACCCATAATTGTAAGGTCATTTCTTTTACCAAATTCTTCAAACCAGTCGGGAAGAAGCCTAACATAGTCCTTGGGATAGCCGTGAATTGACCATATAGTGGGAGCTAATGCTATAAGCGTTCCACCCGGTTTAACACACACTAACGCGTTTTTTAAAACAGTGATTGGATCATAAGTATGCTCCAAGACATTAAAAATTGCCACAGTATTGAACAGATCATTTTTCCATGCAGCATTGAACTGATCGTTAGGAATGGAAAAGTCAAATGTAATATCAACCCCCTCACCGTACGCCATATCCACACCCACAACATTTTTTAAACCTAACGTCTTGGAAACTTCACATAAGTTAGGGACTTCTGCTTCTTGAACTTTTTGTGAACCTATTTCAAGAAAAGGCTCATTCACATACCCAAGCTTGGCCATCATAGTAAAATAATGGATGTCAATCTCTTTCATCAATGTCCTCTCTTACGAAGAAGTAATATACACCTTATAATCGAATTCACTCACCGTTGGCATACCTCAACAACAATTTGAACGGCCACATTTTGGTTACCTCTTGTGTAGCTGAAGCGCAAAAAATGTCATTACAAAGCCATGAAGAAGATATGCGATAAGATACGAAAGCGCAATGCCCATGACGCCATATATTCTGATTAGGAAGAAACCTGAGACAATCAGACACACGGCCCAGAGCATATTGAGAAGGAAATTAGGCCATATCGTCGCCGCTGTCATCAATGCATTGCCGGCAGCATTGCCAACCGTATGGGCTATAGCGGTTGCGCACGAAATTGTGATGATCACATTTAATCCCTCAAAAGACTTGCCGTACAAACTGGCGAACGGTCCACTGAAAATTGCTACCGGCAGAGCAACGCAAACAGCAATTGCCACCTGCATAACCAGATTTAATAAGACTGTTCTTTTATAAGATGACATCTGCGTACTTCTCAAGTTAGCCAGCACAGGAAGGGTTACATTTCCCAGGGCAGCAGGGACAAACAATATCAAGGTTTTCCACTGATCGGCTGCCGACATAATGCCAAGCATTTTGTAACCGGCAGGTTGCCTAACAACGATCTGGTTGAGAACCCAGATTGCAGGGCCATACATAAAGCCGCACAAAAATGCAGGGAAAGAATAGTTCCAGATAACTGACAAATGTTTTTTGAACCAATGATTCTTAACAACAATACCGAATTCACGGCATCGCAGCGATGCAATCCTCCTCACCATGATAAACTTCACAACCTGGCTGAGCACAAGCGCTAATACCGCCCCATTGACCCCCAGCAAGTAGGCCAACGGAATAGTTGTCACCAGCACAGTTATCCCTTCCATTGCTGAAGCCGCCGCAAGCCCGCGAAAGCCCTCAAAGCCGGCAATAGTGCCGATTCCAGCCCCAGTCATGGAGCCAAACAAAAGCATAGCTGCGCCCACTTTCAAAGCAGATCTCAACTCGGGAGCAGCGAGGGCCGTCCGCGCCAAGAAAGAAGAAAAGACAAAAAGGCAGATGGCCATGATAACGCCAAGCATCATCGCAAACGTATTGCACATGCCGATTATTTCACCGACCTTTGTGGGATCGCTATTTCGGTATTTTGCCACGTACCGTGTTGCCGTGGCACCAAGACCAAACCCGGCAAAGACGCTAAAAGTTCCTATAGTACTCCTTATCATTCCGAGTTGTCCAAATCCATTAACCTCCAATATTCTAGCTGTCATAAAGCCCGCAAGGACTGACGACCCACGCCCGATAACTTCACCGGACAACGACCACATCGCATTTTTTCCAATGCGCTTGACGATGCTGTCTTGCCAGACAGGATGATTGAGAATTAATGACAAACTGGGGAAGGTCAATTTGTTCCTATTCGCATGACTTTAATTTATGTCCACAATTTTCTTGTACACCCTCTTTGCCCATCCCCTCAATCCCCTCTCCCCGCTTCCCCCATTCTCCCCGATCATCCACTCCCTCACCGGAACCGAAAACCCCGTCTTACTACGAGATA
>JAJZPM010000066.1 GCA_021811105.1 Nitrospirota bacterium | reverse complement strand
AAATATAACCGATCCCGACAGCAGGATAATGAAAACCCGCTCAGGCTATGTGCAAGGATACAATGGCCAGGCGATGGTAACAGAAGGGCAGATAATCATTGCGGCAGAACTTACGACAGAAGAATAGGATGACGAAGTGATCTCCATGATTCTGGCCCAAAGAATATCCCCTCGTATTTTGGGAATTTGATCATTCGAAAAATGTTCGTGCAACAGGCTCTTTATTTCTTGACAAAGCACAAAAGGATAAGTATATTTAGGCTATCCCCTGCGGTTTCTGGCCGTGCGGGGCAGTGAAGACTCAAGGAGGGAGAAAACATGGGCAAATATTCCAGATTGCATATGTTGTCGGTTTGTGTATTTCTGACCGTTTTTTTTACCCTGTCCGAAGTCTCTGCTCAGGGGACTGCCGTTATCGGGGAGGTCAGGGCGGACGGCACTGTCTTCATTCAGTCTTCGGATAGCCGGTGGCTTCGGGTATCGGCAACGTATCCGGTCCTGCAGGAGACCGTCATCAGGACGGATGAAGGTTCGGCTACCGTCTATTTCCGGGACGGATCGAGGGTCTTTCTGCCGAAGGGCGCTGAGGCCTCTTTCGGCGGTTCCGTGGACCGCTACGAGGTCCGTCTCGAACGGGGCGGGGTCGCGTTCAATGTCACGTCCCGTGCATCGCTGGCCGTCGCCTGTGGGGCGGTATCTGTTTCCGTGAACAGTACGAAGATCGTCCGGAATGTCTCTTACGGCAGGCAGGAGAGCGTCCGCGGCGCCGTCTCAATCGGCAAGACAGGGGTGGAGGTCGGAAGCGTTTCCGGTCTGGTAGCGGTCAGCATCGATGCTTCCGACCCGAGAAATCTTACCTCTGGCGAAAAGATGTTCATAGATCCTTCCGGCCGTTACCGGGTGTATATGGCACAGGCGGTTGAGGGCGATAAAGGGCAGGGGAATACGGACGAAGAGGAGCGCAAAAAAGATCCTAAGCCCCTGGCAGCACTGGAGAGGGGTTCCACCGCCGAAAGAATAGCGATGGGAGGGATTTCGCTCTCTTTCATAGGGGGAGGCGTGTATGTATATGACAAGGGTTTTCGGGACACAGGCTTTGCCAGTCCTTCCAGCCCGGGGAGCTTTTCCGGTCGCTAAAATAGCCGGAGTAATAAGGGCCTGCCTGAATTTTTTCCTCCTTTTGGGAGTCGTTTTTTCCTTTGCGGCATGCGGCGGGGGCTATGCCTCTAAAACGCCGCCGGTCGCCGACCTTCAGGCCCGGAAAAAGACCGACAGGCTGAACGAGGCGCTCATCATGAGCGCTGCCGCGGCTTCGCAGAGACCGCTCTCCGAGGGCTACCGTATCGGGCCCGAGGACATCCTCGACATCGAAGCGTACAATCTGGATGAGCTCAAAAAGACGGTGCGGGTGAACGCTTTGGGCGATATCGCCCTGCCGCTCGTCGGCGTCCTGCGGGTGAAGGGCATGACCCCCTCGCAGGTCGAGAGGGAGATAACTAAGAGACTCGATCGCTACGTCGAACAGACGGTCGTAAATGTGACGGTGAAGGAATTCCGCAGCCAGAGGATCTCGGTTGTCGGCGCAGTCAGGAACCCCCAGGTCTTCGCGATCACCGGGCAGCGGTATCTCCTCGATACCCTTATGATGGCGGGAGGGCTGGCGAACGAGGCGGGAAGGGTATGCTACATCATCAGGCAGGTGCGGACGGACGAAAGCGGCAAGCCTGCTGAAGAAGGCGCAAAGCCCCGCTCAGAGACTATCATCATCGACCTCGATGAACTGCTCATCAAGGGCAACTATGCGCTCAACGTCCCGGTCTATGCGAACGACATCGTGAATGTGCCGAGGGGGGGGATATTCTTCGTCGACGGCGAGGTGAACGCGCCGGGCTCGTACATGCTTTCCGGTAAGATGACCCTGGTGCAGGCGATTACGATGGCCAAGGGCGTAAGCCCCGAGGCCCAGTTGGGCGACGTGAGGATATTCAGGGAAAACGGCAAGGGAGAGAGGGATGTCATCGCCGCGGACTACGGAGACATACGCGACGGAAAGAAACCGGACATCCTGCTTGAAGAAAACGATATCATCATCGTCCCGAAGAGCGGGCTGAAAAGCTTTTTCGGGTCGTTCATGAACACGGTGCGGGGGTTCGTTTCCCTCGGGACCTATACGGTCGTCAAGTAAATGGCTAACCAGCTAACAGGCTGACAGGCGGTAAAATAGATGGCTGAAGAAGATACCATACGACAGGCAGAGGATGCGAGCCGGGCGCTCGACAAGCACCGGGAGTTCCCTGTCGCCGCGGCCGGCGGCTATTACGGCTATCAGGAAGAGGAGATACACCTCAGGGACTATCTCAGCATAGTTCTGAGGAGAAAGTGGATCGTGATCACCTTCTTTGTCGCGGTCGTCTCTACCGTGGTGATCGGGACCTTCATGATGAAGCCGCTCTACAAGGCCTCGGCGACCCTCAAGATCGACAAGGAAAATTCGAACGTCATCCTCTTCAAGGACAGTTACGCGCTCGAGAATGTCGACGAAAAATATTACCAGACGCAATACCAGATGCTCCGCTCGCGGAACCTCGCGAAGCGGGTCATCCGGCAGATGAGACTCGACAAGAATTCCGAGTTTACCGGAAAGAGCGCGGCATTGCCGCCCCCCGGCCTCCTGAAGCGGCAGGGGTCCGTCACGGAAGACGGAATCTCCGCCTCTCTGGTCGACGGCTTCATCAAAAGGAGCGAGGTGAAGCCCGAGCCGAAGTCGAGTCTGGTAAACGTCGGCTTTGTTTCTTATGACCCTGAACTTGCCGCGAGCGTCACGAATGCTATCGCTAAGTCGTTTATCGAACTTAATATTGAATCGAAATTCGAGGCGACCCAGCAGGCAAGGGCATGGCTCGAAAACCAGCTCGAGATCATGAAGGGGAAGCTGGAACAGGCCGAAGAAAAACTGAACCAGTACGCCGGCCGGAACGAGATCATCTTTCTCGACAAAGGGGTCGATAAGGACGGCAAGGATGCCGGCGGCGAGAATATTGTCGCAAAGAGGCTGGCGGACCTGTCTCAGGACCTGACCGCCGCGACCTCCGACAGGATCAGCAAAGAGGCGCTCTACAACGAACTGAAGTCGGGAGATTCCGCCTCGAGTTCCTCGGTGATGGCCAACTCCCTGGTGCAGTCCATGATCAAAGACCTTGCCGGCCTCGAATCCGAATACAACCAGAACCTGACGGTCTATAAGGCCGATTACCCGAAGATGGTCAGGCTGAAGGAGCATATCGACCAGCTGCGAAAGAGGATCGACCTCGAGACAAAGAAGGTCGTCGTGAGCATCAGGAAGGACTACGATGCTGCAATGAGGCGCGAGAATTATCTCAAGGCCGCATTCGAAAAACAGAAGAAAGACGCCCTCGACCTCAACAGCCGCTCGGTCCAGTACCAGATACTCAAGCGGGAGGCGGACACGAACAGGGAGCTCTACAACGGTCTCCTGCAGAGGATGAAGGAGACCGGGATCTCGGCGAGCATCACCGCCTCGAACATACAGATCATCGACCCTGCCGAGGTGCCGAAGTCGCCCTTCAAGCCGAACAAGAAGCTCAATTTCATGCTCGCCCTGATGGTGGGGCTCTTCGGCGGAGTGGGGCTCGCCTTCCTCGCCGAATATCTCGACAACACGATAAAGACGCCGGAGGACATCGAAAAGAGGATCCTGATGCCCTCCCTGGGTCTTGTCCCGCACTGCAGTGTAAAGGACGCCGGCGGGGCCGTTGAACTGCTTTCTCATTCCAGCGGCAACACGCATCTCGGCGAGGCCTACTCTTCGCTCAGGACGTTCCTCCTCTTCTCGAGCGCGGGCAAGCCGCCGAAGGTTATGATGGTGACGAGCGCGAGGCGGGAGGAAGGAAAGACGACGACGTCGGTGAATACCGCTATCAGCCTGACCAAGTCCGATGCAAAGGTGCTTTTGGTGGATGCCGATATGCGGAGGCCGAGACTGCATAAGATATTCAAGGTCGCCAATACTGCCGGACTCTCCTCGTTCCTCTCCGGCAACAGGGAGTTCAGTGCTGAACTCCTCAAGCCGACCGGGGTGCCGAACCTTCACGTCATGACCTCGGGCCCGCTTCCGCCCAATCCCGCCGAACTCCTCGGTTCCTACCGGCTGAAGGAACTGATCGACGGGCTTTACACCCTGTATAACTTCATCGTGATCGATACCCCGCCGGTACTCGGACTTGCCGACGCGGTGGTGGCGAGCACCCAGACAGAGGGCGTAATCATGGTGGTGAGGTCCGGTAAGACGCCGCGTGAGGCGGCTCAGCAGGCCAAGAAGATCCTCGAGAGCGTCAACGCGAAGCTCCTGGGAGTTGTCCTGAACGCGATCAACGAGTCCCATCTGAAGTACGGCTACTACTCTTATTACAATTACTACTCTCAGAATTACGGAAGTAATGAAGATAAGTAAAGGCGGCGCAGGCCGGAAACGGCCGTCTCCCGGTTTATTAGTAACGCTTGTTTCGGTCATTCTGTACTGCCTTCTGGTCTGGCTCACTGTCAGGCCGGTTGCGGGATGGTATGCTGTCGGCAAGGCCGATAAGAAGGGTCTGATCAAGGCCGCCAGGTACGACAGCGGCAATGCCGTCTACCCCTACCTGCTCGGAAGATACTACTCCCTCAACCTCGAAAACCCCGACCCGGCGAAGGCGATCTCGTATTACCGGCGTGCGCTGGCGCTCAGCCCCCTGCAGCCAGGAGCTTGGGTCGGCCTGTCGAGGTCGCTGCTGAACGAGGGCAGGACTTCAGAGGCGGAATACGCCCTTGAAAGGGCGGTGCTCCTCAACCCTTCCGACGGGAACCTGATGTGGAAAGCCTCCACCTTCTGGCTGATGAACGGGAACGTCGACAAGGCGGTCTCGGCCCTCAGGAGATTCATCCTGATCGACCCCGAAGGCCAGTTGTCCGTGTACGACCTCTGCTGGAAGCTCAAGCTCGATAACTCATATCTGCTGCGGAACCTCCTGCCCCATGAATACCCTTACGAGCGGAAGTACCTCGAGTACCTCATCGCTGCGAAGAGGCCGGCCGAGGCGGAAGAGGTATGGGACCTCATCGACAAGAACACCGTCGACCGGGACCTGTTCGTCAGATATGTGAATTTTCTGATCGACGGAGGCCTCTACGACCGGGCTGAGAAGGACTGGAGACAGGTCGCTATAAAGGCCGCGGGGCTGAAGAGCGGCGGGTCCCTTCCGCTCATCTGGAACCCGGATTTCGAAAACGAAATACTGAACGGGGGGTTCGGCTGGTCCATCGGCGAGACCGGCGGGGTCGATGTCTTTATCGACGACTCGGTCCATGTGACCGGAAACCGTTCCCTCGGGGTAAGCTTCAGCGGGGAGGAGAACCCGGATGTGACGATCGCCAGGCAGGTAGTGAGGACCAGGCCGGGGGCAAGGTATACGCTCAGGGGATACATCAAGACGAATTCCCTTACGACGACCAACGGGATATTCCTCTCGGTGGAAGGACATCGCTGCACCGGCCTCAGCCGGCGGTCCGATACGGTCAGCGGCACGAATTTCTGGAGGGAGGTGACGGTCGATTTCGAAGTCCCCCAGGACTGCTTTGCGGCGATCGTCAAGATAAGAAGAGAGAGGTCGAATAAACTTGATAACAAAATTGCTGGCACTGCATGGATAGACGGTCTGAGCCTGAAAGAGCAGGCGGGGACCGTGACGACTGCCTCCGGAAAGCCCTAGGGGTCATCCTCAGGTCTTACAAGGGTGAGACGCCGGAGACGGTCTACCGGGACGCGACCGACTGTTTCGACAGTCTCATCGAGATTTCCCGCGGGGGCGACGAGGTGAGGGATTTTGCCCTTCGCAGCGAGATCGACCTCAAGTACCTTGTGGACGGCGCGAACTTCGTCATCTCGATGCTGCACTTCAATCCGGATAACAACTTTTATTTGACGCTCGGGATTTCCGGAAAGGCCTCCGCAGATGAGATCAGGGAGAGGTGGAAAAAACTGATGCTCCTCTATCATCCGGACCGGCAGGCGGACAACATAGAATGGTTCGCCGAACGGGCGAAGAAGGTGAACGAGGCATACAGCACGCTGAAGGACGCGCAGAAGAGGGCGGTCTTTGACAAAAAGCTTGCGGAAGATTCCTTCAGACGGCAATCTTCAAAACTGCGCGCCGCGGCCCCGGCCAGGGCCGGGATGCATCGTGCCGCCACGCACCATTCGGTCGGGCGCGGAAGTTCCTCCGGCAAGGGAGCAAATTTTCGCAGGTACCTGCCTGCGGTGATCGTGGCCGGCTATATTGCAGTTGCCGCCGTATTTATCGCCTACATGAATTCGCCTAACAAGTCGGCTTCTCTCGAGTCCGAACTCCAACCGGGCAGGGACGCCGTGATATCAACGTCGTCGGCGCCGGTGCCCCCTCCATCTGGTGAAGAAGACGGGGCACTGGGAATGAGGACCGCAGAGAAGCCCGCTGCGGATAAAGAACGGAAGGCTGCCGCCGGGAAAATACCTCTGTACGGACCCGCACGGGATACCTCGGCTTCCCAAAAACATGCGGGCCCGCTGAAACAGAGCATCCCGCTTCATGCTGCAAAGGAGCCTGCGCCTGCAAAGGAAGAGACGCCAGGCAGGCAAACGACAGGGCAGGCGGTCCCTCTTCAGCAGAGGACGGTCATGACTGAAGTTTCCACGGAGAGAAACATTGAAGAAGAAAGGAAGAAGGAACCGCAGGCGGAGGCGGCCCCTGTCGTTACAAGGAGCGAGGTCGAGGATTTCCTGAGGCGATACACCGAGAGTTATAAGGGCGCGAGGCTCGACGAATTTCTGAAATTTTTTTCGAAGAGGGCGGTCGAAAACGGCAGGATGGGCTACGCGATGATACGGGATTCCTATAAGAGGACCTTTTCGGCCAGGATCGCCACGTACCAGCTGAATAACGTTGTGATAAGGATAGACGGCGGGACCGCCAGGGTCTCGGGAGTATATACCGTGGGGAGATATTCCGCGTCCGGCGAACGGATGCAGAATCACAGCGGCAGGATATCCTGGACCCTCGCAAAAGAGGACAACGCCCTGAAGATACTGGAGGCCGATTATGACGACTGAAATCCTCTCCGGCATCCTTATCCTGGCCGCCCTTCTCTTCGGGTCTGTCGAGGTCTGGTCCTCGTCGCTCATCCTTTTTCTGGTCTTTACTCTCGGACTTTCCTGGGTCCTGCGGGGGGAGTTAGTCAGACATGAGACGACCCGGCAGGAAAAAATACTCCTCGCGGTGCCTGCGGCCCTGATCGCCTACGGGCTTGTTCAGATCGTGCCGCTTCCCCAGGCTATTGTCGGTGTCCTGAGTCCGGCCGCGTACAGGGTCTATCGGTATTATTCGGTCGACGCCGCCGGCTTCATGCCCCTCAGTCTCGACACCTACCGGACGACGACGGAGTTGCTCAAGGAGGCCGCCTTCTTCATCGTCTTTCTGATCGTCATGGTGAACGGAAAGGGGCCGGGCGTCCTGAGGGGCATGATGAGGAACCTGGTGGTTGCCGGCTTCTGTCTGTCGATGTTCGCGATCGTGCAGAAGGCGACCTGGAACGGCGACATCTACTGGTTCAGGGAACTCGGTCTCGGCGGCGCGCCCTTCGGTCCCTTTGTGAACAGAAACCACTTTGCCGGGTTTATCGGGATGATCGTCCCGCTCGGGCTCGGTCTTGCGCTGACAGTCAGGTCGAGAGAAAAACAGGTCCTGTTCGGGTTCATGTCGGTCGTCATGGCCGTAGCCCTCTGCTTTTCTCTTTCGCGGGGAGGCATTACCGGTTTCTTCGCGGGGGTAGCCCTTTTCACCTTCCTGATGCTTAAGGACAGGGTCGGAAAGTGGGGGGTCTGGCCGGTCGGCATATTCCTGATTGTGCTGCTGACCTATCTCCTGTATCTAGGCGTCGCCCCGATCGTGGAGAGATTCTACAAGACCGACGTCACCGCCGAGCAGCGGCTCGACGTATGGCTGGCGACCGTCGGCGCGATCAGGGACTACTGGTTCGCGGGCTCCGGCCCGGGGACCTTCATCGACCTCTTCCCGCTCTATGCGCCTGCCGGGATACAGAGCATCTACGACCATGCGCATAACGACTACCTCGAATTCATTCTCGAAAACGGCGCGGTGGGGACGCTGCTGCTCGCTGCCTTCGCAGGCCTTCTCATCTCAGCTGCAGGCAGGAAGATCCGGGGCAGGGCGGCTGTCATGAGGACGGCGGTGCTCTCCGCGTTATTCTCGATGGCGGTCCATAGCTTCTTCGATTTCAACCTCCATATCCTCTCGAATGCGCTCCTCTTTGCCTGTCTCCTCGGCGCAGTGTCCGCACTTTCTTTCAGGGCCGGCGAGGATGAGCAGGTCCTCCAGCCTGCGGGGCAGGGCGCTGATGACGGATGGGAGGAGGTGCAGCAAAGAAAGGTGATGAGGCAGGAGTGAGGGGTAAGGTGCAAAGCAGGTAAAGGTAAAGAGTGAGACAGGTAAAGAAAAGACCAGGTAAAGATATCCCTACCGCGACCATAAAGTGTGTGTATTTAGGCCGTCATTCCCGCAGTCTTTAGGCGGGAATCCATTCTTAAGAAAACATGGATGCCCGACTGAGGACCTCGGGCATGACGGAAAAAGAACTATGACCTGGAGGTAACATTCGGTGAACTCCAACATAAGGAGTGTCATCAGGCTCAAAAGCCCGTCAATCAAGCTGTTGCGGCTGTTAATTTACAATCTTTAATGCAATTGGAAAGAAAAAACAGGTAAAGGTAAAGAATGAGACAGATGGAGAAAAGAACAGAAATAAAAGCAGAATCTCTACCTTTACCTCTACCTTGTCTTCGGTTTTTACCTTTATTTTTCGTGCTGTCTTCCCTCTGGCTTTTTTTTCATCCTGTCTGTTGCGCCTCGGGGAGTCCTGCCGCGGAAGGGGTGAAGAATGTGACGATCCTCAGGCCGGGGGGTGATCCGGCGCATTTCAATGTAGAGGTCGCAGAGGATGGTATCGCGATACGGAAGGGTCTCTCCGGCAGGGAATTCATGCCTGACGACCGGGGAATGTTCTTCATCCTCGGAAACAAGAGGTATTCCTTCTGGATGAAGGGGATGAGGTTCCCGATCGATATTGTGGTGTTCGACAGGGACGGGACCGTTATAGGCGTCATCCCGGACCTCAGGCCGTGCGAAAGATGTCCCCTCGTCAAGCTGCCGCCGGAGGCAGCCGGCGTGCTTGAGATTAATGCCGGCCTGGCAAAAAAGCACAAGATCACAAAAGGCGACTATTTCGAGGTAAAGGCAGGTAGATGGAGAAAAGGCAGGTAGAAAAAAGAACAGGTGGAGGTAGAGCAATAAAGGCAGACCCTTTTCCTTTACCTTGTCTTTTGAAGAAATGATCGACATACATTGTCATATACTTCCGGCGATTGACGACGGGCCTGCGGAGGCGGCCGAGAGCGTTGCGATGGCGAAGACCGCTGCAGCGGACGGCATACGGAGTATCGTTGCGACGCCCCATTTCTCATACGGCGAAGGCCCGGACATCGAAGCGATAGAGCGGGCGAAGCGCGCGCTCGAAGAAAGGCTGAAAGAAGAGGGGGTCCCTGTCTGTCTGGTCTGTGGGGCCGACGTGAGGCTGACGTACGAACTGCTTGAAGGGATCGAAAAAGGCGATCTGCCGACAATAAGCGGGTCGAGGTATTTTCTCCTCGAACTCCCGGAGATCATCCCGCCGAACCTCGACAACTTCCTGCACGCGGCGGGTATCGGCGGCTTAGTTCCGATAATCACACATCCCGAACGCAACTACAGTTTCCTCTCGTCCCCGCGCAAGATGGACGGGCTCAGGGCGGCCGGCGCGCTGATCCAGATGACCGCGATGAGCATCACCGGGGAATTCGGCATGAAGATAAGGGGTTTTTCGGAGGCGCTCATCAGGAAGGGTTTGGTAGATTTTGTAGCGACCGACGCCCACGGGACCGGCCACAGGAGACCGGTCCTCTCGGCGGCCTACAACCACCTGACGCGGCTGCTGGACAAGGGACAGGTAAGAAAGATATTCTTCGAAAACCCGGAGGCAGTCTTGGAGGACAGGGAAATAAGATGAAATGTTGCAGGTTTTAGGTGTTAAGTTGTAAGTTGAATACAGTTGGAAACTTAGCACATAAGAAAAAGATTCTGAATATTGGGGACCAGATTAAGTGATCATCTTAAAACCTAAAACCCGGAACCTAAAACCTGTTTCTTAATTATGCATTGGTACGCGGTATATACGAAATCGAGGGCTGAAGAGGCGGTCGTGAATCTGCTGAACCAGGCCGGAATCGAGACGCTCGATCCGAAACTCCTGATAAGGAAATTCTGGAGGGGGAGGTATTCGGAACTGGTAGAGCAGCTCTTCCCGTGCTACATCTTCGCCTTCTTCGACGCAGAGAGCCAGACACACCTGGTCAACTACACGCGGGGGGTGAGGTATGTCGTCGGCAAGGAGAGGCCGCTGGCAGTGTCGCCTGATATCATTGCGGCGATCATGGGGAGGATGGAGGGCGGCCTAGTGACGCCTGTCCCCGAGGAGTTCAGAAAGGGCGAGAGGGTCCTGATAAAGGAGGGGCCGCTCAAGGACTTCTACGGCGTCTTCGACAGGAACGTCAGCGGCAAGAAGAGGGCGATGATACTCCTTGAGACCCTCCACTGCAGGGTGGAGGTCGAGAGCGTGGCGTTGAAGAAGACGGGGAAGAAATAAAAAAGGGTTTTAGGTTTTAAGTGTTAGGTTTTGGTTTAAGGTCGTGGATGTATATCTTAACACCTGACACCCGAAACCTAAAACTGTTTTCATAACTTTTCTCTTGTATTTTTAAGGTAGTTACAGTATCTTAGTTCAGTGTGTGAACGCATGATGGTTCTCACCTACCCGGTTCTGTCTCATGACAGAAAACGGCGGCAGCCTGCCCAAAATTAGTAAAAGACAGGTAAAGGTAGAGGATAACGAGCCCTTCTCTTAACCTGGCCTTTTCTCTACCTGTCTCATTCTGGTTTTTTTCTCGTCGATGGACGAAACCCATTTTAAGACCCTGCGTGAATTAGCGAAAGACGGCACGCTTTCGCAGCGGGAGCTTTCGAAGAGGATGGGGCTCAGCCTCGGCCGGGCGAACTTTGTCGTGAACGCGCTCCTCAGCAAGGGCTATATCAAGGCGCAGCGGTTCAAGAACTCGAAGAACAAGATCGCCTACCGCTACATCCTCACCCCGAAGGGCATCAGCGCCAAGATCGCCCAGACCTACGACTTCCTCCAGAGAAAGACCGACGAGTACGACCGGCTCAAGGAGGAGATCGAAGCGCTGAGGAACGAAGTTCCGGAAAGAAAGGCAGAATAAAGGACTATGCGGGCTTTACAACGAATTAAACAAAATAATTCTTAGTCTTAAAAGAAAAGGGAGGACCGTGAAAGATGGCGTCTAGTGTTATTTTCGTTTCTGTTTCTTTTGTCTCAACCTGTATCTATACCTTTACCTTTACCTTTTTTCTGATATGAAAATTCTCGTCACCGGCGCGGCGGGATTTATCGGCTTCTTCCTGTCGAAGCGGCTTATCGAGCGGGGGGACGAGGTGGTCGGCCTCGACAACCTCAACGACTACTACGACGTCAATCTCAAGCTCGGCCGCCTGAAACAGATGTCGATGGAGAGGAACTTCACTCCTATGCGGCTGGACCTTCACGACAGGGACGGTATGGCGAGGCTCTTTTCGGAAAACCGGTTCGACGCGGTCGTGAACCTGGCGGCCCAGGCCGGCGTCAGGTATTCGCTCGTCAACCCCTACGCCTATATCGACAGCAACGTGAGCGGTTTTCTGAACCTGCTGGAGGGCTGCAGGCATACCGGCGTAAAGCACCTCGTCTTTGCCTCGTCGAGCTCGGTCTACGGCGCGAACACGAAGATGCCCTATTCGGTCCACGACAACGTCGACCATCCCGTCTCGCTCTACGCCGCCACGAAGAAGGCGAACGAGCTGATCGCCCATGCCTATTCGAGCCTCTACCGGCTGCCCTGTACCGGGCTTCGTTTCTTTACGGTCTACGGCCCGTGGGGCAGGCCGGACATGGCCTATTTCCTCTTCACCAAGGCGATCATAGAGGGAAGGCCGATCGACGTCTTCAACAACGGAAAGATGAAGAGGGACTTCACCTATATCGACGACATCATTGAGGCCGTCGTGAGGGTGATCGACCGCATACCGGAGCCGGACCCTTCCTGGAGCGGCGATGCGCCGGATTCGGCGACGAGCTACGCGCCTTACCGGCTCTACAACATCGGCAACAATCAACCGGTCGAGCTCCTGAAGTTCATCGGGGTGCTCGAGGAGGTCCTCGGCAAAAAGGCCGTAAAGAATATGCTGCCGATGCAGATGGGAGATGTCCCGGCCACGTACGCGGATATCGGCGACCTCATGCGGGACGTCGGCTTCAAACCCTCGACGCCGATAGAAGGGGGACTCAAGCGCTTTGTGGAATGGTATAAGTCCTATTATGGAAAATAAAACAGTTTCAAGTTTCAGGTTTTAAGTTTCAGGTTAAGGCCCCAAAAAAAATCTTAACACCTAACACCTAACACCTTTGAACCTTCAACATGGAACTTAGAACCATCAATCGGACGGTCATCAGACCGTCAGGGGGCTGGCCTTCGCTCGCCTTCGACGAGATATGGGCCTACCGGGAGCTGCTCGGGATGCTCGCCTGGAGGGACGTCTCGGTCCGCTACAAGCAGTCGGTCGCAGGGATCGGCTGGGCGGTCTTCCAGCCCTTGATGACGATGGTAATCTTTACGATCATCTTCGGAAAGTTCGCGAAGCTCCCTTCGGACGGTCTTCCTTATCCGGTATTTGCATACTGCGCATTGCTGCCCTGGAACTACTTCAGCCAGTCCCTGACAGGGTCGTCCGACAGCATCGTCGGCTCTTCGTATCTCATCACCAAGGTCTATTTCCCGAGGCTGATCCTGCCGCTCGGCAAGGTCACCTCAGGCCTGATAGATTTCGGGGTCGCCTTCGTCATCCTTTTGGGCATGATGGCATGGTACGGGATCGCGCCGACTGCCGGCATACTCCTCCTGCCGGTTTTTATGCTCGTGGCGATGCTCACCGCCCTCGGCGTGGGACTCTGGTTCACCGCGCTGAACGTGAAGTACCGGGACGTCAGGTTCATTGTCCCCTATATCGCCCAGTTCTGGCTCTTCGCGTCGCCGGTGGCCTATTCCACCAGCCTCGTGCCGGAGAAGTGGAGGTGGCTCTACGGCCTCAACCCGATGGTCGGCGTAATCGAGGGCTTCCGCTGGGCGCTCCTCGGCAAGGCGGTCCCTGACTTCGGGATGATGCTCGCCTCCTTCGGTGCGGTCTGCCTCGTCCTTGTGACCGGCCTCTACTACTTCAGGAAGATGGAGGAGACCTTTGCGGATAATGTTTAACAGAGTTGAAATGTTGAATCGAAAGGTTGAGAGGTTGAACAGTTGAAAAGAAAGCAGGGACCCGTCGTCATCAGAGTAGATAAGCTTTCGAAGCGTTATAAGCTTGGGCAGGTGCATGGGAACCTTCTTAGTGAACGTATCGGCCTCGGGCTGAAGTCTCTTTCCCGGAGATTTTGGGGCTGTTCTTCTAACTTTTCAACAGTTCAACGTTTCAACGATTCAACTTTTTGGGCCCTTCGCGACGTTTCGTTCGAAATAAAACAGGGCGAGGTCGTCGGGATCGTCGGCAGGAACGGCACAGGCAAGAGCACGCTCCTGAAGATACTGTCACGCGTCACCGGGCCGACCGAAGGGGAGGTCGAGCTGTTAGGCAGGGTCGGAAGCCTGCTGGAGGTCGGGACCGGATTTCATCCGGAGCTGACAGGCAGGGAGAACATCTTCATGAACGGAGCGATCCTCGGGATGAAGAGGGCCGAGATAAAGAACAGGTTCGACGAGATTGTCGGTTTCGCCGAGGTAGAAAAGTTCGTCGACACTCCGGTCAAGCACTACTCCTCGGGCATGTACGTGCGGCTCGCCTTCGCGGTCGCCGCGCACCTCGAGCCGGAGGTCCTGCTCGTCGACGAGGTGCTGGCGGTCGGCGACACCGCCTTCCAGAAGAAGTGCCTCGGCAAGATCGGAGAGGTGGCAAGGGGGGGGCGGACGGTCCTCTTCGTCAGCCACAACATGGCCTCGGTGAAGGCGCTCTGCGGTCGGGCGATACTCCTCGAAGGCGGCCGCGTGGTCATGGAGGGCGATGCGGTAAGCGTGGTCGACCGTTACCTCCAAGACGCCGGCACGAAGGTCACTTCCTACAGCATGGCGGCAGGGAAAAAACCGCCCTGTTTCCGAAGCGTCGAGCTCATCCAGGAGGAGCGGAATAACGGCATCTTTGCAGCCGACAGGCCGGTGAGGATCTCCTTCTCGATCGACAGCGGCGGAAAGAAGGGGCTCGGCGTCAATCTTTACATCCGCAACGAGCAGGGAGTATGCATCCACCACTCATCAGATTCCTTCGGGGATTCCTCCGGGGAGGCGAGGACCTGTGAGATACCTGCGCACGGGCTGGCGGCAGGGAGGTACCATGTTGATGTCTCACTCTGCCGGGGGGAGTTCGAGGTCTTCGACTACCTGCAGGACGCGCTGATATTCCAGACCGGCCTGACCGCCGCAACCGACGAGAGGGCGAGGGCCGCCCGCTGGAGGGGCCTCTGCGGCCCGGGACTGATAACTTGGAAATAGGAAGTGGAACAGTCAAAAGTTAAAAGTGAAAAGTTAACCTTGGCCTTAATCTTTATCTAAACGGAGACAATAATGAAAAATCTTTCGGGTAAAAGGATCGTGGTCACAGGCGGAGCAGGCTTCATCGGCTCCCATCTCTGCGAGAGGCTGCTTGGCGACGGGCACGAGGTGCTCTGCGTAGACAACTTCTACACAGGCCGCCGCCAGAACATCGCGCACATGGTCTCAAATCCCTACTTCGAGGTGCTGCGCCACGACATCTGCTTCCCGCTCTATGTTGAATGCGACGAGATCTACAACCTCGCCTGCCCGGCCTCTCCGGTCCACTACCAGTTCGACCCCGTCCAGACGACGAAGGTGAGCGTGCACGGCGCCATCAACATGCTCGGCCTCGCCAAGAGGGTGAAGGCGAAGATCCTCCAGGCCTCCACCTCGGAGGTTTACGGCGACCCGAAGGTCCATCCGCAGACGGAAGATTATTGGGGGAACGTGAACCCGATCGGCCTCAGGTCCTGCTACGACGAGGGCAAACGGTGCGCCGAGACGCTCTTCTTCGACTACTTCCGGCAGCACAGGCTGAGGATAAAAGTAGCCAGGATCTTCAATACCTACGGGCCGAGGATGCACCCCAACGACGGCAGGGTCGTCTCCAATTTCATCATGCAGGCCCTGCGGGGAGAGGAGATCACGGTCTACGGCGACGGGAGCCAGACCCGGAGCTTCTGCTATGTCGATGACCTGGTCGACGGACTGGTCAGGCTGATGGATAGTCCGGACGACTTCACCGGTCCGGTGAACCTCGGCAACCCTGTCGAGTTTACTATTCTTCAGCTTGCGGAGCTGGTTATTAAAATGGTCGCCTCATGCCTCATGCCTCACGCCTCGCGGTCTAAGGTTGTGTTTAAGCCTCTTCCTTCCGACGACCCGACCCAGCGGCAGCCGGACATAACACTGGCAAAGAAGAAACTGGGCTGGGATCCGACAGTGCAGCTCGAAAAGGGACTCGTAAAGACGATAGAGTATTTCAGTAGTTTAACGTAATAATATTCAAGATTCCAGATTCGAGTTCCTCGACGTTTGAGATGAGGGCCGGGGTTAATGTATGGGTTTAACGATAATCTTTTCAAGACATGCACTGAGAAGAATGCAGCTTTATAAGGTTGAAGAAAGCGATGTTGTGGAAACAATAAACTCTACGATCGCGGACGAACAAGTATCGGGAAAGAAGCGGGAAATTGTCAACAAAGAATTGGCAAGAAAGTATCGATTTCCCCTGAAAGTCATTTTTGCGCAAGAAAATGATAAGATACTTGTAATAACGGTGTATCCTCTCAGAAAGGAGCGTAAGTCGTGAAAATATCATATGACAAGCAAGTTGACGCTGCGTATATAAGACTTTCCGAGCTGGAGCCGTCGGGGGTCATAGAAATCTCGGAAGGGATTAATGTAGATGTGACGGACAAGGGGGAAATTGTGGGAATCGAGATGCTGGAAGCCTCGAAGAAGTTCCCCCTGAAATCTCTTTTTGTCTGCGAGTACGACAGCGAATTGCTGCTGAGTAACAAATAGGCCTGCCGGCTCTTCGGCCAGTTTGAGCTTTGTTCTAAGTTCTATGCTCCTTGTTCAAGGAAGTGTGTTTTAGGGTGCAGGATCTATTAGACTCAAAAATAACACTTAAAACTTAAAACCCTTTCTTTCGTGCACGATTCAACTTTTTCATGAGTAATTCTCCTCGAAAAATTAGCCTGTTCGCTTGCACGCTTGTTCGCTTGTCAGCTCGCCATAACCTTGAGCTTGGAACTTTCTTATGACTGTTGATGGGCTCGTTGCTTCGATCCCTTAATCCTTAATCCTGGGTTGCAAGACTTGACAAATTCAAGAAACAAGACCCCGAGTCGCTATCATTCTTTCAGCAATGAGTTTTAGAGAATCTATCATACAAGCAGCTACAAAGCAAATTATCTATTCCGCACATGCGGTCGATGAAATGAACGCTGAGGATGAGCTGATAACAACTGCTGAAGTACGCCATGTTGTTTTCAATGGGGAGATCATAGAGGATTATGCAGAGGACAAGAGGGGACATAGTTGTCTCATGTTTGCGACACCTGAAGGTCAACGGCCCATTCATGTGGTTTGTTCTGCTAAAGAAGAATATCTTGCTATAATAACAACATACATACCATCCCTGGAGAAGTGGGAGAATGATTTTAAAACGAGAGGAAAAAATGAAGTGCTTGCTTTGTAAGGGAGAGATGGAAAAGACCACTGTTTCCTATACGGTCGATAGAAAGGGATATCATCTCTTCATTGAGAAGATCCCGGGGTATGTATGCTCGCAATGCGGTGAAAGATACTTTGAGGAAAAAGAGGTTGCGGCGATCCAGAACATGATCAAGGCGTTGGAAGAGAAGCTGAAGGATGTCTCGGTGGCGGCATAAACTCTTTTACCCTTAAACTTGGCCTTTGCCTTGTCGCTTATGCAATGTGTAGACCCCATTGTGCTGTACTATTGAGCAGGAAGGAGGCCGGACATGTTGATTGAATATACCTTCCAGTTGCATAAAGATTGTAAATTAACAGCCGCAAAAGCTTGATTGACGGGCTTTTGAGCCTGATGACACTCCTTATGTTGGAGTTCACCGAATGTTACCTCCAGGTCATAGTTCTTTTTCCGTCATGCCCGAGGTTCTCAGTCGGGCATCCATGTTTTCTTAAGAATGGATTCCCGCCTAAAGACTGCGGGAATGATGACGGCCTAAATACACACACTTTATGCAACGTTAGGGTAAAGATTGTAAATTAACAGCCACAAAAGCTTGATTGACAGGCTTTTGAGCCTGATGACACTCCTTATGTTGGAGTTCACCGAATGTTACCTCCAGGTCATAGTTCTTTTTCCGTCATGCCCGAGGT
>JAJZPM010000010.1 GCA_021811105.1 Nitrospirota bacterium | reverse complement strand
AAAACATGGATGCCCGACTGAGAACCTCGGGCATGACGGAAAAAGAACTATGACCTGGAGGTAACATTCGGTGAACTCCAACATAAGGAGTGTCATCAGGCTCAAAAGCCCGTCAATCAAGCTTTTGTGGCTGTTAATTTACAATCTTTATGCAACTGGAAGGATAAGTCAGCGGCATTGACATACCCTATTATCTCGCCTATTCGCCGGTCGCTGTCCCCTTCAGGATGCGGTCTGGACTGCTCGACGCTGGGAGAAAATCCTGGACAGCCGGGTCGATTTCAAACTCAAATAGCGGCGCGTTCCCCGAAAAGGGGCTGTCACGTCTTGCCCCCTTCCCTTCCGCGATCTATCCAATTAAGCAGCATGGCTATCTTCCATATGACAAGAATAAATAAAAGGATAAAAAGAGCGGCCATTAAGAATGGATGTTGGCGAAAGCTGATCATGGTCAAAGCCAAGGCGACAAGGGTGATGACCGGCATCATCGAGATCTTCACCGACAGGGAGCTACATTCGGCAATGCATTCGTAATAGTAATCCAGGGCTGCACGCCCGGCAACGGCGATTACCGCAGATAAAAAGAGGGCCAGCTGACGCCAGCCGGTCAGCGAGAATGCTATTATGGAAGCGAGAAGCAAGAAAAACACGGATTCAAGAACTGCCAGTCTGGCTCCAGCCTTCATCTCTGCCTCTCCTGTGGATTTGACATGTCTAAAGCAGGAAAAGATACGATTCTATTTGCCTGACTATCAGTTAAAAGATAGCGTTATTTGACTTGATAATCAACCGAAGAAGAAAAACAGCAGCGATTGAGTCAATTTGCAAAAGCCAGGTAAATGGATTGTCATTCCCCGACTCATAGAGCAGGAACTTGACCGCATTTTAGAATAATCGCATACTGACCACCTAACGCATCTGCAATCTCCTTGACAGCATGCAAAAAGCGGAATACCGTGTTATTAGCGCCGTGAATAAAAATCCGCGGAACATGCCCTTTCAGAAAAGCTCGGCCCTCGGCCCTGACGGTCGTCTTCTCTTCGCCACGAGGAGCTTTCGCCTGTTTTCCTATGGTTTTCTGTCCGTCGTGCTGATGATCTATCTGGCCGGACTCGGACTGAGCGAAGCGCAGATAGGCCTCCTGTTCACTCTCACGCTGATCGGCGATACGGTCATCTCCCTCTGGATCACGACATCGGCCGACCGGCTTGGCAGGCGGCGCATGCTGATCATCGGATCGCTGCTTATGGTACTGGCAGGGGGCCTCTTCGCAGTTACCGACAACTTCCTGCTCCTCCTTGCGGCGGCGACAATCGGCGTCATCAGCCCCAGCGGCTACGAGGTCGGACCGTTTCTGTCGATCGAGCAGTCCGCACTGTCTCAGGTCGTACCGGGCAGTCAGCGGACGCAGGTATTCGCCTGGTACAACCTTATCGGCTCATTTGCGACCGCGCTCGGCGCGCTCTTCGGAGGCGGGCTGACGCAATTTTTGCAGAAGGCGGGAATGACACCGCTGGGAAGTCAGCGCATTATTGTTGCGGCGTATGCAACTGCCGGACTCGTGCTGGCCTTCCTGTTCACCCGCCTCTCCGGCGGCATCGAGGTCGCCGGTGCCAATATGCAGCAGGGTTCTTCAGAAGTGAAACGGCTTTTGGGGCTCCACCGCTCGCGGGGCGTTGTCTTCAGACTCTCTGCTCTTTTCTCGCTGGACGCCTTCGCCGGCGGATTCGTCCTTCAGAGCATTGTGGCGTACTGGTTTTATGTCCGCTTTCACGTGCCGCCCGGCCTGCTCGGCGCGATCTTCTTCGGTGCGAATATCCTCGCGGGACTTTCCTCACTGATGGCAGCGCGCGTCGCGTCCCGCATCGGCCTCATAAAGACAATGGTCTACACGCATATCCCCTCGAACGTTCTGCTGATGCTTGTGCCCCTGATGCCGAACCTCCCTCTTGCTGTCACGATGCTCCTGCTGCGCTTCAGCATCTCCCAGATGGACGTGCCGACCCGCCAATCATATACGATGGCGGTCGTAAGTCCTGATGAGCGCTCCGCTGCGGCAGGCATCACCGGAATCGCGAGGACGACAGGCGCCTCGCTTGCACCGGCCATCACCGGTCCGCTCCTTGCGCAGGCGGCGCTGCTGAATCTGCCGTTTTTTCTCGCCGGAGGACTCAAGATCGTCTACGACCTGCTCCTCTATAGGAGCTTCCGGCGCATCAAGCCGCCCGAGGAAGGCGCTTAAAATGCATTTTTAGACCATTCCGGCCGCCCTGCCATTCATGCGTCTTGCGCCCCATAGTATTCACCGCCGTCTTGCCTGGTCCATCGACTAACTTTCGCCGGCGTGCTTGCCGTTGATGCAAGAGTTCAGATTCAAACATGCTCACAGATGTTGAGACGCAATTTGTTCAGTCCATCCAGTACACACCTCACCCACGCTGAAAGTCAGTTTTGACTGATAAGTGAGAGGTGTACGACTTCACAACCATTGCCCATTTCCCATCGTAATTCTCGCCTCACAATATATGTCCTCCCGCATTCTTCCGGCTTGTGTTACAATAGCGGCGGATCGATAAAATGCTTCTGTTTAATGGGGATAGCAGAGCAAGGGATGTCCTAAAAGCGAAGGGAGAAGAGCCATTCAGTCGGCATTGATGACGCTTTTGGAGATATAGAAGAGTTATGTCACCGGAAACGCATTCACAGATAGCAAACTTTATATGGGATATCTGCAATCTCCTGCGCGGGCCATACAAGCGAAATGAATACCGCAAGGTGATTCTGCCGCTTACGGTTCTGAGGAGATTCGATTGTCTCCTTGCACCTACGAAACAGGCTGTGCTGGAACAATTCAAAGCCATCAAGACGAAGCCTCAGACAGTTATCAATAGCTTGCTCCAAAAGACCACGGGCTATCCGTTTTATAACCTCTCAAGACTCGATTTTCCAAGATTACTGGATGACCCAAACCAGCTTGCACAGAACCTGAATGGTTATATCAATGCATTCTCTCCAAATGTGCGGAGTGTAATGGAACGGTTCGCATTTGATCAACAAGTCGCAAGAATGGCTGAGAAAAACATTCTCTTCGAAGTTATCAAGGCATTCTGCGACCCTAAAATCGATCTTTCGGACAAACGCATCGATAACATGCAGATGGGATATGTTTTCGAAGAACTGATAAGGATTGGTGCTGAACAGGCGAATGAAGAGGCTGGAGAGCACTTCACTCCGCGCGAGGTTATCAAGCTTATGGTCAACCTTCTGCTGTCACCCGAGAAGGATTTGAGGCGCAGCCATGTGGTAAAGACCATTTATGATCCCGCCTGCGGCACAGGCGGAATGTTGTCCGTGTCAGAGCAGTACATTCGGGACCTGAACAAAAAAGCCAACCCGATTCTCTTCGGACAGGACTGGAACGATGAAGCCTGGGCGGTGTGCAAATCCGATATGCTCATCAAGGGCGAGGAGGCTGACAACATCAAACTTGGCGACACCTTTACCCAGGATGCATACGACCGCGACGATAGCGGCAAGAAGATTACCTTCGACTACATGCTTGCCAATCCACCTTTCGGCGTTACCTGGAAACAGCAGGAAAAGTATATCACGAAAGAGCGGGACACCCTTGGCTATGACGGCCGTTTCGGAGCGGGAACTCCCCGAGTCAACGACGGGGCGCTCCTGTTCCTTCAGCATATGATCTCAAAAAGGCGGACGCCGAAAGAAGGCGGAAGCCGTATCGGCATTGTCTTCAACGGTTCGCCGCTGTTCACCGGAGATGCGGGAAGCGGGGAGAGCAACATCCGGCAATGGATTATCGAAAACGACTGGCTGGAAGCGATCATTGCATTGCCCGAACAACTCTTTTACAACACGGGGATTGCCACATATATATGGGTGCTGACCAATCGCAAGGAGTCCTCGCGCAAAGGGAAAATCCAGCTTATCGACGCGCGGAACTATTGGCTGCCGATGAAAAAGAGTCTCGGCAACAAACGGCGAAAGATCGGCGATCAGGCCGAAGGGGAGCCAGACCAGATCGGAGCAATTACTCAAATACATGGAGATTTCCGGCACGATGACACACTTAAATTTCAGACGAATGGAGCACAAAAGACACTGGCGGTGAGCAAGATATTCGACAATGAGGATTTCGGCTTCCACAAGATCACGGTAGAACGTCCGCTTCGGCTTAATTTCCAGGCGAGCAAGGAGCGCATGGCAAACCTGGAAGAGCAGACTGCCTTCAAGAATCTGGCGACAAGCAACAAGAAGAATGAAAAGATCCGGCAACAGGAGATTAAAGAAGGCAAAGGTCGGCAGGAGGCGATACTGGAATTATTGCGTGCGTTCGGCAAAGTCTCAAAGGAAAAACTCTACAAGGACCGCCGGGAATTTCTCTCTGATCTGAAAAAGATGGACCGGGAGAGAGGAGTGCGGCTTTCCTCCTCTGAGCTGAATGCGGTACTCGCTGCGCTCGGAGAACGAGACGAGTCCGCCGCAATTTGTATCGATAGAGACGGCAATCCTGCGCCTGACCCCGAGCTTCGCGATACCGAGAGCGTTCCACTAAAGGAGAGCATAGAGGAATACTTTAAACGTGAGGTGCTGCCTCATGTACCCGATGCATGGATCGACCACAACAAGACCAAAGTGGGGTATGAAATCCCACTCAACCGTCATTTCTACCGCTATGAGCCGCCGCGTCCCCTGGATGAGATTGAGGCAGATATCAAGAAGCTTGAAGGTGAAATACTCGGACTGCTCAAGGAGGTCACGTCGTAGGGTGGACCTTCGACGAATCGGGAAAAAACAGATGACATTGCGGCGCTTTTCTGCTATACTGGGTTCACGGACACAGAATAACACCTGCCACGCCTCTGCAGGCTTAGGCCTGATACGCGCACCCCGGCGGGTTGCTTTCAAGGGGGCTTGGTTGTGAAATACACCAAGCCCCCTCTTTCTGTCGATCGGCAGATCGACCTTCTGCAATCGCGCGGGATGGTGATATCAGACAGGGCTCGCGCCGCCCGGTACCTTACCCATATCAACTACTACCGTCTCCGGGCGTACTGGCTTCCGTTCGAAGCATCCGACAGCGGATCAGGGCACAGATTTAAGCCCCGCACTGTCTTTGATGACGCGCTGACCCTTTATATTTTTGATCGGAAATTCCGTCTTTTAGTGCTTGAAGCAATCGAACGTGTTGAAGTTTCCTTTCGCACCCGGTTTGCCTATGAACTCTCGCTGAAATACGGCAGCCATGCATACATGGATGCAAGTATATTTCATAATGCAGAATACCACAGGCAGCACATGGAAACGCTAAGGGAAGAAATAGATCGCAGCCGCGAAACATTCATAGAGCATTACAATACTACTTATGACGATCCGCCTATGCCACCCATCTGGGCGGTATGCGAGGTAATGTCCTTCGGTCAGCTCTCCAAATGGTTCAAGAATCTAAAACACCGAGGAGACCGGCAGACTATCGCACGTGTATTTAACCTCGATGAAATAGTCCTCGGCTCTTTCATGCATCACCTCACACACGTGAGGAACCTAGTCGCCCATCATAGCAGGCTGTGGAACCGGAGGCTGGTCTTTACCATGACGTTGCCGAAACGTCCACCAGAACTTGTGAGTCTGTTCAATAAAAAGGCTGATCGATATATCTATAACACCATCGCCATGCTGGCCTACCTTCTTACCCTCATCAGCCCGGGCACGACATGGCCCGGACGCATGCGCCAGCTTATAGAGGAGAATGCTGCGGTGAATCCCGCATCGATGGGGTTCCCTGATAGTTGGAAAAGTCTAAAGCTGTGGGACAAAGCGTCATGAAATACAAGTCCTATCCTGCGTACAAAGATTCTGGCATAGAATGGCTTGGCAAAGTGCCGAAACAGTGGGATGTGAAGCGGGGGCGTTTTGTCATGAGCGTCAATCCGCCTGCGAACAAGCTTCGCACCCTTCGCGATGGTGCTGAAGTCTCGTTTGTACCTATGGCGTCTGTTGGCGTTTATGGAGGGTTGACCTTAGAACAGTCCCGAGTGATAGGCGAGGTTTCCGGCGGGTACACTGAATTTCAAGATGGCGATGTTGTTGTGGCGAAGATAACGCCTTGCTTTGAAAATGGCAAAGGGGCATTAGCCAGCGGTTTGTTGAACGGCGCAGCTTATGGGACGACAGAACTGCATGTCCTCCGACCGGGCAAACTGCTTAATGATCGCTTCCTATTCTACCTAAGCATTTCAGATATATTTCGAAAGCTCGGAGAAGCTGAAATGTATGGCGCGGGCGGCCAAAAAAGAGTTCCGCCTGAGTTCAACAAAGACTTTCGAACACCATTACCGCACATTGATGAACAGCGTACCATTGCCGACTTCTTGGACACGCAGACCGGAAAGCTGGATACGCTCGTCAACAAGAAACGGGCGCTGATCGACAAGCTGAAAGAGAAGCGCACGGCGCTAATCTCTGTCATGGTCACTCGCGGGCTGCCTCCTCACGCAGCTAAATCTGCCGGACTCAATCCCAACCCTAAACTCAAACGCTCCGGTATCAATTGGCTGGGGGATGTTGTGGAGCACCGGGAAGTGAGCCCATTAAAAAGATTAGTCTCCACGCCAATCACTGACGGACCTCATGAGACACCTGAGATAATGGATGATGGCATACCCTTTGTGTCTGCAGAATCTGTGCGTAACAATCGAATAGATTTTTCAAGGAAGCGGGGTTTTATTTCTTATGAAGACCATCGCAGGTTTTCACTTAAGTATCGTCCACAAAGAGATGATATCTATATGGTGAAGTCAGGTGCGACAACCGGAAATCTGGCAATTGTTGATACCGATGACGACTTTAACATTTGGTCCCCTCTTGCTGCGGTAAGAACTAACAAAAAAGTAGCGGCCCCTCGGTATGTGCTATACGCAATGCAGTCAAAAGAGTTTCAGACATCTGTTCAATTGTTTTGGAGTTATGGCACTCAACAGAACATAGGCATGAATGTTATAGAAAACCTTGTTATACCGGTTCCACCTCTTGTCGAGCAAGTAGCCATTGCCGACTACCTCGACCAAGAGACATCCAAAATCGACCGCATGATCGGAAAGGTCGAGGCTGTCATAGAAAAGCTTCAGGAATACCGCTCCGCACTAATCGCGGCCGCGGTCACGGGGAAGATTGATGTGAGGGAAATAGCCGCAGGAAGTAAATCAGGGGTGGTATGAGCACCTATGCGGATGATAGGATATAGGTATCATGAGTCACGTTGAAGTTAGACCGGAATTGATTCGCTGGGCGCAGGAGAGGTCCGGCTTACCTTTCGAGGCGTTGCAGAAGCGTTTCCCGAAGTTTGAATTATGGGAAAGCGGCAAGGCGATGCCCACGCTTCGTCAGTTGAAAGATCTGGCGAAAAAGACTTTGACTCCGGTCGGGTACTTCTTTCTGCCCGAGCCCCCGGAGGATAAGCTGCCGATCCCGGACTTTCGTACTGTACGCGATGAGCCTGTTAAGCGTCCGAGCCCAAACCTGCTCGAAACAGTTCAGACGATGCAGCGGCGTCAAGAGTGGATGAGGGACTACCTGATCGAGCAGGGGCAACCGCCGCTTCCGTTTATCGGCGCGGCGCGGCTTACCGACAATGTAAATGCAACTGCCGCCAGAATGAGAGATATCGTCGGGGTTACTGATGATTGGGCTCACCACCATACAACCTGGACATCCGCATTGAGCGCGCTTTGCCTTGCTTTGGATAAAGCGGGAGTTATCGTCGTAATAAACAGTGTTGTCGGAAACAACAGCCATCGAAAGCTCGATACGAGTGAATTCAGAGGGTTTGTTTTGGCCGACAGGCATGCGCCGCTGGTTTTCGTCAACGGAGCCGACGCCAAGGCAGCACAGATGTTTACTTTGGCACATGAAATGGCCCATCTCTTTATAGGCAAGGGGGGCGTTTTCAATTTCAGGGATTTTCTGCCGGTCAATAATAACGTTGAACAATTCTGCAATCACGTTGCCGCAGAATTTCTGGTGCCTGCGGAGCGGTTGAAATCCGCATGGCCGGACGCCAAGGGTGCGGCTGAACCCCTCCAGGTTGTTGCCCGAAGGTTCAAGGTGAGCCCGCTTGTTGCCGCGCGGCGCACGCTGGACCTCGGCCTTATCGACAGGAAAGCTTTCTTCACTTTCTATCATGAGTATCAGGAAGATGAGCGGAGAAAGAAATCCACAAAGACCGGCAGCGGCGATTTTTATGCGACTCAGAATTTCCGGATCGGCAGACGGTTCGCGGCAGCCGTGGTGCGCGCTGCAAAGGAGGGTCGGCTATTGTATAACGAGGCATACCATCTGACAGGGCTATACGGCAAGACGTATGATCGCTACGCGGAGCGCTTTGAATGACGAGTGAGGCAATAAGTGCCGGACGGGAATATGCCTTGGATTCAAATGTTTTTGTCGAGGCAAAACGGAGATACTACGCGTTTGATATCTGTCCTGGATTTTGGGAAAATCTTTTATGGCATCAGGGGATAGGCCGTGTTTCAAGTGTTGACCGCATTAAGGAAGAACTTGAACGCGGCGGGGATGATCTTACGGATTGGATAAACAGCGTAATGCCCGAAGCATGTTTCGCTACGACAGACGATGCCGACGTTATTCGTTATTTCGGTGAAATGGTTGCCTGGGTGAACGCCCAACCGCAATTTCTGCAAGAGGCAAAGGCTGAATTTGCGGCCGTAGCCGATGGGTGGTTGATTGCCTATGCCAAGGCAAAGGAGTTGGTGCTGGTAACTCAGGAGATTGCTCTGCCTGAGGCACGGCGAAGAGTGCCGATCCCGAATGTCTGCGAAGCTTTTGATGTAGCTTACGTTGACACCTTTGGTATGCTCAGGGACTTTGAGACCCGGTTTTCCTGGCAGCCCTCGGCATGAAACAAACAACTGAAAAAGCATTTGAAAGCTATGTCGAAGAAATCCTCCTGACCAAATGCAGCTGGAAGGCCGGAACGAACGCGGAATGGGACAATGATCGCGCCTTGTTTCCCAAGCAGGTGACGGCATTTCTTCAGGATACGCAGCCCAAGTTGTGGGAACAGATGCTCAAGCTGCACGGCACGGAACTTGAAGCAATGATTGTTGCGACTCTCGTAAAGGAGCTGGACTCGAAAGGCTCTCTCCATGTTCTCCGTCACGGTTTCAAATTCTATGGCAAAACGTTCCGGCTCGCCTACTTTAAACCCGCCCACGGGCTGAACTACGAAATACTTACCCTGTTCGGAAGAAATCGACTGACGGTGACGCGGCAGGTGCCGTGTCATCCTCACAATAACGACACTATGGATTTGGTGTTTGCGGTCAATGGTCTGCCCGTGGCAACGTGTGAGCTGAAAAATCCCGGCACCGGCCAGAACTGGCGGCACGCAGTTAACCAATACAAGAATGACCGCGATTTTCGCACTCCTCTTTTTCAGTTCAAAACTCGCGCGCTCGTGCACTTTGCCGCTGATCCCGACGAGGTGCATATGACAACCCGTTTGCGCGGCACAAAGACACAATTTCTGCCGTTTAACAGGGGCAGCAATCCCGGGGAGGTAAAATGTGGGGCCGGCAACCCTCAGCATCCCTCAGGATATCGCACAGGCTATTTCTGGGAAGACGTTCTCCGCTTCGAAAGTTTTCTCGACATCATCGGGCATTTCATGTTCATCGAGCGCAAGGATGAAAAGGTCGACGACGGACAGGGAGGTTCCCGCCGCATTACGAGGGAGACAATGATTTTCCCCCGCTACCACCAGCTGGATGCAGCGCGGAAACTGGTGGAAGCCAGCCGCACGGAAGGCCTGGGCCAAAATTACCTGATCCAGCATTCAGCCGGAAGCGGCAAGACGAACAGCATATCATGGCTTTCCCATCGTTTGGCGAGTCTCCACGATGACAAAGATCAGAAAGTTTTTGATTGCGTCATCGTGATTACCGACCGGAGAGTGCTGGACAGGCAGTTGCAGGATGCTATTTATCAGATCGAGCATGCCCAAGGTGTGGTCAAGGCAATCGATCAGGATTCAAAGCAGCTTGCCTCAGCACTTGTTGACGGCACAAAGATAGTGATAACCACCCTACAGAAATTTCCCTTTGTGCTGCGCGGACTCCTGCATATCGCAGGCGCGGAGAATGCGGACCAGGCGAAAGAAGAAGAAAGGAAGCAGGCCAAAGAATGGGAAGAGCTGATTGCGGCGCGGAGGTATGCGGTGATCGTGGATGAGGCCCATTCGAGCCAGACAGGGGAGACCGCCCGTGAGCTGAAGGCTATCCTGGGCTCGCCGGAGGAGTCTGAAAATGAGGAAACCACGCCGGACTGGGAAGACCGCCTCAACCAGATAATGCTTTCTCGGGGAAAACAGCCTAACCTGAGTTTCTACGCCTTTACTGCTACCCCAAAGGGAAAGACTCTTGAGCTGTTCGGCCGACCGAGCTCTACGGGGAAGCCAGAGGCGTTCCATACTTACAGCATGAGACAGGCTATCGAGGAAGGCTTCATTCTCGATGTGCTTCGTAACTATACTACTTATGCAACGTATTACCGGCTGGTCAAGGAGGCGGAGGAAGACCCCGAACTGCCGAAGAAGAAAGCGACCCGCGTGCTCGCCAAATTCATGAGCCTGCATCCCCACAACATTGAGCAAAAAACGGAAATAATGGTCGAGCATTTCCGCGCCAATGTAAAAAACCGAATCCACGGCAAGGCAAAAGCGATGGTCGTAACGTCATCCCGCCTGCATGCCGTACGTTATATGCTGGCATTTCAGCGGTATATAAAAGAGAATGGGTACAGCGATATACGTCTGCTTGTGGCATTCAGCGGCACCGTCAAAGACCCTGAAACCGCGCTGGAATATACCGAGCCAGGGATGAATATAGATATTATCACGCACAAGCCGATCAGTGAGGCTGCTCTTCCAGAGCGTTTCGATACCCCAGACTACCAGGTTTTGCTGGTGGCCGACAAATATCAGACGGGCTACGATCAGCCGCTTTTACATACCATGTATGTGGACAAGAGACTTGACGGCGTTCAGGCCGTCCAGACCCTTTCCAGACTGAACCGCACCGTTTTAGGCAAGGATGCCCCCTTTGTCCTTGACTTCCGGAATAGTGCAGAAGATATATACAAAGCGTTTAAGCCCTACTACGACGCAACAAGTCTGCAGGACAGTTCTGATCCACAGAAACTCGAAACTCTGAAGCATGAGCTGGACCAAGCACAGGTCTACTACTGGAGCGAAGTTGAGGCCTTTGCCAAAGTCTTTTACAAATCGCCCGAGACGCAAAATCCCTCTGATCACGCTCACATGCAGCGCCATCTGCAACCGGCGGTAGACCGATTCAAAGCCATTAAGGAGGACGATAAACGCGTCGAATTTCGTGACAAGTTGAGCAGCTATGTCAGTGTGTATGCATTTCTTAGTCAGATTATTCCTTATGCCGATCCGGAACTTGAAATGCTATACAGTTATGGCAAGTTTCTCCTCCCTCATCTTCCTTCCGGCAGGGATAAAGAAGTTGTGCGAATCAGTGATGAGGTTGGATTGCACTACTACAGGCTTGAACGTGTATTCTCAGGCGCTATCGCACTAGAAGAGGGCGCGCCCTATGGGGTGAAGAGCCCCACGGATGTCGGAACGGGCAAAGCAAAAGATGAAAAAGCGCCGTTGTCGGAGATAATTCGGGTACTCAATGAGAGGTTCGGCACGGACTTCACCGAAGAAGACCGATTGTTCTTTGAACAAATCAAGGAGAAGGCGTCAACCCACCCGCAGATTATAAGCACGGCCATGGCAAACCCTCTCGATAAGTTTCAGCTTGGAATTCGAAAGTTGATCGAGGAAATAATGATCCAGCGTATGGCAGAGAACGACAAGATCGTTACGCGATACATGGACGATAAGGACTTTCAGAATACGGCGTTTGGAATCCTTTCCCAGAAGATATTCGAATCGATTCACGAGAGCGAAAAGACGGCCAAATGAAGAAAGGGAAAAGGGCCAGGCGATGGGATAGGCGACTTTTCCGGCAATGAGTATCGTTGCCCTGACTTTCCAGTTGTAACCCGTGTGTTTTTCAGAAGCGACCTTGGTGCGACTTTCTGTGAGGATATTGCGGCAAATGAGCATGCCTGTTTTTTTCTGACTTGGAGGGGTACATCTCACGCGGTCGCTACCGGCAACGCGTTTCTTTCCAAGGGCAACCTTGCATGTGTGGCATAAACGCTACAGGGCTGATTACGGGAAGTACATCTTGGTGCGTGTTTCGGTTTCAAGGCCATTAGTTTCCTGTGGGGCGGCCGGATTGACCGGAATCGATGGCCGGAACTGATTTTCCGATGCGAAAAGGGTTGCGCGCTTTTTCCCGGCCGGTGTAAGATTATACTCTAATCCGATCTGACTTCATCTCCGGAGGGAATGATGTTAACGCTCAATTTCGCGAATGTGATGGGAAAGAAGGGCTTCGAGGCCAAGAGGGAAGAAGTGGAGAAGGCAAGGGAAGCCAAGGCCTGCCGGCAGATTTGAAGCTCCGGATTCTCCTCGTCAACCCCTGGATCTATGATGTTGCCGCCGCCAACCTCTGGTCAAGGCCGCTAGGTCTTTTGAAGGTGGCCGAATGGCTCAGCGCGTTTGACGTGGAGCTCTCCCTGATCGACTGTACCGGCTCCTTTCGCGGCGTAGGATGGGGTAGAGGCAAGTATCCGAAACATCCGGTTGCAAAGCCTGACTGTCTTAAGCCTATTCCGAGGACGTTCGGAAGATATGGGATTGCGGTCGATGAGTTCAGGAAGGGACTAAGAGAGAAAGGGCCTTTCGATCTCGTCTTCATAACATCGCTCATGTCCTACTGGTACCCGGGTATACAAGCTGCCATCGGCATTATCAGGGAAGAGTACGGAAATATCCCGGTCGTCCTGGGCGGCATATACGCCACTCTCTGGGAGCGGCATGCATCTGAAAATTCGGGCGCTGATTTCATATATAGGGGACCGGCCGGAGAGGAGCTTAAATTCATCTTCAACACCTTCGGGTTCAGACTGAAAAAAATCCGCGGACCCGTCCCCTATCGCAGACTCGGCCTTTACACAGATTATCCCTTCGCACCGTTGCTCACGGGAACGGGCTGTCCCTTTTCCTGCGCATACTGCGCCTCTTCGGTCCTCCAGAGGAAATTCGCCAGGCGGGAAACGTCTGAGGTCGTTCAGGAGATCCGGGAGCTCTATGACTCCGGGGTGAGGGATTTCGCATTCTATGACGACGCCCTGCTCTTCGACCCCGACCGGCATATCAAACCTGTTCTCAAAAAGATAGTAGGTGCCGGTCTCATCGCCCGTTTTCATTGCCCGAACGGACTGCATGCCAGGTTTGTCGACGATGACCTTGCGGGCCTCATGAAGGCTTCCGGGTTCAAGACGATCAGGCTAGGTCTAGAGACTGTCAATCCCGAGAGGCAGAAACAAAGCGGCGGCAAGATAACCTCCGAGGATCTGGAACATGCAGTGCAGGTGCTGAAGCGCCGTGGCTTTGCGAAAGAGGAAGTCGGCGTCTATCTCATGTACGGACTTCCCGGACAGGGGCTCGGGGAGGTAAGAGAAGGGATCCGTTTTCTCGAGTCACTCGGCGTAAGAATCCACCTCACTGAATTTTCTCCTATCCCGGGAACGGAATACTGGAGGGTGCTCGAAGAAAAGGGCATCGTCGGAGAAAACACAGATCCACTTCTTACGAACAACTCGGTCTTTTCATACCTTTTTTCGGGCTATGACCCGCATGAAATCGACCAATTGAAATTAGGGGTGAAGAAATATAATTTCGAGGATTTCAGAGAGAGACGAGGGCAGACGCGCTGAAAAACGCCATACAATCGGCAGAATTGAATGCGATTCACGTAAACGTAAATCCAACGCGCAATGGCTTCACCTCGGGCTCGATACTTCTTGGGAAATAGAGAATGAGCGACCAATAATGCCGAGATGCTCGATTTCCAATCATAACTCCTCCTGACCTCCCCTTATCTTAAGGGGAGGAACTGCACCCCCTCTTGGGTTAAGAGGGGGCGGGGGGCGTTACTTTCGCGGGAATACTTTTGGGATGCCACACAGTAATACGGCGATGATTGTGCCGTATCAGCCCGCTCAATACTCCTTCATGAGCTTATAGACCGCGGAAAAATCGAGACCCTCCATGCCCCTTGCCAAGGTCATCCCGAAGAGTTCCTTCGCGATGCTTCCGGTGAAAAGCGGCATCTTCAGCGACCACGCAAGGTCCTGGAGGTAATGCAGGTCCTTATAGATGAGTGAGCAGGAGAAATGCGCCGAGAAATCCTCTGTGAGAAGTTTTTCCTTCTTGGCGTTAAGGACCAGAGAGCTGCCGGCGCCAGCGGAGAGTATGTCTATCACTTTCGTTTTTTCTATACCCGCCTTCTCGCCGAAGGCGACCGCCTCGGCGATGGCAGCCATAAAGGCCCCGAGGGCGAGGTTATTGATCAGCTTCATCTTAACGGCAAGGGACGGCTTTTCGAGATAAAAGATATGCTTGCCGATCTTTTCGAGGAGGGGTTTCGCCTTTTCATACGCCTCGCCGACGCCGCTCACCAGCACTGTGAGGTTCCCCTGCGAAGCCGGGACAACGCTCCCGAGCACCGGGCATTCGAGATACGACCCGCCGCGCTCACGGAGTATCTCGTGAAAAGAGACAACGTCCCTGAAGTGGTTCGTCGTAGTGTCGATGACGATCTTTCCCCTGCAGTCGGCTTCCAGGAGCCCTCCCTTGTCCGTCAAAACCGCCCTGACTGCAGCACTGTCGAAGAGGTTCATAAAAATTATGTCTGTCTTTGCTGCGACGCCCGAAGGGCTTTCGGCGATCTCCGCTTCCAGCTCAGATGCCTTTTCCCTCGTCCTGTTCCAGACGATAAGTTCCATTCCCTCTGATATCAGGCGCTTCGCCATCGCCTTGCCCAGATGACCTAGTCCTATAAAGCCTGTCTTCATGCTGCTTCCTCCTTGCAGTAGTCAAACCGAATCCCTCCATCGCCGGCCTGTATTATTATTGTCACTCAAAAATATACAAATGAACAGCGGGGAAGCCTATCGGAGACATCAGCCGGCCCGCAACGCAGCTTGATTCTCTCAGATCTGACGGTTGCGCACCACCACTTTCATGTCGCCCAAAATCCAACAGAAAAGTTTTTCCCCAAACCTCCCGCTTTATGTAAAATAGAGGCGACTGCTGCTCTGTTGAGAGGGAGAGGACGGGAACGATGAAAAAAGGTTTTTTCGCAATTCTCTGCGTCATCCGGCTGTTGGTGCCGCCCTCAGTATTCGCTGCGGACGTCAAAGCGCCTGCCGCTCCCGGCGAGCGGATCCTTTCCTTCAGGTCCGAAATAACCGTCCATCAGGACTCCACGATGACCGTAAGGGAGACAATCGCGGTCAGGGCCGAGGGGACGAAGATCAAGCGGGGCATCTACCGGGACTTTCCTACGACCTACCGGGACAGCCAAGGGAACCGGATCACCGTGGGTTTCTCGGTCAACAGCGTGCTGAAGAACGGGAGTCCGGAGCCCTACCATCAGGAATCGTTGTCCAACGGGACGCGGGTCTACATAGGAGACGAGAAGACGTTCCTGGAGCCGGGCGAATATACCTATACGATTACCTATCGCACGGACCGTCAGCTCGGCTTCTTCAGCGACCACGACGAGCTCTACTGGAACGTCACCGGAAACGGGTGGGAATTCCCAATCGACGAGGCATCGGCCTCGGTCATGTTGCCGGACGGAGCGGCAGACAAAGGCATGTCGCTGGAAGGCTATACAGGCCCTCAGGGAGCAAAGGGCAAAGACTATACTGCAAGCATCGACAAATCGAATGTCGCACAGTTTGCTGCAACCAGACCCCTCGGACCCCACGAAGGCCTCACCGTTGTCGTCTCGTGGCCGAAAGGCTATGTCCACGAACCTGACATGCAGGAAAAAGCGGGTTGGTTCCTTCGCGATAATCTCGGCAAGATACTCGCCGTGCTCGGGCTGATCGTAATCGTCATATACTATCTCATTGTCTGGACAATGGTGGGGAAGGACCCCGCACCGGGAATCATCGTGACCCGCTATACTCCTCCGGGAGGCATGTCACCCGCAGTCATGCGGTACATCACGAAGATGGGATATGACGACCGGACACTGGCCTCGGCGATCATCGACATGGCGGTGAAGGGCCGCATCACAATCAGAGAAGATGACGGCACATTCACCCTGAAGAAAAAGGACGGAGGCGCACCCCTCCCGGCCGAAGAGGAAGGGGTGCTAAAAGACCTCCTCGGCGGCAACCGTGAAATAATTCTCGAAAAGACACATCATGACACGATCAGGACGGCGATAAAGGCTTTCAGGGACTACCTTGCCAGGAAGTACGAGAAGATATATTTTATAACGAACCAGGGCTACTTTTGCGCCGGGATGTCCCTCACGACAGTGATGCTTGTGCTTTCCGGTATATTTGAGGCCTCATCGGGCGGAAAAATCCCCGTTTTCCTCTTCATCTGTGTCTGGCTGTCGATCTGGTCCATAGCCGTCGCGGCCCTCGTCAACGAGATAGTGGTGAAGTGGCGGCATGCGATCAGGGACCGCGGCGTAAGGATCCTGGATGCGGGCGGCGCCCTTTTCCTGACCCTCTTCTCACTGCCTTTCATCGCGGGAGAGGTCTTCGGCATATCCATACTCGGCTATGCGACATCTGTTACGACGATCATCTTTCTCCTTTTGGCAGGTCTCGCAAACTACGCCTTCTATCACCTGCTGAAGGCACCGACAAAGGCCGGCAGGACATTACTGGACGCAGTCGAGGGCTTCAAGAGATTCCTGGCCGCTGCTGAAGAAGACCGGATGAACATGCTGAATCCTCCGGAGCGTACGCCCGAACTTTTCGAGCGCTACCTCCCTTACGCCCTGGCACTCGGTCTGGAGCAGCAATGGGCAGAGCAATTTTCAGATGTCCTCTCTTCCTCCGGCAAGGCAGGGACCTATTCGCCCGCATGGTTTTCCGGCTCCTCTTTCGCGGGCATGACCTCGGGCGACTTCGCATCGTCACTCGGAAGTTCGTTTTCCGGGGCGATATCGTCTTCGTCTGCAGCACCCGGCTCCGGTTCCGGCGGGGGTGGGGGCGGTTCGTCGGGCGGCGGAGGCGGCGGGGGCGGTGGCGGAGGCTGGTAAAATCCCGTCGGCGGCACACTAATTTACATACATACCCGCTGCTTGTTCCTTGACAGTCGTTGCCATTGCTGGCTAAAATGATCTGCTATGGCGATAAGGTACAAGGTCCTTCTGGTCGAAGATTCGAAGGCTGTCCAGCAGATATACAGAAACAAACTTACCCTCGAGCAATTTCAGGTCTCCACCGCAGACAACGGGATGGAAGCGATAAAGGTCCTTGCTACGGAAAGGCCGGACATCATTCTCCTCGATCTGATGATGCCCGTCATGGACGGATACAAGGTGCTGCAGGTCGTCAAGACGGACCCGAAACGTTCGAATATTCCCATCCTGGTCTTCTCCGCAAAGGGACAGCCTGAAGAAGTCGAAAAAGCGCTCAATCTCGGCGCCGCCGGGTATATCGTAAAGGCGACGACCAAGATCAACGAGGTGATTGACAAAATCAGGACGACGATAAGCCACCAGCCGGCCGAGCAGGAAGTAGCCCATTATGCAGTCGGGATCAGACCGGACGCCTACGACGCGAAGAAACTCGCCGAAGACTTCAGGCTCGGCGACTTCACATGCCCTGTCTGCAAGACCGCTACGGTCCTCAATCTTATCCCAGATTTCTCGCACGACACGCCATGGTTCTCCGCACGATTTATCTGCCCTAAATGCCGGACTTAGTCCCCTGACCTCTTTTTCCCGCGGAACGTGAGCAATACTTAACAGTCATGTTGCGTGACGCAAAGGCAGACATGCTGAAAAAAAGTCATAAGCCTAAAAAAGGCAGATGTTCGCGCAAAGCCGCAAAGAACGCAAGGAAAAGCAACAAGCTGAGACAAAAACATGATTCCCCGGTATGCGTGGTCCGGGCGGGACGCCTTCAGTGCGCCAGGTAGGTATTCACGAGCCTGATCAGTTCCTGCGTCTGTATCGGTTTGGGGAGATATGCGTTCGCGCCAATCGAAAGCGCCCTCTTTCTGTCTTCCTCCGCCCCCTCGGTCGTCACGATAATGACCGGGATGCTCTTGTATGCCGGGTTGCCCCTCACGAGGCTCACGAGTTTCAGCCCGTCCATCACCGGCATATTGATGTCCGCCAGGATAAGGTCGACCTTCCCGGAAGAAAGCTTCTTCAGCGCGTCGACCCCGTCGGTAGCCTCTATGACATGGGAATTCGGTATCCTCTTGATCGCAAAACTGATAAGCTGCCTCATTGTCGGTGAATCTTCAACAACGAGTATGTTCGGCATGGTGTCCCCCCTATTTCCTCGGCTTCTCTTTGAGTAGGTCGAGGAAACTCTGTATAGTAGTAAGCTTCCGTTCCGATTGCGTATACAGCTTCGACGAAAAGATCGCCGTGGCCGCGTGCCCCGCGAGCAGGTTGAAGAGCTCGTAGTCGACGTTCGTAAAACCTTCTTTCTGCGTGAGGAGCTTGTAGATCGAGATGACGCCGATGACGTGTTCCTTGATTTTCAGCGGGATGCAGACAATCGGCTCGAGCGGGTTCAACTCTGCGGCACCGGCAGCCAGATCATCGGAAAAGAAACTCTCCCCCTCCTTTGCAACGCTCCCGATCCTCCCCTGCCCTATCTTTACCTTTGGCGCCTCGGAAACGGCCATGCCCTCGGCGCTTACAGGCACCAACTCATTCGTTTTTTCGTCGATCAGCAGGACCGCGAATTTCTCCGCGCCGATCAGGTTGATGATGATCTCGAGCACGATCCTGAGGACCTCCGAGAAATCGAGCGTGGAGTGGAGCTGGTAACTCGCGACGTAGAGGTTGGCAAGGTTGTTGTTTTCTTCTTCGACCTCGATGTATTTGGAGGCAAAGTCCTTGTTCTCCTCCTCCACCTGCCGGAACCTCTTCTTCAGGGAGTTCAACTCCTCTTCGAGCAGCCCTATCCTGTTTTCGTAGAGCTTGATCCTGGCCTCGTCGGCCGAGCGCTGGATCGATTCTTCCATCTGGGCGATCCGATACCGCAGTTTCTCGTTTTCCTTCAGGAGTTCCTTCGTGAACTCTTCCCCCTTTTTGAACATCTGGAGGAACTCCTCGGCCTTGCCAACAAAACCGGTCTCTTTTTCCACTACGCATTCTCCCTGTTCACCGAGTAGCTTACTACCCGAATTATATCCGCGGGAATGTCCGATATCGGCAACACACTTTCGACAGCCCCGGCCTTGATCGCCTCGGCGGGCATACCAAAAACCACTGCGCTCTCTTCCGATTCTGCTATAGTATAACCGCCTTTCCCTTTTATTTCCACCATGCCCCGCGCCCCGTCATTGCCCATTCCGGTCAGCAAAACTCCCATGGCGTTCGCCCCGAATACTTCGGCGGCGGAGCTCATCATGTAGTCGACCGAGGGCACGTATTTGTCGGTAAGTCTCCCCTCTTTCAGCGCGACCACAGTCTTTGGTCCCTTCCTCTTCAGGCCGAGATGGTACCCCCCGGGACAGATCAGGACCGTGCCGGGTTCTATAAGATCATTTTCCGCGGCCTCTTTTATCCTGATCTGCGCCAGCTTGTTCAGTCTCTCTGAAAGGGGGCCGGTAAAACCCCTCGGCATATGTTGACTTACGATGATGCCCGCAGGAAAATGGGCCGGCAGTCTCGTCAGGATGATCTGGAGGGCCGCCGGGCCCCCCGTGGAGGAACCCACCGCCACCACCTGCACCGACTCCTGGCCGGTGTCGCCGGCAGGCTCGACGGTTTCCTCCCTGTCGAGCAGTTCCAGGTTCCTGCTGAGGATATCCAGTCTGATCTGTTTGATGCCCCTTATCTTTCGCAGCAGGTCTTTTTCTATGCTCTGCAACTCGAGCGACGCCCGTTTCGTCGGCTTTGCGATAAAGTCGACGGCACCGAGTTCGAGCGCCTTGAAGACGGTCTTCGAGTCGTTGTGAGAGGTGACCATGATCACCGGCGTAGGCCGTTCACGCATCAGCCACCGGAGGAAACTGAACCCGTCCATCTCGGGCATCTCGAAATCAAGGGTGATAATATCCGGCTTCAGCCGGAGGGTCTTCGCCATCGCGTCCACGCCGTCGCCGGCGATGCCGGCGACCGTCAGGCCCGGGTCCTGCTCGATGATCCTCTTCATCAGTTGTCTGGTATACGCAGAATCGTCGACAATCAGTACTTTGGTGCTCACTCGTTAACTCCTGATATTATGATTTGCCTATGAGAATTTCACATCCAGGCCTTTCCCTTCCGGCTTCTGATAGACCATATCGTTTTTGAAGTGCTTCAGGGTAAAGGCGGTAGAAATGTTGATCAGGGACTCTGCGTGGCCGAGGAGCAGATACCCCCCTTCCACGAGCCTGTCATGAAAATTCTCGATGACCTTCTTTCTCGAAGGGCCGTCGAAATATATTAATACATTTCTGCACAATACGACATCCATTTTGCCGAGGAACCTCGCCTTGAACGGGTCGAGAAGGTTGAGGTAGCTGAAATTCACGTACTTTTTTATGCCGTCGGATATCCTGAAGGACCCCTCTTCATCCGTGAAATATTTGCCGACGAAATAGGGGTCGGCGGTCCTGAAAGAGTTCTTCCGGTAGATCCCCTTTCGCGCAGCCTGGAGCACCCGCTGGTTGATGTCGCTGCCGTAAATCTCGATATCCCAGCCGCTGAAATCCCCATTTTCGTTGATCAGCATCGCAAGGGTATAGGGTTCTTCGCCGGTAGAGCAGCCTGCCGACCATATCCGCAGGGACCTGCTCGCACGGTTTTTCTCCCTGAGCTCATTCAGGATCTCCTCGCTGAAGGCCTTCAACTGGTTCTGTTCCCTGAAAAAGTACGTCTCATTCACCGTGAGCAGGTCGATGATCGCGGTGAGTTCGTCGTCGTAGTTCTTGTCGTACCTGATGAAACGGTAGTAGTCCCTGAAGTCGTTCAGGTGGTGGTTCCGTATCCGCCTCGAAAGTCTTTTTTCGAGCAGGTACTTGGAGCTGTCATCGAAATACAGACCGCAGTAGTCTCTGATAATGTCCCGTATGAGTCTGAATACATCCTCCGAAAGGGGGATGATATCTTCCTTCTCAAACACGCATGATCTCCTCGACAGCCTTTAGTACGGTAGGGTCTTCTTCAGTGTCAAGGAGTCTTTCGAGTTCTTTCCTGACGTACCCTTCGGGCCTCCTGCCGAGCGTCCTGACCGCAGAGATGCGGGTCGCCCAGTCCGGGTCGTGAAGAAACGGGACAAGGTTCTTTTCCACATCCTCAAACGGCGAGAGACCGATGATCGCGGTCCTCCTGATCTCGTCGTCTGCAGAATTGAGCATCCCAAGGATCGCGTCCCTGGCTTCATTGCCGCCTATTCCACTGAGCGACTCGATCGATGCCGCGACCACGAAGCCGTTCCTGTCAGAAAGAAGACCGGTGAGCGTCTTCACGGCATTTCTGTCGCCGAGCAAGCCGAGCGCCTTGGCTGCGGCGACCCTCACCGAATTGTCGGGGTCCGTGCTCAGGATCGTGAGGGATTCCAGCACGCCACTGCCCCTCATCGCGCCGAGACTGAGCGCGGCAGAAATCCGTATGTCGGGACTCTCATCGGTGAGCGCGTAGGAAAGATGCTTTACCGCATTTTCTGTCCCGATCGCCGACAACGCCGCCACCACCGCCTTTCTGACCCTGACGTTCTCATCCTTGAGCGCAAAGCCGAGTCCTTCCACCGTCCCTGAAGCCTTGATCTTCCCCATAAGGAGGGCCGTATTCCTCCTCATGACGGGGTTTGCGTCCCTGAGGGAAGCCGCCAAATCTGCAGGATCCAGGAAGTCTCTGAGGTTTGCAAGTGCTGCTACCGCCGCCTCCTGGACGTCCTCATAAGGATCGGTGAGAAGTTTCCGCAATTTTGTCACACAGCGCGGGTCTTCGAGCTGCGATATGCTGACGGCCGCGGTGGACCTGACGTGACCGTCCTCGTTAAAAAGCAGGCGGTCGAGAATATCGTAGTAGACCGGGGACGCGACTTTCTGCGTCACCTCGCAGATAAACCGCATCTGATGGGGATTGTCCGTATCGAACAGCTTCAGCAGCGACTCCGGCTTGTCTCTGCCGATATAGACGAGGGCGTTCTTCACGTCCTCTGCAAACTCCTCCTCGTGGGACATATCGAGCAGAGGCCCGTAGGCCGCCTCGTCCTTCATCAGGCCGAGGAGCATGATCGCCGATATCCTCACCTCGCGCTTGGCCGACCAGGCGTGGTTGATCAGCAGTTCCATCGCCCTGTTACCGAGGGTTCTCCTCATCTCTGCGGTGATAGGGCCGGCGCCGACTCCATTATGGTAGAACCGTTCGATCGTTTTCAACGCCTGTTCCTGGATGTTCTTTGAAGGATCTTCAAGCAGCGGGATGATATGCCCAAGCGTCGACGGATCGGAGAACCTGCCGAGGGCCTTCAGCACGGGCTCTCTGAGGGGTTTTCTGCCCAGGGCGGAAAGAAGGTACGGGAGCGCCTTTTTGTTGCCTATTCTCCCCAGCGCGTCCGCCGCAGGGTAGGCCACCCATAAGTCTCCGCCGTCCAATATCTCTATCAGCGCGTCCACGACCGATATCTCCCCCACCTTGCCGAGGTGCTCCACCGCCGTGGCACTGACGTTTTCATCCTCGTCCCTGATTGCCTCGAGCATCAGCGGCAGGGACCTGTTGTCCCGCTGCTCCCCGAGGACGTCGATGATGAACTTCCTCACGTCTTTGTTCGGCGTCTTGAACGCCTCGATGAGAAAAAGCGTGGCCTTCCTGCCGAGCCGTATCAGCGCCTCTATCGCCGAGTTCCTTGCGCCGGCGTTGTCCTCGATGTGGAGCAGCTGTATCAGCCCCTGGATGTATTGCTCCACCGGATAGTCCTCGAAGAGGATGTCTACCGCGGTCTTCCGAACGCGCCAACTGGCGTCCTCCATCGCCTTCAGGAGCAGGGGGATGTGTTCCCGGTCCACGCTCCCCTTCATGCTTTCGACCGCCTCTCTTCTGGTCTCTACATTACTGTCGCTGATCAGCCTTCTGAGTTCCTGCACCGCTCTCCTCTATCAGTCCCATCGACTCTTGCAACATGATCTTCTCCTCGGACGTGAGGAGGTTGTCGATATCAAGCAATATGATGATCGTCTCGTTCTTCTTGCCCAGGCCGGTGAGATACTCCGTCTTGAACCCCTTGAATATCGAAGGCGGCAGTATCATCTCATCGGGCGCGAGGGACATGATCTCCTTCATCCCGTCGACGAGGACCCCCAACTTCTCCTGTCCTGAACGGATGACTATGATCCTCTCCTTCTTGCCGGACGGCTGTTTCCCGAAACGTTTCCTGAGATCGATGAGCGGAATTACGGCTCCCCTCACGCTCATCACTCCGGAGAGGAAATCGGGAAGTCCCGGCATCGAATAGATCTTCTGGGGTTTGATAATCTCGACGACCCGCCCGATTGCTATTCCGAACGTTTCGTCCGCTATGTTGAAGACGGCAAACTTCTGCATCTATCTTATCTTGAAGACCTCCATCTCCTTTTTCAGCACCTCGATCTCCTCGAACAGCGTATTCAGCGAATGGGAGACCTCTTCCATGTCCTTCACCGTAGTCGCACCGATATTCCCGATCTGTTCAATCGCCTGGAGGATCGAATCGTTCAGCTTCTTTTGGTTGAGCACCGCCTCGTTTATCCTTGTGATTCCCTCATTGGCCATTTCGAGGTTCTTCGATATTCCCCTCGTGCCGATCGCCTGTTCCTCGGTGCCGCGTTTGCTCAGGTCGGCGACCTCCTTCACCTCGCCGACGCCGTCGAGAAGATAACTGAGTGCACTGTCCTGCTCGAGCGTCGACTTGGCGACGCTGTGCATCATCTTCCGTATGTCCTCGATCGCCGCGGTGATCTGCCTCAGTCCAAGCGACTGCTCCTCGGTCGCCCGCTCTATCGCCTTCGTCATCTCTGTGGAGTGCTCGGAGGCGGTCAGGATCTCCTTGAGCGCGTCGCCGACCTTGATCACCAGGTCGTTGCCCTCATCGACCTTCAGCTTCGCCGAGTCGATCGACGAGACCGCGTCTTTGATGTCGCGCTGTATCGTCTTTACAATGCCGCCTATCTCCCTGGTCGAACTCGCGGTCCTTTCTGAGAGCCCCCTGATCTCATCCGCCACGACTGAAAAACTCTTGCCGTATTCCCCGGCCTGCGCCGCGAGGATCGCCGCATTGAGGCTGAGCAGGTTCGTCTGCTCGGTCACGTCCTTGATCACCGAAAGCACCTTCTCGATGTCCGCCGAACGGGCCCCCAGCCGCTGTACGATCTCCGAAGATTTTTTCACCTCGACCGAAATCTTGTCCATCCCCTCGACCGCGTTGACGATCGAGAGCATGCCGATGTCCGAAGTGATCTCTTGCACCTTCCCCGCCATCTTGGAAGATTCCCGGGCATGCTCTTCCACTTCCCGTATGGACGCGCCTATCTCTTCTACCGAGGCAGAGGTGTCTTCCACAGCCGAGAGTGCCTCGCCCGCATTCTTCGAAATCGCCTTCGCCGTGTGGGTCATCTGCGCAACGACTGAGTAGGAGTCCTCGGTCGCCCTAAAGAGCCTCTGGTTGTTCGAGGCGATCTCTTCGGCAGTCGCCTTCAGTTCGATCAGCGACGACACGTTTTCGGTCGAAAGGCTCGCAAGCCGCTCTGCGCTCTCGTTGATGGCGAACTGCGCCTTGTTTGCGTGGTGGGCGGAGTTCGAAATCTCCTTGACCGCATTGCTCTGCCTGACCGACCCCCCGATCACGTGCTTATAGGTGATGTCCACCTGCTTGATCGCCATCGACACGTTTACGGCCGTTGAATTAAGCCTTGACACGGTGAGCGAAAGCCGTTCTGCGAGAAAGGCGATGCCCTTGGCGATACTCCCCATCTCGCTTTCCCCGAGGTCCGGGATCTCGGCAGACAGCTCGCCGAGCGTGAGCTTCTCTACCGCGCGGTTTATCTCCGCCACCGGTTTCTTGATGTTCCTGTTGAAGAGGACCATCATGATCACGCCGACGGAAAAGAGCATAATAAGCTGGTAAAGGGAAATCGTGAGAATATCTTCAAAAAGCGACCCGTTGATCGATCTTGTCGTGTAACCGATAACCACTTCGCCGATGGCGGCGCCTGAGGCCGTGACCGGCGTCCTGAAAGAAAGGTTCTGCTTATAAAACGAGGCGAGCGGGGAGCTTCCCGCATCGGCCGCCTTGACGCGCTCCCTCACCACCCTGCCGTCCCTGTCGAGGACGCGGATAGAGGTGATGTCCTCGTCCTTCATAATCTCATCCAGAGAGGAATCCAGAAGCACATAGTCGAGGTTCAGCAAAGGGTTCGCGCTTACCCCAGCGGATATGGCGCCCTCCGTCTCTATCCTGTTCCTGAGTGAATCAAACAGCGATGCCCGCGTGTAGAAAATCTGTATCAGTGCGCCCGCCGCCTGGCCTATGAGGAGAATGGCGAACAGCGCTGCAAGGAACTTTGCGGTTATCGATTTCCGAAACATCATCTGACCGCCACCACCGGGATCGATCTCTTCTCCATGCCTCTCATAGCCCCTCCTTCTCTATTCCTGTGCGGTACGTTTCCGTTCTCTCCGAATTGGAAGTCATCAGATCAACCCGATCTTCGACATCATAATCCGTATATTGTCGTAATCCTCGTCGGCCGCTTCGACAAAGCCGGAATAGCTCTCGTTGATCGGCTTCAGGATAGATGTGCCTTCGGGCGTGCCGTCGTCGATGCCCGTGAGCGCGTTCTTCAATTCCGTGACGACCTGCGCATCAAGCTCCTTCGAAATGCAGATGTTGAATTCAGGGACGTCCTCGGAAAACTTGATCAGTTTCAGCCCCAGGTCCTTGAACTTCTGCGCCGTGGACTCCATGATTCCACCCGCGTCGAAATCTCCCGCGAGGACCGCCTTGGCGACATCGTCGTGATGGCCCAGATAGTTATAATACAGCAAGTCTTTTATGTCGATGCCGGCGGCAAGGAGCATGGCCCGGGGGACGATGTGACTTGACGTCGAATGCGGGTCGCCGAAAGCAAAAGAATGGCCCTTTATGTCCCCTATGGTGTTTATGGGGCCGTCCGCCTTCGCCACAATAACGGAGTGCTGGAAAGGCTTCCCGTCCCTCAGGGCCTTCACGAGCACTCCGACCGAGTATTTCTTGCGGGCCTCTATATACGTTGAAGGCGTCATAAAGCAGAATTGCGTGATGCCCTGGCCTATGTCGCCGACCGCCCCCTGAAAGTCGACCGCGACCTTCAGGTCGATCCTCTTTTTCAACTTCTTGCCGAGGTATTCTGCCAGAGGGGTGAACTTCTTGAACATCACGGCTGGGGATTCGAGCGGCACAATCCCCATCCGGAGAAGGCCGGCGGAGGTGTCCTCCGAGAACTGGAACTTCTCCATCTCGATCACTGTGAGTTCGGCGTCTTTCAGAAGGTCTTTCACCATCTGGTCAAGTTTGAACGCGCGGTCCTTGTTTTCCCTCGGCAGGTCCTTGATCTTTTCGATCGAATTCCATATCTGGCTGGAACCGATCTTCTGCTCGTTGATCGCGCGCGATATCTGCTGGCTCTTGTCCGACACGAGCTCGACCGCCTGGGAGATCTGTTTACTGTTCAGGGACTGCTCGTTTGTGGCAGTCTTCACATGAGTGGAGACGTCCCTGATCTTCTCGGTCGCCTTCATGATAAGCTGGATACCCCTGTTCTGTTCGGTCGTCGCCTTGGCGATCTGTCCGACCATGCTCAGGACCTTTTCCATCGCCGACGAAACAAGGGTCGTGGCCTTCGACTGCTCCGTAGTCGAATGCTCGATCGCGGCGGCCATCTCCGACGACCGTTTCGAACTTTCGATGATCTTCCTGAGCGCGTCGGCCGCCTCGTTCGTGACTTTGAATCCCAGCTCGACGGAACTCAGTCCCTCGCCCATTGCGGCCACCGCGTCGCTCACCTCCTGCTGGACCGACTGGATCAGCGCCGCGATTTCCTGGGTCGACGTCGAGGTCCTGTCGGCGAGCTCCTTTATCTCGTCGGCCACGACCGAAAAGCCCTTCCCGTGCTCACCAGCCTGTGCGGCGAGGATCGCAGCGTTGAGGGCGAGCATCGTCGTCTGGTCCGTGATCTCGTCGATCACGTTCAGTATCTTGCCGATTTCCTCCGACCTTCCGCCGAGGATCTTGATAAAGTCCGCTGTCTTTTCGACCGACGCCTTTATGTTCTGCATCCCCTGGATCGTCTTTTCTACCGAGATCATGCCGAAGGTTACCGCATCGTTCTTGACCTTGTCGGAGAGCATCGCCGATTCCTTTGCACTCTGTTCGACCTCCTTCACGGACGTCGAGATCTGGAGGATCGCGGTCTGCGTCTCTTCAGCGGCCGTCGCGAGTTCGCTCGCGTTTGCGGCGACCTCCTTGATCGTCGCCGATAATTCTTCTATGGAAGCCGACGTTGATTCCACCGCCGTGGACATGTCCTGGGTGCTGGTGGTGATCTGGGTGATGCTCGTCACCATCTCCTCCATCGCGGCCGCCGTCTCCTCGGCGGAGGCCGCGAGCCCGTCGGTGCCGTCCGCGATCTCCGATATGACCGCATTCAGCTCTTCGATCGAGGAGGAGATATTATTGATCGCCTCGGTCTCGAGCATCGTGCCCTCGGCGACCTTCCTTGATTCTCTCTCGACATCCGCGGCGACGCGCGTCACGCGCTTCGAGACATCCTTGATCCTCTGCAGGATCCCGGATATCGAAAGCAGCGAGTCGCGGATCGCGCCTGTGAACCTGCCGATCTCATCCTTGCTTTTTACCTGCACCTTGAAAGACATGTCCCCTTCGGATAGCTTCATCGCCGCTTCTTCGAGCGACTTCACCGGAACAATCACCATCCGGCGTATCATTACCCACAGGATGAAGCTGAATGCAAAGCAGGCGAAAATGGTCGCAAGGATCACGATGAGGATCAGCCTCTTGGCGTGGTCGTACTCCTTGGCGATCGAGATCGAAGTCTTCACCGCGCCGAGCATCTCGGGGTCATTCGCATGGCAGCTCCTGCAGCGTTCGGTATTTTCGAGCGGTTTGTAAAACGTAAGTTCGGTTACGCCCCTCTCTACGAACGGGGCCTTCGTCTGCGCGATCTTCTTCATAACCCCGGCCTCGGTCGTGGGCGCGTTTTTTTCGAAGGCGGCCCGTCCGGCGTAATTGATCAGCGAAATCTCCTCGGCGCCGCTGGCGCCTTTCAGTTCCTGCAGCATGGCCTTTATGAGGTCGGCCCGTCCTTCCAGCATCGTCCTCTCGACTTCTTTTGCGATAACCTTCGCGGTCGCCTCCGAACTTGCCTCGGTAATGCCGTACAGACTCTTCTTTTCGATGGTCAGGACCATAAGGCCTGCGGCGATTATGCCGATGAGCAGCAGGCTCACCACAAGTGCAAGGATCTTCAATTCAAGCTTTTCGCGCATTCGCCCTCCTCATGTGAACTCTATATCCAGAGCATCATAAGACCTGATAATCGATATAAAGCGTTTTTCGAGTATCACTACGCCTTCTACAAACCTGAGTTCGTCATCGGAAAGATGACCGGGCGGAGGCAGGATGCTCCCTTCAGTAAACCTCACCACGCCCAGGACCTTGTCGATCGTGGCGCCGATCAGGCCCCTGGGGCCCGCCAGGATCAGTATCTTTCCGTCCCCGGTCTTCTGCGGCCCTTCCGAACCCTCGCGTTTCAGGACAAGCCTCTTCTTCAGGTCGAGGACCGGGATTATCTTCCCGCGCAAGGACGTGATGCCACGGACGTACTCCGGCACCGTCGGGACCCCCGTGATCCTCTGATACCGTATGATCTCCTCGACTTCGGGGACCCTGAAGGCAAATTCCTCGTCCGAGATACTGAACGTCAGGAGTTCAAGGAGATCGCCCGGCTCTGCCGGCCACTTCTCCCCTGAAAACCCTCTCTCGCCTTCCTTGTTCACCGCAGGCGGCAACGGGACCGTTTCATCCTCAACATCGAGTGTCACGGGTTCCTCGGCCCCGGCGGGTCGTCCCGTGAAGACGGTCCCGGCCGTCTCCTCCACAGGTCCTGTTTCCTCCTTCGGCGTGACGGAGGGTCCTGCGGATTCAGTTCCTGCCGGCGTTTCCACCGGGCCCGGGCCTTTCGACAACTGCCCTTTTTCTTCCTTCTCCTTCGCCTTCTTCCTAATTTTCGCGATATCCATTCAGACCGAGTTCCTTTACCGCGTCCTCTATCAGCGGGCCGTCGATGACCGTAATTTCCCTTGAAAATCCGTCGAGCAGCGCCGAGGTGGCGATGCTGTTGATGACCCTCGGAACCCCCCCTGAATACCGATGCAGGGAGGAGAGCGCCGCATCCGTAAACAGGACTTCCTCCCGGCCGGCCGTCTTCAGCCTGAACATGACGTACCCCTTTATCTCGCTCCCGGATATCGGCCCGAGATGATAGAAAAGGCCGATCCTCTGTCTGAGCGGCAGGTAGGTCTTATGGCTCAACCGCCTCCTGAGGTCCGTCTGTCCGACGAGCACGACACTCAGGAGGTTCGTATAGTCGAGCTGGAAATTCGTAAGAAGCCGGATCTCCTCGAAGGTATCTTTGGTCGGGATGAGCTGCGCCTCGTCGATAATGAGCACATGGGTCTTGCCCGATTCGTGGTCCTGAAAGACCTTTTCGTAAATGGCGTCCAGCAGGTCGGCCTTGTATGCCGAAGGGATATTGATATCCATCCGTTTCGCGATCGTCCTCAAAAACTGCGCGGGACTGAGTACGGGATTGATGATCGTGATGATCCGGTACTGATCGCCGAGCGCGTCCATGAGCGCCCTCGTAAGCGTCGTCTTGCCGCAGCCCACTTCGCCGGTAAGCAGGATCATCTCCTTCTCCTCCACCGCGTACTGCAGCCTCGCGAGCGCCTCCTCGTGGCTCCTGCTGAAGAAGAGGAATTTCGGGTCGGGCGTCTTGCTGAAAGGTTTAGCGGTCAACCCATAGAACTCCTCAAACATATGCCGTTCCCTTTTGTTTGATGATCGATTCATCTATGAGGGATTCGATATCGAGGACGAGAATCACCTCGTGTTTGCCGATTTCGGCCGCCCCGGCGAATCCCCTCAGCTTCTTGAGGTAGTCGCCCAGCGATTTGATGACGATCTCGTGCTGCCCGAAGAGTTCGTCGACAAGGAGACCGACCTTCCTCTCTCCGAAGCCGACGACCACAGCAAAGGAACGGTCTGTATCCTGGTTCGGAAGACCGAAAAACTTGTTTACCCTGATCATCGGCAGCATCTCGCCCCTCAGATAATAGACCTCTTTCCACTCGATCGTCTGGATGTCCTTGTGCTCCACGATGAGCGTCTCCGACATAGACGTCAGCGGCACCGCAAACCGTTCCTCTCCCACGCGTACGATAAGCGCCTTGATGATCGCCAGAGTGATCGGGAGCGTGAGCATGAATGTGGTGCCGGCGCCCCTCTTCGTCTCGACCTCCGCAAATCCCCCGAGGGCAGCCAGTTTTTCCTTTACCACATCCATACCGACCCCCCTGCCGGAGACCTGGCTCACCACGTCCTTCGTGCTGAACCCCGGGGTGAAGATAAAGTCGATCGTCTCGGCCTCGCTCAGTTCCGCGTCCTCGTGGACAAGTCCTTTTTCTATCGCCTTCTTTCTCACCTTCTCGATATCGATTCCGCCCCCGTCGTCTCTCAGTTCGATGACCACATGATTGCCCTTCTGATAGGCCTTCAGCACCACCGTTCCGGATTCCTTTTTCCCCTTCATTCTTCTCACTTCCGGCATTTCGATACCGTGGTCAATCGAGTTACGCACCAGGTGCATAAGTGGGTCGATGATCTCCTCGGCAAGGTATTTGTCGAGTTCGGTATCTTCCCCGTACATCACAAGGTCAATTTGTTTGCCGATCTCCCGCGAATAGCGTCTCACGATCTGTGCGAGCCGCGAAAAAATCTGGCCTATGGGGACCATCCTGATCTCGAGGACCTGGTCCTGGAGTTCCGCAAGTCTCCTCTCGAGCGTCTGGGTTATCTTATGAATGTCGTACACGAGCGAGGTATGTCCGTAAGTCTCGCCCAGTTCCGTCCCGATCCTTCTCATCGCCTCTTTGGCGAGGCTCAGTTCGCCTATGGTGTTGAGGATCCTGTCGAGTTTCTCTATGTCGACCCTTACGGTGGTGGTAGTGCTCTTCAGGTGCGTTTCAGGCTGGGCCTGCAGCTGAGACTGCGGGGAAAGCTGGGTCGCTCCCTGCGGACCGACGAGGGTTTCCATGTCGAAGGGGATATCCTTTTTCATATCTTCGAGTGACCCCGGGCTTCCGAACATCAGGTTGAACCCTATCGAGCCGTCCGGGATGTTCGTCGACGTCGGGAGCGTCGAGATGAGCTCGCCTTTTGCCTTGATCAGACCTGTAAGTTCCGCGAGGGACGTATCGAAGGTCTCAAGGGGGAAGACCGCCTTTGCGAGGTAGATACCTTTTCCGCCCTTCACGTTGGCCTTGAGCCTGTGCTCCTCGTACTCGGACAGCACCTTCATGATCGCCTCATCGATCACAGCCCCGCCTGCGGGAAGCACTGCTCCGCCTTTCAGAGAATCCCTGAACACCTCGATGTCCCTGACGAAACCGGACGAGTCGGGTTCCTCGTCGGTCTGGCTGAGCTTGTCCACTATACCCTTGAGAATATCGACGTTTTTGAAGAGAAAGTTTACGACCCTTTCGTCGACCTCGATCTTCCCGAGCCTTACGTCGTCCATGAGCGTCTCAAGCGAGTGGCTTAAATTGGTAATCCCCTGGAGCCCGAAAAGCCCGGAGACGCCCTTGAGGGTGTGCATCGACCTGAACAAGGCGTTGATCGTGTCGGGGTTAAGACCGGTTGAAAGGGTGTCCTGTACCTCGAGGATCAGCCTCTGCGATTCCTCGATAAGTTCTTCGGCCTCTGCGATGAATTCCTTTTTCGAAGATTTCATACACCAATGGTCTTCTTTATGATTTCCTGCAGTTCAAAAGACTTGAAGGGCTTGGTAACATACGCGGTAGCGCCGAGCGCCATGCCCCTTTTCTTGTCCTCCTCGCTCCTTTCGGTGCTGACGATCACGATCGGGAGGTGGGTAAACCGCGGGTTGTTCCTCACGAAACTGATGAGCTCGAGCCCGTTGATGTCGGGCATATTGATGTCGGTAATAATGAGGTCGTATTCCTGCTGCGGCAGCATCTTAAGGGCCTCGAACCCGGAAGAGGCCTCGCTGGTCTCAAACTCTCCGATTTCGTCGATAACGGCCCTGATCAGCGCCCTCGTCGTGGCGGAGTCCTCGACGATGAGGATGGTCTTCACGAGACCTCCCCCCGCTGCAGGCTGCAACAGGTACCATACCCGGCTACGGTAAATTCAGCCTTGCCCTTGTACACGTTCCTCGCCGTTTCCTGATTTTGGCCCTCATTATTTCCGTGTAAGATTGTATCAGATCATGAAAAAAAATCTCAACCGCCGCCTTCTTCCTCGCCCCTTTTCAGCTCCATCTCCTGAAGTCTCCTCTGGAGCAGCGACTTCTCAAGGGCAAGGCCCGCATGGCTGATGAAGATTTCGAGGCCTTCTGTCTGTGGCATCGCCATACCCGTCGAGAAGTTGTCGCAATACAGAAAGGCGACAACCCTGCCGTCTGCGATGATCGGGAATATCGCCGTCTCTGCGGGCCAGACACCTCCCAGTTCGTCCATTAGTCTTCGGACTATTTCGTCTTTCTCGAGCGGCCCTTTATATGGCATCTGCTCCCCGACTATTCTCTTCAGGAAAGGGCTTTTTTCTATTTCCAGAACAGTCTGCCTGACCTTCTCATCCGCCTGCTCGATCTCGAGGCCGAACTGGCCAAGGCCCACGATCTCGCTCTTGCCGACCATGAAAAGGACCCCCCGGTGGAAGATATCGCTCGCAAACCTGAGGATCAGCAGGGTAATCTCGGAGGCTGAATTCGGGAACCTCAGTTCCTGGGTAAGGGCCTTTAAGGCGGATATGTCTTTTCTCTCGGCCGCCGGGGTCTCCCAGTCGTCCTCCCATCCGCCGCTTTCGTCCGCTTCCCCGGAGGCAAATTCTTCCGCCGGAATAAAAGAAACCTGAGTGGATTCGTCCTGGACCCTCGCGCCTTCCATCAGCAGGTACTCGGGGCTCAGTCCCCTCGACAATTCCCACCCCAGGTCCTGCAGGTTTGTCTTCCCTTCCAGGTCGAGGTCGTCGAGCTCGAACTGAAAATCCCCGTCCTCCCACATAAGGAGGCGGCAAATGACCTTCTCTGTACGCTTCTTGGCCGCCCGCTCGAGCGTCTCGGCGCTGACCGAGCCGAAGTCAAAGAGTATTTCCGCAACCGACTTCGAGGGCAGCTTTTTTTTTACCTCCAGGGCCATATTCAGGATCGTATCTTTTATCTGACCTGCTTCGAGAAGATTGTTTCCGAGGTTGCCTTCAAGGTCGTCCGTTTCGGCCCTGACGACCATGCCGTTTTTGAAAACGATGAGCGCAGTCCCCTTAGTGCCGGCAACGATAAAGGTACCTGTCTTTCTGCCGACACTCAGGATCTGAAAGATGTCCGAGATCGCAAGGTCTTCAAGTCTGCCGGCAAGACTCATCGTATCTCCGCTCCCTTGGGAATCACCACCACTCCGTCCTCGCTGACAAAGAACCGCTCCCTGTCGGCCTCCGGGTTATACCCTATGATTGTGCCGGCCGGCACATAGACGTCCTTATCGATGATCGCCTTTCTGATCCTGCAGCTCCTGCCGACCTCGACGTTCTCAAGAAGGATAGAATCCCTTACATCAACATAGCTGTTGATCCTTACGTTGGGCGAGAGCACTGAGTTCCGGACCCTGCCGCCGCTGACGATACAGCCGCCGCATACGATCGAATCGAGCGCGGTACCAAGCCTTCCTCCTTTATACTCCTGAGCAAAGACGAATTTCGCGGGAGGGAACTGTCCCTGGTTTGTTCTCAGCGGCCATTCACTGTCGTACAGGTTGAACTGGGGATCGACCGAGACAAGGTCCATGTTCGCCTCCCAGTATGAGTCGATCGTGCCGACGTCGCGCCAGTATTCGGCCTCCTTCTTGTTCTCGTCTTTGAATTCATAGGCGAAGAGTCTGCCTGTGTGCAACATTTCGGGGAGTATGTTCTTGCCGAAATCATGGGCGGAAGATTTTCCGGAATCCGCCTTCAGCGCGCTGATGATGTCTCCCTTGTTGAAGAGATAAATCCCCATAGACGCAAAACAACAATCGGGGTCCCCGGGGACCGTCACCGGGTCCGAAGGCTTCTCCTGAAACCCGACTATCCTGAAGTTGCTGTCTACCTCTATGATGCCGAATGAAGATGCGATGTCCCTGGGGACCTTTATCGTCGCTATCGTTCCAACGGCGCCTTTCGCGAGATGGAAATCGAACATGTCGGCATAGTTCATCTTGTAGATGTGGTCGCCCGACAGTATAAGGATGTAGGGGGGGTTTTCCTTTTCGATAAGATAGATGTTCTGGAAGACCGCGTCAGCCGTCCCCTCGTACCATCGTTCATCTATCCTCTGCTGGGGCGGGATCGTGAATATGTATTCCCCGAGTTCAGGGTTCAGGAGATGTTCCCACCCGACCGCGAGGTGTCTGTCCAGCGAAAGGGACTTATACTGAGTAATTACAACGATTCTGCGCACATGGGAATTGATGCAGTTGGAAAGGGCGAAATCAATGATCCTGTACTTCCCGCCGAACGGCACCGCCGGCTTTGCCCTGTGGATAGTGAGAGGATGGAGCCGTTCTCCCTTGCCGCCGGCGAGTATCAGGGCAAGTACATTATCCATCGCCTTTTCCTGTCTTAACCTGCCGATCATACAGGTCTCCGCTTCTCGCTGGAATTAGGAACGATATGCTTCTGCAAGTGCCTTTATCTCCGATTTATCGCCGGCATTTATATTATCAATGATAGTGGAGTATATCAGGAAAAATCTAAGAGTGTCAACGAGTTATAAAGGCTAGAATCCGCTGTAAAAAAACGATTTATGTGTAAACCGCAATGTTGCATAAAGTAGAGGCGGACATGCTGAAAAAAGCTGTAAAAACGGCGGTGTTTGATTGTGATTCACGTAAACGCGGTAGATCACGCTGCCGGAAAATCACGGTCTTGCCAAAAGGGCGCTCAGACAGTCCCTCAGTGCATCGATCCTGTAAGGCTTGTTCAGAAAGGCGGCAAAACCATGCGAGCGAAAACCGGCCACCACAGGGTTGTCGGCATATCCGCTCGAGACAACGGCGAGGACGCCGGGATCTATCTCCTGAATTTTCCTGACCGTATGTTCTCCCCCCATTCCTCCCTTCACCGTCAAGTCCAGGATAACTACATCAAAGGGCTTCCCCGATTTTCTGGCATCCAAAAACCTGACTATGGCCTCATCTCCGTCCCTTGCGGCCTCGGCGTCATGCCCGAGGGCCTCCAGCATTTCCGTTGCCACCAGCCTCACCATCTCTTCGTCATCCATGATCAGGACCCTTCCTGCGCGCTGTCCCGCAGATGCCGCGGGCTGGGTTATCGCCGCTTCAGGGGCACAGGTAGGTACGTATATGGAAAAGGTGGTGCCCCGGTCGGCTGCGGATGCAACGTCGATCACCCCCCCATGGTTCCTGATGATCGAATACGACGTTGCCAGCCCGAGGCCGCTGCCCTTTTGTTTTGTCGTAAAATAAGGGTCGAAGATCTGCGTCAGATACTTCTCGGGTATCCCGATACCTTTGTCCTCAATGACGATGCGAACGAATTTCCCGCCTTCCGGCATGGATGGCTTCTCCCCTGCCGGAATATCCATATTGCCCGCAGAAATCGTCACCGTTCCCCCGCCGGGCATCGCTTCGCTTGCATTCAGCACGATGTTCTGGATCACCTGTCCCATCTGGCCCTCGTCCGCCTCCACACACCAAAGGCCCTCCTCGATGTGAATACGGCAATCAGAGCTCGAACCGCTCAGGGCAAACTTGGCCGCGTTCTCGATTACCGGCAGAAGGGCGATACATTTTTTCACGGGCCGGCCGCCCTTTGCGAAGGTCAGCAACTGAGTGGCAAGATTGACCGACATACCGAGCGCCTTTTCCGCCTGCTCAAGCATGGCGGCGGCCTTCTCCCGCCGGTCGAGGTTCATCTTCGCCATTGACATATATCCGAACACTCCCTGCAGCAGATTGTTGAAGTCATGCGCAATACCTCCTGCAAGTGTCCCGATCGCCTCCAGTTTCTGTGTCCTCAGCCGTTCCTCCGCGAGAAGATGACGCTCTGTAACGTCATGAATCGTCTCGATTACCGAAATAACGGTACCCCCCAAGTCCTTCACCGGGAAGGCCCTTTTCTCGACGAAGGCGCTTTTGCCCGAGGTATCTTCGAACTTGCGCAAGACAGAATGATGCCCGCCCGTTTCGAACGCACGTCTGACGGCGCAGTCGAGACCCTGTTCGTAGCATGGCCTTGAAGATCCACGGGAAACAGCGTAACAGTGTTTTCCGACGACCTCGCTGAGTGATACCCCGGCCCATGCGCAGTAGGACCTGTTGGCGGTCAGAATTCTATAGTCGCGGTCTATGAGGAGAATGTCTTCGTTCACATTATCGAGGATGCTCCGGGTGAACTCCTCGCTCCGGCGAAGCGCCTCCGCAGCGACCGCCCTTTCTTCCTCTTGCGCAACAGCGGCGGCAAGGAACCCGATAATATCCAGTTCATCGGCCCCGGGCTGGTAGTCACGCGTATAGACCACGCAGAGCGAGCCCCGCGTCACCCCTCCAAAACGCACAGGATATCCAATGTAGGTACGCAGGCCGTAGGCAGCCACATTGGGGTCTGTCTTCGCATAAGGGGTATCTTCGAGATTACGAACCACCAGTGGCTGGTCTATATTGTGCCTTATCACGTCGAAACATAAGTGTCCCCCGGGAGAATCTTCGCGCCTGAGATCTGCCGGTGCGTTCCACTGTCCCTTTACGCAAAGCAGGTCCCCGTCCAGGCGGTTATACAGCGCGCAGTCCGCATCAAGTAGTTCGCCGCACAGAGCAGCCAGTATCTGGATATTGCGGTGATAATCATGTCCCAGACTGAGGAGGCCCGCGTTTAGCCTCTTCATCCGCTCTTCGCGCTGTTTGTGCTCGGTGGTATGTTTCGCCTCTTCGAGGGCGAGTCTCTCTTTGAGCTTTTGCTCAGCAGGTCCCTCGCCTTCCCGTTCGTTGCCGTCTGTTTCGCTTCTATTCATCGCTCTATTCTACAATGTTCTTGCCGATCTGTAAAAGTAGATTTGCCCCCGGCCCTCACGGTTTCGCTCGTAGAAGGGAAAATGACCCTCGGAACCTTGCAGCAGATCGTTTTTATCGATTTCGACAACAGGACGGAGAAGAGAAAGGTGATGTTCAGATGATGGGGGGTAAGAAAAGCGACCTTTTGTGCATGGCGCGGTTGCTGTGGAGGGATAGACCCTTAAGCCTGGAAAAAGCAGTTAACCACAGAGACTCGGAGGCACAGAGTTGAAAAAAAAAGAGAAAACTCCTGAATGTACCAATCACCTCGATGGTACCCCGAAATTTTACGGCAAATTGTTGTTTTCTCTGTGTCTCTGTGCCTTCGTGGTAAAGGATCTGCCTTTTTTAGGTTAAGCGCTTTTCTAAGATAATTCCGGCTCTTGCGCTTTTGGGCCGTATCTCGTAATATAATTTAGAAATGTTCAGGGAAGGTCGTGCGTCAACGCGGGCGGTGCTCTGACAACAGTGTAATAATCGTGTTCCTTTTCAGGGCTGCCGCGATGCAGGCAGGGGGCAAATTGAAAACAGCGAACAAAGAAATGTTAACCGACCTTTTCAGCAGCGCACTTGGTAACGCGCAAGGCAATGCCCGGGAAGGAGAGGTTGTCGATTCTCGCAAACTGCATGGCTCTTACTACACCCCCGGCGACACCGTCCGCAGCCTTGTGCGATGGGCGGTTCGAAAGCAGTCAGATCGGCTTCTTGATCCTTCTTGCGGCGATGGCAGGTTCTTGGCATTGCACAAACGCTCCGTCGGCGTTGAGCAGGGTCCTCAGGCTGCATCAGTCGCCCGTTGCCGCGCTCCCTGGGCGCTTATTCACGAAGGCGATTTCTTCGGCTGGGCAGCAAGCACCAAAGAACGATTTGAGTGCGCAGCAGGTAATCCTCCCTTTATCCGTTATCAGCGTTTCGCAGGCGAGGTGCGGCAACAGGCCCTTGACCTATGCGCATCCCTTGGCGCCCCTTTCTCAGCACTCACATCTTCCTGGGCGCCTTTTCTCGTTGCAACTGCTTCTTTACTAAAGCCGGGCGGGCGCATCGCATTTGTTGTCCCCGCCGAAATTGGGCATGCCCCTTATGCAATCCCTCTTATCGAGTATTTATTTCATAACTTTTCTACAGTATGTCTCGTGGCCGTGCGCCGGAAGATATTTCGAGAGCTGTCCGAAGATGTTTGGCTGCTTTATGCCGACGGCTTCAGCGGCCAGGCCAGCCACATCTTACTTTCGCCGCAGGAGACATTTTCATTTTCTCCGGAGCCGCCTCGCGCGGGCATTCACGTCACGATAGATGATTGGCGGGCATGGAATTGCCGCCTCCGGTCATTTCTCGCAGGAAGTGAGGCCAGGGACATCTATGCGAGAGTTCTGGCGCATGAATCTACCACACGACTTGGTGCGGTCGCGCAGATTGGAATCGGGTACGTTACCGGAGCAAACGAGTTCTTTCATCTTCGCCCCTCGCTGGCTGACAAAATGGATATCCCCAAGTCTCTTCTTCAGCCTACTGTCCGCAACAGCCGGGCTTTGGCCGGAGAATCCGTTACGAAAGCGACCCTGCGAGAATGGGTCAGAAGCGACGCTCCAGTGCTGTTACTCCGCCTTTCTTCTGCAGAGACGCTGCCTGGCAGCGTTCGGGCATATCTTGATACCGCCGAGGGAAAAGAAGCGCGGGCCAGCTATAAATGCCGACATCGGTCTCCCTGGTATGTCGTGCCGGATGTCATAGTGCCGGACGCCTTTCTTTCTTACATGAGCAGCAGTGGACCGGCGCTTGTTGCTAATCAAGCCGGGTGCACATGTACAAACTCAGTCCATACTGTGAGACTGAAGGGGAATATGACTCTTGCAGATCTCCAGTCCATATGGCCACATCCTTTTACCCGGCTGAGCTGTGAAATAGAAGGACATCCGCTTGGAGGGGGGATGCTCAAGGTTGAGCCTCGCGAAGCTCAGCGGATAGTTCTCGCAAGACGACGCAAGGGATGGGACCCGCATGAAATCCGCTCGATTGAAGAGGGGCTCCATGCCCTCCGCAGCTGGAGACACCATGCCGCCTAAAAAACAACCGCTGGCCTGCCAACTGACAAGTTTTGAGGACGCATGCCTGGCGTTTATTAATCCTGTGGGGAAACTCAAAGCGCGGAGCATATACGGCCCATGCACTGGTACGTTGCATGCAGGTTGGTGCTGGAAGGCGGCTTCGATCCGTCCTGCATCAAGCCTCGCCCACCGTTCCAGATAGAACGTCGCGGTAAAGGCGTTTACCTCTTGCATGAGCCGAGCGTCGCCAACGGGTCCGAAGCAACGGTATTTGGCGGCTTGAAAACGAAGGACGTCGATGTGGTCGTCTCACTGGATGGTATAGGTCCCTGCATAGCCATTTCCATGAAAGGCACGCTCAATGCATTTCGAAATCTCACCAACCGGATGGAAGAAGCGGTAGGCGACTGCACAAACCTTCACATTTCATATCCCGGATTAGTCTATGCCTTTCTGCATCTGATGAGGGCAAATAAGGAAGGCCCTATACCGGCAAGCGGGGCAGACTTTCTCCAGCCGGACCCAAAAACCGGCCTCTTAAAGGCAGCCGACACCGCAGTGAAAGCGATCGGCGAAGTGACGAATTTCATTGAGACATATCACAATGCGATTGCCAGACTTACCGGCCGGCGCGACCTCAGGAATGATGTGACGCGCTACGAAGCGGTTGGTTTGCTGTTAGTCAGTCCCGAGGATGACTCAACAGGGAAAGTCCTCGATACATACCCAGCCGAGGATAGTCTCCTTCGCTTTGACAACCTATTCGAAACGATCTACCGTCAGTATGACACCCGGTTCGTATACGGCGCTCCGAATTTGAGGACTATCACACGCCGCCATCTGTGGCACCCCGATTCGCCCGCGCTGAAGCTTCCCATCGCAGAAGGTCTTTCCGCGCGCGTCAGCGAGGCGGACGAAAACGACGAGGCCGAGGGGAATGCGGAGACTCAGGGATAGCAGGCTCAGTACAATTATCCAAGAGAGTCAAGAGAGTCAATAGAGTCAATCAAAATGTCTGAAGAAATAGAAACCGCTCGTCGTTTATTGGATAGATTTGCAGATCACTTCAGGGAATTTGGTGAACTCTCAACTCTGCGGGAAGCATTGGAGATGCTTTCCGAAGTAATAGCATCGCCACATTGTGCCAAGGATAAGCGAATAGCGGAAAACCTTATTCAGACTTATAAAAGAAATATCCTGCCACAGATTAACTTCGCCGTCGCAAATCCAGCAGAGTTTGAATTCGACCATTTTGACTATTTTGACAATGTTATTGACGCGTTTACAAAAAATAACTTTGATGAGGCTAATGAGCTTCTGCAATTACAGTTAGCGATAAAGAATCACAAGAAGACTGCAAGGTTTGCGGAAATGTCTTTGCATGACAAATTGCGCTACCTATCTGAGACAATGACCGATGAGGAAAAAAAAAGACTACGCGATAAACTTTTACCACGTGGAGACTAACAGAGCACCTGACGGCGAAGAACGGTTATTCCCCATGTCGAGATTCAACCGTGTCGCTATGATATAATCAGGCATGAGGAGGTGATAAGATTGGGCACAAAAACGCTGAAGATGCCTGAGGACGCGTTGGTCGCGTTATTGAAGACTTTAAAAGAAGAAACGCTTGTGGACATTTTCTGGAAGACATTAGTGGAATCGGATACCTCGCCTCTCACCAGAGAAGAAGAGAGAGCGCTTCAGAAGGCAAAGGACGAATTCAGGGGGGGAAAAACGATTAGGTGGGAAAACTTGAAATAGTATTTTCAAGGGCTGCCGCGAAGGATTATAAGAAGCTGCCTGCCGATTACAAGACACTGGTCGATAAAGTTCTCATGAAGCTTTCAGAAGGGCTTCCTCTGGACTTGAAACCGATCGAGGGAGAATCCGCCTCTTATAGGATCAGGGTGGGCAAATATCGCCTCCTTTTCTCCGTAGACGGCCAAACCGCGATAATCTCGAAGATCGGATCGCGCGGCGACGTTTATAAGTAGACCAAAACTCACGCTCATCTTTGCTACAATAGCCAAACGGACAATCAATCCCGCAAGTTAAAGATGATCGAGACCTTCAACGCGGTCTCGGCAGGCTACGACAAGCCCGCGCTCCGGTTTTTCTCTGAAAGCGCCAAATGCATGGCTCGATATCTGGATACCCCGGATATCAGGCGAGTGCTCGACGCGGCGACCGGCACCGGCAATCTTGCTATCGAAATCGCCAGGACTTTCCCCGACACTCAGGTGACGGGGATCGATTTTTCAACGGGCATGCTGGCGCAGGCCCGCGAGAAGGCGAAAGCGGGAGGTATCGGAAATGCAGAATTCCTCGAAATGGACATGCATGTGATAGCGCTTCCGGAAGGCCATTTCGACGCAGCAGTCTGCGCCTTCGGCGTCTTCTTTGCCGAAGACATGGCGAAGCAGCTGCGACATATTGCGGACAAAATAAGGCCCGGCGGAAGGATCGTCATTTCGTGTTTCTACGAAGATTCTTTTCAGCCTCTGGTCGAAATGCTTTCGGAACAGCTTCAGCGATACGGAGTCGAGAGGCCTCCGCTGAGATGGAAACTGATCGCTACCGAAGAGAGGAGAAATATAACACTTCTCTGGCAAAGAGGGGGGAGGGGAGATTTTCTGATAAATTGCCGTTCAATTATGCGCCCTTAATAAGCGAAGAAATTTGACAATCCTCCGGCAGGGCAAGTAATTTAAAAGATATGATCGCGATAGTTGATTACGGAATGGGGAATCTGAGGTCCGTCGAGAAAGGCTTCAAGAAAGTCGGCGTCGAGGCAGAGGTGACGTCGAGTGCTAGGAAAATCGACAACGCTTCTGCTGTTGTGCTGCCGGGTGTCGGCGCCTTCAGAGACTGCATAAAAAATCTTACCGACCTCTCGCTGACCGGGGCGATCGCCAAGGCGATACAGAAAGGCAAACCTTATCTCGGCATATGCCTGGGACTTCAGGTGCTCTTCAGCGAGTCGGAGGAGTTCGGCAGATGTACGGGGCTCGATATCCTGAGGGGCAAGGTCGTGAGGTTCCGGATCACGGAGAAGGTCCCCCACATGGGATGGAACACCGTCAATGTCGTGAGAAGACCCCCCATTTTCTCCGACATTCCGGACAACACATATTTCTACTTCGTCCATTCCTTTTACGTGGTGCCGGACGATAAAGGCGTAGTTGCCGGCATGACCGATTACGGCCTCTCCTTCACCTCGATGATCTGGAAGGACAACGTCTTTGCCACCCAGTTTCATCCCGAAAAAAGCCAGGAGATGGGACTGAAGGTCCTTGCCGGCTTCGGGCAGTTCGTAAAGAATTCCTAACGGTCTAATCAACCAGGAAAAAACAGTGGGAACAGCAGTTGCGCAAATCAGGGTTGCATCTTCCTGATCACTTCGCCCAACTTCCCTATCTCCTCTCCGTACAACGCCCAGTTTCCTTCACGCTGCGCCTTCATGGCGCGGTCGAAATGCTCGCGGGCCTGGGAGACCAGACCGGTCTTCTCTGGCGCAGCTGCAGGCCTAGCCAAAGGAACAGGCACGGTCTCATCCGATACCCTCACCTCTCCGAATATTCGCGAAAGCGCGGCATCGAGCGTCTCCTCCATCGCGATGCGGTTTTCATAGGCCACGATCACCCTCTTGAGTTCCGGTATCTTGCCGTTTTCGGCCCGGAGATAGAGCGGCTGGACATAGATGAGCGAATTCTCGATCGGGATCACAAGCAGCGTCCCCTGGATCACCTGCGAACCGCGCTGGTCCCAGAGCGATATCTGCCGGGAGATGTCGGTGTCCTGGTTGATCCGCGCAACGATCTGTTTCGGCCCGTAGACGAGCCGGTCCTTCGGGAAACGGTAGACGATCATTTTTCCGTACTCTTCACCGTCGCTGCGGGCGACCATCCACGCAGACAGATTGTCCTTCTTCTTGGGATTGAAGGGGAGCATGAGGATGAATTCCTCCTGCTTCTCGCCCGGGAGTTTCATGATCGTATAGTAGGACTCCATCACCTCCTTGCCTTCGGCCCCGAGCGCCGGAATCTCCCATTGGTCCTCCCGGTTGTAGAAGATCTGGGGGTCTTCCATGTGATAGGTCGAGTAGACGCGCGACTGGATGTCGAAGATGTTGAGGGGATACCGAATATGCCGTTTCAGGTCGGCGGGCATCTCCGACAAGGGCCTGAGGGCACCGGGGAATACGGAAGCGATCGTCCTGATCAGCGGGTCTTTTTGATCGGCGATGTAAAACCTCATCGTCCCGTCGAAGGCGTCTACCGTGATCTTCACGGAGTTCCGGATGTAATTCATCTTCCCCCCGACAGGCTGAGAGTAAGGAAACCTGCCGCTCACGGTATAACCATCGCATATCCAGAAGAGCCTGCCGTCGTCGCTGATGACCATGTACGGGTCGGAATCGATCATCAGAAACGGCATCGCCGAGCGTACCCGTTCGATGATGTTCCGGTGGAAAAGGACCTTGCTCTCCGGGGTAACGTCGTTCGACAGGAGGAGCTTCATCGAACGGAAATAGGCGGCGAATGCCAGCTTCCTGAAAAAAGAATCTATCTTCACCCCGCGTGTTCCCGAATACTCGGTAAAGACATTCTCCTCTCCCGACGGGTAATCGAACTCCTTCGACTTGGTGTTCACGATCACGTACTCGCTCGAGAGCCTGCCGAAATAGATCCCGGGACGGGCAACCTTGATCGTCCCGACTGACGAAACCGGCGGGATGTCTTTGATGAAGAGCACAGGCAGCCCTTCCGGGGTGACCTGATTCACCGGCCCGAGCGTCAGTCCGTATCCGTGGGTAAAGGTCAGCGTCTCATTGATCCAGTTGCGGGTAGGGATGCTCTCGGTCGACAGCTCTCTCGGGGAGAGCATGGTCTGGCGGTATTCGCCGTTTATCATGTAACGGTCGTTGCCGACCGAGGAGAACTCGTAGTAAGTTCGGATCTCCTGGATCTGGCTGAAGGTGTCCAGCAGGGGCCGGTGGTCCCAAAGCCGTATGTTCTTTATCGTGGCGCTGTTGTTCGTGATGTCATTCCGGTCGAGTAAGGTACTGCCAGAGATGTTCCTTTCCTCTACTGCGTCCAGCCCGAACGCCTTGCGCGTGAAGGCGATATTATGCCTGATATACGGGGTTTCCTTGACCAGTTCGTTCGGCGCCACCACGAACTTCTGGAGGACCGCAGGATAAATGGAGTTTCCGGCGAAGGAGACCGCCATATATACCGCAACACCGGCCAGCAGGACAATGGTGCGCCTGAAGACCGCATTGGCCGCAAAGAGCGCCGCCAGAACGAGGGCCAGGATGAGTTGAGCCTTCATAAAGGGAATCGCCGCATGCACGTCCGCATATGTAGCGCCGGCGACATGGCCGTGCGAGGACCAGAGGATTGCGTGCATACCGATGTACGTCTTCCATGCCGTCACCGCCAGGATGATGCCGCCGATGATTGAAAGGTGCGCCGATGCAGTGCGTTCCGCAGCTATGCCCCGGCGCGTGAAGAATACCGCGGCCTTGACGAAGTAGATCAGCGCGACGGCTGCGAGCGTCACCCATAGGACAACGGTAAGAACGTTCGCGATGATCTCCTGGGCCGGCAGCGAAAAGAGATAAAACGAGACGTCTTTTCCGAAGATAGGATCGGCGTATCCTGCGGTGGCCCGGTGGAGATACGAGAGAAAGGTCATCCATCTGCCGTTAAGCACCGCGGCCGCAAAGAGTCCCGTCAGGACCGGCACGATGATCTTGACCTTTTCGATATGACGGAGGAAATCCAGTTGCGGCATCGCCTGGCCGTGCAGGGGAATCACCACCGCCCTTCCCTTCATGGCCCGGAGCGCGAACCAGAGGTTTATATAAGGGAAGAGAAACCCGCCGAGCAGGCCGCCAAGCGCAGACATCGCCTGCGCCTGCACCCGAATGTTGAAAATCTGCTCCATCCCCAGGTCCCTGAACCAGAGCCAGTCGATATACAGGGAGAGAAACTCCGGCAGGGAAAAAAGCACAAAGAGCAGGATGAGAAGAAAAAATATCAGACTCCCGAATGTCTTCTTCGGCATAGACCTCCCGTATGTGCTGCGGACTGACGATGTGGGGGTTATCTTAACACGTATCGCGGATTATGTGAACCCCATATTTCAGTACAAATTTCCTGACAGCTTTTTCTTCACCCCAATTTCTTCAAGGAAGTGTTGGATAGTCCTCAAAGTACCCCGAATATCCCCTGGTTTCCCCATCTTGATATCGTCATAGCATAGTGGTCGTTCCTTGAAAAGGCAAAACAGTCTTGAAAGACGTCTTGTTTTTAAAGCCATAACGTAATATCATCTCTTTAGTGAAATTTTTTGGCCAAGACAAAGACAGGTGATTTGATGCTCTATTTTCTCGACCTGTTCGGGGTTGCGGTATTTGCCATAACCGGCTCTCTGGCGGCCGGGAAAAAACAGATGGACCTCTTCGGAGTGGTCGTGCTGGCGCTCGCTACTGCACTCGGCGGAGGGACATTGAGAGACCTTATCCTTGGGGCCTATCCCGTCTTCTGGATTTCCGATCCGTCCTATGTCTTTGTCGGGACGGCAGTGGCCATTTCGATATTCGTTCTCGCCAGGTTTCTCCGCCCTCCGGCAAAGGCACTCAAGTTCGCTGACGCGTTTGGGTTGGCGATCTTTACCATAATCGGAACCGACAAGGCAATCTCTCTTGGAGTCGCCGGCTCTATTTCCGTAATCATGGGGGTTATGACCGGTGTTGCCGGCGGGATTATCAGAGATATGCTTTCAGGTGAGATTCCGCTGGTTCTTAAGGCCGAGATTTACGCGACCGCGTCCCTCTGCGGGGCCATCATCTTTGCCGTCCTCACAACCTATTTCCCCTCCATGCCGTTGCCCGCACCCGCTGCGATCACAGCGGTCCTTGCCCTCAGACTGGCCGCGATCCACTGGAATCTTTCGCTCCCGGTTTTTCCATCCGCAAAAAAGTGAATGCTCAGGTTTGGGCTGCTTTTGGGTTTCCCGGTTTCATACGCAGTCTTCTGCAACAACAAAAAGTGAGATCAGACATGAGTAGAATAATCGTTGAAGCGGTCGCGTGCCGGGCTTATGCGGCCACTGACATTTCCGGGATTGGCTGATTACTTTCAGGAGGCTTCGCGGCGAAGCAGACAGGCTGCTACTTTGCTGTTCCGGCGATCCTGTTTTTCTCGTCGAGCCTGATGACCTTCGGCGTGAAATTCACGGTCTTTTCGTCTTCGAGGTAGACGTAGCTGAATATGATGACCTTGTCCCCCACGACCCCTTTTCGTGCGGTCGGACCGTTGAGGCAGATCTCGCCTGATCCTTTCTTCCCCGCAATCACGTACGTCTCGAACCGCTCACCGTTGTTCATGTTGCTGATCATCACCTGTTCGTAGGGAAGAATACCTGTCGCTTCCAGAATTGCCTCGTCGATCGTGATGCTCCCCTCATAGGCAAGGTTCGATTCCGTCACCGTAGCCATGTGGATCTTGGCCCTGAGCATGCACCTCAGCACAGAAAACCCCGCTCTACGCGTCTCCCCACTCCTGACTCCTCACTTCCCTTCATTCGATGATCTTCGGTACGCGGTAGAACTTTTCGGTCTTGTCCGGGGCGTTCGCGAGGGCTTTCTCCCTGTCGAGACAAGGCGTTTGCACGTCTTCCCTCGTCACGTTGCGGATCGCAAGCACGTGGGAAGTAGGCTCAATAGCTCCGGTGTCGAGCTCGTTCAGCGTGTCCATGTAGCTCAGGATGCTTTCCAACTGGCTCCCGAACAGTTCCCTTTCCTCGCCGGACAAGGAAAGTCTGGCAAGGTTGGCGATGTGGTCGATCGATATCTTCATATTGCGGGACCTTAGATCTTGGTGAGGTTGGCGAGCCTCAGAGATAGTCTCTTCAGCCCGATATTAGGGAAGTTGACCATCACCTTCTGGTCGTCGCCGTCGCCGTAGCAGTCCCTGATGACCCCGATTCCCCATATCGGGTGCTTTACCCTGCAGCCGGACGAAAACAGCGGTTTCACCTTCTTCACCTCGGGCTTCTTTTTGTCGCTCCGGTGACGGAGCGGATGAGGCTCCGCAACCTTCTCGATCCACTGGCAGTAGTTCTTCGGCATGTCTCTGAGGAACCTCGAAGGCTCCTGGTCCTGGATCCTCGAGTACAGCCTTCTCCTGCGGGCCCCGGTAAGGAGGAGGAGGTCCTCCGCGCGGGTCATACCGACATAGAAGAGCCGACGCTCTTCGGCAACTTCCTCTTCGTTCCCATTCGCCTTAAAATAAGGGAGAATGCCTTCCTCGAGCCCGGTCACGAAAACCACCGGGAACTCCAGTCCCTTTGCGTTATGGAGGGTCATGAGCGATATATGGTTTGCCCCGGCAGGGTCATCGAGGTTAGTGAGAAGAGAGACCTTGTCGATGAAATCGCGAATGTCTTTTCCCTCGGCGGAGGAGATCAGCTCATTGATATTCTCTCTCCTCTCGTCGTCAAGAAGATTCGTGTATCCGGTTTTGTCGGCGATCGCCCTCAGCAGGTCGGCAGTTGAATCGTACGACGCGGAAGAGAGTTTCTCGATCAGGCCGACGAAGCCGCAGATCTTGTCTTTCGTGGACGTGACGATACCGTTGCTGCGCATGCATGTCTTCAACGTGTCGTACAGGCAGACCGACTTTTTCCGGGCCTCATTCTCCACCTTTGCAAGCGTTGCGGCGCCGATCCCCCGGGGAGGACAGTTGATAATCCTCCTTACGCTGACGTTGTCGCCGCGGTTCAGGACCAGCCGGGCATAGGCGATAATGTCCTTGATCTCCTTCCTCTGATAGAAACTGATGCCGCCCACAATATGGTACGGAAGTCCCATCTCGCGCAGTGCATCTTCGATCGCCCTCGACTGTAGGTTCACCCGGTAGAGTATGCCGATGTCCTTGTACGCATAGGCCCCTTTCAAGTAAAGTTCCTTGACGATCTTCGCGATGTGCCTCGCCTCTTCTTCTTCGTTGTTGAGCCAGCAGAAGTGCACCTTTTCTCCGCGCCCTTTTTCCGTCCAGAGTTTTTTGTCGCGCCTGTCGGGGTTCCGCGAAATCACCGCATTGGAGACATCGAGTATGTTCTGCGTCGAACGGTAGTTCCTCTCGAGCCTGACGATCTTCGCGCCCGGGAAATCTTTTTCGAAGTCGAGGATATGACGCATATCGGCCCCCCTGAACCGGTAAATGCTCTGGTCGTCGTCACCGACTGCGCAGATGTTTTTGTGCGCCTTCGCCAGCAGCCTGATGAACTGGTACTGCGCAAAATTCAGGTCCTGGAATTCGTCCACAAGGATATGAGAAAACAGGGTCTGATACTTCTTGAGTATTGCCTGGTGGCCTTCGAAAAGCCTGACCGTAAGCATGATAAGATCGTCGAAGTCGAGTGCGTTGCTGCGTTTCAGCTCGTCCTGATACCTGACGTAGACCTTCGCCAGTTTCTCGTCGAAGCCAAAACCATCGCCCGAGGCGAGGAACTCCTCGGGACCGACGAGCGAAGACTTCAAAAAGTTGATCCGGGATGAAACGCCCTTGTAGAGGGCCTCGTAGATCTTGAACTCCCTCAGAATGTGGCGGATAAGGTTGCAGCGGTCGTCTTCGTCATATATCGAAAAATGGGGACTGTAGCCGAGGCATTTTATCTCCGATCTCAGGATCCTTCCGCACTGGGAATGCAGCGTGCCTATCCAGTTCTGTTTGAGCTCCCTTCCGAGGAGGGCATGGATCCTCTCTTTCATCTCCTTCGCCGCCTTATTCGTGAACGTGACCGTGAGGATCGATTCGGGAGAGGTCTTTTGGTTTTTTACGTAATACGCATACTTGTGGGTGATTACCCTTGTCTTCCCGCTCCCCGCGCCCGCCAGTACCAGCAACGGACCGTCTGTATGCTTGAGGGCTTCCTTTTGCTGTGGATTAAGATCTTGCATTACACTTTCTTTAGACATCTCTTGTCCAGGCATTATAGAATAACAAATTTTCCCCTTTTAAATCTACAGGATCGGCCGGAAAGGCCGCAGTCACTCGACCGTCACACTCTTGGCGAGGTTCCGCGGCTGGTCCACATCGCAACCCCGCAGCAGGCCGATGTGATAGGCGAGCAACTGCAGCGGGACCGCAAAGAGCACGGAACTCAGAAACCGGTTCGTATCAGGTACGAGGACACAGCTTCGCGAGATCTCGCACACTTCCCTGACATCTTCGGACGCGATTGTGATGACTTTCCCGCCCCTGCTGTTTACCTCCTGGATGCTCGTCAGCATTTTCTCGAAGAGACCGTCCTTCGAAACCAGGATGACCACCGGAAGTTCCTCGTCGATCAGCGCGATCGGGCCGTGCTTCATCTCCCCCGCCGGATAGCCCTCGGCATGAATGTAGGAAATCTCCTTGAGCTTGAGCGCGCCCTCGAGAGCAATGGGGTAGTTGATCCCCCTCCCGAGGTAGATAAAACCCCTCGCCTTAAAGAAGTCCTTCGCGATCGCCCTGATCGACTCATCCAACGCAAGCGTCCGTTCGATCTTTCCCGGGAGCAGCATAAGTTCGTCAAGGAGTTCCCTGGCCTGCTCTCCGCCGATTGTCCCCCTCGAGGTGCCGAATGCCAGGGCCAGGAGATACACCGCGGTCACCTGCGTAAGAAATGCCTTCGTGGAAGCCACCCCGATTTCGGGTCCGGAATGGGTATAGAAGACCGCGTCCGCCTCCCTCGCCGAAGTGCTGCCCACCACGTTGCAGATGCTCAGTATCCTGGCGCCCAGCCTCTTCGCCTCCCTTTGCGCAGCAAGCGTATCGGCCGTTTCCCCGGACTGCGTAATCACGATCATCAGATGATCGGGGCCGATAAGAGGACTCCGATACCGGAACTCGGAAGCGATGTCGACCTCGACCGGCATCCTGGCGATGTCCTCGAACATGTACTTGCCGATAAGTCCGGCGTGCCAGGAAGTCCCGCAGGCAACGATGAAGACCTTCCTTATCTCCTTCAGTATGGCCGCGGAGAGTCCGAACTCATCAAGGTTTATTTCCCCGCTCTCGGCCAGAAACCTGCCCCTGAGCGTGTCGCTCACCGCCCTGGGCTGTTCGAATATCTCCTTCAGCATGAAATGCCGGTATCCGCCTTTCTCCGCCATCGCAGGGCTCCAGGTGACGGACCGCACCTCCTTCTGCACCGGGGCACCATCGAGCTTCGTCACCTCCACGCCGTCACTGGTGAGCACGACCATCTCCTCTTCGTCGAGAAACATCACCTCTCTGGAGTAATTCAGGAACGCAGGCACGTCCGAGGCGATGAAATATTCGCCGTCGCCGAGTCCGACCACAAGCGGGCTGTCTTTTCTGACCCCAACGATCTTGCCCGGCTCCTTTTCATCGATGACGGCGAGCGCATAGGCCCCCTTCACTTCCCTCAACGCAGACCGCACCGCCTCTTCCAGCGTGAGGGTCTCGGCAAAATCCCTGATGAGATGACAGAGTACCTCCGTGTCGGTATCGGACGTGAATGTGTGCCCTTTCGCAAGGAGCTCCTTCTTCAGGACGAGGTAATTTTCTATGATACCGTTATGTACCACAACGATGCTTCCGGAACGGTGCGGATGAGCGTTTTCCTCAGACGGTCTGCCGTGCGTGGCCCATCGGGTATGTCCGATCGCGGTAGAGCTTGAGAGGTGTTCCTTCTCGACAAGTGACGCAAGGTCCTTGATCTTGCCCTTGCACCGTATTACGTCCACCCCCTTCCCCGAAAAAAAGGCGACGCCGGCCGAATCGTACCCCCTGTATTCGAGCCTCTTGAGCCCTTCGAGGACGACCGTTACCGCGTTTTTATTGCCCGTATATCCTATTATCCCGCACATATAACCGCCGTGCCTTCACCCTTTCACTTTTGACTTTCTTTTCTTGACCCATCCCTCTACGTTCTTCTGTGCGGTCCTGCTGATCGCCAGCGCTCCGGCCGGCACGTCTTTCGTAATGGTTGAACCGGCCCCGATGTAGGCGCCCCTCCCGACTTTGACCGGCGCCACCAGTTGCGTGTCGCTTCCGACAAAGACCCCGTCGCCGAGGACCGTACTATATTTTTTGTCTCCGTCATAATTGCAGGTGATCGTGCCGGCGCCGATATTCACGCCCCTGCCTATCGTTGCGTCGCCAAGATAGCTCAGGTGCGACGCCTTGCTCTTTCTCCCGATAACCGCCTTCTTCAGTTCCACGAAGTTCCCTATCTTCGCTCCCGGTCCCACTTCGCAGCCGGGCCTCACGTGCGCGAAGGGGCCCACTGAAGCACCGTTCCTGATCTTCGACTCCTCCACCAGCGTGGAGTCCTTGATCACGACCCCGCTTCCGATTTCGCTGCCCACGATCCTCACATGGGGGAAGACCGTAGTCCCACGGCCTATTTTGGTATTTCCCTCGAGATGGACGTTCGGGTATATGATCGCGTCCCTGCCGATCGTGACGCCCGCGTGAATAAAGACAGAGTCCGCATCGAGGAAACTCACCCCTTTTCCGGCCCATTTCTTCACCAGTCTCTTCCTCATCAGCATCGACGCCCTGGAGAGTTCCTCCCTCGTGTTGACGCCGAGAAAATCTTCTTCCGCACCGATGCAGTACGCAGCGGCCTTCACCCCGCCACGATATGCCTCGGCAACGATATCGGTGAGGTAGTATTCGCCCTTTGCCCGGTTTCGTCTGATCCTGTCGAGGAGATAAAGGATGCGGCTGTCGATGGCGTAGACCCCGCTGTTGACCTCCCGCATCTTTTTCTGCTGCTCATCGGTGTCTCTGTCCTCGACAATCGACGTGACCCTTCCTGTTTCGTCCCTCACCACCCTGCCGTAATCCTGAGGGTTCGCGGCCTCGAAAGAGAGCACCGAGAGGCCGTTTCTTTCTTTCCTGTGCAGACGCAGGAGTTGCCTGATCGTATCGTGGCAGATGAGGGGGGTATCGCCGTTCAGCACAAGAACGGTCCCCCTGAAGTCTCCCAGTTCAGACCTGGCGCAGAGGAGCGCATGCCCGGTACCCTTTGCCTCCTTCTGGAGCGCAAACGCAACCTCATTATTCCCAAGGGACTTTCTGATGACATCAATGTGTTTGCCGGCGACGACCACTATCTTCTCGGGACGGAACCTCTTCGCTGCGCTCAGGACGCATTCGATCATCGTGATACCGCAGACAGGGTGCAGCACTTTCGGGACGTCCGAGCGCATCCTTTTTCCAAGACCGGCCGCAAGTACGACGCAGGCCGTGCTCACTCGTTCGACTCCCCGATCATGTTAGGCGCAGCGATTCCGCCGGAGAGAATGATCTTGATCCCCTCATCGATAGGGATATTGGTGTAGAACACGTCGCTTTCGCTTACGAGGACAATCTCCCCGAGATACAGGTTGTTCGTCGGAACGTAGACCGCACGGAGACAGGACTCCTTGCCGTTCCTTTCTTTCCTGATCGTACATTCTTTGGTCAGAAAGCCGAAGGCGAACACGCCGGTCCGCGGATATTCGATAATGACAAATTTCTTGAATGAGACGCTCTTGTTTCCCGGCGAAAACGCGTCGACAAGCTGCTTTACCGCCGTATAAAATCCCTTGAATACGGGGATCTTCAGGAAGATGCGTTCCAGAAACCCTATGATCTTCTTCCCGAAGACGTTCGTCGAGACAACCCCGATAAGAAAGATAATGATGATCGCCGAAATAAACCCGAGCCCCTGGGTATGATACCCGAGTATCTTATAATAGAAAGGTTCGAGAAAACTGTCTACGAACCCGACAAACTTCCCTATAATAAAAATGGTAAAGACAGCCGGTATCGAGACAAACAGACCCGTGAGGAATTTTCTTTTGAAGGCGGCCCCTATCGAGATGGACATCGTGAGTTTATGATAATCCCGGGAACGTCATGATTTCAATAACGATCTCAAGAATTCTCTTCATTCCGGCAGCTATCTTGCGGCCTTCTCGGCGACCTCGTCGGGAATGTCGAAATTGGAATACACGTTCTGGACGTCTTCGTTCTCTTCGAGGGCATCCATGAGCCGTATCGTCTGGTCGGCCGCCTTATCATCGAGGACCACGTAGCTCTTCGGCAGCATCGTCACCTCGGCGGACTCGACCGGGATTTTCGCCTTTTCAACCGCCTCTTTCACCCTGGAAATATCCTCGGGCGCGGTGATGATCTCATAGTTCTCTTCTGCCGGGTCGCTCTTCATGTCTTCGGCCCCGGCCTCCAGGGCCACTGACATCAGGGCGTCTTCAGAGGACTTCGACTTGTTTACAAGAATGTAACCCCTCTTGTCGAACATCCACGAAACGCAGCCGGTCTCGCCGAGGCTCCCGCCGTGCTTGGAGAGGATATGACGGATCTCCGGCAGCGTCCTGTTTTTGTTGTCGGTCAATACCTCTATCATGATCGCCACGCCGGCGGGACCGTATCCTTCATAGACGAATTCTTCGTAGCTGACCCCCGGCAATTCCCCCGTCCCCTTCATGATGGCTTTTTTTACATTGTCATGCGGCATATTTACTTCCTTTGCCTTCTCGATCACAGCGCGCAGCCTCGGATTGCCGTCCGGGTCTCCGCCGCCGATTCTCGCCGCAATGGAAATCTCCTTTACGATCTTGGTAAAGACCTTCCCCCTTTTTGCGTCGGTGTGCGCCTTCTTATGCTTTATCTGAGACCATTTCGAATGTCCTGACACTAAAACCTCCGGAACCTTTATTGTGTTTTCTTCGTCTTTTCTATAGCTTCGAGTCTCTGCTTCGCCATCGAGCCCTCGCGGGACTCAGGGAAGCGAGCAATAACAATCTTGTACCCCTTCACCGCCTCGACCGTGTCCCCGAGATTCATCTTCGCCTCCGCGTACATGAACATGTCATGAGGCCTTGCGAGCGTTCCCTTCTCGATGTATTGCCTCACTGCAGGCGTATAAAACTTCAGGAGGCTCTCCCATTTGCCCCTCCGGTAATAGGCGTCCGAAATGTCGCCCTCCATCTCGCGCCCGAACTGCGAGCCGGGATATTTCTGAACAAAGTCCTTGTATGCCGCCTCCGCTTTCCCGAATGCGGGAGGATCATAATCTCTAAGGTAAATGAGGACAAGCCGCCAATATGCTTCCTGGGTCAGCGCCGCCTTCGGATACTTATCGATGATTTCCCGGTACAGGGTCTCCATTTTCGGGACAGCAGCCTTCCTGTCGGAGCTTTGGAGGATATCGAAAGCCTGCTGAAAAAGTACCAGCGCTCTCTTGTCCTGTTCCTCGACGCTCAGTCCGGCCGAAGTCTCTTCAGCCCCGCGATCGGTCTTTGTCACCGCCGAACGGCACGAGATGGCAGCAATCGACCAGGCAAGGAGAAAGAATAAAGAAAGAAAACGCAATTTACCCATTTTTTATTATAATTCCAAGCACTTAATACTGTCAAGATAAGCCGGGGAAGGCCCTACGACTCTATGCCGTACTCCTTTATTTTCGTAAGGAGGGTCTTATAACTCACCTTAAGCAGTTCGGACGCCCTGCTCTTATTGCCCTTCGTCTCTTTCAGCGCACGCGCTATCCTCCGGGTCTCTACAAATCTCACCGCCTCCCTGGCGGTCTCTTCCAGGGGGCCTTCCATCGAAAAGCACTTCAGCGCGCTTTCCATCGCAAGTTTCCTGTTGAGGCTGACATACTCGGGCAGAATAATCTCGCCGTCACAGAGTATAATGGCCCTTTCCATGCAATTTTCGAGCTCCCGCACGTTGCCCTTCCACGGATAGTTGATGAGCAGGTCCATGGCCTCTTTCGCAATCTTCTTCACCTGGGTCTTCAGTTCTGCGGAGTACTTGGCAATAAAATATTCGGCGAGCAGCGGGATATCGTCTTGCCGTTCTCTCAAGGGAGGGATGACGATCGGGAAGACGTTCAGCCTGTAATACAGGTCCTCCCTGAAGGCCTTCTCTTCCACGGCCTTTTCGATATTCCTGTTACTGGCGGCGACGATCCGTACGTCTATGGGGACTGCCCGCAGCCCTCCGACCCGCTCGATTTCGCCCTCCTGGACCACTCTCAGAAGTTTTGTTTGGAGCGAGAGGTCCATCTCGGCGACCTCATCCAGGAATATAGTCCCTCTGTCGGCAAGCTCGAATTTGCCGATCTTCTTCGCGTCGGCGCCGGTAAAAGATCCTTTTTCGTGCCCGAACAGTTCGCTTTCAAGAAGCTCTCTAGGAATGGCAGCGCAGTTGATCGGCACAAAGGGGTATTGGCTCCTCGGACTCAGATTATGGATCGCGCGCGCAAAGAGCTCTTTCCCTGTGCCGCTCTCCCCCAGCAAGAGTGCCGTCGTCTTCCCCTGGGCGACTTTCTGCACCTTCTGCGCCACCTCCATAATGCCGGCGCTCTTTCCGATGATCTTCGGCGTACCGAATTTCGTTGCCAACTCGTCCTTTAGAAGGATGTTTTCGGTCAGCAACCTCTGAGTTTCAAGTGCCCGTCTGATAAGCAGCAGAAGGTGGTCGGTATCAAACGGCTTCGTGATAAAATCGAACGCCCCTTCTTTCATGGCGGCCACCGCGGTCTCGATCGTGCCGAATGCGGTCATGACGATGACCGGTGTAAGCTGGTTCTCGGCCTTCGCCGTCTTGAGCACCTCGATACCGTCTTTCTTGGGCAGCTTGAGGTCCGACAGAACGAGATCGTGGTGACCGTCCCTTATCTGGCGTATCCCCTCCTGCCCGTCCCTGGCGATGACAACCGTATATCCTTCCGATTCGAGCGTCTCTTTCAACATCTGAGCCATCGAGTCTTTGTCTTCAACCAGCAGGATCGTCTGCATCGCCTATAGTCTTGCCTCTTTCAGGGCCTGATTGCACGTGCAGGAAGAAGTCTGCAGTTCGAGAGAGAACAGTTGCGCAAGCAGCAGTCGCACTTTCCCTTCTGTCGCCTTCATCGTTTCCAGCACCTCTTTGGCAGTGAGCTTCTTCGCCGCGATTCCGGCGGCGGCATTGGTAACGACCGCTATACAAGTAAAACACATTTCCAACTCCCTTGCAAGGCATGCCTCAGGCATGAGCGTCATGCCGACCATGTCGGCGCCCCATGCCGCGAAGGTCCTAATTTCCGCAGCAGTTTCGAGACGCGGTCCATTCACACAGATGTAGACGCCGGACATCGCTGAGGCGAGACCCGCACCGGCCGCAGCCTCGGCCACGAAGTTTCTCATATCCGGGCAGAAAGGCCGCGTAAAATCAACATGGACCACCTCGTCTCCGTCATAGAAGGTTGACATCCGGCCGCTTGTCATATCTATAATCTGGTCCGGGACCGCAATCGTTCCGGGGCCCATGTCCGGATTTATCCCGCCCGTGGCGCAGACTGAAACGATCTTCCCGACGCCGAGTTCCCGGAAGCCCCAGAGGTTCGCCCGGTAATTTATCTTGTGGGGCTGCAGATGGTGTCCCGCGCCGTGTCGTGGAAGAAAGGCCGCTTCCCGGCCCGCCAATTTTCCTATCCGGTAAGCGTCGGAGGGGTCGCCGTATGGGGTGCTGACCTTTTCCGTATTCGTGATCTCCAGGTCCGGTATGTCATACAATCCGCTTCCGCCGATCACTCCCAACAACGGCATATCCTCTCTCCTCTCCACGGGTCTCCTGCCCGGCCCGTCCGTAATAGTGTATAATAAATGCAACCGGCATTTCGACGGTAAATCGGGCAATCCCTTCATGTGAGACAAAATTGATCGATAAAGAACTGCTCCTGAGGCTGATTCGGGAGACCCTCTCGCGAGGGGGTGAATATGCCGACGTGTTTGTGGAACACCGCACTCAGACCTCTGTCGTCCTCGAAGACGGCAGGATCGAGAAAGTGATCACAGGCGAAGAAGAGGGTGTCGGCATACGCCTCATCCATAAGGGGAAGACCGCGTATGCTTTCAGTAACGATCTTTCTCAAGGAGCGTTGCTGCAGGCGGCCCGCGAGACCAGCAAGGCCGCAGCGGCCGGCGCCGCGGACGCTCCTATCGACCTGAGGCCGATCAGGCCGCCTGCTGCGTTCGCGATCCGCATTCCTCCCTCAACGGTTTCCATCGACAGAAAGATCCGCCTTGTGAGGGAAGCCAACCATGCGGCACGGTTCGACGACAAGATCAAACAGGTAACTGCGATATACCGCGATTCTGTCCAGAAGGTACAGATAGCAAACTCAGAAGGGTTTCTCGCGGAGGACGACAGGGTTTATACGACCGGGGTTGTCCAGGTAATTGCGGTCCATGGCGGTGTCATCCAGACCGGGTATGAGACCGTCGGAGGGCTCATGGGTTTCGAACTCTTCGACGAAGTCGGACTGCACGGGCCGGGACTGAGGGCCGCGAAACGCGCGGTGATGATGTTGGGCGCCGGAAAAGCTCCCGGGGGAAGGATGCCGGTCGTCATCTCTTCAAATGCCGGCGGCACACTAATCCACGAGGCGATCGGTCATGGCCTCGAGGCTGACCTCGCCCGGCAGAAACTTTCGGTATTCTCTGACAAGATCGGCATCCAGGTGGCTTCCGGTCTCATCACGGTCGTCGATGACTCGACGCTCCCCGGCAAAAGGGGCTCATACAGATTCGATGATGAGGGGACCCCGTCTCAGCGTACGGTCCTGGTGGACAAAGGGGTCCTGCAGAGCTACATGTACGACAGACTTTCATCCATGAAAGAAGGGCACCGTTCAACCGGCAACGGCAGACGGGAATCTTACCGCCACCGGCCTATCCCGAGGATGTCCAACACGTTCATCGCAGAGGGGGACTTGCCGCCGGAAGAGGTCCTGCGGTCCCTCCAAAAAGGTCTTTTCGTCGAAAAGATGGGCGGGGGACAGGTGAACACGGTCACCGGCGATTTTGTATTCGATGTGCAGGAGGGATACCTGATAGAAAACGGCATGAAAGGAGAGCCGGTAAGGGGGGCGACGCTCACGGGCAATGGGCCGGAAGTTCTTCAGTCCATTGATATGGTGGCCGATGACCTTGGGTTTTCTATCGGTACCTGCGGGAAGGATGAGCAGGGGGTGCCTGTCTCCGATGCGATGCCCACAATACGGATCCCTGAAATCGTCGTTGGCGGCGCATATCATTAGGGCATTGCCGCGTACTCTCCGGGGGCGTCCCTTCCTGCTTGCTGACAGCTATTATTGCTTGTGCGCTGTGTCGAGGTTTGTACAAGTGAGGATAATTATCTACACCGCAAAATAAGTCGCTCCTTGAAAAATAAGAAAAAGCGGCTGGCATTTATATTGCTTATCTAAATTTTTGATTAATATGCGCACACAAAGAACAATAAAGAACGAAGTCTCTTTTGAGGGAATCGGTCTGCACACCGGCAGGCACTCCAAGGTGGTGCTGAAGCCTGCATCGAGGGACACCGGCATTACCTTCATCCGGAGCGACAAAAACACGGTGATCAAGGCCCACGTGGGGTCGGTCATCGATACGGCCTTTGCGACTACTATCGGCCAGGACGGGGCCAAGATAAGGACTGTCGAGCATATTATGGCTGCCCTTGCCGGCCTCGGCATAGACAATATCGTTATAGATGTAGCCGGACCGGAGATCCCGATCCTGGACGGAAGTTCGACAGAACTGATAAACATACTATTGAGGGCAGGAATCGCAAAACAAGGGAAGAAGAGACCATATCTTAGGATCAGAAGGCCGATAATATTCGACGACGGCAATGCGAAGGTGGCGGCTCTTCCTTACGACGGCAGAAGGATTACCTACAGCATTTATTTCAACCACTATGGCTTCGGAGAACAGAGGCTTAGTCTCGAGATCAATGAAGAGAGCTTTGCCAGGGAAATTGCGCCTGCAAGGACCTTCGGTTTTCTCAAGGATATCGAGTACCTGAGGACAAACGGCCTTGCGAAGGGCGGATCGCTAGACAATGCCATCATACTCGGCGAAAACGGGGTATTGAACTCATCGGGACTGAGGTTCAAGGATGAGTTTGTTCGGCATAAGGTGCTTGATTCCATCGGAGATTTGGCAATTCTAGGTTTCCCGATTTACGGTCATATTATTGCGAACAGGTCGGGGCATTCTGCAAATATAAAATTCCTGAAAAAGCTGCTTGCCTTTCCCGAGGCCTGGGATTTGATACTGGAAGAACCGATCCCCATCAGTCCGCTACTGCAAATAAATACTTAAAAAGCAGTTAGTTACGAGCAAAATCAAAATAATATTACCAAATTACCGCTGTCTGTGCTAATATAAACACGAAAAAAAAGTGGGCTGGAGAATGACGGTTCCCCAGCCCTGAGTAATCTTCACGCAAACTTATTTTTTCTTCTTTGCCGCCGCCTTCTTCGGGGCTGCCTTCTTTGCTGCCGGCTTCTTTGCTGCTGCTTTCTTTACTGCCATCTTCGTCACCACCTTTCCATCCCCGGTAGGTCGGGGAAGATTAAGTTAAAGCTTCCCTGTCAATAAAATCTTGTTTCCTGACAGGAGCTTCTCCAATTCGGGGTCCCCGCTATCCCTTTTACTTTTAAACTCACTCTCATCCAGGATAGTGGGATTGATCTTCTTCCCGAACTTTTCTTCAATATCCTTGAATCCATCGATACTGAGAGAAGAGGCCGGCCCGACGATCAGGAGATCGACGGTATCCGCATCTTCACTTTCGGCATATGGACCGTATATGAACGCAATTTTTGCCCCGGACGTTTTCAGTGCGGCCTTGAGGGCACCCGCTGCACCTAAAGACTTGGCGATAAGACTCTTTAGTTCTGAAAAAAGAGGGGATTTCTTCTCCGCCTGAAAATACTTGAGGTTCGCCACCTTCTTGCTGGTTACTATCCCCATTTTTTCAAGGTTATCGAGCTCTCTCTTCACGCCTGAAGGGTTTTTTCTTAAAAGGGTCGCCATTTCTCTCACGTAAAATTTTTCTTCGGGATTATTAAGGAGAAGGGCCAGAAGGTCAGCTCTTATTGAGGAGGAGAATAAACTTTTCAGTGTATCCCTTGCTTGTTTTGACATTCTGTTTAGAACTTTACAACAAAATAACTGGCTTTGTCAACAAAAAAATTCATTTTAATAACATTTTTATTTTGAAAGTCAACAAAGCTCTCATTCTTTGTAACAGTCCAGCATAGAATTAGTACGAAAAAATATGCATTAGCTACAAGTGGACCGAATTATTGAAGGATCGGACAGTTTGAGAATACAATCGTTCCAGAGCTTAAACGATCATTCGCCATCTATCAACTCAAGTGCCCGATAAGTCAACGTTGCCATGATAGCAGCCTAATTTATTTACCCGGCAATTAAATATCGTCATGCCCTAGTTTATTTGTCGGGCATCCGGCGGGGGCTAATGCGCCGACGGCATCTCCCTTAGCAGTTCTCTCACAACCTGAAGATTCCTGGGGTCGTCCTCGTCTTTTTTTTTCGGCGTTTCGAGGATCAGAGGAAGTCCCGAAAAAAAAGGATGACCAAGGAACCTTCTGAACCCTTCAACTCCTATCCTGCCGTTTCCGATATGTTCGTGTCTGTCGAGGCCCGAGGACAGAGGCCCCTTCGAATCATTCAGATGGACAAGTTTGAGGCCACGTTTGCCAATGTGTTTCCTGATATCGTCCGCCAGGACCGCGATGCCCTCCTGTGAAGCGATATCATATCCCGCGGCAAAGGCATGGCAGGTGTCCAGACAGATGCCTGCGATCAGTCCTGAGGGAACACGCCTGACGATATCCGCAATATCCCCGATTTTCGACGTGATATCTCCCCGCTCGCCGGCTGTATTTTCCAGAAGAAGCCCCGCCCGCCATCCGTCCGCTGCCGCTACCTCGGCAAGACTGGTCGCCGCCCTCTTTCTCGCCTCCCTCGGGTCTTCCCCGGATGCGCTTCCGGTATGGAGCACAACGTATTGAGCGCCGATAGAGTCGGCAATGTTCAGCTCCTCGACCACCATCTCCATAGATTTTCTCCTGAGAACAGGGTCGGCAGATGCCAAATTTATCAGGTATGACGTATGGATGACGACCGGTTTTAAATTAAAGGCCGCCGTCAGCCGCCTGAATGCGGCTATCTCCTCCCGGGACCGCGGGGCAAGGGCCCATCCCCGGGGATTATGGGAAAATATCTGGAACGTGGAACAGCCGAGCGCCCTCGCTCTTTCGACGCTCGCGGGCAGACCTCCTGCTATTGACGTGTGCACGCCGATTCTTTGCATTGGTAAATGATATCACATGCAGGGGCTGTTCCGCAGGGCTGAAGCCTGCAGATGAAGGTCCGGCTGCAGGCATCTTTCAGTTCGTGTCCGCTTCGGTCAATGGCCTCCGTGTATGAGGACCGGCAGACACCTCACACAGACGAACTTTTGAACGCCCTCTGACACGCACTGCAGACACACCCTCTCTTTATCCGTTGCGCCGCACACAAAACATTTTGCAGACATAGTGGGTCCTCCTTCATCTAAGCATCGGGTATTTCCGACAGTTCATTGATCTCTTTAACGATCTTCTCGGGGTCCAGGTTGTGCATCATCGAGCCGAACGAGATAGACTCCATATTGATCCCGGGACAGGTAAAACATCCGCCGCCGAAATACTTCTGTATCACGTCACTTGCCCCAGGGTTCTCCCGTATCACGTCTCCGATGACCGAATCCTTCGTAACCGGTTTCTTTGTAGCGTTCATGTCATCCTCCCTATGCTTATTTCTTGATTCAAGTATAGAACCCATGGCGGAGAAAATGTATGACGCACGTCATACCATATCGTCCGGCGTCCGCATTCGCAGTGACGGGCGCCTCCGCGTCCGGTTATGACCACGGTCATAGATACTTCAGACGCGCCGGGATATACTCGTATGTATCAGGAAATGAGAAGAACAGCGGGCAACCATGAGGGTCGCCCTGCAGGAGGAGGAACCATGGACAGATTTGTGAGGAATTTCATTATCGCAAGCATTATCTACCTCGGGGTTGCGTCAGTACTCGGCGTATGCATGCTGGGGAACGAATCGCTTCTCGCCCTTAAATTCGTGCATTCCCACATGATGCTGCTTGGGTGGGTGTCGATGATGATCTACGGCGTGGGGTATCACGTACTACCCAGATTTTCCGGCAGGCCGCTCAGATATCCGAAGATGGGGGAACTGCAGTTCTGGGCCGCCAATATCGGCCTTCTGGGGATGCTTCTCTTTTACGCCTTAGGGGTTTACAATCCTTCGGATGCGCTCAGGACGCTGACCGTGGCATTCGGGGCGACCGAAGCGCTTTCGATCGCACTCTTCCTTTACAATATGCTCGCCACGCTTCTTCCGAAGGCAGGACATTAGGAAGATATAAGCGTACTACGTAAGGGATCTGAGCCTTTCCGGGTCCCTGATAACGATCTTCCCGGCCTTGGTGCTTACGAGTCCTGCCTTCGATAATTTGCTCATCGTCCTGATCGAGGTCTCGACGGTCGTCCCGACCATCTCCGCGATGTCCTGCTTGGTGAGCTTCATATCGATGGCCACCCCCTCGGACGTCTTTTCTCCCGCCTTGTCCGACAACTTCAGTAAGAGCGCGGCGATCCTCGATTCGACTTTTTCGAGGGCGATGCTCTTCAGGGTTTCATGAGAACCCTTGATACGGTCGCCGATGTTCGTCGCCATGCAATACATGAGGTTGGGGAACCTGTCGATGATGCTCATCAGGTTCCTCCGCGATATCTTGACTACCTCGGTGTCCTCCATCGCGACTGCGTTTGCGGGGTAGGGGAACCCTCTCAGGACCGCTATACCGCCAAAAAAATCATTCGGGGAAATGATCTCAAGGATGATCTCCTTGCCGTCATGTGAGATCTTCGTGATTTTCACCTTGCCTTTTTTCACGATATAAAGCCATTCGGAAGGGTCGCCTTCGGAAAAAATCGCCTCCTTTTTCCCGTATTTCCCTGACAGAAAATAGGGGGAGATTTCCGTCACATCACCCGCTGAAAGCGTATTGAAGATCGAAACCTGTCTCAGGTCGAACATAGGGGTAGCATAATAAATATCATTGTAAATTACAACAGATCAACTACAATTGAATCAAAGGGTAAGCGCAGCGCGAAGACCGGGAAATGATGCCTGACGCCGAAAATCGCCGGGACATTTACCGGGTACGACACGCGTGGCAAGGGATCGGGAAAAAGCGGGGCGCATTTTGGGAGAAAGGAGTGAAACATATATCGTGGCGGCAGAGATCAAATCCGACAAAGCGCGGAGCAGCATGCCTCCGGTGAACAAGATACTGGTCGTCGACGACGACCAGATTACGAAACTGCTCGATTTATTCCTGATCTCGAAGGGATACCGGTGCGAAACCGCATCCAACGGCAAGAGTGCGCTTGAAAAAGCCGAAAGCGACGTATTCGACATCGTGATTACGGATGCCCGGGATGAATGGCATAGCGCTCACAGAAGAACTCATAAGAAAGCATCCGGAGGTCACCGTAATGGTCATGACGGCGTTCACCTCCGAGTATTCAGAAGAAGATGCCATACGCTCCGGCGCCAGCGATTTTATCAGGAAGCCATTCACCCTGGCAGAATTTTCCGCTCGCCTGCAGAGAATGATCCGCGACCGGAACAGGATGTACGATCTTCAGGACCTCGCTTTTTTCGACGCCCTCACCGGCCTGCCCAACCGAAAAATGTTCCTCGACAGGACGACCCAAGCACTGGAACATGCGAAGAGATTCCCTCACATGTTTGCGCTCCTTTTTCTGGACGTGGACAACTTCAAGATGATCAATGATTCCTTTGGCCACACTTCGGGAGATCTTCTTTTGCAAGAGATCGCCGCAAGATTGTCGGATGGCCTGCGCAAGTCCGAAACCGTCGCAAGGATATCAGGTGATGAGTTCATCGTCACGGCTACGATCAACAAGGCAGATGACGCCGCCGTGATCGCGGCGAGGATTCTCGACTCTCTTTCGCCCTCCTTCAACCTCCAGGGACACACCTGCTGGGTAAGTTGCAGCATCGGCATAAGCGTGTATCCTACAGACGGAGACAACGTCGACATCCTGCTGAAAAAAGCCGACTCGGCAATGTACCAGATCAAAGAAGCAGGCGGAAATAACTACGGATTCTACAAGGGATGATATAAGAAACGCTGTCTAAAGAGGATCTTGGCACCCTGAGCAAGGCTTGTCCACATACCTTCTTAGGCCGATTTCTCTTTTGTTTATAAGGCATTTCTACATATACTGCATCAGGTTGCCCACTTAATACCCCTAGAGTTTCTAAAATTAGAATTTATAAGTGACCTACTTTTTTTGCTTGACAATATCCATAAAGCATGGTTTCATATAATCATTAAGCGCCTCGTTACCTCCCCTAAGCTGCTGCCCACATCCCACGGGCAGCAGCACTTTTTTTCTAGCCGACATCGATCAGATCGTATTGCCGGTTGCCCAGCCCGAGCCGCGAAGCTTCATCGACCTGCAATTGATAAGGGACATTGTGAAGATGCATGAGAACATCCCCACCCACCGCTGCATGTTTGTCTACCGCAAGTGAACCGGGCAAGGCTTTGGACTTGAGCAACATGTCTATGCTCGCCTGCTCGATCGATACGAGGTCGTCGGAGACCATTATCCCCGCGTCCTGCATGACCGGGACATCGGCAGCCGGCATACAGTCGCATTCAGGCTGGATCTCGGTGAGAAAATTGATAAAAATGATCTTCTTTTGTCCAAAGGTGCTCATGACTGCCGACGCGGCCTCGGCAAGAGACCTCAGGAACCGTTCGCTGTTGCCCGGCATGGTGAGGGATTCCGACTGGCATACCCTCTCGCACCTGCCGCACCTCCAGCAGTTGTCCCCCTCCCATACAAGTTCGTCCCCGCTGAAGCTGATGGCGTCCTTCGGACAGATGTCCCTGCACTGAAAGCAGAGTTCACATTTTTCCTGGCTCCAGACGAGCTCGCCCTCTCCTATCGCGTGCATCGCCCCCCTGCCGCACTTCCAGCCGCAGGTGCGGTGGTAGGCGCTGACCCCTCCCATCGCGAGGTTCTTGATCGCCCCTGCGTATCCCGCATTGATGTGTCCCTTCACGTGGGAACAGACAACCATGGCGGGGACGTCGTGAATCAAAGAGGCGACTGCCACCTCGCCGAGCAACTCGCCGGCCTTCACCATGATATTGTCGTTGCCGTAGAGCCCGTCGGCAATCACCACCGGCGCGCCGACAGAGAGATGGTTTATCCCGTTTTGGTTGGCGACATCGAGATAGTCGAGGCCCTTTATTCTCACCGTGTCCGTAATAAAGGGCTTGGCGCCTATCCTCCTTAGGCCATCGACGACCTTCCGCAGGAATGTCGGCCTCACGATCCTGTGCGCTCCCTCCGAGCCGAAATGGGTCTTGACTGCCACCCATTCATCGGGGCTGAAGTAATTCATCAGGCCTATCTCTTTCAGTAGCCGATCGAGCTTCCCCGGCATGCTGTCTTCGTATCTCCATTTCTTCACCCGTGCAGACGCAAAATAGATTTTTGACATAATCGCTCTCCTTACAGGATCCGTTTATTTATTCAAGAGAGTACTTCCAGGATGTTTTGTTATAATACCCTAAAACGAGCGGGACAAGAAAAGTAAACGGATCTTTTGAGTAGCAGTGTCTTCGGGTTAAGACATAGTTGGTTAGTCTATCCTCGGTGTAATCCTGTTTTCGATGATGCACCGAAGCATCTCCAGTTCCTCCGGGTCGAACCAGGTCACGCCGCAGATGCCGCACTTGTCGATCTCGAGGAGATAGGCATAGCTGTAGAACGCCCTAAACATCGGTCTGCCGCACTTCGGGCAAAGCGTAGGAGGCTCTTTTCTCCTGTCGAGCTGCCTCAATTTTCTAATCGCGAGGCTCCTCTGATTGTCCGCGGTCACTGCCCTCACAAGTGAAATGATCCTCTCGCTGCAGTCCCCTTCATTTCTTGCGAGGACCCTCTGGAGTTTGTCATTTTCGACGAGTGTTCCCCCGCAGAAGGCGCATTGAAATATCGTCGTCCGTTCATAGGGGACCATAGCAAGCGGCTGCCTGCAGGAAGGGCAGCGCATGTCCGCATGCCCTTCTGCCTGCCCAAGGCCGCCGAATAGAGTGTCGGAAATGCCGAGCGCAGAAGCCCGCGCAGCCCTTCCCCCGGCCTCAGTGCTCATCCACGTTTTCGGAGAAAACCACGAAAACGCGGCAAGCTCCGCAACGCGAAAGGGACCAAGCCAGACGTTATCGGGATCGAGGGCATAGTAAAGCGGCTCCGCAGGATCCGTCTGCGCAGCCGGCTTTGCCGTTTCTTTTTTTGCAAGGACGGAGGCGCTTACGTGCGCCATTCCGAGGAGGATAGCGATCCGCCTTCTGATCGGCGGATGGGTGGACATGAGATCGTCCCACCACCCCTCCGACTCGTCGTGGTCGGAGATGCGGGGGCTGCTGATGCAGAGCATTTCGAGGCCGTCGCTGATGAGGCCGGTCCCGGACCACCTCTTCCCGATAATGTCGAGGGCCTCCGCAAGCGCAAGGGGATTGCGCGTCATGCGCACCGCCCCTGCATCCGCCCGGTATTCCCGTTCCCGGGAGATGAACATATTGACCGCCGTCGCGAATTTCACGAGCACCCAGAAAACCGCGGCGACCGGCCATGCCCTGGGCTCCTCCGCGAGTCCGGACCTTAGGCTGTCGAGCGCGGACGCATACATCCCGAAGAAGCTCGTGGCGAGCGAAGTTTCGAGGCAATCGCCGGAAAGCACGTGGTACGCCTCGTGCGCCATGACCGCCTCGATCTGGGGTCTTGTAAGCCGCGACAACAGCCCCTCGGTTATCGCTATCACTGCCTCTCCCCTGAGGTCTGCAACGGCAAGGGCGTTAGCAGACAAGGTAGGGATGACCATGCATCTTATCCTTTTCCTCCCCCCTGAAGCAATCCGGATCTCCTCGGCAATATTAATAAGCTGCCTGTGAATGCCGTCTTCGGGATCGGGGTCCTTCGCGCCTATCTGTTCGACGACCTGCCGGACCGCGATGAGCCCGGACATCAAGAAGTGCACCGACGCGATTAAGAGCGCGGAGAATGCCACGGCGGCCACGAATCTCGGGCTGCTCAGGATGAAGAAGGAGCCACCCACGGCAACGCCGGGGACATAACAGACCATGGCCTGAAACAAGATAAACGCAAATATAAAGTAGAGCACCGCGAGAAAGGCAAAGAGCGCGGTGATCCTCCAGCTCTTCTGTCTCTCAATGTCGATAAATGTCAGCGGCATACGAAATCCCCGTTGCGCACCATGCGCCCTCTAGTCGTTCCTCCGCATGCCCACTCCTCTTGAGGGCAGTGCCCTGTCTTCCTCTCCGGCTGAAAAGTATTCCGCACCCTGAAATGAAAAGAAGGAGGCAATGATATTGTCCGGAAATACATCGAGCTTCGTCCTGTAATTAGCGACGAGGTCGTTGTAGAACTGGCGTGCAAAGGCGATGCGGTTTTCGGTCGAGACGAGTTCCTCCTGAAGCTGCATGACATTTTCGCTGCTCTTGAGGACCGGATAGTTTTCCATAACCATAAAGAGCCGGTCTATAGTCCCGGTCAAACGGCCCTCTGAGACGGCCTTTTCATGGACCCCCACCGCGGCCGCAGCCGCGGCCCTCGCAGAAACTACCCGTTCGAGTGTGTCCCGCTCGAAATCCATGTAGCCCTTTACCGCGGCAACGATATTAGGGATCAGGTCGTGCCGCCGTTTCAACTGGACGTCGATCTGGCTCCAAGCGCTCCCGACGTCGTTGCGCAGTCTCACGAGCCGGTTATAGATGAAGACCATCCAAAAGAAAAAAAGAACGATCGCCGCACTGAGTACCGGTCCCGCCATATTCCCCCACTATTCTTTTATAAAAGAGTATGCATAGCGCAAGACATCCGCCGGGATGGTCTTGCGCGCGTCAAAATCAAGTCCTATGGCGTTTTTCAGCACGCCTGCCCTCGGCGCTGTCGCCGCTCTCCTTTTTCACCATGTCGTTTACCATCTCGGTCACTGTCCTGAAATCGATCTTCCCGCTGCCCATCTTCGGAAGCTCCTCGATCACCATGATCTGCTTCGGCAGCGCAATATTCGGAAGATGCGCAGCCATCTTCTTGAGCATCTTCTTTTCGTCTATCTGCTGCGTCACCGCCGCAACGATTCTCGCGCCCTTGAGCGCATCCGGGACCTCGACCACGCAACAAGAGACGTCCTCGGGTAAGAACCGCTCCATGACATTTTCCACCCTCACGAGAGAGACCATCTCCCCCCCGATCTTGATGAACCGTTTCAACCTCCCCGCATGCCAGAGAAACCCTTCTTCATCGAGATACCCCATATCTCCGGTGTCATACCAACCGTGGCGTACGCGCATAGACGTCTCCTCGAAGTCATCGAAGTACCCTTTCATCACAAGGTCGCCCTTCACCAGTATCCTGCCGGTCTCTCCGGGTCGGCAGTCCTCGCCGGTTTCGTAATTTTCGATTCTCACTTTCACCCCTGGGAGCACCCTCCCGATACTTCCGGGTCTGTGGTTGTCAGGCGTGTTGGTCGAGATCACCGGGGAAGTCTCCGTAGTCCCGTAGCCCTCGTACACCGTGATACCGTGTTTCTTGATGAACTCTTCCCGGAGCGCGTCGGGACATTTGTCCGCACCGCAGACGACGAGACGCAGGCTCCGAAAGTCGCCGGGTTCGGACTTGCGGAGGTATCCCCAAAGGAAACTCGGGGTGCCTACCATGATCGTAGGGGCCTCATCCTTCACGATCTCGCATATCATCCGGTAATCGAGCGGGTTGGCATAGGTGACGACCGTCATCCCGTGGTATAGAGGCGTCCACATGTTGACCGTAAGGCCGAAGACATGAAACAGGGGGAGATTTGCGAGTATGCTGTCCCTGCTCGAAATCGTGACGACCTCGCTGAAGCTCCTGATATTCGAGGAAATATTGCGGTGAGTTAGCTGCACCGCCTTCGGGTCTTTTTCGCTCCCGCTCGTGAAAAGCACCACCGCATCGTCGTCCTCCTTCCCGGCATGCACGCTCCTGAGGATAAGCGGTACGGGAAGCTTTGAGATAAGTGCGCACTTTATTTTGTCCCCGGCCGAAATCCCCGCCGCAATGTCCTCGATGAATACCATACCTTCGACGACGGGACAGTCGATCTTCTCGAGAAGCGCCTTCGATGTAATAATTGTCCTGAAGCCGCACTTCTTCCGGGCATATTCGGCATTGCGGGCGGCACCGGTGGAGTAGTTGATCATGACGGGTGTCCTGCCGCTCATAAGCGCGCCGAGGACCGCAAGGCAGCACCCGGCAGACGTGGGGACCATGATTCCGATGTATCCCTTCTCGAAGCCCTTGAACTTCTCGGCAAAGGCCAGAGATGCGATAAGCGCCTTCGAATAAGTGATCTTCTTGTCCGCCATCCGGTCGATGATGGCCGGCTTACTACTGTACTTCTTCGCGATTCTTATAAAATGCCGGTGCAGGAGCATTCGTCTTATGGTTGCGTTAAGGAGAAGTCGAACATACTGAAAAAGTCCATAAATTCGGCAAAAATAGATTGTGATCACGCAAGCGCACATCTGACCTTGTCTGACATGCATAAAAAAGTATATTGCCAGATGCAGGGGCTGCGCGGAGCCTTCCGCCCCGGGCGGATCCGCCTGAGGAGGACAGGTTATGGACCTTTTTCAGCACATTCGCTTCTCTCTTCATCATGTTGAATCGTGGCGCCGAGTATGCTTATGCTTTCCCTGCATAGTTCACCTGCCCGGGGTTTAGAAATTCAGTGTCAGTTGGGCACTCGCGATGTTCACATAGGCGTCGTATGTGCCGTTCAACCCGCCCCGGGTGGCATCCTCTCCCGTGGGGGTCTTGTTTATCACCGGATCTTTTATGAACAGATGGGCGTATCCGACGTCGACGGTCATCACCTTCGATATCTTATACCCGAGACCTGCAGCCGTCCATAAACGGTTTCCGTCGGGGATACGGGGCGTCCTGTGCTGCGTATCTGGAATCGGCGTTTCATCGTATGCGACGCCGGCACGATAGGTCCATCTTCCGCCAGGCGCATACGTCACGCCGAGCGAATACCGATAGCTGTCCCTCCAGTCGGTCACCGTGACCGAATCCGCCTGCGCGGGATTGTCGAATTTTACCCTTAATTCGTTGAAGACACTCCAGTCAGTCCAGGTTACGTCGGCCATGACAGTCCACTGCGGAGTGATACGGTGGGCAACGCTGACAGAAAAAGAATCCGGGAGCTTGATGTCCGCCGAAACCCCGCCGTTTTTGAAGACCGGAAAGGGGGCGAGTCCGGAAGGCACGCCGGAGAATTCGGCTTCTCCCTTGAGGGTATGCTTCACGCTCGAACGGTAGGCCGCGCCGACGCGAGTATTCTCATTGAATTCATACAGAAGGCCGAGGTTATACCCGAAGGACCAGTCATTACCTTCGACCCTCACATACCCGTCTGCGGCCTGCGGGACCAGCTTGAGAGCGCCTGGCGCGAGCCCCAGGGCCTGAAACGCGCCCACCGCATCGAGAGTGCCGAAATCGATCGCGTTGGAAAGTGTTGCGCTGATATACTGTATGTCCAGGCCTCCGCCGACGCTTAGCCGGTCCATTACTTTATATGCAACCGACGGATTGATATTTACGGTCACGACATCCGACTCGAGGGCATGATAACGGCCGACCCAGGAGCTTTCGTAATCGGTCGCAAGGCCGAAAGGAGAGTTCACGCCCAAGCCGAGCGCGAGACGGTCACCCATCTTTCTGACATAGTAGAAGTTAGGCGCGAGCTTCGCAACCCCGGCATCGCTGCCGTTTCCGCCCAGAAGAGGCACACCCGTCTTTGCCTGAAGGACATGGGTCGAACCCTCATTGTGGAACGCGGCCGTAGGCATAATGAGATGAGCGCCGACAACTGCCTGCTGGTTCGCAATTCTCGTCATTCCCGCCGGGTTGAAGAATATCGTTGTGGCGTCGTCCGCGCTGGCAGCCCCGCCCGCATACGCGTTGCCGAGTCCGGCGACCCCCTGTTCGATCAGCGCGAAACCGGCGCCAAGGGCCGATCCTGCGGAAAACAATACTGCCGCCACGACAACGGCCGCCTTTGCTCCTCTGCCGAAAAGTCCTTTCATAATGCCCCCCTTAAGTATGGTATGAGTAAAGAAATATTTTCGCGCACCTGCCGGACCACCGGCGCCTCTTTTTTTGAAATTTAGAATACAGACCGCAAAAAACAAAGTCAAGAAATTTACGCGGGAGAAATCATATTTGAACCTGGAAAAAGCAGTTAACCACAGAGACTCGGAGGCACAGAGTTGAAAAAAAAGAGAAAACTCCTGAATGTACCAATCACCTCGATGGTGCCCCGAAATTTTACGGCAAATTGTTGTTTTCTCTATGTCTCTGTGCCTTCGTGGTAAAGGATCTGCCTTTTTTAGGTTGAAAGATTCCGCTGAGCAGTGCCAAGCGACGAATTCCGGAAATCACTTTCCTTCGAGGCTGCGGTCGTAGAGTTCTTTTTTTGACAGGCCGTACTGCTCCGCAATGCGTTTGACCGCCTCTTTCCTCCCCAACCCCTTCTTCATCAGCTGGGCGATTTCGCCCAGCGCGTCTTCCTCCCGCCGCATGCCTTTCCCTTCTTGTCTTCCCTCGATGACAACCACATACTCCCCCACGATTTTCGTCTCCCGGAGACGTGCATACACTTCGGCCACGGCCCCCCGTATGACCTCCTCGTGGATCTTCGTGATCTCTTTCACGACCGTCGCCCTTCTCGTACCGAAAATCTCCGCCATATCGGCCATTGATTCAAGAAGCCGATGGGGAGATTCATACAGCACGATGGTCCTTTTTTCGAATGCCAAATCCGTAAGGGCCTTCTTTCTCTGTGCCTGCCTTGCCGGCAGGAACCCGGAAAAAACAAACTCTTCAGCCGAAAAACCGGACAGGGTAAGCGCGGCGATAATTGCAGTCGGGCCTGGGACCGGCACAACCGGAATCCCTTCAGCCAGCGCCCTCCTTATCACCACGCTGCCGGGGTCCGATATCCCGGGCGTTCCCGCATCGGATACCAGCGCAACCGACTGTCCGGAGCCGAGCCTCTTCATCACCTCTTCCGCCTTCACCTTCTCCTTCTCTCCCCAGTAGCTTATCAGCGGTTTGGAGATGCCGTAGTGGCTGAGTAGCTTGAGGGTATGCCTCGTATCCTCCGCGGCGATGATATCTACTTCCTTAAGAATGCGCAGTGCCCTGAGGGTAATATCTTCGAGGTTTCCTATAGGCGTAGAGACTATATAGAGTCTGTGTATAAAGTCCGATTTTTTCGGCATTGATTTCAGAAAACCGGCCCACTCGCCCAATATTTTGTAAATTTTTGCCACTGCCTTCTGTGGATGCCTTTTCC
>JAJZPM010000065.1 GCA_021811105.1 Nitrospirota bacterium | reverse complement strand
GCCCACATGCCAATTGTGGATCGTTCTTCCTGTGATAACATTATTGGGGCTGCCGTTCTGCTCATATATTCACTATACATAAGATTCACCATATTGTAAAGCTATTTATGAGACACTACACTAGCTGGTTCATTTCTCCTCCGTCCTGCTTTTTCTTCCCGACGGCTACTATTGTATCCTGATGATCGGGGAAAATGGGAAGGGACTTCGCAAGAACACGTAAGGGATAAGGGGTTCGGTACCTACGTGAGTAGGGGCAATTCGTGAACTGCCCTACTTCAGTTTCGTAAGGAACTTCCCAGCGACCTTCATCTGCATGGGCTCGTCCTTCGGCATCGTGACATGGACCCTGACGTTGCCTTGGCGCACCGCGAGCGAGAGGTTTATGTCGGTCCAGACGCCTTCGTCGCCGAGGCCGCTGACATTGGTATAGGCGCCGTTCGGAAGGCTCTCCTTGAAGGGCGAAACGCTGCCCGCCGCTTCGAGATGGCTCCGGTACTGTGCCATATCCTTCACCGCCTCTTCGACGCTTTTTGCTACGCTGACGTTGAACGACATATCCTTTCCGAGGTCCCCGCTTTCGAAGCTGCACTGCCAGTTGCCTGCATAAAGTTCCTTGGTCTTTGCCGTCACATTTGAGGCCGGCACCCCCAGTATCCCGGCCGCATCTATGGCGGTGAACCCGTTACAGTCAGCCATGTCGGGCCGATAGAGTTTCCCGGCCTTGTGCGGTTGGGGGCTTCCAACTTCAGCGGGCCTGCCGGTATTCGTTGTACCTGCAGTCTGTGACCTCTTGCAGGCGCCGAAAGAGAATACCATGAAAAAGCAGATGCAGACTATGGGCGTCAGCCGCAGCAAAGGCAGACATGGGGCGCTTTTTCTTCCGTTCATCGTACTGTACGATAACATGGGGCCAAGACAACGTTCAACTCTGCGCATTCAGCTTGTTTTTCGGGAATCCCCGGGCAGGAAACTCACTCTTCGGGTTCGGATAGTTGATAAATTGATCCTAGAGGAGTAAATGTTCGAATAAGCTAGCAATATGGTGAAAAAATTGTACAACAGTTATTTTTTCATCATTATTGACGGGAAAGCGCCTTACGGGCAATTAGTTGCGCAGTTGCGAAGCAGCGCAACCAGTAATAATATAGAGTCAAAGAACAGATGCAAACGTTGTTTGCTCGAAACGTAAACAAGGAGAGGAGGTTACTACCATGAGAGAAGCATTCGCAACAAAGTTGCTTGCATTCGCAGTTGCGCTGCTTTTCCTGGTTGCCTTCACGAATCCGGCCATCGCAAAGGGTTCTCTCCTGTCACTTAAAGGTGTTGTAGTTTCGGTCGATAATACTGCCAAGACGCTCACAGTTAAAGAGAAAAAGGGTGAGGCTACAATAGTTGCCGACCAGGCAACAAAAGTGACTATTGGTAAGGAGAAGAAGTCTTTCGAAGACCTAAAGGCAGGCGAACACGTAACAGTGAGATACCAGAAAAAAGAGGGTAAGCTTTTGGCAAACACTATTGCTGCCGCCCCTTCGCGTGCCGGGAAGATGGAGAAGGCGCCTGGAATGGCTCCCAAAAAGGGGCCTGAAAAGCACGGTTAATATTATAAACGACACAACAAAGAAAGGAGGATCCGGAAAAGCCGGCTTCTCCTTTCTTTATTACTAAGCCGCCACTATCTGGACGAAACGCTTGTGAATTGTTAAGATTGAGTTGATGGGAGTCATTCAATGGCTGAAGAATGTCATGAGGCCTCAGCAAACGGTACCGCCTCTTCCGCGGCGGACACCCTATAGTCCTCCTGAAAAACCGACTCAGGCAGCCCCGGAGCAGGAGGAACCGGAACCTCCGGCCGGGCCTGAGTACGCGGTAAAGCGACGCTACGAGCGTTTTGCGGTCGGGGACAGGGACCTGACCGCTAAGGCGGCACTGGCAGACATCATCGAACTCTACAACATCAGCACCGCCGGCTGCTGCATCGTCACGACCAAGACACTTAAACCCGGAGACAATGTCCTCCTGAAACTTCCGCACGAGAAGGTCTCCTCTCCGCTCAAATGCACGATCATCTGGGAACGGGCTGAGGAAGAAGCCGCAGAAGGGCAGGCTACGAACCTCCGCAAGGCCGGCCTGAAGTTCAGCGACCTCGACACAGGGACACTCGTCAGGATCAAGGATTTCATGCGGCTGGTCGGTATCCCTTCTGATCAGAAACTGGAAGACGGTTTACGGCCGAGCCCGATGCGATACAGCATCTTCACCCATGAGAAGGCGAGGATGAATTACCCCACCACATTTCCGGTCAAGAAGATCAGTCTGGGAGGCATGCTAGTGGAGACCGAAAGCGACCTCGATGCAGGCGAACGATACCCGATGGCGCTTTACCTGCCTGAAGGCGACCGGCCGGTGAGGTTTCGCGGCCGCGTTGCATCGAAGGTCCCCACAGGAAGAGGCTTTGATATCGGTGTAGAATTCTGCGACATGAGCGATGAGGACCGCGACCGGCTTGCCTCATTCATCAGGACGCTCACCGTCGTCCGCTGAGGTGACACCGGAAAACAGGGACGCGCTTCCCGACCTGGTCATCGAGAAGATCAACTCGCTCCTGAAGATATAGTCTCCCTTTTTATCCCGCCGCCCAAGACTCCCTATGCTATAATGATCATAATTTCTGTCCAGGTAAATCCGACCGGACAAGGGAAGAAGGATGGGGGCATGAATATGCGCGTGAGACGGTATGTCGTGTTTCTTATACTCGCGGCACTGTACGCGGGATCCGCATCTGCAGGAGATCTGGACAAAGGGTTTGCCAGGGCGGTTGCCGAAGGCGATGTCCTGAAGCTGAAGACGCTGATCGGCCAGGGGGCCGATGTCAACGCCACGAACAAGGAAGGGGAAACGGCGCTGATGGTAGCCAGCCTCGAAGGAAAACTAGATGTGGCTAAACTCCTTGTTGAAGAAGGCGCCGAGGTCAATGCGAAAGACAGCGTCGGCGCCAATGCGCTGCACTATGCCGCCATGGGCGGCTCCCTGGATGTCATAACGTATCTCGTGGAGAAGGGGGCGGACACCCAGGCAAGGACAGAATACGGCGATACGGCCGCATCCATCTCTGAGATGAAGGGACAGAAGGCCGCGGTCGAATTCCTGAAGGCAAAGAAATAAATATCGAAGCCGGCGGTTGGCGTGCTGCTCCACGGCGAGACGGTCTGGAAGGCTTTAAAGGGCGGACAGTCTTTCGAGGTCCTTGCAAAATCGGCCTTCAGGCTGAGGGTGAAGACCATCAGCGATTACTGCTGTTCCTTCGTGAAGTAACGGTTGTTCATTCACAATCTCCACGCCGTACTGTTCGCCCTCCTGGTTTTGGGCTACACTATAGGCATGCCTAACGAAAGGAGCTCACGATGAAGATCATTCTCTCATGCTGCGCATTTGTTGCCGCGCTGGCGATGATTTTCACTATTCCCTCATTCTCCCTCGCGGACGAGAGTTTTGCACCGAAGAGGATATTCACCAAACATTTCAATAAGACGCTCTTCGATATCACATCACATGCTGACTACAGCGTCGAGCTGCTCCTGGATGACAGTGAATATCCGATAGGCAAGAACGTCGTAGGCATCGTGGTGCATGACTCGCATGACGCCGATGTGAAGGGGGCCGAACTTGTTATCGGCCTCAAGAATCTTGCAACGGGCCAGGTCGCAGCCGGACCGTCCAGGGTCCAGGACAAAAAGAACGGCCTCTATATCGTTTCGGGTCTCGACCTCAGGAAAGAGGGCGGATGGGAACTGTCGATTACGGTAAAGAAAGGCGGCGTTTCGGACGGCGTGAAATTCGTCCTGCCTGATGCACTGAAAGAAAGGGTGCCGAAGGGAAGATACTCGCCCTAATTAACTCAAAGTCGCAGAAGGAACAAAGTGCCGGAGCAGGGAGGATAGAGCACAACCAGCACCTTTGATTTCCGACCTTCACTTTTCAACTATCGGACTCTGCTGTCCTTCGAGCGGGCAGCTTTTGAATGCCGGCCTCGACGAGGAGAGCATATCGAGAAGCCGTTTTTTTGCTGCCGGAGAAAGGCCGTAGCTGCCGATTTCCTTCTTCAATTCCTCAGGTGTCCCATATCCGCCGAGATATCCGTTCACCCGCGCCGCTGCGGTCGAGTTGACGAAGTCCCGTTCCGAAGGATAGACGGCCTCGAACTCTTTGAGCAGGTCCTGCTCCTGCCTCAGGCGGTACTTCTGGTGGTAGTCCTCTGCAAGCGTGAACCCTGTGTACGGCAGGATCTCGGTGTAAATCTTCTCTTTCAGCCTGGCCTCTTCCCTGCCTTTCGATTCCAAGGCGAGCTTCCGCTGATTCTCGTCATGGAAAAAAATCACAGCCTTATACTGGCGGGACCACGACCTTGCCGTCGGGTCGTGACTCTTCCAGAAGATATCGAGAAGCTTCCTATAGGAAATCTGCGCAGGATCGAAATCGATCTCGACCGTTTCCGTATGATCTCCGAGACGGCGGTATGTAGGGTGCTCTGTCGTGCCGCCCGCATAACCGACACGCGTCCTAACTACGCCGGGGATACTCCCGAACCGGGAGTCAGGGCCCCAGAATCAGCCGAGGCTGAATGTGGCGGTCTCGGTCTTCTTCGGAGCAGCCCTGTCTATCGGGGGAATGCCGGCAAGCAGGCCGGCCTGTGTCTCGACTGTCGGCATGGTATTTCTCCTGTTGAATTGAATGAAATAGGAGGTCAACAGACCGGCCGCAAGCACCACGACCAAGGGGAAAACGTTTCCCGGCCGCGATCTTCGTATAATGCCGTCCCGTGACATCATTCAACCTTCAACAAAGATTAACCGATAGATTTGAAGAAACTGTGAATCTTTCGTCGTCCTTTAAGATCTATTCTGTAGCAGCGGAGACATGCCGGCGGTATAATGGAATCAGGACAAAGGGTTTCTTCCCGCGAAGGCGCGGGGGCAGGAGGCGCAAAGATGGCGGCCATGAAAGAGAAGGATATCGAAGACGCCTTATTGGAGCTCGGGGTGAAAAGGGGCGTACTATTCTTCGAAGAGTTGTACGACGTTTTTCCGGCTGATTACTTCCCTCTCGAGGAGATGGACCGTTTCCTGATGCTTCTAGACGATCTCGGCGTAAAGGTGATCGAAGGCGAACGGGAGGGCAGGCAGAAGACCCGCCATAATCACCGGGCGGCCTGAATATCTCCTAAAGGTGAAGGGGGGCATCCGGGAGAGGGATCCCCGGGGCAGCAGTATGCGACATACCTTGCCGGCGCGTTCGATCCGTCCTCGCCGCTGGCAGTGTTACATCTTCTTTATGAACTCAATGAAGATGAGAAGGATAACGGCACCCGCCGTAGCCGCGATGAATGAACCCAACTGACCTCTTATGGTGAGGCCGGCGGAATCGAAGAGCATGCCGCCTATGAATGATCCGATCAGGCCGACCACCGCATACCCCACATAGTCCGTCCCGCGCCTTTTCATGAGCCAACCTGCCAACAAACCAGCAACCATTCCGACGACCAGATAACCGATTACATGCATGTCTCGTATACCTCCGTATGATCTTATTGTAACCCAAACAATCAGGAAGTCAAAAAAGCGTGTTTGAGGAAAGGCAGGGCCTTCCGACCCTGTTTCTGCAGCAGGGTCATATGGCTGCTTCGCAGGCCTCCGGGGTTTCACCGGGGAAAGGTGCATTTTACAGAAGACGAGTATTCCCGAGACCACCTCGACATCCCACGTCCTGTTTTCAGGTCTTCTCCTTGACCCTCATTTCTCCGGCTTTTTCGTCGGGGCACTATTGACATTCGTCAAAAAAAATGTTTTGTTAGGGATAGCGCGAATGACTATCACGTGTCCTAAATGCAAGACCAGACTGAATCTTTCCGGCGAAAAGGTGAAACCGGAAGGGGCGAGATTCAAGTGCGCAAAGTGCGGCGCAGTTCTGGTCTTTAAAGGAAAGGGCCGGAAGGAAGTACCGGACAGGGGGGAAGAAACCGGCGTCGCTGTGCAGCCTCCTCCGTCAGGGGAAATCCGCGCTCCTCTGGAGGGGGGAGAGACTGATGATCTTACCGGAGGGGAGGAGCGCCCGCCGGAGGTTCCCCCGCTTCGGGCGGCTCCGGAAAGCCCCTCTGCCCGTGAGAAGCCGCCGGATGTGCCCCTGAATATGGGGGAGTCTCCGCTGACACTGAAGAAAACGATGGCAGCCCATCAGACGGATAAGGTCTCTTCACCGGCCGCGGGAGAAGGGGGGAAGGGCATCCCCGCCAAGGCGGTCATGGCCGGATCGGCGGTCGCGGTCCTCATTCTCTTGCTCGTTGCGTTTTTCATCTTCCGTTCTCCGGAGACTGCCCCTAAAAAACAGCCGGCCCCGTTCCCACCGGCAGGGCAGGAGGCGACTCAGCCTCCGGCCCAGGCCACTTCTCAGGAGGGCCCCCCGGACGTCACGCCCGCGATATCTCCGCCGACAGCAACCCCGGCAGAGGAGATGTCTTTTTCGACGCCCGAGGAAAAGGCAATCGGAATGGTGAAACGGTCCGATGTCCTCCTGAGAATGACGTCGGTCGACTCGATTGTCAACAAATGGACGCAGGATAATGCCGGGAAGTATAAGGTCGTGGGCTGGCAGGCAAAGAAGATAGACGAGCAGAAATTCCTGGTCAGTTATACAGCGCTTGACGGAAGCGTACCCAAGGGCTTTTACTTTGTCGCCGATCTGCAGAGCGGCGGGGTGGAAGACCTTGCTCACAATCCTGAACTGCAGAAGAAATATAATATCCAGTACGCCCGCTGACATATACGGGTACCTACCGGCCGCGCTAAAACTTCATCAGCAATTTCAGCAGATAATAACCGCATGCCGCGGCGAGGAGGATGAGCACGGCAGCCAGGGCCAGGCGAGATCCTTTTTTCGCGGGTTTCTTTTCCTGCCTCAGCGTATCTCCAGGCATTCTCTTCTTCCCTTCCGGTTTCCCAGCCTCTATTCCGGAAGGAGCCTGACCGGGCATCTTGATGTCGAGAAGCTCCGTAACCTTGAAATCCTTGTACTGGACTTCCACTTCCCGGCGCATTGCAAGATTTTTCCCGCATTTTTCACAGGACTTCCCGCCTTTTGTTTCTTCTCCGCAATGCGGGCATTTCATAAGGAAGGCGTTTCTCCCGACAGTTTTCCCATCTCAAGAGTATTATAACAGCCCATAAAAATTCCTGAAACCCCCCGCACGGCCGCCTCGCTTGCATTCTCTTTTCCACCGCTGTAGAGTAAACTCAGAACGCGGAGCAATGCCCGGATACAAGCGTCCGCACGAAGTGAAGAAAAGGAGCGGCATCCTGTAGCGATGTATGTCGTTGCGATATACGGTATCGGAGCTGATAAGGAGCACTTGGCAAATGCGCTTTCTTCGGCCTTGGGGAGGACTTTGCTTGAGGCCCGCTCGCGTTTGAACGCGCCCGGCAGCGGCCCTTTTGTGGTCGGGATATTTGGCGATAAGGACAGGGCGGCAGGTCTCGCGGTGCAGCTTCGCAACAGCGGGTTCAATGCCGCGGTCCTGAGCGAGGACGAGATCATGCGGGATGCCGGCAGGGAGAGTGTGAGGCGGCTTGATCTGGGCGAAGGGGATCTGCGGGCCGAGCCGGCGGAGGGCGGCAGCCGCACAGTAGCATATTCCGGGATCGACCTTATACTTCGCGGCACCGGTATCAGCAGCAGCACAACGACCGAGACGACGAAGCAGCGTTCGTTCAGTCTAGGCCGCGCAGTGCTCTCAAGCGGACTGTCAGTTACAAAGACCACGAAAACGGTCCGCGAGGTGACGCAACAGGAAAGGGAGGGGTTCTTCATCCTCTATGCCGGAGACGCCCTGCCGCTCGAATTCAGAGAGAATCGACTCCTCTATGACTCGCTCGGCCCGGCGCGTAAACCATCGCGAGCGGCAAACTTCGCGTTTCTTGTCTCAGAACTTCGCCGTCGCTGCCGGGCTGCGCGGTACGATGAAAAACTTCTGACCCGGGCGGGCCAGGCGGCCCTGCTCGGCCCTTCCCTCAACCCTGAAGAACACCTTGGCGTTGCCACCGCCCTGCTGGCAAAGGTGCTGCAGGGCAAATGACGGCAATCTTGCTATTTCGCTCTCTCTTTTTTACTATAAGGAAGCTCAGTAGTGTGAAGATGAGGAGGAATATGCTACGGTTCAGGCTTCTCATATTGCTTGCCGCGTGTGTCATTGCCGCCTGCTCGTCCGGGATGGTCAGGGCGGAATTCGACAAGAGTCTCGAAAAATACAATGAACTGGTCCGGTGGAGGGAGCTGGACAAGGCAGCTTCTTTTGCCGTCCCGTCGATCTCCGAAGAGTTCAGTGCGCGCGCAGAGGCCGCGAAGGGCTCCAGGGTGATCGACTACCAGGTTGTCGACGTAAGGTACGATGAAAAAGCGCGGGAGGCTTCGACGACAGTCACCTACAAGTATTATTCCCTTGCCACCGGTTTGGTGCATGACATGACTGACAAACAGGAATGGATCTATACCGGGGAGGGTGACGCCAAAGGGTGGAGGCTGAAGAGCCTGCTGCCCGAATTCCGGTAGTCCTCTTCCGGACGACCGCAGTCTGATAATTTCCTGCCCGCTTAGAGAGATTTCTCGAAATCAGTCCGGGGCCGGCGGATTGCCTTTTTCGCCGCCCGATCATGACGAGCCTTCCCAAGTGCTCCGGAGCCTATTTGGTATAATGAATTAACCGCCGTTTTTTTCAAAGCAGGAAAAAGGAGAAGGCCTATGATCAAGTATAACGGGATAAACCATCTGGCGATGGCTACAGGGGACATGGACTCCACGATACGGTTCTGGAGGGACCTGCTCGGCATGAGGCTGATTGCCGGACTCGGCAGCCCGGGCTACCGCCATTATTTTTTCGAGATCTCGGCCAAGGACTCGATCGCCTTTTTCGAGTGGCCGGGGATCAGGCCGGCACAGGAAAAGGAGCACGGCCGGCCGGTTGTCGGTCCGTTCATTTTCGACCATGTCTCTTTCGGTGTCGGCACCAGGGACGAATTATGGGAACTCAGGGACAAGATTGCAGCTGCGGGGTTCTGGTCATCGGAGGTGATCGACCACGGCTTTATTTATTCGGTCTATTCCTTTGACCCCAACGGCATCCCGATCGAGTTCAGCTGGAACGTTGAAGGGGTGGATATCCGGAAAAATCCGAAGATGGCCGACTCTGAGCCCTCCGATATCTGTCGTGAAGGGACGGAGCCCCGTTCTGATAAATGGCCTGCGGTGAAAGGCCCGACACCCGAAAAGGATAAGAAGGTATATCCAGGCGTGGGGTCCGAACTCTTCCACGGAACGGTGAAGAAGTGACTCTCTTCCTGTCTGTCTTCTTTCTACTTTATAGTCTGATGCACCTTTATGCCTTTCTCAAGGCAAGGGCCGCAATTTCCTTCGGTGCGGGCGCCGGTCTTCTGCTTGCCCTGTTTATGATCGTCATGATCGCCGCTCCTCTTATCGTCCGCATGCTCGAACGCGCGGAACTGGAAGCCCCTGCCAGGGCCGCGGCCTATATCGGCTATACCTGGCTCGGGGTCCTCTTCCTCTTTTCGTCATATTCTCTGGCGATCGACCTTTATCGAGTTGTGCTGCATACGGCCGGATCTTTTTCACATAAAGACTTTGCCTCTGTCATACCGTCGCCCCGCGGGGCTTTTTTCCTGCCTCTCGCCCTGTCTGTTTTCACCTCAGTCTACGGTTACTTCGAGGCACTGAATATCCGCACGGAACACGTGGAGATAAGGTCGGCGAAGGTCCCTGCCGCGATAGGGAGACTCAGGATTGTCCAGATATCGGATGTGCATCTGGGCCTGATCATACGGCAGACGAGGCTGAGGAGGATCATGGCACTGGTAAAGGCTGCGGACCCTGACATCTTTGTGGCGACGGGTGATCTTGTGGATGGAGACGTCTACGAAATGGACGGACTAAGCGGTCTCCTCAGAGAGGTGAATCCCAGGTTCGGGAAATTCGCGGTGACCGGCAATCACGAATTTTTTGCCGGGATCGTGCAGGCGGCGCGATTTATCGAAAAGTCGGGCTTTACTCTTCTCAGGGGCGAAGGCGTCAGGGGAATTATTAATATCGCGGGCGTCGACGACCCGGTCGGCGTAAGATTAGGTATTTCGAAAGATGTCGACGAAAAAGTCCTGCTCTCAGGACTGCCGCGCGACAGATTCACCCTCTTTCTCAAACACAGGCCCCTCGTTGACCCCAAGGCGACGGGGCTTTTCGATCTCCAGCTCTCGGGGCACGTCCATAAGGGCCAGATATTCCCCTTCACCATCCTTACGTGGCTCTATTATCCGGTGCTTTCCGGTTATGCGGATGTCGGGAACCGTTCCCCTCTGTATGTCAGCAGGGGGACCGGCACATGGGGTCCGCCGATCCGTTTTCTGGCGCCTCCGGAGGTGACCATCATAGACCTCACGTACGCAGCTTCTGCCCCGGGCCAGAATCCACCCAACGATAAAACGACATCTGCGGTCAAAGACAAACCGGCTGCTGCTGCCGTAGTGGACCGGATGATTTATTAGGACGCCCCACGGTCCGAACCCCCGCCGTATCACACGGGAAATTATTGAGTCGGTCAATGCGGAGTTCAGCCGGAATAAGGAGGTATAAAAAAGACTTCAAAAAAGGCCTTGGCCGGTGCGCCCGTCCCCCTTTGTACCTTTCGATACCGAAAGACGCACCGCCAAAACCCTTTTATGTCGGCAGGTCATCAGCAACCTGCCGGCCCCGACCCGGACTGTACCACCCTCCGTTAAAACCACCCTCGCCAATCGCGCCAGAAAAAATTTTCTGGGCGACAGTGATACTGCAAGTGAAATGCCAATTACAATAGAGAAGAAAAGTGCTTGATGTAAAACATTTTTTAGCAGCAGAGAATGGCCTTGCATAAAAAAGTTGGATGATTTTCATATATAAAATATATAGCAGACAGAATTGGATTTAAAATCAATATGAAATATATCCCATAGAGTCGGATAGTGAATAGTTAATCTTCATCGAAAGACCAAACTTAAGGATATACATGACATGAGAACTTGAAGTTTATATTGCTATGCGTTGCTCCGTATGGTAGATTTATTCTGGCCTGCCGCGCGACAGGGAATCATAAAAAAAGAAGACGGGGATGGCCATTTATCATCACTTTCCATTTTTTCGGGTCAAGGCAAGAATTTTTTAATAAAAACTTTCTTAAAAGGAGGCCATCAATGGAAACAAAAGGGATCAATGTAGCAGCTATTCCGCAGACCGCTTTGAAGGTGCTGACATCACCGGCGGCGTTTTTTAGGGAGATGCCTAAAACCGGGGGGTTTGTCGATCCCCTTGTCTTTATGGTCGGGATGGGAGTGATCGGAGGGCTGATACAGGCTGTCTTCGTCATTGTCGGACTGCACATTGTCGCCGGTTTTGCGGCCGGGGTCGCGTCCATAATTATATTGCCCGTTATGATCGCCATCTTCGGGTTTGTCGGAGCTGCAATCATATTCTTCATATGGAAACTTATGGGGTCCCAGGAATCCTATGAGACCGCGTATCGGTGCGCGGCCTATATCTCGGCGCTGACGCCCATCACGACTGTACTCGGCATCATCCCTTACGCCGGGGCTGCAATAGGGATCGTCCTCACCACCTTTTTCCTGGTGACAGCGAGCGTCGAGGTCCACAAGCTGCCTTCCCAGAAGGCTTGGCTCGTCTTTGGGATCATCGGCGGGATCCTGATCGTCATGAGCATCAGTTCGCAGTTCGCGGCAAGAAGGTTTGCACGACAAATGGAAGAGACTTCCAAAGAGGTGCAGAAGGCGGCAGAAGATATGCAGAAGAAGGCCGAAGAGGCGCAGAAACACTTAGAGGAAATGCAGAGACAGATGCAGAATAAGTAAGTAATTTCTGCTTCGGAATTAAGCAATCCCGTCTCCCGGCAAAATGTCCGGGGGACGGGCGTTATTATTGGCGCTCTTTCAGCGATGTAAGAAGTTGGGTTTCCACGCCAACAAATTTGTCTGAGACTTTCTGAGACTTAAGGAAAGATCACCTATGTGTATTGAATGGCAACTTCGTAAGCAATAGTCGAGTGGTTGGCAGAAGGCCCGTTGCCTTCGCAACTGAGATCACCTCTGGCGGCTTTTCTGCGGTTTCTGATCATCTCTGTGATGACCTGAGTGAGATCAAACCCGCCATCGACACATTCCTTGCTCAGACAGTCTACCCTGAATAACGCATAACTGCCGGGAAAGAAATTAACAACCCTGGGCAATGATTTTTGTATCCCCCTTTGATTGTATATCATGCTGATCACGATGCCTGCAACCTCGGGGAATTGGGTATCCATGAAACCCGCGTCGATCTTCCGCTGCTGCCTTTCTATCCTTGCCGTATTCTTTCTGTGGTTCATGCTGTTGTTCATCTTCCCCCTCCCGTGAGAAGGCCCCTCCGCCGGGAAGGGGCCCTCTTCCCGTTAATTACAATTTAACGACATTGATTGCCTTGGGTCCTTTCGGGCCTTTTTCGGTATCAAAGCTGACCTTGTCACCCTCAGCAAGGCTTTTGAAGCCATTACCCTGGATGGAAGTATGATGAACAAAAGCTTCACTTCCGTCATCGTTCGTGATGAATCCAAAACCTTTGCTGTCGTTAAACCATTTTACAGTTCCTTGTTCCATTTCCTATTACCTCCTTATCTATAGACTCAAATCTCAGAAGGTCTCGGCAATAAAAAAAGGCCACAAAGTCAAAAGTCTTTGTGGCCTCATAAACGGCAAAAACTTCTAAAATTCTAGTTTTAGTATAGCATGGCCATACACAATTATTCAAGGGAGGGAAGTAAGGGCGGTTTGCGGAACCCGTGTGCTCTTCTATGGTTATCGGCTGCGCGCAGCCCCCCTGTTTTTTGAGAGGGTCTTGAGGCCCTCCACATGAACGCAGGATATATTGAGATAGTCACCCCCCTTAAAATGTGATACGATGACGTAAAGGAGAAACTAAACGAAAGGGAGTTTGTGGTGCAGTCATTAAGCTGCGTCATCACTTTTACCAGGAGGAAAAAATGTTATTTGATCCTGACAAAATTGTCCCTCACATCCCCATAATAGCCGCCCAGCTATTGAACGTCGTGTATGAGAGGGTCGCCTTGACAGGCGGTGACCCACAAAACGAAAATATTTTCCGGACAGAAGAAGAGGTTGTTTTTAAACAATGGGAGAACCTGATGTTCCGTCTCAATGAAACCACGGATAAAATCCGGGAGAGAGGACGGACATAAACTCCTGGCTTGAGATCAATTAAGAAAAGCGTTCTACCCACGAGAGCTGCAGAGAAGGTCTCTCATGCGATATGAGATTTAACATTTTTTAACCGCAATTAGTTACAATCAAACGATCCTATTTTAAGTCAGCGCATGCAGAAGGAGGGACTATGAAAGTGAAAATATTTACCAACCAGGGCGATGCGCTGAAACTGGAGGAAGAAATCAACCAGTGGCTCAGTGAAAAGAACGTCAGCGTATCCTCTTCGCATATCAAGCAGAACTATATTTACGACAGCAAAGATAACATGTTCTGTGCCCTGGTTTCTGTCTGGTATGAGCCCGAATTCGAAAAGTAAGAAGTTTGTCCCGCGAATCCCGCGCGGGGAAGTTATGAAGCCCTGAGAATCATCACCATCTGACGTCCGTCCATCTTCGGCTGAGATTCTACTTTTGCGATATCCGCCAGCTCCATCGCCAGCCTGTTCAGAACATTCGTCCCCAGGTCCTGGCGACTGAATTCCCGTCCTCTAAAACGGATTGTCACCTTGACCTTGTCCCCGTGTTCGATGAACTTCTTCACATTACGCTTTTTGAACTCATAATCGTGGGTATCGATCGAAGGGCGCATCCTGATTTCCTTAAGTGTGAGCGTCGTTTGCTGCTTTTTTGCCTTCCGCTCTTTCTTGCCTTGCTCGAACTTGAACTTCCGGTAGTCCATGATCTTGCAGACGGGCGGCTCGGCCAGGGGGCCGATTTCCACGAGGTCCAGATCCCGCTCTGCGGCCATCTTCAGTGCCGATTCGATATCCATAATGCCGATTTGCCCTTCATCGGCGACAACCCGGATCTCTTTTGCTTTGATCAGCCGGATCTGGTTGTTTACGCGGGTCTTATCGAAGACCCGACCGGGCAATACTCTTCTTTGATTAGCTATGGTATGTCCTCCTCTTTGTTAGATAGTCTGTGCCGGTCTCCGTCTTGCGCGTCCCGTGCAACGAAACCGTATACATTGATAGTCTAACATATTTATACCAGCAGACTATTTTTTAAATTCTCATGCACGGCCCGTTCACGGCAAGTCGAATCGGCGATTCCGTTATAATAAACCGTATAATAAGAAGAAACGGGGAAACAACTATGGCAAAGTATACCGCAACAATCGACGAAGGTACACGGCAGAGGATCCATGCATTGCCGGGACGCGTGCATTTCTCGGCCTTCATGCGAAAGGCGATCACTGTTTTTGTAGAGGAGCTTGAGAAAAATCCGGACCTCCGGCCGGAACATTTCATCATCACTCACACCGCCCGGAAAGACACGGCGGATAAAAAAGGGAAATAAGGCATGCAACCGTCCCGTAATCAAGCGAATGCCTCTAGGTATATTACCCCTGAGGGGCGAACGCATTTAAGCGAGGAACTCTCATATCTCTGGAAGGTAAAGCGCCCTCAGGTCACCCAGGCAGTTGCCGAAGCCGCTGCCATGGGGGACCGGTCTGAGAACGCTGAGTATATCTACGGCAAGAAGCAGTTAAGACAGATCGATTCCCGCATGCGGTTTCTCACAAAGAGGTTGAGCGAGCTGATCGTCGTGGACAGGCCGCCTGATGACGCGTCGAAAGTATTTTTCGGCGCCTGGGTCGGACTTGAGGATTCCGGCGGGAATCTGTTTCGGTATCGCATCGTCGGTCCGGACGAATTCGACCTCAAGAGGGGTTTTATCAGCATCGATTCTCCGATGGCAAAGGCGCTGTTGCGCAAGACCGAGGGTGACGAAGTTGTGGTGAGCAGACCCAACGGTACGGACGTATTCGTGGTGACATCCGTCGGCTATTAAGTGCGGAGGCAGCATGAATGAGCTGCGGTATGCCCTACTTGTAACCGTATGAGGGAGGACGCGCTGCCTGGCGACAGCTGTTTTTCCATGACTGATTGGACTTATTGATCTCAGGCGTGTTATTAATAGATCAGAGGTTTCAGAGTCTTTTTCGTACAAAAGGCCACGAAGACTGTTTAGCTTCGCGGCCTTTTTTCATTTCCATTGGTGCACTCCGGAATGTTGTTCAGCGAGAAAGGAGGTATTGCAATGACCAAAGGTAAAGTAAAATGGTTCAACGATTCCAAGGGCTTCGGCTTTATAACCAGGGATGACGGTTCCGACGTCTTTGTCCACCACGCTTCCATCCAGGGCAACGGACAGAAGACCCTCGCGGAAGGGGACATGGTTAATTTCGATGTTGAAAAAAGTCTGAAGGGTCTCAGGGCGATTAACGTCGTTAAATCGTAATCGGCTCGGGAAGCCCCCTGCTATGCAGGAGGCTTCATTTGAAAGGCAAAAATGACCTACCGTGAAAAGTGCGATGCAAAGCTGGAAAGGGTGCAGGAGAGGCAGGATGCCGGGCTTATTTCTCAGCGTTTTCCGGAAGTTTCAAGTATAGTCGTTGACATGGAACACAATAGGAAAGGAGTAAGCGCGGTTCACTTATTGCGGACTCTCACTTTTTCCCCTGACAGTCACGCGTATTTTCGTGTTGAATGCCTGAACAGGGATTGCAAGGACTGCACGGACGGGTTTCATCTGGACCAAGTGGTTGCGGCGATGATCAGAAATCGCACGTCATCGAAAGAGGGGGAGTTAAATTGCGAGGGAAATGGTATTACCTCCAGGAGCGTGAACATCAGCTACAAAGTTACCATAGCGTATAATGAGTTTCCCGCAAGAGTGGGACTTTAGAGATTGCTTTATTTTACAAAGCCTCTAGGAAATTTGATCCGTCTGACCTCTGCTTCCCGGGTCTGAGTACCCTTACTTCAGACTGTTCTCTTTCCCCATTAGCCATGATAGTATGATCGTAAAAAGCAAACCCCGTCAGAAAAACTTTGCCCTTCTAACGGGAATGCTCACACGGGGCATTGGTCGAGGTGAGGATACCCGCCCGGTAAATTGACCGCCGATCTCAGCATGTGCTACATTTTCCGTAAATTGTCGCAGGTAAGATGTGATATGGGAAATCCGAAATATCAATATGGTTAAGCAGATATTTAGAAAGTGGGAAACTATTAATCCCTGGCATTTTGTATGGATAGGCATGATTGCCTCGGAAATTCTGACAACATTGCTATCAGTCGCAGTCAGCCTTGCTTTATGGGGAAATGTTTCAAATCAAGTCTTGATTGTTGGGTTTTTCGATGCCTTTGTAGTTTCCTTGATCGTTGTGGCTATTACTGTATATTTTGTCAGACGTACCTCTTCACTTTCCGAAATAAATGAACGCCTCCACATTGAAATCACTGACCGCAAACAGGCTGAAGAAGCGATAGTGAAATCGCGCAACAGTCTTCAGGCTGTTGTTGACAGTATGGACGGAGTTGTCTATGTTGCTGACATACAAACATACGAGGTCTTGCTGATTAACAAGTACGTCCGCGATATGTTCGGCGATATCCAGGGCAAGACTTGCTGGCAGACCATTCAGAAAGGGCAGACAGGACCATGCAGTTTCTGCTCGAACAGCAAACTGGTAAGTGCTGAGGGTGCATTGCTGGATACATATGTATGGGAGTTTGAGAACACGGTAAACCAGCGGTGGTACGAATGCCACGACAAGGCAATCCGGTGGATGGACGGCCGTATTGTCAGAATAGAGATTGCTGCAGATATTACTGTGCGCAAAAATCTTGAGCAACAACTGCGCCAATCTCAAAAAATGGAGGCAGTTGGCATCCTTGCAGGAGGCGTGGCCCATGAGTTCAGTAATATATTAACTACAATTAAAGGTTCTGCTTATATCATAATGAAGAAATTAGAAAAGAACGATTCTTTAAACAAATACGCCGAACTGATAACTGATTCAATAAACAAGGCAAGTAATCTTGCCCAGGGACTCCTTGCATTCAGCAAAAAACAAATAATAAACCTGAAGCATCAGAATTTGAATGAAATTGTTTTAAGGGTAAAAAACCTTGTGTCCAATCTTATAGGCGAACATATAGAGCTGAACATAGAATTGACAGACCGGGACCCGACTATAATAGCAGACAGCAATCAGATAGAGCAGGTTTTAATAAACCTTGTAACAAATGCAAGAGATGCAATGCAGAAAGGCGGGCGCCTGACGATTAAGACAGACATTGAGGAGATGAACGACACCTTCAAAAAAGAACATGGATTTGGCGTCCCGGGGAAATATTGCTCAGTCATAGTCTCAGACACTGGAACAGGCATGACTGAAAGCATAAAAGAGAAAATATTTGAACCATTTTTTACGACAAAGGAGTTAGGCAAAGGAACTGGATTAGGACTATCAATAGTCTATGGGATAGTAAATCAACACAACGGTTATATTGATGTGATTTCCAGGAGCAATGAGGGGACAACCTTTAAGATATACCTTCCTAGGGTGGAAGCAAAAACCATATATCCGGAAAGACCGGATATATATTCGGCAATAGGAGGGACAGAAACAATTTTATTAGCAGAGGACGACAGTGACACGAGGGAGACAATGGGTGAGGTGCTGAGGCTGTCGGGGTACACGGTCATAGAGGCAAGGGATGGCGAGGATGCTGTCAGTCTGTTCAGGGACCGGAAAGAGGGGGTGGATCTTGTCTTCCTTGATGTTAGGATGCCCAAAAAGAATGGCAGGGAAGTCTATGAGGAGACCAGGAAGATGAATCCGGGAACTAAGTTTCTTTTTATGAGCGGTTACACGGATGAAATAATTAACAGTCAGGGGATCCTTGAAGAGGGATTCAACTTCATCTCAAAAGTCGCCTTACCCGATGAGATCTTGCTAAAGATACGGGAGGTGTTGGATAAATGTTATTTTTGGCATTATCCCAACCCAAACAGGGCATTATTATTCAGAATGGGATAACCTGAATATATACATCTACAGGGCTGTATTGGGTAACCAGTTGTCTTGAAAGTCTTTATATTACAGGGGGCTTTGTCTTTGGTCAGTTTATTATGAAGAGGTCCTTTTAATTTGAAAAGTAAGGCCGGGATAAATAGCAATCCAACA
>JAJZPM010000064.1 GCA_021811105.1 Nitrospirota bacterium | reverse complement strand
GTAACATTCGGTGAACTCCAGCATAAGGAGTGTCATCAGGCTCAAGAGCCCGTCAATCAAGCTTTTGTGGCTGTTAATTTACAATCTTTATGCAACTGGAGGGTATAATGTCGTAGTATGAGCGCGAAGGTGCGGAGCGGACTGACGTCGACGGAAGCGAAGAATAGACTCGCCGAAGCCGGCCCGAACAGGATCTATCAGCCGCAGAAGGTCAGCTTCTTCGGCATCGCGCGGCACGAGGTCACGGAGCCGATGATCCTCCTTTTATTCGTCGTCGGTTTTTTCTACAGTCTGTGGGGGAAAACAGGGGACGCAGTTACGATCTTTCTCATCATCTCATTGCTCGTTTTTGCGGAAGTCCACAACGAATATCGTGCAAAGAAGGCGATCGCCTCCCTCGCCAGGGTGACCGCCCCCAAGGCCAGGGCGATAAGGGACGGTGCAATAGCCGAGATCGACGCGGAAGAAGTCGTCCCGGGGGACCTTATCGTTATGAACCAGGGCACCAGGATAGTCGCCGACGCGGAGGTGGTCGCCTCTGCAGGCCTTCAGGTCGACGAGTCGTCACTGACCGGCGAGTCCTTTCCGCAGGACAGGAAAAAGGGGAATATGGTTTTCGCCGGGACGACCGTGCTTTCGGGCGAAGGCGAGGCGGAGGTGCGGACCACGGGCAGAAACACCCGGCTCGGCGGCATCGCGGACGCGCTCAGGACGATAAAGCCGCCGCGAACGGCGCTGCAGTCAGCGATGAAATCGCTCGTCAAGAAACTCGTTTTCGTGGCAATATTTTTTTCGTTCGTCATCCCCCTGATTGGGATACTGCGCGGCCGGGACCTGAAACTGATGGTGCTGACCGGACTCTCCCTCGCCTTTGCTACGATACCCGAGGAGTTGCCGATCATCATCACCATGGTGTTGGGTCTCGGGGCTTACCGCCTCTCTAAGAAAAACTTCCTTGTAAAACGGCTTCAGGGTGCGGAGACTCTCGGCAACGCAACGGTGATCGTGAGCGACAAGACCGGTACGATCACCGAGGGAAAAATGAGGATCGTCTCTGTATCCCCCGCCGGAAAGGAGCGCGAAGTCTTAGCCGCGGCCTCCGGTTCGCTTCCCGAATTTGTACTTTCCCCTATGGAAGAAGAGATCAGGGTGAAGGCGGCGGAGATGGGGCTCGGGGAAAAGCCTTCTGAAATACTGCGTCTGAGGAATCTCGGAGAAAACGGAAAAAAAACGAAGGCAGTGATCCGGAGAAATGAGGACCATTATATGGTTTACCTTATCGGCGCTCCGGAGGAGGTACTCGGCTTGTGCCGTAACACCGGCACAGATATCAGAGACACTCTGGCGGCAGAGTCGTCAATCGGAAGACGCGTCATCGCCGTTGCCTCCCGCAGTCTGTCCGCCGGATGGGAAAATCGGGATTTCGCCGATCTTGAAAGGGACTACGACTTCTGCGGGCTGATTGGTTTTGAAGATACGCCGAGAGAATATGTAGGGGAGACGGTTGGAATCGCGGCAAAGGCCGGCATCCGGACAGTGATGGTGACCGGGGACCACGCCTTTACCGCGGCATTTATCGCGGAAAAGGTAGGTGTCCCGGCCGGCAAGGTGCTCGAGGGGAAAGACCTCGATGCCATGCCAGATGAAAAATTACGAACGGCGGTAAAGGAGGTGTCCGTATTTGCCCGGACCACCCCTTTACACAAGTACCGCATCGTGAAGGCCCTGCAGGAAAACGGCGAGGTAGTTGCGGTCACGGGAGACGGCATCAACGATGTGCTTGCTCTGAAGGCCGCCGACATCGGGATCGCCATGGGCATCAGGGGCACGGACGTCGCAAAAGACGCGGCCGCGGCCGTCCTTGCGGACGACGACTTTACCACGATCGCCCGCGGCATATTCGAGGGAAGAACGTTTTTCGACAACCTCCGGAAAGGCATCTCCTATTACCTCTCGGTAAAGGTCGCGCTCATCATGATCTTTCTTCTCCCGGTCCTCCTCGGCATAACCATGCCGTTCAGCCCGATCCAGATCGTGGTCCTCGAACTGTTCATGGACCTGGCGGCGTCCGCAGGGTTCGTTGCGGAACCGAAGGAAAAAGACGTCTACTCGCGGCCTCCCCGCAATCCCAAAGAAAAGGTCCTCTCGACCGGGGTCGTCTACGGCATCTTTGCGGGTGGAATGGCGCTCTTCGTCTCGGTGATGATCGCCTATTTTTATGCGCGGTCCCTCGGCATGGGCCCGGCCGAGACCCAGACCTTCGCATTTTCGGCATGGATATTCGGGCACATCTTCCTGGCCATTGCCTCCCGCTCCGGAAAGGAACCTGCCTTCTCGCTCGGCATCTTCACCAATCCGGTCATCAACATCTGGGCCGCAGGGTCGATTTCGTTCCTCTTCCTCGGGATCTACGTGCCGGCGCTCAGAGAGCGGCTGAACCTGGCCCCGATCGACGGAACGAGCGTTCTTGCCGTCGCTGCGGTAGCACTGATCGTCATCGGCCCGCTCGAAATAAGGAAATACTTCACCCGCCGGGCTGCCCTTTAATCTTTTCGAGCGCCTTTTTGGCAGCGAGGCTTTCCGCCTCTTTTTTCCTCTTCCCCGAGGCAACGCCCATACGTTTCCCTTCTAGGAACACCCCGACTGTGAACACCCGGTTATGTTCCTCTCCCAGCTCTTTGATCACCTTATACTCGGGAAGCGTCCCGTACAGGAGCTGCGTTTTTTCCTGGAGTTCCGTCTTATGGTCGTAGAATTCTCCGGATTCGATCGCCCGTTTCACCCTGCCTTCAAAAAAACCGAGAACGATCTCCCTGGTCTTTTCATAGCCGCCGTCCAGATAGACGGCGCCGATGACCGCCTCGAGCGCGTCGGCAAGGATCGATTTTTTGGACCTGCCGCCGGTAGATTCTTCCCCCTTCCCCAGCAGGATATGTGTACCAAGCGAGACCGAAAGGGAGATATCGGCGAGGACGGACTCGCAGACGAGAAAGGACTTCATCTTCGCCAGGACCGATTCCTCATATTGTGCCTTGAGACAAAACAGATATTCGACGATCACCAGCCCGATGACCGAATCGCCCAGGAATTCCAGCCGTTCGTTGTGGGACCGTGCCTTCCCCCTGTGCTCGTGATAGAACGACTTGTGCGTCAGCGCCAAAGCGAGGAGGTCCTTGTTCTTGAAGCGATACCCGATCTTCTGCTCGAGGTCTTCTGATTCCCGTTTCGGCCCGGTATGGATCAATGTGGGAACTTCTTGAAGAGCAGGCAGGCGTTCGTCCCGCCGAAACCGAAAGAGTTCGACATGGCGCAGCCCACATCGGCCTTTCTCGCCGTATGCGGCACGTAATCAAGGTCGCATTCAGGGTCCGGATTGTCGAGGTTGATCGTCGGGGGGATCATGCCGTCCCGCATGGCGAGGCTGCAGATGACCGCCTCGACGCCGCCAGCGGCGCCGAGGAGATGACCGGTCATCGACTTGGTCGAACTGATCGCAACGTGATACGCGTGCTCTCCGAAGACCGACTTTATTGCCGCGGTCTCCAGTTCATCGCCGTACTTTGTCGACGTCCCGTGGGCATTGATATAATCCACCTGCGAGGGACTCGCGCCGGCATCATTCAGTGCCATCGCCATACATCTGGCGGCACCCTCGCCCCCGGGGGCCGGGGAGGTGATGTGATAGGCATCTCCCGTGAGACCGTAGCCTGCGATCTCGGCGTATATTTTCGCGTTTCTCTTAAGCGCGTGGCCCAGCTCTTCAATGACCATGACGCCCGCGCCTTCTCCCATGATAAAGCCGTCTCTGTCCCTGTCGAACGGCCTGCTCGCCTTCGCGGGTTCGTCATTTCTTGTGGACAGCGCCTTCATAGCATTGAACCCGCCGATGCCCATGGCAGTGATGACCGATTCAGTGCCCCCCGCAATCATCGCGTCGGCGTCCCCCCGCTGGATGACCTTGAATGCGTCGCCGATGGCATGGCTGCCGGTGGCACATGCGGTTGCAGGAGCGGAATTCGGCCCCTTGGCGCCGAATTTTATCGATATGTTGCCGGCGGCAAGGTTAATGATCAGCATCGGGATAAAAAAAGGGGTGATCCTCCGGGGGCCTTTTTCGAGCAGGATCTTATGGTAATGCTCGATCGCGGGAAGTCCCCCCATTCCGGCGCCGACGTAAACGCCGACGCGCGGGGCGTTATGTTCGTCGATCTTCAGCCCGGAGTCTTCCATGGCCATAGTCGAGGCGGCGACGCCGAAATGGATAAACCGGTCCATCTTCTTGATTTCCTTCGGCTCGATGTAGTCTTCAGGTTTGAACCCCTCGACTTCGCCGGCTATCTGGGTAGAGAATGTGGAAGCGTCAAACTGGGTTATCCTCCTGATACCGGACCTTCCCGCAAGCAGGCCGCTCCAGCTTTTTTCGACGCCTATGCCGACCGGGGTGATGAGCCCCAGCCCTGTAACAACGACCCTTCTCTTCGACATTAAGACTGCTTGTTCTTGATATACTCTACGGCGTCTTTGACCTTCGCGATCTTCTCGGCGTCTTCGTCCGGGATCTCTATATTGAACGTCTCTTCAAATGCCATGACGAGTTCAACCGTGTCGAGCGAATCCGCACCGAGGTCCTCCACGAAGGACGCCTCGGGTGTCACCTCGGCGGCGTTCACGCCCAGCTGCTTCGCGATTATCTCCTTCACCTTTTCTTCAATCATTCCTATACCTCCCTATACATTATCAAATTTACATGCGGCAAAAAATCAAACGCCGGTGCAGCAGGCATACAGGCACCGGCCTTATCATCGCGTGTTACATATACATGCCGCCGTTGACGTGAATCACCTGGCCGGTGATGTACCCCGCGTCCGCCGAGGCAAGGAAGCTCACGGCATTGGCGACATCGTCGACGGTCCCGAACTTACCGACAGGTATAGATTTTAACATTTCCTGCCTCACATTTTCAGCAAGGGCGTCGGTCATCGCGGTCGAAATAAATCCGGGCGCCACGGCGTTCACGGTAAGTCCCCTGCTGGCGTATTCCCTCGCTACGGTCTTTGTCAACCCGACTATCCCGGCCTTGGACGCGCTGTAGTTGACCTGGCCGGGGTTCCCCATGAAGGCGACGACGGAAGCGATGTTGACGATCCTCCCGTATTTCTGCTTCACCATCACCTTCACCGCCTCCTTGGAACAGAGAAAAACACCTTTGAGATTTATGTTGATGACCGAGTCCCAGTCTTCTTCCTTCATCCTCAGCACAAGACCATCCTTCGTGATGCCGGCGTTGTTGATCAGGATATCGAGTCTGCCGAATTCCTTCACCACATCTTCAAAGGCCTTCACGACCTGGTCGGATTTCGAGACGTCAAGTTTCACTGCCATGGTCTTGGCGCCCGCGGAGGCCAATTCGCCGGCGGTCTCCCTTGCGGCGTCCTCCGACACATCCGCGATTGCGAGATTCGCCCCGTGTTTCGCAAAGTGTCCGGCTATCGACCTGCCGATTCCACGGGCACCTCCCGTAATCATTGCCACTTGTCCTTTGAAGTCCATAAGCACCCCCTGAAAAAACGTCTATAATTGTAACAAAGTGCCGGTTTCTTTTCCAGTCCTTTTCTTGGTATAATTAATTTTGTTCGCGGACCATGCCATCAAATCTTTAAACAACAAGAGAGGGAATATGACAGGGAAAGTATATCTAATAGATGTCACGAACAGGGACGGGGTGCAGACCTCGCGCATCCTCCTGCCAAAACTGTCGAAGACAATGCTGAACATCTATCTCGACGAGATGGGTCTCTATCAGAGTGAAATAGGATTTCCGACGCTGAAGCACGAGGTGAATTACATAAACGGCAACCTGGAGCTCGCCAAGGCCGGCGTGATGAAACGGATCCATCTGGAAGGGTGGTGCAGGGCGGTCCCCGAAGACGTGATTCTGGCGTTCAAGAACTGCCCCGATATCAAACACCTGAACATCTCCATGTCCACGTCCGAAATCATGATCCAGGGGAAGTTTCAGGGGAGAAAGACCTGGAAAGACATCGTCAAGTCAATGGTCGATGCGGTAAGGACCGCGCGGGAACTCGGGGCCGAGACGGTGGGCATAAACGCCGAAGATGCTTCCAGGACCGAGCTTGACAGGCTCATCGACTTCACCCTCGCCGGGAAAGAGGCAGGTGCCGATCGTTTCAGATACTGCGATACTCTCGGAGCGGACGACCCGATCACGATCTATGAGAGGATCAAGGCGCTCGCCCTCGCAACGAAGTTCCCTCTGGAGATGCACTGTCACAACGACCTCGGCATGGCCGAGGCGGTCTCCTGCGCAGGGGCGCAGGGAGCCATCGAAGGCGGGGTCGACACTTACATCAATACGACCATCAACGGCTACGGGGAGCGCTGCGGGAACTGCGACCTCGTGGCCACGATTCTCGCCCTCAAGTATTCCCACGGGCTGAGCAAAAAGGTACACCTCGACGAATACGTGGATCTCAAGAAATCCTGGAGGATCGCGAAGTACGCTTCGTACGCATTCGGCCTCCCTATTCCGATCAACCAGCCGGGCGTCGGCGCCAACGCCTTTGCTCACGAGTCAGGCATCCACGCCGACGGCGCGTTGAAGGACAGGCGCAACTACGAACTTTACGACCCCGAAGACGTCGGCAGGGGAGAGCCGGAACTGCTTGAGACCGGAAGGATTATCACCACCGGAGAATACGGCGGGGTCAAGGGCTTCAGGCACGTCTATGACAAACTGGGCATACACTTCAATACGGATGATGAGGCACGAAAGGTCCTCGAACTGGTGCAATACGCGAATCTCCACACCCAGAAGCCCCTTACGGACGATGAACTGCGCCTGATTGCCACTTATCCGGACATTGTCAGAAAGATACTCACGATGAACGTATAGGGAATTGCGCGCTATCCGTAATACTGCGCGGGCACGTTCATGTTCTCAGCCATATAAATTGGAAGGGATATGGTGAACTTCGTCCCCCTGCCCTCTTCGCTATTGACGTCGATCTTGCCCTTGTGGCTCTGGATTATCTTATACGTGATCGAAAGCCCGAGTCCCGTCCCCTTCTCCCGCTTCGTGGTAAAGAAGGGCTCGAATATCTTAGGTAGCACCTCGCTCGATATCCCGTGGCCCGTGTCCGCGATCTCGACAAAGACGCTCGTTTCCGTGCTGGAGGTGCGGATATTGATCACCTTGCCCTTCTGCAGGCTGTTCTCCCCCATTGCGTGCACGGAGTTGTTCAGCACGTTGAGGAAGACCTGTTTTATCTGGTTCGGGTCACCCATGATGACCGGCAATTCGGAGTAGTTTTCGCGGATCTTGATACTGGCGGCCTTCAGCTGCACGCCGATAAGGGCCACCACCTCCCTCAGCAGACTGTTTATGTTCACAGCCCGTATCTCCAGCGGCCGCCGCCGGGCAAACTCGAGAAGTTGCTGCACGATATCCCGTGCGCGCATCGATTCCTTTTCGATGATCTCGATGTCCTTCATGATGTTCTCGATATTGCCTTCCTCCTTGATGAGTTCGGCGTATCCCATGATACTCGTCAGCGGGTTGTTGATCTCATGGGCGACGTTCGATGCGAGTTCGCCGATCGCCGCGAGCTTTGCCGCCTGCACGAGCTGCGCCTGGGTCTCCTGCAGTTCCTTCATCTGCGCCCGCAGGTCTTCATAGAGCTTGATATTTTCGATGGCGACCGAGACGTTGTTCGAGATAATCCCGAGCAGCTGGGAGGATTCCTCCTGGAATTCCCCTTGCTTCCTGTTGGCAAGCCGAAGAACCCCGGCGAGGTCGCCCTTCAGACTCACCCACCCCAGGAGCAGATTCCGCACTTCAGGGACCGGTCCTCCTGTTATCCCTTCGGGAAGCCCCGGAGCCTTGAGGTCGTTGACCACCAGCGGCCTCCGGTTATTCGCAAGATAAAGCTTTTCCAGCGCCTCCCTGGAGACCCTGATTGACCTGGCCTGTGCCTCATCGAGGCCGTACACGGGAAGAGCGTGTTCGAGATATTCCCCCTCTTCATCGAGGAGCAGAAGGCCGCACTGCTCGACCCCCACCAGTTCTGCAACCCCACGCGAAACTTCCCGGACAACGTCCGTAATATTCGAGACAGAGTGAAACGGCAGGGTGACGCGGTACAGTCCGGTCAGGCGGTTCATGTGCTGGACGATCTGCTCATTGCTCTCCTTCAGTGAAACGCTCATATCGTTTATGGAGGAAGCGAGTTCGCCGAATTCCGTGGAGTCCGAATAACTCGTCGTGCAGCCCAGCTTTCCTGATGCGATCTTCCTCGACACGCCGATCAGCTCGCGCACAGGGCTTAGGATATTCCTGGTGAGCCGGGATGCTATCCAAAGGCCGATGAGGAAGGCGATGAAGAGCGTGATAATCAGAATCTTTTGTGCCCTCCTCACGTCGTCTATTGCCCTCTGCGTCCTGTCCTGAAGCCTTTGGTTCGCGATCAGGGCCATCTCCGACGTGATATTAAGCAGCTCGGTCCCGATGGCATAGGATTCCATCTTGAGCGAACGTATTCTTTCTTCATTCGCCGAGGCGGTAATATAGTAGCTCAGGGAATTTTCGAACCTGTCGATAAGTCCCCTAACGTCCCCGAGCTTCTGGGTTATCAGCGGGGAATGATGGCACCTCGTGCAGTTATTGATCGACTTGTCGAGGTCCGTAACGTTCGCCACTATCTTGTCCAGACGGCTCCCGAGTTCGGTATGCACCGTCAGCAAGTCCTGTTCGACGTTCTGGATCTTGATGATCAGGTCCTGCCTGAGGATTTCGACGCTGTGCAGGGTAATGATATTCTTCAGTTCGGAGGTGGTAAAGTTAATGTACAACATGGATATGACCGCGCCCACCGTAAAGACCGCGAAGAGAACGGATAAAAACGCTATGATCCTGTTTTTCATATGATTGATTTATGCATCAAAACTATAATAGAATATATAATACGTCGCGAATATATCAATATTTTTTTAAGGAGAATTCATATGATCGAAACTGCGATACAGGTTGAAGGCATGTCCTGCCAGCACTGCGTGATGAGGGTAAAAAAGGCCGTTGAAGGACTGGCGGGGATCGTTAAGTCGGACGTCCAGGTAGGTCAGGTCAAAGTCACCTTCGAAGAATCCAAAATACGGCAAAAAGAGATTGAAGACGCGATCGTAAAAGCGGGCTACAAGATTAAGGGATGACTCTAACGTTGCATAAAGTGTGTGTATTTAGGCCGTCATTCCCGCAGTCTTTAGGCGGGAATCCATTCTTAAGAAAACATGGATGCCCGACTGAGAACCTCGGGCATGACGGAAAAAGAACTATGACCTGGAGGTAACATTCGGTGAACTCCGACATAAGGAGTGTCATCAGGCTCAAAAGCCCGTCAATCAAGCTTTTGTGGCTGTTAATTTACAATCTTTATGCAACTGGAAGGATAACAAACCTGCGGGGGCAATTCATGAATTGCCTCTAATTGCCGGGCAGCACAACGTAGAATGTGGCACCCTCGTTCGCTTTTGCTTCCGCCCATATTCGCCCGCCGTGCTTATGGATGATGCGGTGCGCGATGGAAAGTCCGATCCCCGTCCCCTCGAACTCCTTTACGTTGTGCAGCCGCTGGAAAACCCGGAACAGTTTATCCGCGTACTGCATGCTGAACCCGACCCCGTTGTCCCTCACAAAATAGACATGTTCCCTGCCGTCCTTCCATCCGCCGATTTCGATGACCGCCTCCTGCCGCTTCCTCGTGAATTTGACGGCATTCGACAGAAGGTTTTCGAAGACCTGACGGAGGAGCACCGCATCGCCGTTGACAGAGGGGAGGGGCTGGACGGCGAATGAGACCTTCCGTCCCGACAAGGCCCCGCCGAAGTCGTTGCATAACGACTTCACCATTTTCTCCATATCGATTTCGGCGACGTTCATCTCCTGGCGTCCTATACGGGACAGATCCAGGAGACCGTTGATAAGCATGTCCATCCTTATCGCGTTCGTCCCTATTATCTTGAGCAGGTCCTTCCCCTTGTCGTCGAGCTTGTCTCCGTAATCTTCAAGGACCGCCTGGGCAAACCCGTTTATGATACGCAGCGGTGAGCGGAGGTCATGCGAGACCGAGTAACTGAACGCCTCCATCTCCCTGTAGGCCTCCTCAAGGCCGGCTGTCCGCTCCTTTACCTTGCATTCGAGCTCTTCGTTCAGATCTCTGAGCGCCTCCTCTACCGCCCGCCTCCGTCCATCGTTTTCAATGAAGTCTATAGCAAAGGACACATCCCTTGCCATCGACAGGAGCAGCTCGATCTCTTCCCCGGTGAAGAAACTCGGCTTTTCCGAGTAGATCGTGAACGCCCCGATCGTGTCCTGACCTATCCGGAGGGGGAACGCCGCAGAAGAGCGGAACCCGTAGCTGAGGGCCTTCTCCTTCCACGGCCGCATCAGCGGATCGACTTCGATATCGCTGCAAATGAAGTATTTTCCCTCGAAGACCGCCCTGCCGGTAGGGCCCTTGCCTTCAGGCACGTCTGCTGCAAACACCCTGATCGTATCGAGGTAGCCGCCTTCGTCCCCCCAGCGGGCGACAGGCTTTACCTCCAGCGTCACGGGATCTTTAAGCCCTATCCAGGCCATCCTGAGCAGACCGTCTTCAACCGCGATCCTGCAGACCTCTTCGTACAGTTCCCCCGGTTCGCGGATCCTGACGATCGCCTCGTTTATCTTGCTGAGCACCGAATAGAAAAGGTTCAGGCGGAAAACGTTTTCCTGTGCAATCTTTCGTTCGGTGATGTCATGGAAATAAACGGACAGGCCTTCTTTCGAAGGATATGCCCGGACTTCCACCCAGATGTTGAGGAGAGGAGAAAACGCCTCAAATGAGGCCGGCACCTTTTCGGCCACCGCCCTGTGATACTGCTCGTAGCAGATCGTGCCGACCGCATCCGGAACAACCTCCCATATGCTCCTGCCGATGAGTTCGCCTAGGCTTCTCCTCCAGAGCCGCACCGCCTCATGATTGACATAGGTAAACCGCCACCTGCGGTCAAGTGTGAAGAAACCGTCGGAGATACTTTCAAGAATATCGAACAGCCTTTCCTGAGACTTCATGGCCTGTTCCTCGGCCCTGCGACGATCGGCGATTTCCTGCTCAAGTTCTTCATTGGCCCGAACGAGTTCGGCTGTCCTTTCACGAATGCGTCGTTCCAGATCGGTGTCACTGGGGGAGGAGAGAACTCTTTGCTTCTTCCCCGCCGATCGCCCTTCTGTCTCGGTCTTGTTGTTTTTCAGACCGGACTTCCCGGTCCCCGGGTCGGGTTCAGGAGCGGCTTTTGAGTTTTCTTTCACGATAAGAAACCTCGCGGCTGTTTATATCGGGATAATTCATAGCATAGCATAAAAATATCCGGGAAATGGAATTCGAGACAGGGGAAGAAGGATTATATTTCTTTCATGAGAGTGAGAGAGTAACGGGAACCGGGGGCTCAATATCCGGGGGGGCAGATAGCCTGAAGCTACACCCCTCTCAGTTCACCGCCCGTCTTTCCAAGTATGTATGCGACCAGGCCGGTGTGGATCTTCTCGACCTCATCATCGGTAAGCGTCCTGTCGGGGCAACGGTAGGTTATCCTGTAGCCGAGGCTCTTCCTGCCCTGCGGGATGTTCTTCCCCTTGTAGTGATCGAAGAGTTCCACCCTTTCTATATACTCGGACCGGTATCCCTTCAATTCTTCCATCACCCGGGCAGACGACAGACTTTCATCGAGGATGACAGCAATATCGCGCTCGACCGCCGGGTATTTGGGGATCGGCGAATAGGTCAGGTTTTCGGGCACAGCCGCATGGAGTCTTTCGAGGTTCAATTCGAAGACCACGATCTCGGGTTTAGGGACCTTGAGGTCCAGTTTCTCGACCACACCCGGAGTCAGCTCGCCGATGAAACCGACCTTTGCGCCGCCAAGCATAACGTCGGCGGACTTCCCCCTGTGAAGGAACACTTCGTCGGAAGGGACGTAGGAAAAGCCCTTTATCTTCATCTCTCCGCAGAGCGAATCGAGCGCACCCTTTACAACGAAGAAAGACGGCGTCTCCTCCTTCCAGAGGCAAGGCAGATTTTCCCGGAACAGGATACCGCCTAACATGAGCTCTTCAAGCGGCAGCGGTCCGCCGTCGTCGATAAAGACCCTTGCGCATTCGAAAAACCGGATATCCCTCGTCCCCCTCGACAGGTTATAGAGGAAGTTTTTCAGAAGCGAGGGCACCAGCGTCGTCCGCATAAGAGAATCTTCCTGCCGCAGCGGGTTCATGACCCTCACATGTCTCCTCCTGACGTTATCGTGAGGGATCAGGAGCATGTCGAGGTCAGCCCCGTTCATGAAGCTGTAGTTGATTACTTCCGTGAAGCCTGTCCTCCTGACCGCCTCTTTGATCCTGCCTATGTTGATTTCTCTTCTATTGAGGATGCCGGCAGAGAGTTCGGTCTTCGGGTTTCTAGCGTCGATATTTCCGAAACCATAGGTCCTCGCCACTTCCTCAACGATATCGTAGTATGCCCTCACGTCTCTTCTGAAAGACGGAGGGAAGGCAATCAGTTTTTCGCCCCTGTCTTCCGTGCTGATCCCGATCCTCCCGAGCAGTGCCCTCATCTCCTCTTTTGTGATCGAAGTGCCGAGCAGGGAATTCACCTTGTCGTATGCGGCTTCCACCGCCGGCGGGACATATCTTTCGGGATAGGCATCGACGATCTCATGGATCTTTCCGCCGCCCGTCTCCCGCATCAGCAGCGCTGCCCTGTTCAGCGCGTTTTCGAGGAAGACAACGTCCGTCCCCCTCTCGAAACGATAAGAGGATTCGGTCTTCAGTCCGAGCGCCTTGGACGTCCTTCTGATCGATGTCGGCTCGAAATAGGCGCTTTCAAGAAAGATATTTCGCGTTTCGGAGGTCACGCTAGACGCCTCTCCTCCCATTACGCCGGCGATCGCCACAGGCTCCTTCCCGTCCCAGATCAGGAGCATGTCCGGAGACAGTTCCCTGTCCGCGCCGTCGAGGGTCGTGATCTTCCTTCCCTCCCCTGCACGTGCGACCCTGATTTTGGACCCGAAAAGTTTGTCCGTATCGAATGCATGCAGGGGATGGCCGAGTTCGAGAAGCACATAGTTCGTGATATCGACGATATTGTTATTGAGGGAGCGCACGCCGCATATTTCCAGGCGTTTTTTCATCCATTCGGGAGTGTCGCCCACGATTACGCCCTTGATCAGCCTTCCGGTATACCGGTTGCAGAGCGCCGGATCGAGGATTTCGACCGTCACTTCGGAAGCAGGCAGATCTCCCTGGATGCCGGTATCCGGGACCTTCAGAGGCATACCGAAGGCCGCGGCGACCTCTCTTGCAACCCCGAGGATGCTCAGGCAGTCCGGCCTGTTCGGGGTAACGTTCACTTCAAAGACAATGTCGTCGCCGGCAGGTTCCATGCCTTCTATCTCGAGGCCTGCCATCGTCAGCCTGTCCGCAACCTCCGTCGGGGAAACCCGTACGTCGACAAATTCCTTCAGCCACTCAAACGAGACTTTCATATTAAAACTGCCTCAGAAACCTGACGTCGTTTTCGTAGAAGAGCCGGATGTCGTCTATCGCGTATTTCAGCATGGTCATTCTCTCGACGCCCATGCCGAAGGCAAACCCCGAATACTTGTCAGGGTCGTAGCCGGCCATCTCGAACACCCGCGGGTTCACTAGTCCGGAGCCGAGGACCTCGAGCCAGCCGGTGGTCTTGCAGACCCGGCATCCCTTTCCTTTACAAAAGACACAGCCGATATCCACCTCCGCGCTCGGCTCGGTGAAGGGGAAATAGCTCGGCCGAAACCTGACCGGCGTTTCCTTGCCGAAGAAACTGTGGATGAAGAGCTCGAGCACACCCTTAAGATCGCTGAAAGAGATATCGGTATCGACCATAAGCCCCTCGACCTGGTGGAACATGGCGGTGTGCGAGACGTCGGCATCGCACCGATAGACCTTCCCCGGAGCGATGATCTTCAGCGGCGGTTGTCTCTTCTCCATCACCCTCACCTGGACGGGAGACGTGTGGGTCCTCAGCACCACCTCGTCCGAGACATAGAACGTGTCCTGCATGTCGCGGGCGGGATGGTCTTTGGGGATGTTCAGGGCCTCGAAATTGTAATGATCAAGTTCGACCTCGGGACCGTCTTCTATGCCGAATCCCATCGAGACGAAGATCTCTTTGATCTCAGCGAGAATATTGTTTATCGGATGCTGCCTGCCGAAGGGCGTGGTCTTGCCGGGGAGTGTGACGTCGATCTTTTCGGTGAGGAGCCTTCTCTCTTTTTCGCCTTCCCTCAGAGAGAGTTCTTTGCCCTTTATCGTCTCTTCAATGATGTTCTTAACTTCGTTGAGTCTTCTGCCGAATTCCTTCTTTTGCGCGGGGTCGGTAATCGAGGAAAGGGCCTTCATCCTTGCGGTGAGGAGCCCTTTTTTCCCCGTATATTTTGTCTTGATCTGCTGGAGGCCGGCGAGGTCCGCCGCCCCTTCAACGTCGGAGCGGAACTCTGTTTCTATCTGCGATAATGAACTTAATAGCTGATCTGGCGAAAGACGTTCATCCACCGGACTGTGCTAAGCCAACTGCGTCTTTACTTTTTCTGCGATCAGGCCGAAGGCCTTCGGATCGCTGTAGGCAAGTTCAGCCAGTGCCCTTCTGTCGAGCGCAATTTCCGCCTTCTTCAGCCCGTTCATGAACTGGCTGTAATTGAGGCCCATCGCACGGACCGCGGCGCTTATCCTCGTGATCCAGAGAGACCTGAACTCGCGCTTTTTCGCCTTCCTGTCCCTGTATGCGTACTGGAGTCCCTTGTCGACGGCCTCGGTCGCAGTCCTGTACAGGCGGCTCCTGCCGCCATAATAGCCCTTCGCCCTGTCGAGTATCTTTTTCCTTCTTTGCCTTGTCTTGAAACCACCCTTTGCCCTCGGCATCTTCTCCTCCTATAAAAACCGGTAATGAGTCATGTGTTATGAGTGATGGGCACAGCGTATAATGAGCGATCATTAACTCATTACGCCTACTTGTTACTCATCACTGCTTACATGTACGGCAACAGCTTTTTTATCCCGTCGTAATCGCTTTCGGAAACGAGTGTGGCGGTTCTCAGTTTCCTCGTCCTCTTGGACGGCTTGCTGGTCAGGAGGTGACTTTTAAAGCCCTTCCCCCTCTTGATCTTTCCTGTGGCGGTCACCTTGAACCGCTTTGCCGCGCCCCTATGCGTCTTTAGCTTTGGCATCTCTTCCTCCGTGATAGTAAACGGGAATCGGTCCCGGAACGATATTCCGCAACCCTTTTTCCCTCGTTAGAAACAAGATATGTAGTATACCTAAAAAAAAAATATTTGTCACGGCACACTTGCCACGTCTCACAGCGAACGGTGAGACGCCGGCGGACCCTCCGATATCGGACGTCCTGTCCGCTTCCCCGCCGTTATGCTTTGGGGGCGACAACCATCGTGATGTGGTTGCCCTCAAGCCTCGGCTGCTGCTCGATCTGGAATTTACCCACAAGCTGCTGGGTGATCTTTTCGAAGACCTTCATCCCGAGTTCAGGCCGAACAATTTCCCGTCCCCTGAAATACATGACGACCTTCGCCTTGTCGCCTTCCTCGATAAAACGGTTGATGTTCCGTATCTTCAGCCCGAGGTCGTGCTCGCTCACCTGGGGCCTCACCTTGACCTCTTTTACATCTATAGTCTTCCTCTGGGCATGCTTTTTGTTGAGCTGGTATTTATATTTCCCGAAATCGAGGATCTTGCATACGGGAGGCACAGCGGTCGGAGATACCTCGACCAGGTCAAGCCCCCTGTCGGCGGCCCTGCTGAGCGCGTCTCTGACCGACATCACGCCGAGTTGTTCCCCCTCGCTGCCGATGACCCTTATTTCTCTTGCCCGTATCTGCTCGTTTACCCGAATGTTCTTACCAACATCCCTGCCGCTTATGTTTGCACCTCCCTGGAGTTTATCTTTTCAAGAAGAAAAGATATCAATTCTTCCACACCGAATGGGCCCAAATTCTCCCCATTTCGCCTTCTCAACATAACTATGTTCTCAGCTGCCTCTTTGTCGCCTATTATAACCGAATAAGGGACCTTTCGAATAGTGCTCTTTCTTATCTTATTCCCTATCTTTTCGCTGTCAATATCCAGCTCTACCCTCACCCCGCGGGCCACGAGTGCCGCCTCAAGACTCTCGGCATATGCTGCGTGGCGCTCCGAGATCGTCAGCACCGATACCTGCACCGGAGAGAGCCAGAGAGGGAAGGCGCCGGCATAATGCTCGATCAGGACCCCGAAGAACCGCTCGAGAGATCCCATCAATGCCCTGTGGACCATGATCGGCCTGTGCTCTTTCCCGTCCGCGCCGCGGTAGGTGACGTCGAACCTTTCCGGAAGGTTGAAGTCGACCTGTATCGTGCTGCATTGCCAGGCCCTTCCAAGGGAATCCTTCACCTTGATGTCGATCTTCGGACCGTAGAAGGCCCCTCCCCCCTCGTCCACGCTGTACGCAAGACCCTTCGCCCTGAGCGCCCCTTCAAGCGCCGCAGTCGACTTCTCCCAGTGCTCGTCGCTGCCGACGTATTTCTCCGGGCGAGTCGAAAGATAGGTGTCGAACTGCTCGAACCCGAAGGTGCGGAGAACAAAGATGATGAAGTCGAGGACACGCCTGATCTCGCCCTCCATCTGGTCCTCCCGGCAGAAGATATGCGCGTCGTCCTGCGTGAAACCGCGGACACGGAGCAGGCCGTGGAGCACCCCCGACCGCTCGTATCGGTAGACAGTCCCAAGTTCCGCATACCTGATCGGCAGCTCGCGGTAGCTCCTTAGTGCGCTTTTATAAATATGGATGTGGAACGGGCAGTTCATCGGCTTGATCTCGTAGGGGTATCCCTCTACCTCCATCGGCGAATACATATTTTCACTGTAGAAATCCACGTGGCCGCTCGTCCGCCAAAGGTCGAGGCGGGCGATATGGGGACTGAAAAGAAGCTTATAACCGGCCTTCAGATGTTCGTCCCGCCAAAAATCCTCGATCGTCTTCCTGATGAGGGCCCCGTTGGGGTGCCAGAGGATCAGGCCCGGACCGATCTCCTCACTGATGCTGAAGAGGTCCAGTTCCTTGCCGAGCTTCCGGTGGTCGCGCTTCTTCACCTCTTCCAGGAAATTCAGGTAGTCCTTGAGGTCCTTGGGATTGTTGAAGGCCGTGCCGTATATCCGCTGGAGCATCTTATTCTTCTCGTCGCCGCGCCAGTACGCTCCGGCAACGCTGAGGAGCCTGAACGCCGCAATTCTCCCGGTCGAAGGGAGATGGGGGCCCCTGCAGAGATCGACGAAACCGTCTTCTTCATACAGCGTCACCACTTCGCCCGGTATGTCCTTCAGGAGTTCGACTTTATACGTCTCGCCCTTCTCCGTGAACAGGGCGGCGGCCTCAGCCTTCGACGCCTCCTTCCTGACAAAGGGCGAGTTTTTCCTGATAAGCTTCTCCATCTCTTTTTCGATGGAGGCAATGTCCTCGGGAGTGAAGGTCCTGCCGATATCGAAATCGTAATAGAACCCGTCCTGGATCGCCGGCCCTATCGCGACCTTCGCCTCGGGAAAGAGCTTCTTGACGGCGTGTGCCATTACGTGGGACGCACTGTGCCGGAATATCTCCTTCCCCTCTTCGGAATCGAAGGTGATCGCCTCGACTAGGCCGTACTCGCCAGATATGCTGATGGAGCTGAGGTCGCGGGGCAGGCCGTTGATCTTGACCGCTATGGCCTTTGCTTTCTTGAGCTGCTTTTCTAATTCCGAAACATCGACGACATCCAGTTCTCTTCCGTCCTCTGTCCTGAGCTTAATGTCCTACCTCCGCGGAAATCACTTATTTTGCCTATGCTCCCATTATAAAGGAAACGGAATATCTTACAAAATATTATTTTCTTATTTCAATATGCCTGAAGGTGCCTGCTACGGATGCCGGTCTTTCCGGACTCCGGAGATGCGGCCGTCCATATTCCCTCCCGCCTGGCTATGTCCGTCGACTGAACCCGAAATGGTACAATACGGCATAATGGATAATACGACACTTCTCGGTATGGCGGCGGGCGCGCTAACGACGATTGCGTATCTGCCCCAGGTAATCAAAGTCTGGAAGACAAGATCGACCCACGATATTTCGATGGGTATGTTTATTACCTTGTGCCTGGGGCTGGTAATGTGGACTTTCTACGGCTTATCCATCAACTCTATGCCGGTCATCATTGCAAACATTATTTCTTTTGTTTTGGCGTTCACTGTCCTGGTATTCAAGATAAGACAGGGATAACCCTAACCATCATAAAGTGTGTGTATTTAGGCCGTCATTCCCGCAGTCTTTAGGCGGGAATCCATTCTTAAGAAAACATGGATGCCCGACTGAGAACCTCGGGCATGACGGAAAAAGAACTATGACCTGGAGGTAAC
>JAJZPM010000063.1 GCA_021811105.1 Nitrospirota bacterium | reverse complement strand
TTATGAAAGCAAATGTTTTTTATCTTGTCGCGCTGGTAGCCGCACTGGTAATTACGTTTCCAAGTAATCTTCTTGCGGAGGATAGTCCGCAGAAGCCCAATAAAGTGGAAGCAAAAGACGACCGCGTCAATGTTGATGTTGAGGACGCCGACATATCTGATGTTCTGAGTAAGATTGAAAAAGAGACGGGGGTCAAGACGACAATCGGCCAGGGGCTTACGGGCAAGAAAATATCGGCGCGATTTGAAAACCTGAATATCGAAGATTCTTTGCGGGAGATCCTAAAGAACAATTATTACGTCCTCACATACGTTCAGGACACAAAAAGGCCAGAGAAGAAGGTTTTGGAAGAGATAAAGGCAGATGGGGATATTATTGGCAAGATTCCCCTTCCAGGGAAACTGATTACGTGGGATATTCCTTATGGTTCCGGGGAGGGCGAAATTGCGGTGCATGATGGAGGGGAAGGCGATTCAAGCGGGCCAAGCTGCTATGCGGTTAACGACCAAGGGGACATTTATATTCCAGCGGCCATTAATAAAAAAATATTGAAATATACGGCAAGAGGCGTTCAATTACCTAGCATCCCTGCAGAACGTGCTGGGTGTGATATTGTTGTCGATAACAAAGGATTCATCTATATTTATAGCCCTGGAGATAAGATACTTTACCAGTTCAATGTTAAAGGCATCATGATTGGAAAATTAGATGTTGAGACAGGTAATGAAATAGCAGGTATTAAATATATCGGCAACAATATTTTCCTTTATAGTTGTACAAAAGGTCCGAAATGCGGTGAATATCTGATTGCCAAGATTAAGGCTAATAATGAACTTATTAAGCCCACCGCAGCGGAAACCATGGAAGTTAAGGATGAATATAGTTTTCAAAGTGGAAGAAAATATATGGGGAAAAAACATGTCCAAGGATACAACGATGAACTCTATATAGAGTCCAAGGATGGCACGGTTTATCGAACAGTTTCTACTCCGTCCGATAATATTCTATCGAGTGAACTTTTTGGAGAAGATCTGTATAGTAATTTTTATTTCCAGACAAGAACTGCTGAAAATGAAGATCGCCTGTATAACATCGATAAGTACAGCCCGAATGGCGATTATATCGGCACCGCCAAAATCCCCGGTGGCAAAAACTATTATGGGGCTTTTAAATCTTTTCAGGTAAGCGGCAATGGAAATATCTATGGTTTTTTCCCGGGACCCTGGAAATTAACAATTTACGTTTTCCTCAGTCCGGGTAATTGAGAGGCAGGCTAAAATGAGACAAAGAATAGCTCTCATAAGCTTACACCTAATCGCCAGCTTAATAGTTGCACCTTCTCTTTTTGCCTGGACCGGTGAATCTTCTTTTAACGCGCAGAGCAGAGAAGAGATAAAAAGAATCGCCAGTGAAATGATAGAGCTGTCCTGGACCCCCCAAGTCAATTTTTACTATAACTCGAAATATCCTTTTAAGAAAGGAACGCTCTATCATGGAGAAGCATATAATCAAAATAATCCTCAGGAGAATTGGGCGGAATTCTATAGCTGCATGGATAGCAGTCCCGCTAATGATTATTCTCCGGAATGCAGTCAAAACCATCAGGGACTCGGCAACGATTGTTCGGGTTTCGTGAGCATGAGCTGGAAACTGCGGACAAGATATGATACCTCACTTTTTACCCTGATAGGCGGGTTTGATTGCGATTACTCGAATAATCCCTCGAACACCCCAATCAACGGGTCGCTTACGATTAGCAACGGGACGGTCACAATAGGGAAAATCTTGCTGAAATAACCCCCTAAATGAGTAGCCCGCAGAATACCCAGCGACTTATTACTTGTACGATCACGGAAGTATCGCAGTAACGCGGATATGTAGAGTTTACGTGCCTTTCGGTAATGGGGATACCCCCCGACAGTTTTAGACTTTACAACCGTCTGGGACATGCCATAGAATTCTACATGGTCAATTTCTCATTCTGCGTTTTGGGCATAGGAGGCCATTCAGGCGCCGGCAAGACGACCCTTATTGAAAAGGTATTGGCCGAACTGAAGGGGGAGGGCTTCAGGGTCGGAATACTGAAACATGCGTCGCATCCCCTCTCGCCCGACCGCGAGGGCAAGGACACGGACCGGTTCTACAGGGCCGGTGCAGATTTCGTTTGCGCCCACGATGCGCATCAGGCGTTTTCACGGCATCCGCACGGAGGCGGCCGGCTGCAGGACCACTTGTCGGGCTTCCCGCGCTCGCTGGACCTCGTGCTGGTAGAGGGGCACAAGAACTCCGGGTTGCCGGGAATATGGATTGTGCCGGGCACCGGCGGCCAGCAGAAGCGCGGAGCGCCGAAACACCCGGTTAAAAAAATTGTTTTGAGAGACGACCCCCGCCACTTCGGGACGGTCATGGAATACATTCATCGTGAACTCGAAAAATTTCACGCGCAGCGGACTATTGCGGCAGGGCTTCTCATCGGCGGCAGAAGTCTGAGGATGGGGACGGACAAGGCACTGCTCAGGATCGGCGGGGAGATCTTTGCCGAGAGGGCTTTCAGGATGCTTGGCGGGGTGGCGGCGAAGACTGTCCTCCTGGGTTCAGCTGAGCTTCCCGGACCACTCGGCAGGGCGGACCGTCTGCCGGATGTACCAGGGGTGTCGGGTCCGATGGCGGGGGTACTCAGCGCCTTCAGGTGGGCGCCGGAGAGCGTTTGGATAATATCGGCGGTGGATATGCCTTTTATGGACAGGGAGGCATGGGAATGGGTCATGGGACAGAGGAGGCCAGGCGTCTGGGCGGTCCTCCCGCTGCTGAAAAGAGGCGCAAAGGCAGAGACGATGGCAGCGTGCTATGAGCCGATGATCTTCGGCGAAGTGGAATCGCTTGCAAGGGCAGGGATCAGTACGTTGCAGGAGCTGACGCGCCACCCTAAAGTGATCACGCCTCTTGTCCCCAAGTCGCTGGCCCATGCATGGAAAAACGTCAATACCATCGCCGAGTGGAAACGCGCGAACCGCCTTCTTGAAGAAAAGTCCGGCGCACCCTCTGACTGAAACGCTAACCTTGCCGCGATGTTCCCGAGAGCGGTCATCTATACACCTGTAAAATTTTGTGGTAGTGTGGGTTTATAGTTATGGCCATCATGGGAGGATCATATGTGCGATTCACTTAACGAAGGGCAGGCGGCTGGGAGAAAGACGATACCGGTTTCCGAGGCTGTCGGCACCGTCCTTGCCCATGACATTACCGAGATCAGGCCGAATGAGTTCAAGGGACGCGCGTTCAAGAAGGGGCATGTGGTGAAGGAAGAGGACGTCTGTCATCTCCAGAGGCTCGGGAAAGAGCATCTCTTCGTCCTCAGTATCGGCGAGGACGAGATGCATGAGGACGCGGCAGCCTACGCGCTTGCCGAAGCGCTTATGGGGGAAGGGGTCGCGATAAAAGGAGAGCCGAAGGAAGGCAAGATAAATATCATCGCTGAAAAGGACGGCCTTCTCAAGATCGACAGGGACTTGCTGCTGAAGTTCAATATGACCGGAGAGGTGATGTGCGCTACGCTCCACGACAACACTCTCGTGAGAAAGGGACAGGTAGTTGCCGGCACGCGGGCCATCCCTCTTGTCGTGAAAAAAGGGGCGGTTGATGCAGCGGTCAGCGCGGCCGGGCAGGGGGAGAAGGTCATACGCGTGAAAGAGCTGCGGAAGCCCAGGGCAGGGATCGTCATTACGGGCAACGAGGTCTATTACGGCAAAATAAAGGACGCCTTTGCGCCGGTCATCAGCGATAAGATCAAATCTTTCGGGGGAGAGGTGGTCGGCCTCTACTATGCGCCGGACGAGGAGTCCTTCATCGAAAACAGGCTGAGGGAATTGATAGACGCGGGCGCCGACCTGCTCGTCACCACAGGAGGAATGTCGGTAGACCCTGACGACGTGACGAGGTTCGCGATCCGCAAACTCGGCGCGGAGGACATCACGTACGGTTCCGCGGCGCTCCCCGGCGCCATGTTTCTGATTGCGTACTTCGAAAAGCCTGGGAGTTTAGAGTTTGGAGTTCAGAGTTCGGAAAACTCGGAACTCAGCACTCAAAACTCTGAACTGATTCCGGTCCTCGGAATCCCCGCCTGCGGGATGTACGCGAAGGCAACGGTCTTCGACCTAGTCCTGCCGCGGATACTTGCCGGCGAGAAGATCGGGAGGCTCGAACTGGCGGAACTCGGCCATGGGGGACTCTGCATGAAGTGCGAGACCTGCAGATATCCGGTCTGCCCGTTCGGAAAGTAGGCGCTTTCTACTACCTGTAGTTGATGAACTCGATGTGGATACCGAAGTCTTTTCCCTTGAGCAATGTGATGGTGGCCTGAAGGTCGTCGATCTTCTTCGCCCTGACCCTCACCTGGTCTTTCTGGATCTCGGCCTGGACCTTCATCTTGGTGTCCTTGATAAGCTTTACGATCTCCTTCGCCTTATCGACAGGGATGCCCTGCTGGAGGGTGACGATCTGCCTAACCGTGTTTCCGGCGGCCTGCTCTATCTTTCCGTAGCTCAGGGCCTTGAGGGAAACCCCCCTCTTGACGAGCTTCGTCTGGAGGATATCGATTACTGTCTTCAACTTGCTCTCATCGTCCGAAACGAGGGTGATCTCATGCTTGTCCTTGTTGAGTTCGATGGAGCTCTTGCTCCCCTTGAAATCGAAACGCTGACTGATCTCCTTGGTCGCCTGCTGCACCGCGTTAAGGACCTCCTGAAGGTCGACCTTGCTCACTACGTCAAAGGAATGTTCGTCCGCCATAATGCCTCCAATATAAAAGTGAATAATAAATAGTGAATAATAAATAGTGAAAAAAGAACGCCACAAGCGATACGGCCTGCCCCGGGATTTCTTGTCCCTTACTATTTACTTCTTACTATTCACTATTCACTGTCTCTCTTGGTTTACAGACCGGACAGAAAAGCTCGCCCATATCCAATGGGCATACATGCCCGCATCCCTCGCAGCATACGCATTCTTCGATCTGTTGTCCGCACAACTCGCATTGGTTCACCGATGCATTATACCCGTTCAGACCTTCTTCTTCAATGGGACATCTCGATGTTCTTCACGAGCCCCTCGACCAGGAAGATGAGGGATTCGACATCGAGGAACCTGTCGGCCGAGGCGTCGAATAGCATCTTCACCTTCGCCGGGAATTCTTCGTCCCGGGGCCAGTAGAGGATGAGTAGGGGGACCTTCGGAAGGAGAAAAAGCTCCCATGCGTGTGCAGTCGGGAATCCCTTGTCTAGAAGTCTCCCCATCCTGCCGAGGATCTGCGCTGTCTTCTCGTAGTTATTCTCGAACAACCCCCGGAGCGGTTCCTCGCATTCCCGCTCGAAGGAGGACGCCTTTACCATCCCTCCCCTGAGCTCGCTGAAAGAGACATGTCTTCCGGCGAGCGGTCCTTTACCCGAGGTCCGTATGTAGTGAAGTATCAGGATTTTTATCCAGGGGGTCATGCGGCCCTGCGTTGTAATGTCGCCTTCGGGAGATATCCGGAATTCCCTGCCGAAGCATTTAAGGACAAGTCCGTCCCCCTCCGTCTTCGCTCCAATGCCTTCCGCGACTTCACTGAAGCGAATGCCTTTTATCTCTTCGCGCAGTTTGAGGATAAGTTCCTCGCGCCAGTCGGAGAGGACGAGGGACCCCTTGATCTCCGTAACCTCCGCCTCGGACAGGAGGGGGCACTCGGCCAGGTCCGCATCCCCTTTGACCACCGCAAGCGCAAATGGCATGCAGGTCTTCAGACTGCATTTGCCGCAGTTCTTTTTCGGGAGCTTCTTGTATAGTTCGAGCGGGTTCACATTTTAGTATACCAGCATGGAGCATCCCGCGACAAAGTGGGTGGGCCGCATGAAACTTTGATAGCGCTTGATATATAATTAACTATTCTATCTTCTACGGGATCTAAGAGGAAATGCCGGAACTACTGCGACAACACAGATGGATACTCGATTTTCTGGACATCGCGCTGATGTCGCTGATAATCTACCGCCTTCTCCTTATCCTGAAGGGGACGAAGGCGGTGCAGATGCTCATCGGACTCGGCATACTGCTTCTTGCCTCTCTGGCATCCCGTTATCTCGAACTCTACACGATCGACTGGCTCGTGCAGAGCTTTCTGGCCCAGATCGTTATCGCCATCATAGTCCTGTTCCAGCCCGAAATACGCAGGGCGCTTGCCCACATCGGGGAGGCGCAGTTTCTCACTTTTACCAAGGCAGAGGAGCTGAAGTCCCTGGAGGAAATCGTCAGGGCCTCGATTTCCCTTGCCAACAGGAAAATCGGCGCCCTCATGGTGATCGAAAGGGAGACGAGCCTCAAGGATTTCATCGAGGTGGGCACCCCGCTCGACGCGAAGGTTTCAAGGGAATTATTGTCAAGCGTGTTTCACCCGACATCTCCGATCCACGACGGGGCGGTCATTATCAAGGGCAACCGGATCGCGGCTGCCGGCTGTTTTCTGCCGATAACGCTCAGCTCGGAACTGAGCAAGGCGCTCGGCACGCGGCACAGGGCAGGAATCGGTCTTACCGAGGAGACCGACGCGATCGCGATCATCGTCTCCGAAGAGACGGGGTTCATCTCGATGGCGATGAACGGCAAGCTCGAGACGAAGCTGGACATGGGAACGATGAGGGACATCCTCACCGACATATTCACCGCCCCGAAGAGGCAGAAATGAGAAAAATCCTGTTGGAAAACGCCGGGCTGAAGATATCGGCGATACTTCTGTCGGTGCTTCTGTGGTTCTTTGTGACCTCGCGCGGACAGTCCGAGATGTCTTTTCAGATCCCGATCGAATTCAAGAACATCCCCGTGGGGCTCGGCATCGTAACTGCCAGCGCCAAATCGGTGAATGTGACCGTCAGGGGCCAGGAGAGACTGATGAAGAGCGTGAAGTCGTCCGACATCAGGGTCTTTATCGACCTCGGCAAGGCGAAAAAAGGCGAGGGAAGTTACCATATTAACAGTGACGACGTAAGGCTGCCGTATGCGATGTCGGTTGCGAATGTGGACCCTTCGGCGGTCAAGATACGGCTTGATGAGACAGCCGTGAAGTCGGTGAGGGTGGATCCCGTGGTCTCGGGGACACCGGAAAGGGGGTTCTACGTGAAGTCGGTTCAGGTGGATCCGAAGACTATAGTCGTGCGGGGGCTGAAGGCCGAGCTGAGAAGGATCGCCGAGGTGAAGACCGACGTGATGGATATCTCGGGGATGAACAAAACGACGACACAGGAACTGAATATCGACGTCGCAGGTGCGAATATCAAGCCTGACACGAGCGCGGTCAAGGTCACAGTCGTCATGGGAGGCAAAAGGATATGAAACTATTCGGTACTGACGGCATACGGGGGCGGATCAACAGGCACCCGATGAAGCCGGAAAGCGTCCTGAGGATCGGCATGGCCGCCGCGACGGTGCTCCGCAAGGAGCAGCACGGAAGAAACATGGTATTGATCGGTAAGGACACGAGGCTTTCGGGATATATGATCGAAAGCGCCCTTACGTCGGGGATATGTTCTATGGGCATGAACGTCACGCTCGTCGGCCCCCTTCCTACCCCGGGGATAGCTTTTCTCACCAGGACCCTGAGGATCGACGCAGGCATAGTGATCTCGGCTTCCCACAACCCCTTCCAGGACAACGGGATAAAATTTTTCTCTCACGAAGGATTCAAGCTGCCCGACGCGGTCGAAAAGAGGATAGAGGAACTCGTTGCCGACGATTCGATCGAGCGGTTCAGGCCTAAGGGGGAAGAGGTCGGGAAGGCGTTCAGGCTCGACGACGCAACCGGACGCTACATCGAGTATATCAAGTCCACCCTCAGAAGGGGCACGACTCTCGAGGGTCTGAAAGTTGTCGTAGACTGCGCCAACGGGGCCGCCTATAAGACTACCCCATGGCTCATAAGGGAACTCGGCGCAGAGGTGGTCTCGATACATGACAGGCCGAACGGCACCAATATAAACCTGGCGTGCGGTTCCGTAGATATGGCGGCGCTCCGGCGCACTGTGCTCGAAAACGGGGCCGATGTCGGGATCGCCCACGACGGCGACGGCGACAGGACACTGCTCTGCGACGAAAAGGGCAGGATCGTAGACGGCGACTGCATCATGGGGATATGCGCAGCAGACATGCATGCGGCCGGCAAGCTGAAAGGCGGGACCGTCGTCGCCACGGTTATGAGCAATCTCGGGCTCGAAAAATTTCTCGAACGGCAGGGCATCCGCCTCCTCAGGACCAGGGTGGGCGACCGGTATGTGGTCGAGCATATGCTCGAAGGGGGGTTCAATATAGGCGGTGAGCAGTCCGGTCACGTCATATTCCTCGATTTCAACACCACCGGGGACGGTCCTATTACCGCAGTTCAGGTCCTCAGTTTGATGAAGAGCAGCGGATCCGCTCTTTCGAAACTGGCGGGCAAGATAAAGCTTTTTCCACAGGTGCTCCTGAATGTCGAGGTCGAGAAGAGGCATGATATCCGCGCGATCCCCGAGATCGAGACCGCAGTGACCAAAGCGGAGGAGAAGCTCGGCGGGAGGGGCAGGGTGCTGGTCAGGGCGTCCGGCACCGAGCCGAAGATAAGGGTCATGCTGGAGGGAGAGGACGAGAAACTTATCACAAAACTGGGGAAAGATATCGCGAAGGTGATCAAAGAGAAGATGCAGCAGTAACACTTGTTGTCGCATGAAGGAGAAGGCGGACATGCTGAAAAAGTCCATAAATTCGGCAAGATCTATAATGATACACGTAAACGCATTTTTATCTCGAGTGACATTCCAGAAAAGGTGTGTCGCCAGATGCAAGGACTCTGCGGAGCCTCAGATTATGGACCTTTTTCATCACATCCGCTTTCTTTTTTCCAGATTTAGTACTCAGTTGTAAGATAAAGGTAAAAAAGGGGGATCGTGTTATGGAGGGTCGAAAGAAGTCGTTGTCGCGCAGGACGGCGTCGTGCTGATCTTCGCCTCTTTTCTCTTCGGCGCAGTCCTCTTCCACCTCTTCCGGTTTTTCCCGGCAACAAGCCTGCTCCTTGGGCTTTCTGCGGCGGTCTATTCCACGGCGAAAAAGAAATATATCCTTGTGCCGCTGCTGCTTTTGGGGGCCGCCTATGCATTTCTGAGATATTCCCCTTCCGTCGAGTCACTCGATGTCTGGAACAAGGAACTGAGGCTCATCGGCCGTTTTGTGCCAAAGGCGGAGGGCCCGGCGGAAAATCCATTGGAGGTTTTCAGTGTGGAAACCGCTTTTGACGGGGAAACGGGCGACGAGATCGAAGAACTCCGTGAAAAAGAGGTGAGCATTTTTTCCGATGTCGGCGCCGATCCGGAAGAAGAGTATGAAGTCTCTCTGAAAACCGGCAAAGAGAGTATGAGATTGAACCCCGGGGCTTCGGGAAACAGGAGGCTCTATGGCTCGGTTGCCTCGATTGACGAGATAGGAAAAGCGAGGTTTTCGGTCGAGCATTTTTTCGCGGCGAAGAGGGCGCTCCTCAATGATTACCTTCTCGGGAGGTTCGCGAAAGATTCGGCGGGGCTTATCGCCTCGGTGACGACAGGAGAGACTTCGCTCGTGACCGCAGGGGTGAGGGAAGATTTCAGTGCGACCGGCCTGGCCCATCTCTTAAGTATTTCGGGCGCGCACTTCGGCCTCTTTTCGGTGATGATGTTCGGTACCTTCGTCTGGTTGATAAAGAGGCTGCCGTACGACCTTCTCCAGAGATTGACCATTTATCTTACGCCCTCCCAGGCCGCTGCCCTGCTCTGCCTTCCCCTCATGGTCTTCTACCTCGGCCTTTCGGGGGCGGCGCCCCCGGCCGTCAGGTCTTTTGTAATGATCAGCCTTTTCCTCGCAGGTCTTCTTCTGGGAAGAAAGGGTGCCTGGCTGAACTCCCTTTTTTTTGCCGCCTTTTTGCTTGTGTTGTGGGACCCCGGAGTGCTCTTCAGCCTTTCTTTCCAGCTGTCTTTCACAGCGGTCCTTTTTATCGGCTTTGCGGCTGAAAAAAAAGACAATGCGGAGGAAGAGGGGGGCAACCGGCTGTTCCGGTATGCCAAAAAAACCGTTCTTCTTGCAGTTACCGTATCCATGGGAATGGCGCCGCTTGTCGCCTATTATTTCCATTACTTTTCTGTCATCTCGCCGTTTGCGAACCTGGTTGCATCGCCCCTGATAGGATCGCTCCTGGTACTTGTTTCCCTGATATCTTCCTTCGCTTTTCTCCTGACCGGCCACTATTTTTTTGCCCCGATAGTCTCGTTGTTGGCCGGCCTTTCAGTGGCCCTTGTGAGGCTGATGGCGAAGGTTCCATTTGCGGCAGTGAAGATGGCCGCCTTCCCCCCGGCGCTCTGCATATTCTTTTATGCGGGTTTCATCCCCTATCTGGCATTTGGGAGGAAAAAGACACTTCTCCTGCTGCCCTTCGTCCCGATCTTCGTCTACGCCCTGATGCATGCCCTGGAGAAAAGGGAGTTGGCGGTGACCTTTCTGGATGTCGGGCAGGGTGATTCCGCCGTCGTAGAGTTTCCCGACGGGAAGGTCGTCGTGGTCGACACCGGCCGGACCGGGAGAGAGACCGCGGCGTTCCTTGATCACGAGGGGATACGGAGAGTCGATGCAGTCGTGCTGACCCATATCCATCCCGACCACTCGGGCGGGCTGCAGCGCATTCTCGAAAAATTCCGTGTGAAGGAGATCTGGGACAACGGAAGGGTCGCATATCCACAGGAGACGGCCGGTCCGCGGCGAAGGACGCTCTGCAGGGGAGACGTGATTGAAGCAGGATATTGCTCGATCACGGTGCTCCATCCTTACCCGGAATTCTATACGGCAGACGGAAACGAATATGGGGAGGAAAACGATTCCTCCGTTGTAATGAGGGTCTCAGGAAAGAAAAAAGCGTTTCTGTTCGGCGGCGACGTTGAGGAGGAGGGGGAAGAGGACATCTCGCACCTCGGGCAGTGGGCGCGCGCGGATGTTCTGAAGGTGCCTCATCACGGCAGCAGGACGTCCGGGAACGAAGAGTTTCTTTCTGCGGTTGCCCCGGACGTGGCGGTCATATCGGTCGGCAGGGATAATTCTTTCGGTCACCCGAGCCCGGAGATGCTGGGAATGCTTTCGGGAATGAAGGTCTTCAGGACCGACCGGGACGGGGCGGTCAAGATGACCGAAACAGAAAGCGGTCTCGATATAAAGACATACAGGGATTTTTCATTACAAAAGGCAGACTGTCTGAAAACGGAATGGGAAAATATCGAGAGGCTTTTTTCGAGGTGGTGACGGCCGACTACTTATTAAGCGCCTTAGCGGCTTCCTTCGCGAAGTAAGTGAGGATCATATCCGCGCCTGCCCTCTTGATCGAGGTCAGCACCTCCAGCATGGCGCGCGTCTCATCGATCCAGCCGAGCTTTGCGGCGGCCTTAATGACCGAATACTCCCCGCTCACGTTATACGCGGCCACCGGCAGATCGAAATTCTCCCTTACATCCGAAATGACATCGAGATAGGTCATCGCCGGCTTTACCATCACGATATCGGCGCCTTCGTCAATATCGAGTGCCACCTCCCTGAGGGCCTCCCGTCTGTTGGCCGGGTCCATCTGATAGGACCGCCTGTCGCCGAACTGGGGGGTCGATTCCGCGGCCTCGCGGAACGGACCGTAAAAGGCCGACGCGTATTTTGCCGCGTAACTCATGATCGGCGTTTCGGAGAACCCCTCCCCGTCGAGAGCGGTACGTATTGCGCCGACCCTGCCGTCCATCATGTCCGAAGGCGCAACCATGTCGGCGCCGGCCTTTGCGTGCGATACCGCCTCCTTCGCCAGAAGTTCGAGCGTGGCATCGTTCTTCACGTCGCCGCCTTCGATGATCCCGCAGTGGCCGTGGCTTGTATACTCGCACATACAGACGTCGGTGATCACATAGAGTTCGGGGAGCTTATTTTTTATCTCCCTGATCGCCTTCTGGACAACGCCGTGGGGATCATATGCCCCGGAGCCGATCTCGTCCTTCTGCTCCGGAATGCCGAAAAGCAGAACAGAAGGTATGCCGAGTGAGTAGACTTCCTTTGCATGCCGGACGATCATGTCGACCGACTCCTGAAAACACCCCGGCATCGACTTTATTTCTTTGCGGACCTTCTTCCCGAAGGTGACGAAAAGGGGGTAGATGAAGTCATCGGGAGAAAGGGAGGTCTCCCTCACCATCCTCCTGATGATCTCGGTTTTTCTGAGTCTTCTCGGTCTGTGAGAAGGGAACATAGTTTTAGTTCATTGAGTTTGTTGAGTTTAACTCCATAAACTCAATAGACTTCATAAACTTATTTTATCCGCAGGAGCTGCAGCCGGATCCCGAACCGCAGGAAGGCGCTTCGCCTCCGTTGATCACGAAACCCTCGCCCTGCTCGGACTTTATGTAGTCGATCTCTTTGTTGCTGAGGCTCTCATACGCGTCTTTTGCGACGAAGACCCTGAGCCCGTTTTTTTCTACGGTCTCATCGCCCTCATTCGCATTTTCGTCTATGTCCATGCCATAGCTCGGCCCGCAGCAGCCCGCGCCGTGGATAAATACCCTCAGGCCCCAGCCTTCCTTACCTTCGGCTTTCAAAATCTCCTTCGCCTTTTCGGCGGCAGTTTCAGATACTTTTAACACGATAAACCTCCACAATTTTTGATGTTTTAGCTTACGTGAAAAAAAGGTGAAAAAGCAAGCGATTGCCGTCGCTACGAAAGGCGGGGCCGATTGACAACGGCCGGAGATAAGTTTTAATATACAATTGCCGATTGCCGTATACGTGAATACGCTATCAACGCCTTGAACAACCGGCAGGTTGGGAGGCGTTTTTTTAACGCTGAAATCATCGGCGAAAAACGACAAATGCGAGGATGGAATGTGTCGATTAGCAGCAATAACATCTTCTGAATATATCTCTCCCATGGAGCCGATCCTTGCCCTCGAGACGATGAAGGAGGGGCATGACGGCTCGGGCCTCGGACTGACGCTGAAAGACCTCGGCGGCGAGTTCTCGAAGCTGAAGAAGTACCCTATCCTCTCCGGTATCTGTTCGAATGAAGGGAAAAAACTCCTCGACGGATATATGAAGCGCAGCGGCTTCCGCCTTGAGCACGAATGGACGCCGAAGATCACCCCGAAGAAGGGGGTCGTCGCACGGGACCATTATTTCGCGCGGGCCTACGATTATCCCGCCGGCTACGCGAACAAGCCGATGAAAGAGAAGGAAGACCTTCTTATGAATACGAGGATCTCCCTCCGCTGTCTTGGCGAGGGGGACGAATCGATCTTCGCGTTTTCGTTCTATCCCGACGTGATCACGCTAAAGGAGGTCGGAGACCCGCTCGAAGTAGCCGAGTTTTTCGGCCTCGACAGGGACAGGATCACCGCGAAGATCGTATTTGCGCAAGGCAGGCAGAATACCAACTATGCGATCTATCTCTACGCCTGCCATCCGTTTTTCATCCAAGGGTTCTGCTCGATGACGAACGGCGAGAACACCGCCTTCGTGCCGATCCGGGAATACTTGTTGGGCAGGGGGTTCCCCGGCTACGTGGGGTACAACAGCGACAGCGAGGTCTTCACCCACATACTCCATTACACGGTGCGCCAGCTCGGCTATCCGCTCCACTATTACAAGGACGTGATCACGCCGCTCAAGGCGGCCGAGGTCGACCGCCGTCCCGATGCAGGCGCGGTGATGATGATGAAGCAGTCGCTCCGGTCCCTCTGCATCGACGGGCCGAACATGGTGATCGGGTTCACGCCCGACGGCACCTGTTTCATGGTGCAGGACTCCAAGAAACTTCGCCCGGGCGTCGTCGGCGGCGTGAAGGGCAAATATGCCCTCATGTCGGAGGAATGCGGCGTCGACAGGGCGATCCCGAAGAGGGAAAGGACGAAGGACATCTTCCCGATGAAATACGATATGGTCATTGTTTCGCCGAACGCGGAGGAGGTGAGGGTATGGAACCAGCAGCAGGGGTAAGACTGGACAACAACCATAAGCTCTCACTGAGAGAATTCCCCTATATCGTCCGCTGGAGGGACGACCGCTGCAAGCGCTGCGGCAGGTGCACGGCGGTATGCCCGGTCAAGGCGATCGAGGCAACCGTGAAGGTGCAGCGCACGGTGAAGTCCGAAGGCGCGGTGCCGACCCCCATAGCAAGCCGCTCTGTTATCCAGGTCGTGGAGCAGGTGGACGACATGGAGCGCTACTGTGTCGGCTGCGGCAGCTGCACTCTGGTCTGCCCGAACGAGGCGATCGAGCCGGAGTTCAACCCGCAAAATAAGCTCCTTCACTACAAGAACAAGGGCGGCGACGCATACAAGCGCGGCGGCCGGAGGAACGACCCGGCGCTTTCGACCCTCGACCGGCTGAAGTTCACGAGGATCTCGATGCTGACCGACCCGGCCCTCGACGCAGGCAGGCACGAGTTCAGGGTGCGTTCGCTTCTAGGCAGGATACTCCCTCCGGAGGAACTTCCCCTGGCGGTCGAAAACGGCAGACTGGTCGTCGACAAGTCCTCCGGAAAGTTCATCCCGCCTGTGCGGGAGATCTTCCCGATCATGATCGGCAGCATGTCGATCGGCGCGCTTTCCCCGCCGATGTGGGAAGGCCTTGCCATGGGAGTCGCATATCTCAACGAGGTCGAGAACATCCCGGTCGTCATGTGCTCGGGCGAAGGCGGAATGCCGCCGCGGCTTCTGAGGTCGAAATATCTGAAGTACTTCATCATCCAGATCGCCTCGGGCTATTTCGGATGGGACGAGATCGTCCGCTCGATCCCGCACATGGTCGAGGACCCTGCGGCGATAGAGATCAAATACGGCCAGGGCGCGAAGCCCGGCGACGGCGGCCTGCTTATGGCCCAGAAGGTGCTGAAGCTGATCGCCAAGATCCGCGGGGTGCCGCAGTTCGTGGACCTTGCCTCGCCTCCTACGCACCAGACAAAATACTCGATCGAGGAGGCGGTGGCGAAGATGATCCAGTCCATGTCGATGGCCTGGGGGTTCCGCGTGCCGGTCTATCCGAAGATCTCCGGGACGAAGACGGCCAAGGCGGTACTGAACAACCTGGCGAGAAACCCTTATGCCGCCGCGCTCTCCATCGACGGCGAAGACGGCGGCACGGGCGCGGCGTACAACGTCTCGATGGACAAGATGGGGCATCCTATCGCATCGAACCTGCGGGAGTGCTACCTCGACCTCGTCAAGCAGGGCAAGCAGAACGAGCTTCCGCTCATCGCGGCGGGCGGCATCGGCAAGAGGGGCAATCTCGCGGCGAACGCGGCGGCGCTCATCATGCTCGGCGCATCAGCCGTCTCGGTCGGCAAGTACCTTATGCAGACTGCTGCGGACTGCTTCGGGGACGAATACAACCGGTGCAACCTCTGTAATACCGGCAAATGCCCGCGGGGCATCACGACGCAGGACCCGAAGCTCTACCGCAGGCTCGATTCCGACAAGGTTGCGGAGAGGGTCGTGGAGGTGTTCAAGGCGGCGGACGTGGAGCTGAGAAAGATATTTGCCCCGATGGGAAGGTCTACCGAAATCCCGATCGGCATGTCCGATGGTCTGAGCATCGACGACAAGGCGATTGCAGAGAGGCTGGGAATCAGCTATGCCTGCTAGGAAGACAGTGAAAAGTAAGAAGTTAAAAGTGAAAAGTACAGTAAAGAGCAAGGTGTCAGGCGTGAAGGGCACAACGCCAAAGAGTAAGGCGGAGGGCGAGCTAAGCACAAAAAAACCCCTTACCCCTGATTCCTCACGCCTTACTAAAAAAGAGGAGAAGATCCTTGATCTGAAGGGCCCAAAGGCGCTGCTGCGCGGCAGCGTGCACGGCAGTCGCGTGCCTTCGAGGATACTCGAAGAGCATCTCCAGCAGGCGGTGCAGGACGGCGCCCGCGAGCTTCATGTGGTCGCCGACGGCCAGCACGGCATAGGCGGCAGGATCTGGCCGCGCGGGGAGACGGTGAGGATTACGGTCGAAGGCCCGGTCGGCCAGCGGCTCGGCAGCATGGGCATGGACGGCACCGAGATCGTGGTGAAAAACAGCGTCTCGGACGATGTCGGCTGGGTGAACTGCGGCGCGAAGATTACCGTTTTGGGCGACGTGACGAACGGCGCCTGGAACGCGGCGGCACAGGGCGTCCTCTATGTGCAGGGCAGCGGCGGCGCGCGCTGTGACACGATGACCAAGCATAACCCTCGTTTCGATCCGCCCCAGTCGTGGTATTTCAGAAACGTAGGAGATTCGTTTGCCGAGTTCAAGGCCGGCGGTATCGCGGTGGTCTGCGGCGTCGATTCGAGGAACCCCGAGAACGTTCTCGGCTACAGGCCCTGCGTCGGCATGGTCGGCGGCATGATCTATTTCCGGGGCCCGATCCAGGGGTACAGCGAGAAGGACGTGAAGCTGCTTGACCTCACCGAGCAGGACTGGGAATGGCTGAAGACGAACATGAAGCCCTATCTCGAGGCGATCGACCGTGCGTCCTATTACAAGGAACTGACGAAGTCCGCGGCGGACTGGAAGAAGCTGATGGCGTATACGCCTCAGGAGAAGCGGCAGCGCAAGTGGTTCAAGATGCCGACTACCGAGTTCCGGAAAAAGTACTGGGAAGAGGCGGTCGGAAAGGGCGGCATCTTCGCCGAATATCTCGACCACGACCTTACGCTCCTTCCCTATATCACCACCGGGCCGGAACGGAGAAACAAGCCGGTCTGGTCGAACGAAAAATATGCGCCGCCCTGTGCATACGCCTGCCCCACGCAGATCCCGTCGCATAAGAGGGCGATGCTGGTCAGGCAGGGACGGCTCCAGGACTCTCTCGAACTTGTTCTCAGATACAGCCCGCTTCCGGCTACGGTCTGCGGCCAGATCTGCCCGAACCTCTGCATGCAGAGCTGCACCCGCGGCATGATCGACGCGCCCCTGGCGATCGACAAGCTGGGCGGGCTCGCCCTTGACCTCCCGGCGCCGAAGAAGGAAGCGGCAACGGGACATACGGTCGCGGTGATCGGCGGTGGTCCTGCCGGTATGTCGGCGGCATGGCAGCTGGCGCTCAAGGGCCATACGGTCGATATCTTCGAGGCGGGCGACCAACTCGGCGGCAAGATCGAATACTGCATCCCGAGGGAACGGCTCCCGCACCAGATCCTCGAAAAAGAGGTGTCCCGGTTCAGGGAACTCGGCGTCGGGATTCACCTCAATGCGAAGGTGACTAAGGAGAAGTTCGAGGAAATCTACAAGAAGTATGAGGTGGTGATCATCGCAATCGGCGCGCACGAACCGAGGAAGATCGCATTTCCGGGCTCCGAAGACGTGATCGCGGCGTATGATTTCCTCAGGGACATTAACGCCGGCAAGCGCCACGACCTGAAGGGCAAGAAGGTCGTTGTGGTCGGCGCAGGAAACGTCGGCATGGACGTGGCCTCGGAGGCCTTCAACATGGGCGCTTCTTCGGTGACCGCCGTGGACATCCAGAAGCCGGCCGCCTTCGGCCCGGAGATGGAGATCGCCAGGGCAAAGGGCACGCAGGTCCTCTGGCCGAAGCTGACCGAAAGGTACGACAAGAAAGAAAAGAAGCTCTTTTTCAAGGACGGGTCATCGGTCGACGCGGACGTGGTCGTCATGTCGGTCGGCGACGTGCCGAAGCTCGATTTCCTGCCTGCCACGGTCCATAACGAGCGCGGCTGGATCAAGGTGAACGAAGCGTACCAGACATCTGACGTGAAGGTCTACGCCATCGGCGACGTCACCGGGCTAGGTCTCGTGACGCATGCGATCGGCCACGGCAGGCTCGCTGCGGAATATATCCACTACCAGATGGCGCATGCACCGCGCTGGCCGGAGATCAAGCAGGTGATCCCCTACGAGAAGATCAAGAAAGAATACTACGATGCCTGCTCCGGTGACTTCACTCCGGAGGGCGAGGCGAACAAGTGCATGTCCTGCGCCACCTGCCGCGACTGCCACATGTGCGAGGCGACCTGCTACTGGGGCGCGATATCGCGGATCGAGCACCCCGGCGGCGCATACGAATACGTGGTAGATGAAGACAAATGCATCGGCTGCGGCTTCTGTGCCGGCGTCTGTCCCTGCGGCGTCTGGGAGATGACCGAGAACGTCTGACGCCCGATAAAGGCCGGCCGGATAGCATAGAGTTGCAGGGGACTACACGCTTGCGAACTGATTAGTGACTGACGCAATTCCGGTTGGCACAAGGGCGCGGCGAATACTGATAAGCCGGGTGGAGCACGACGACGCGATTAATTTTTTGTTGTGATGCATGTAGTTATCTTGCCACCACGAGAATTCGTGTTGTCCCATCCCAGCTGATGTGAGATTCCGCAGCGATAAGAAATAAGAAGATAATATAGTTCGTGACCCTGTAAAACCAGACGGGAAGTTTTGGGGACCCTCCGCCTTTGAGGTAATAACGCAGGCTCATGAGAGTAAGGAACCTCTCGATTCTACCGGACAGCCTGTATGTCTTTACCATAGAAAAGCCTGCCTCCTTCAGTTTTTCTTCCAGTTCCCCTGGGGCGTATCTCCGCTTATGGCCGACAAAGTCGTCGTCCTCGCCCCAGTACTTCTTTTGGAAAGGGACAGTGATGACAAGAGTCCCTCCCGGCGCAAGCACCCTTTTTATCTCAGACAAAGCACTGGCATCCTCCCCGACATGCTCAAGTACCTCTGAGCAGAGAATACACCCTAACGTTGCATAAAGTGTGTGTATTTAGGCCGTCATTCCCGCAGTCTTTAGGCGGGAATCCATTCTTAAGAAAACATGGATGCCCGACTGAGAACCTCGGGCATGACGGAAAAAGAACTATGA
>JAJZPM010000009.1 GCA_021811105.1 Nitrospirota bacterium | reverse complement strand
ACTGTGGATCAGGATTCACCATTCCCGATAGCCATCGGGACCCGATGATTCCGCGAAACGCCCCGTGCGGACCCGCATGCGGGGTGTTGTGGGGGCTGGGGGTTAACTACCCCCGGCTACCCGATTATGTCCAGCGGCGGGTAGAGATAGGGGCGAAGCGGACAAGAACATTGTTGGGTTTCCTACAAGAAATTCAATTCGTTTGACGTTCCGAGTGTCAGCATGGACCGCCATAGTCTGGACCGTGCGGATTGTGTTTGTAGTACTTTGTTAGTCCCGATGTGTCTCGCCCGCATCAGCAGGTACGCCGTTTACATCCACGATAGTCTGCGTACCTGCCTCTCAGCACAGCCTACACGCGCAGTTTTGGTTCGTGCTTTCCTTTGTTGTCTCGGCCTTCGTTTTCAGATAAGAGAAGGTCTATGAATCGCTGCCATGACCCCGCCTCGTTCAGCAGGAAGAAGACGTTTTCTGGCCCCAACGCATCCGTGATATCTGTTCGAAAGGGTTGGTGGGACTCATATAGGCTTAGGAGAACAAACCGCATGCCAAGGGCACCGGCCGCGGACTGGTACGGTACTTGGCAATGTCGAGTTGCCCAAATAGTCCAGCCGACTTAATTTCAACGACGACCCTGCCGACTCTAAGGTCTGCTTTTCGGCCGCCCAGCGGGAACTGCTCATCGATTGCCAGAGCAGCACCGCACGACGTGAGTGAGTCACGGATGCACTTTTGAATGGTCTTCTCGAACACCCAGCCACTCAGTCCACTAAAGGCGGGATCCCGACCGCAAAACACGGAAAGCTCCTTGAGGCGGCGAGCCGCCTCCTTGAGCGCGTCGTGGTAACGATCGCGCACCTCTGCTTCAGTCATTTCCGCCCCCTTCGCGACGCGTCGGCTTCGCGCGGCCGCGCTGCCTCCAGCGCTTCGATCAGTAGGTCTTCGGCTTCAACGATAAACCGCTGCGTTTCCGCACTGCCCGAAAGGACTGGCAAGGCGTCAGGCGCGGTTGGCTAATCCGAATAGCTGGACATAATGAGGCAGTTGAGCCGCCGCGAAGCGGTCGGTTTCGAACTCCTGGTTCTCCTGCGAGCGCAGCGAGCAGCAGGAGTTCACGGCTCAACTGCCTCATTCTTCCGCGAGCGAAGCGAGCGGGAGAATGACCTAAATCAGCGGCGGGGAAACTAACCTTTGGCAAATCAATGAGCGGCTATTCCGCGTCCGCTGGATTTTTTTGTTAAGCGCTGTGTCGTTTTCGTCAGATTAAGTAAAGATCTCAGTGCATCGTTGACAGCGGCTGAATCTACAAATGCCTTGGCTATATCCGGCTCAAGTATAACGACGTTAGCCCCTTCAGATAAAATGCGTTTGTAATATTTTCCGCGCACAGCTTTTGAATAATCAAAAACATATTCGGGTCGTAATTCTTCTTCAGCCTTTCTTGTTTTTGTCTTCATGTCGTTTCCTTTCATGCGCGGTTGCAGACCGCGCGCTGATTATGCGTATTGTTTTCCCTCTCTCCGTATGTGCTACCACAAGCAGCCGTCTATGGTGGGAGGAGTAGCCGATGGTTATTAATCTCTGCTCATCATCTGAGTGGTCGGGGTCATCAAAAGTTGCCGATAATGGATCATAGAAGACCGTTACAGCTTCATCAAAAGACACCCTATGCTTCTTGAGGTTCTTTTTTGCCTTTTCCCTGTCCCATTCGAATTGCATACGCTATTTTATCATTATTCTAAGTTCGGTGGATAGACGGGACCGCTTGTCTTGATCCACGCAGCATCGTGTCAAGTTCTTCGCATTGCGCTAAACAAGGCGAGGAGGACCAATGTGCCGACCCCAAGCAGCAGATAACCTACCTTGTAAAGCTTGGCGTAGCCTTTTGTCATAAAGCCAGGGCCGAATGAACACCAGATGCCTTTCCTGTATAGCGAGATTTTCGAGATTATCAGGCAAGCAAGTCCAACAGCAAGAAGTACAAAAGGGAACTCTATTATAATCGATGGATTTCGGAAAAGACTCGGCCCGATTATGGCGGCAAGCAATCCAATAACAACCATGATAATCATGGGGTCATAATCTATTTGCCATAATATTTTGTTTCCGCTCTTATCTCGTTTATACCACCACAATGACATTTGTCTTTATCCTTTATTCTCTGTCTTTCCTTTTATGATGTTTTTTATGTTTTATTCCAGGCATTGGAGGTATCCACAACTCCGGCGGGCCACTGCCGCCCATTGCCCTTGTCGTTGCTTTAAGTCTGTCGGCATCAGTAAATTCTTTGTGTTTTGAAGGCGGCGACCACATGAAATAAATCATAAACCAAACAACGCCGCCGCCAATTAAAGCAATAAGAGGATTCAGTCCTGCGATAATAAGGAGGACCCCAAAAATGATGGTGCCGATTATCAACGCAATGATCAGCTTTGGCCGCATATTTTATCTTCTTTTATTCATCTGAGCTTAACGAAAAAATCACTGGCAGCGACAACCACAATTGAATTCACCGCCGAGGCTATTCGCTGTCCAGTGGATTTAATTGTGTACGCCCGGCGAATCAGGGACAAGGGTATCCTCAGCCTGATAGGTAAATACCTCCGGGCCGGTGTGGTCGTCGATGGAAGACTCCAACGAACGTCCGAGGGCGCGCCTCAGGGTGGCCCTCTTTCGCCATTCCTCAGTAATATCCTTCTGGACGATCTCGATAAGGTATGAAGAAATCCGTGCCTATCTTCAGGGTTGGATGAACTACTTCGGTATCGCCTTGAAGTACAACGATTCCGTCGCAACGGATCATTGGCTCAGGCGGCGTATTCGTATGTGCTATTGGAAACAGTGGCGCAAGCCGAAGAAACGCATCGGCGAATTGATCAAACTCGGTGCTCCGAGATATCACGCTATTCTCACAGGGTTGAGCAGGAAAGGCTTTTGGCATCTTGCGAAAACCCTATCAACGAATTGCGGGTTATCGAATGAGCATCTTGAAAAACAGGGACTTATTTCTATGCGAACACTGTGGATCAGGATCCACCATTCCCGATAGCCATCGGGACCCGATGATTCCGCGAAACGCCCCGTGCGGACCCGCATGCGGGGTGTTGTGGGGGCTGGGGGTTAACTACCCCCGGCTACCCGATTATGAGTATTTTGCCTATTCCGCTTTTTAATTCTTTCTTCAATAAAATAACCTGCCAAAAATGATAAAGGAAGAAAAAAGACCAAATTCCAGATGGGCATGAATAATAGGCCGAGTGCGGCTGTTGATGAACTTGGCCAGACAAATGCCTCCAAATGCATGAAAAGGTCAAAAAGAAAAACCACGATGGCCGCGCAAAGAGCACCATAAGATGCCTTTCTGAATAAGATTATAATTACATATGGTGTGAGACTCAAGAGTAACAGCTTTAGTGAAAAACTATCAAAAGGTTCTGAAGATTCCCAAAATGCCGTTTTCAGATGCAGTATTAATCCCCCGAGACATAAGGCATAGACTATTTGCCGCGTGCGATCAGTATTCATATTTATTTTTATCTATTTGACTCATAACATTCTTTTTTATGTTTCTTCTATCGTTTCTGCTATATTAGTCTTCCGGGTCAGGGCTGTCAACGCATTTTGATAACATTCTATTGATATGTGGAACCGGGTTCTATATAATAGTTTTAATTCTGGGGGTAATGTGGAATCGGCATAATTTCAAATAATTTTATCGGGGGTCTTTTATGGAGGGGTTTGGGGACTATCTCAGCAGCAAGGCGTATATCCAGGACAAATATGTGCCGTACTATCTGAAATGGGTTTCCCACTGTTATTCCTTCTTCGAACAGCCGGACAGTTGCCTCTTGTCGTCAGAGCGGATTGAGAGCTATCTGCACCATATCTCAAAGACCCGTGAGGACTGGCAGGTAGCGCAGATAACGCCCTCTGACACCGCCTTCCCCCCCCCTCTTAAGATAAGAGGGGGCAAGGGGGAGTTATGATTCTCTAAGGGCTAGGAGATTTATCCTTTCGGCTAATCGCGACAAAACACCCTCACTGTTCAGTAGGACCTCATGATTCCACACGCGCATGACTTCAATCCCCAGTGTTTTAAGATACAGGGATCGAGCAGCATCATACTGCCGGTTATCATCGTGTAAGTGCTGTCCACCATCCAATTCTATGGCAAGCTTTAATCCCGGGCAGTAAAAGTCTAAAATATAAGGGCCTGCACTATACTGACGGAAAAATTTCATCCCATAAAATCGACGATTCCGTATGAGCGACCAGAAAGTCTTTTCCGCGTCCGTTTGATCGTTTCTCAGCGTCCATCTCCGTTGCTTTAGCGCAGGATCGTTCCTTATGAATTTCATAACTCCCCCTGACCCCCTCTTACCTTAAGAGGGGGATCAATTCGTCCTTACAAACAACCGCCATACGCATACTGTGCGCAGACATTATATGCATCCCTTCCCTTGCAAAGGGCGTTCAAAGATGCCGCATTCAAAGCAGGCATCAGCAAACAGGCATCTGTGCATACTCTCCGCCACAGCTTTGCCACCCACCTTCTCGAGAAGGGATATGACATAAGAACAGTCCAGGAGTTGCTCGGGCACGAAGACCTTCAAACTACTATGATTTATACCCATGTTGCAAAGAAAAATGTTCTCGGAGTGAAAAGCCCTCTCGACGGCTGATTTTCCCCCTCACCCTTGCCCTCTCCCTCCAGGGGAGAGGGGACAATAATGTGTTGCCCGGCACCCTTTTTCGCGCAGGCTGCCGCCGTTTTCATGCAGCGCGAAGCTGCAGAACCTGGATGAAAAGCATGACCTGTCGCACAAAACAAAATAAGAAAATTGAAGTTCGGATTGGGCCTGAATGTATAATCCCCGCGTCCCGATCCTCTGCACAATTTTATAGAAAAATCGGAAAGGAAGTAAAGGAAAAAAGAGTGCATAGCCGGCACCTCCCCACGCGTTCTGTCCCTCGGCGTTCATTCCACGGGATTTCAGTCCGCAACTTCCTGCGCTTCACTGGATTAATTCCACCGATGATTTCTATAATAAATCATAAATAATATTCACCCGGAGAGAAACATATGGCGGATGTGCTGGCAAAGGGCGTGAATTTCCTCTATGCAAAGCGGTTCATCGAGGTAAACTACGGGGCAGAAAAGTGGGAGAAGGTAATGCATTCACTGTCGAAGGGGGATCAGTACGTCTGGTCGGAAGGTATCCTCGTCACCCGAAGCTATCCTTTTTCCGCCTTCAAGGCGATGATCGCCTCTCTTTCGAAAGAGTTGGGCACGGTAAGAAATGACGAGCTTGCGAGGATCTATGAGTATATCGCCGATCAAAGCCTGAACAAGGTATATAAAATTTTCTTCCGTTTTGCAAACCCATCCTTCGTGATAAAGAATTACCCGAAGCTCTGGGACAATTTCTTCAATACCGGCAAAGTCGAGGTGCCCGTTGCAGAGAAAGGCCGCGCTGTGCTGAAATTTCTGCTCCCGGAGATCTTCCTCGACTGGCTCCCTCCGGCCTGTCTCGGTTATTCGAAAAAGGCAATAGAGATGTCGGGAGGGAAGAACCTGACGCTGAAAGAACTCGGGAAGCAGCACATGGGCGAAGGTCAGTGGGAGATCGTGTATGAGCTGTTTTGGAGCGAGTGACCGATGAAGGCCAAAGAGCTGAGCGAAAAAGAGCGTTTGTGCATCTCCTGCCAGAAGTGCTGTAAAGAGATCTTCATTTACACCCATCCGATTCTCTACAGTTGCCCGACGAACACCGTGGTAGACTTTTACACGGCCCGCGGATTTGATGTCACGAAACTGGAGGAAGATGCGCTTATCCTTTCCCTTAAGCATACCTGTCCTCATCTTACACCCGAGGGATGCGACATCTACGAAAAGAGACCCAAGGCATGCGTCGACTATTCGGGAATAGAGGACTTCGGCGACGACTGCCTCTGGTCGACTCTGAAATGATCACGCACAACCGCTGACGGGACCAACGCGATACGGGTAGCTGCGGAGGCGCGGCGGAAACAGCAGGCCCACTACCCCTTCGGCAGATTCACATCCTCTTTGAGCTTCTCCGCACAGTCCGGGCAGATGCCGTGGGTAAACTCAGCATTCGAATGCTCCGTAATATATGCATCGACCTGTTTCCAGTATCCCCCGTCGTCGCGGATCTTTTTGCACCAGGCGCAGATGGGCAGGAGCCCGCTCAGCGTCCTGAGATTCGAGAGGGCATCCTCAAGTTCCCTGATAAGCCATTCTTTTTCCATTTCGGCGCGCTTTCGTTCGGTAACCTCTCTCTGGAGCCGCTCGTTCACCGCAGAGATTTCGGCCGTCCGCTCCCTTACGAGCCACTCAAGATGGTTACGGTGTATGTCGAGCTCTTCTTCAATCAGTTTTCGCTTCGTAATGTCCCTTACGACATGGATCACCCCTAAGATCTCGCCGTGACGGTCGAACCGCGGGATCGCCTGGATCTCAATATACATTTTAAGGTGCGGTTCGAACATCTCGACTGAAGCGCTCTTGCCGGTCCGCAGACAGGTACAACTGGGACACCCTTCAGGAGGGCATTCACCTCCGTGGTAATATTCGAAACACTTCACCTTCGAGAGGTTGAGAGGGGGCAGCCCCAGCATTGTCTCTGCGCTTTTATTTGCATAAATGATGTTGAAATCCTTGTCATGGACGGTAATCATGTCAGTTATGGTGTTGAAGGTGTCGTCCCACTCCTGTCCGGCGGGGACATAAAACCCCGTTTCATTCTTCGCGGGAATATCCGGCTGCACAATCCCTCCGAAAAAATCCCGCAGTCTCTCTTTTGTTCTGACTTTCATTATTAGTTGCATTTTACCAACACCAGATTAAAAAAGAATGAAAAAATGATGAAATTATCTTCAGCCAGGTAAGGATGTGAAAGGTGACAGGCGTTCGGCCGGCGAAAATCAGAGGCGAAACATGCCGGTCGGGGCCTGCCTGCTGGCAGTGTAAAGGGCGATCGACTCGCCAAGCACCTCCCGGTGCGTTCTCAGCGCCACTGCAGGATCATTATTTTCCCCGGAAAGATGCGACAGACACGCCCATCTCAGATATCTGCCCGCCAGGAGCAGTTCAGCCGCTTCACTGTTCGAGATATGGCCGCGCGGGCCTTGTATGCGCCGCTTCAGAAAGGCAGGGTAAGGGCCGGACTTGAGCATCCCGGGATCATAATTGCTTTCGATGAAGACCGCGTCCAGAGAGGCGATTTCAGCGGTAAGACCATCAAAGACATGTCCCAGGTCGGTCATGATACCGAGCCTCTTCGCCCCCGAGCCGACCACAAATACAGCACCGTCCTCACCGTCGTGGGGCGTCGAAACCGTACGCACCTTCACCCCGCCGAATGACAGTTCATCACCCGCACGGAAAAGCCTCACATCGTGCAGCCTGCCGAGGCCACACCTTTTCTCTGATGCGTCAAGCGTCCTTTCGGTGAAGTACAACGGAAGACCATATTTGCGCTGATATACGCCGGCATGCCTCGCGTGGTCGGAGTGGTCGTGGGAAATGATCACGGCGCTCACCTCCCTGATATCCCGACCATAGGCGGCAAGCCTCCGCTCAGCGGCAATTCCGCAAATACCGGCATCGAAGAGTAGTTTCACTCCCCCTGTTTCGACGTAAATACAGTTGCCGCTGCTGCCGGACTGAAGGGCTATCGCTATCATAATTTCTCAATGAATATACCAGCTTGACCTGCAGGTTGTCACTCTTTTTCTCCCCTGGCGGCAAGGCCGGCAGCAAAACCATGATCACCGTTGGACCGTGCTGGCAGCGCTCCGGGTGATCGCGGTCGTTATGTTCGCGCTGATGGAGCGCCATGAGAGGAGGGAATAACCTATTCTTCTTTTTCCCTTATAAAGCCGACCTTTTCGACAGGCACCACTATCCAGCCGCTTTCGGACTCCAGGTAAACGTCCTCCTCATTGACCTCGATGAGTTTGCCGGTATAGACCGTTTCTGAGGTGCCCACTTCGACGACCTTCCCGATGAGCTCGATCATATGCCTCCCCGAATTCTTTTTGGTACGTTCAGGTTGCGTACTATTTCGGCGCCTACCAGAAAGATACAGGCCGAATAGAACATCCAGAGCAGAAAAATAATGAACGCGGTCAGTGAGCCGTAGACCCTGCCGAGATGCACGACCGATACGACATACCATGTAAATAAATGCTTGGCAATCTCGAGAAAAAGGGCGGTAAAAAGTCCGCCGCTGAAGGCGCTGGACGTGCGCACCCGCGCGTTGGGCAGTATTCTGTATAGCATCGCCACAGTGACCAGCACCAGAAGGAAGGGGATTACAAATTGTATGAGAAAAACGGTCAGCTTCCCTATTCTCACGCCCGGGAGGTACGGCTTGAAGGCGTTCAACAGCGGCATGACCGACGCGGCAGCAAACGAGAGGAGCAGGAGGACGATGACACATGTCACCACGACAAAGGAGACGAGTAACGAAAAAAACATATGCCGCTTCTTCTTTACTCTGAAGACCGCGTTAAGGGACATCTCGAGAGAGGCAAACACCTGATAGGAGAGAAGGCCGTACAGGATGAGTCCCCACGTCCCCCTTCCCCGATAAGAGATCAGCTTCATGATCTGCTGTGATATCTCGCCCGTAGCAGACGGGAAAGAATGGACCAACTTTTCCAGCACAAACCGGTAGAATTCCGGGTAATGGCCGAGGGAATAACCGAAAAGGGTGATCAGAAACATGCAGAAAGGGAGCAGTGCCATTACCGTGAAGTATGAGAGGGAGCCGGCCAGCATCAGTCCATCGTCCCTGAAAAAATCGACCACACTCCTGCCCAGCACCTTCGGAACTTTCAAGGCGTCTTTTCTCTTCTTCTTGCCCGCACATATATATTCACCGGCGTGCCCTCGAAGGAAAAATTCTCCCTCAGTCCCTTCTCGATAAATCGCAGGTACTGCTCCTTCACCGCAGCCGGATAATTTGCGAAGACGACGAACCCCGGGGGCTCTTCCCTGACCTGGGTCATATAGTAGAGCTTCACCGCCCTGCCCCGGTAAAGCGGAAGCTGCGCCCGGGCGAGGACTTCACGGAAGAACCTGTTGAGCTCGCCGGTGGGTATCCTTTTCTTCCTCTCGTCTATTATGTGGTCGATCACCGGGAAGACCTTGGTGATCCGCTTTCTGGCGACTCCCGATATCGTGATCACCGGTCCGTATTGCGAAAACCAGATCTTTCGTTCGAGCTCCGGGATTATGCGCTTGAATACGTCCTCCGGCTCGTCGATAAGGTCCCACTTGTTCAAGAGAAACACCGCGCCTTTTCCGTATTCCTTCACGATCCCCGCGATCTTCACGTCCTGTTCGGTAATCCCTGCGGACGCATCAAGGACGACGAGGGCCACGTCGCAGCGTTCTATACTCCGTATCGCCCTGACCATCGCGAACCGTTCTATCGAATATCCGATCTTTCCCTTTTTGCGCAGTCCCGCCGTATCGATCAGCAGATATTTCTTCCCATGGTATGTGCAGAGGCTGTCCACAGAATCCCTTGTCGTCCCCGCTACCGGACTGACCAGCATCCTTTTTTTCCCGAGCAACGCATTTACCAGAGTGGACTTTCCTACATTAGGCCTTCCTACCACAGCAATCCTGGGATACTCCACAGTCTCCGTACGGTACTCGGGCAGCATGGAGGCCAGTCTCACCATGAACTCCTCGTACCCGTGTCCGGTTGCCGCGGAGACAGGCCAGAGGTCTTCGGTCCCTATTTCATAGAAATCGTAAAGCCTTTCATCTCTCGAAGGAGCGTCTATCTTGTTCACCGCCCAGAGGATCTTCTTGCCGGAGGCACGCAGGAGCCTGGCCAGTTCCATGTCCGCAGGCGTAAGGCCGTCCTTCCCGTCAAGGAGGTGGACAATGATGTCCCCTTCCTCTATGGCAAATATTGCCTGTTCTTTTGCCTGCGCGAAGATATCTTCCGGAGGATCAGGATAAAAGCCGCCGGTGTCAACAACCATAAACACCTTGTCTTCCCACCTTGCATCCAGATAATTCCTGTCCCTGGTAACGCCGGGGATGTCCTCCACAATCGCCGCGTGGCTGCCCGTAATGCGATTAAATAATGTGGATTTCCCGACATTCGGCCTGCCGACTATGACTACTACCGGTTTTGCCATGCCGTTATTTTACTATAAATACCTCCGGAATAATCGCTTTCCCCACGTTACGGCAACTGAGAGTTTTCAAGCACTATGGGTGAAAAAACAAACTTAAAGTTCCTGTTAACATATCAGGTCCGAATTAATTGATTTTGTTTCACGGGGCTGGTTGTCAGAGCTAAATAATTACCTTTTAAAATCAAGAGGTTTACCACAGCGAGATAAACCATTTTTTTCCTTCCTGTCTTAAGACGAGGCATAGAATTTGCTGAGTACTATACGGAATATTTTCGTCATGATCATAAAAACGAAGATAATTGCTATCATCGCCCTTACCATCATACTCACCGTAGGCACGACTACGGCCGTGCTCATGAAGATGCAGAATGACAGGATGATTGCGTCAAAGCTCCAAGACACGGAAATCCTGTGCGACGTCATCGAAAGGACGATCGACAGCGCAATGAAGGAGGGCAAGACCGCCGAGGTGCAGAGGATCCTCGAAAGTATAGGGAAAAGCAGGGAAATTCTGAGCCTGAGGATACTTTCTCCTGACGGCACGGTCCTGAAGTCGACAAAGGACGTCGAGATTGGCTCACGGTCCGCGGATTTTCTCAAGAGCTATTTCGGCGGCGGCGAGAAGCCGAGGCTTGTGAATGAGACAACTATCAACTACTTTCATGGGATAAAGAACAGGCCTGAGTGCTTCCGCTGTCATGACAGCCGCAACGGGATTGTCGGCTTTATCCAGATCAAGCACGACATTTCCCGGAATGTCTCGACATTTCTCTCTATCAGACGGCTTCTTGTCTTCTCCGGCCTTGCGATCGTCCTTCTCGTTTCGGTCATTCTCAGCATGCTGTTTTCTCATCTCGTCATGAACCCGTTGAAGAATCTGCTGTCGGCAATAAATAACGTCGAGGCAGGCAACTGGCAGACAACTGTGAAGATCAACAGTAACGATGAGCTCGGCATCATCGGCTCGTCCTTCAACAAAATGATCCAGGAGATAAACAACCTCTACAAGAAAAATATCACGAAAGAACGCGAGCTTTCGAAGATCAGGTTGGATCTTGAGCACAAGTCTAAACTCGAAAACCTCAACGGCCGGCTGGAATTCAAACTGAAGGAACTCGAGACCGCCAATAAGGCGATCACCTCGCTTTCGCGGGAGGTGAAGAACAAGAACATTGAGCTCGAAAAAGCGGTAGAACGGCTGAAAAAAATCAACGAGATCGGGAGGATCCTCTCTTCCATTATAGAAACCAACGAGCTCATGAGGATCATCATCCAGACTACGGCGGACCTGCTCAGGGCCGAAAGCGTCACCCTGCATCTTCGCAACTCCCATAAACCGGCCACAACCATCCAGTACAAAAGGGGAGCGGGGCTCGAAAGCGTTCAGGATTTCTCGCTCGACATGAACAGGGAATTCAATGACATCTTTTCCCACGGCAAGCCGGTGATAATTTCCTACCAGTTTGACGATGACGCCGGCGTCCCTGCATGCGGCCAGAAGATAGGCGTACCGCTCAGGATGAAAGGACAGATTATCGGGGCGATGATGCTCGAAAACGGTAAGAACTGCGGCTCGTTCACGGAAGACGAGATCGAGTTGCTCACGACCCTTTCGAACCAGGCGATGGTCGCGATCGAAAACGCGTGGTTGTATGAGAGCGTAAAGACAAACTATTTCGCGACGATCCAGTCCCTCGTCAACGCCCTCGAGGCGAGCGACAGGTTTACCAAAGGCCATTCCGAAAGGGTCAGGATGCTCTCCGTAGAACTCGGCAAATACATCGGCCTCGACTTCAAGGAACTGGAACTCCTGGAGCATGCCTCGATACTGCACGATATAGGCAAGATCGGCATCGACAATTTCATTCTTCAGAAGCAAGGCAAGCTCACGTCGAAGGAATACAGTCTGATCAAGACCCATCCCCTCATCGGAGACGAAATTCTCGGCCCGATTGAAACACTTGAGGGTGTCAGAAAAACGATCATTCAGCACCATGAACGCTACGACGGCAACGGCTATCCCTATGGCTTGAGGGGAGACGAGATATCCCTGAAGTCGAAGATCCTCTCGGTAGTCGATACCTTCGACGCGATGATGACCGACCGGCCATACAGGAGGGCCTTGTCTCTCCGTTCGGTCAAAGAGGAACTCATGGCAAACGCCGGGACTCAATTCGATCCTTATGTGGCGGAGGCCTTCGTGGACATGCTGAACACATCCGGCGATGCGCTCCTTGCCGATGCCGGATATATAACGGTATTCACTCCAGGCTGACCCGGGGCACTCCTTTCCTTTTTCCCAGTCCCCGCTTGTCGCATGCACACACGTTGGGTTATTATTACTAAACTCATTCCATGCTGAAAGAGAGGCTGATCTGGATATTTGCCGCTCTCGCCGCAGTCGTCGCGGCGGGGACAGGCGGTTATGTAATCATGGAGGGATGGCCGCCGCTCGATGCATTGTATATGACGGTGATCACCATCTCCTCCGTGGGCTTTATGGAAGTCCATCCACTGTCGGACAAGGCGCGGATATTCACCGTATTTCTCATTCTTTGCGGCTCAGGGATCTTGATTTATGCGGTTTCTATCCTGACCGCCTTTATAGTGGAAGGCGAATTGACCGACGTTCTCAGGAGGAGAAAAATGAACAACAGGATAGCGCTTCTGGACCGTCATTACATCGTCTGCGGCGCAGACCTTACCGGCAGGTACGCGATCGAGGAACTCGTCAAGACAAAAAAACCCTTTGTCGTAATAGAGAAAGATCGCGAGAAGGTCCGTCGCCTTTCGGAGCAGGGCACCCTTTATATAGAAGGAGATGCTACTCACGATGGGATATTGCTCAAGGCCGGCATTGCGAAGGCAAAGGGCCTCGTTACTGCGCTTCATTCCGATGCCGAAAATCTTTTCGTCGTGATCACGGCGAAAAGATTAAACCCCGCCCTCAGGGTCATCTCAAAAGCGGTCGAGGAAGAGTCCGAGCAGAAGATACGGATGGTCGGGGCCGACGGGGTCGTGATGCCGGACTTTATCGGCGGATTGAGGATGGTGTCCGAGATGGTGCGGCCTTCGGTGGTAAACTTCCTGGACATCATGCTGCGGGCGCGGGACAAGACAGTGCGGGTTGAAGAGATCGTGATAGAACCGCATTCTCCCTTTGCGGGAAAGGTCCTCTCCGAAACCGGGCTTCATGAGATGGAGGACATGTCGATCGTGGCCCTGAAAGGGGGAACGGGTGATGCGTATACATTTAATCCTTCTCGTGCGACCGTGCTGGGAGAGGGTCACGTACTCATCGTCATGGGGAACGTTGACCGGATAGGGGATGCAACCCGCAGGATCAACCCGGCCGGGGACTTCTGAAGTCCTGCTCGGTGTCCCTTATGAATCTCTTTCTGCCGCCTTTTCGGCAAGTTCTTCCAATCCGCTGCGAACTTCCTCGTATACCCTCTCCCATCCTGCACCCTTGAGTTCGAGTTCAAAGCCGTCAGGGAAAAACTTTATTGCCTTCTTCCTTTTTTTCTGAAGGTCGAAGATATGGGCAGGCTGCAAGGGCGTATCGGACGAAAACACGACGCGCACCTTTCCCCTGAGTTCCTGGATCCTGGTGATCGATAGTCTTTTTGCGAGTATCTTCAGTCCCATGATCCTGAGGAGGTTGCCGACTTCCCCGGGAAGCGCCCCGAACCTGTCCGCCAGTTCGCTCTCAAAATCCGTGATCTCTTTTTGGGTCTTCAACGAGGCGATCCTGCGGTAAAAGCTGAGCCGCAAGGTCACTTCCCCGATGTATTCTTCGGGGATGAAGGCTGATGCCTTCAGTTCGATCACCGGCTCCGCCTCCTCCTTTATCTCCGCTCCTTTCAGTTCGGCGACCGCTTTTTCGAGCATCTCGATATAGAGTTCGAACCCGATCTCATTGATATGTCCCGACTGCTCCGCCCCGAATATCTCCCCGACACCCCTGATTTCGAGGTCTTTCAGCGCGAGCCTGAAGCCCGCGCCAAGGTAACTCATCTCCTGAACCGCCTGGAGCCGCTTTCTCGCCTCTTCGGTAAGGACCGGTTCAGGCGGCGCAAGGAAATAGGCATACCCCTTCAGACTCGACCTCCCCACCCGCCCCCTCAGTTGGTAGAGATCGGCCAGCCCCATCTTGTCGGCCCTGTTGATGATGATCGTGTTCGCCCGGGGAATGTCGAGCCCCGATCCTATGATCGCAGTAGAAACGAGGACGTTTATTTCTCCGGCAAAAAATCTGTGCATGACGCTTTCGAGTTCCTTTTCCGGCATCTGTCCATGGGCCACGCCGACGGCCGCCTCCGGGACAAGTTCCTGGACCCGGCGTGCTATCTTATGGATGTCGGATATTCTGTTGTGCACGAAAAAGACCTGACCGTTTCGCTGCAATTCGGCGTCGATCGCCTGTCTGATGAGATCGTCGTGAAAAACGCTGACCACACTTTTCACCGAGAGCCTTTCTTCGGGCGGCGTCTCGATCACGCTTATGTTCCGTATCCCCGAGAGTGCCATGTGCAGGGTCCGGGGGATGGGCGTTGCGGTAAGCGTAAGGACATCGATGTTCCTGCGCATCTCTTTTATCTTCTCCTTCTGTCCGACCCCGAACCGGTGCTCTTCATCGATGACTAGCAGCCCGAGCCGGCTGAATTCGGCCTTCCTGGAGAGAAGCCCGTGTGTGCCGATGACGACATCGTTCTCTCCCTTTGCCGCACGCTTCAGGGTCTGTTCGATCTCTTTCCGGGACTTGAACCTGCTGATGAAGTCGATCGTGACCGGGAAGCCCGAGAAACGTTCCCCGAATGTCCTGTAGTGCTGCTCCGCAAGGATCGTCGTCGGCACGAGCACCGCCACCTGCCTGTTGTCGTAAACCGCTTTGAATGCCGCACGCATCGCCACCTCGGTCTTGCCATATCCGACATCCCCGCAGAGAAGCCTGTCCATCGGCATCTCCGATTCCATGTCCTTTTTGATCTCTTCGATCGCCTTCAACTGGTCGGGTGTCTCCTCGTAGGCGAAAAAACTGTCGAACTCCCTGTGCAGGTCTGTATCGGGCGTGAACGTGTAGCCCCGGGCGACACGCCTGTCCGCATAGAGCGCAAGAAGTTTCGCAGCCATTTCATGGATCCTTTTTCTTGCACGCTCCTTCTTTTTTTGCCACGTCTTCCCCCCCAGCCTGTCGATCTTCGGGGTAACGCCTTCTTCCGAACGGTATTTCGAGATCTTCTCGATAGACTGCACCGGGATATAGAGCCGGCCGTCTTCGTATTCAATGAGCATCATCTCCAGTGCGCTGCCGCCGATGGTCTGCATAACGACGCCGGAGAACCTGCCGACACCGTGGTCTCTGTGGACAACAAAGTCCCCGGGAGAGATATCATCGAGCGAAACGAGCAGATTCGTGATCTTCGACTTTTTTATCGGCCGGAAGACGGGTCTCTCGCCGAAAAGCTCTTTTTCGGTCAAAATGGCGAGCCCCTGCATGAAAAGACCGGAAGACAGCTTCCCAACGATTATGGCGACGCTGCCTCCGTATCCGCTCACCTCCCCAACGTCGATCACCGGGACGATCATGTCCCTTTCCCTGAAGAGGTCCCGGAGGCGCTCGGACTGTCCCGGTGACGATGCGACGATCAGCACTTTGTTGCCCGCAGAAAGTCCGCCGATGTTGCCGGACAGGGCGTCAAGGCCTTTTCGTTCGTTCGGCAGGATGCCAAGCCCCTTGATCGAGAGCATTCCTGCATCGACCTGCGGGATTGACGATAATTCCTTTTGCTCCGCTGCCTCTTCTGCGTCACCGGAACCAGTTCCGCCGGTCCCGAACGAGTACCGCGAAAGATATACCGTGTCTTCCGGAAATCCGTCACGCTCCGGAGCCGGGTAGAGACAAAAGAACTTTTTCCCCGTCATCACTTCGCTCAGGCCCTTCACCTCGTCGGACTCCCGGGCCGGCAGCAAAATAAATTCCTCGATATCGGCAGTCGACCTTTGTGTCTCTATCTCGAAGGTCCTGATTCTTTCTATCTCGTCCCCGAAAAACTCAACCCTCATCGGGTCGCCGTAAGTCGAAGGAAAGACGTCGATAATCCACTCCCTCCTGCTGTACTCACCCTTTTCCGCGACCATCGCCTCCCGGCTGTAGCCGAAGCGGACCAGCGTCTCTTCCAGGGCCGACCGGTCTCTGAGCGCTCCTTTTTTCAAGAGCAGCATATTCTCCGCGAGGGACCCTCCGTCCCATAATGTCGAATACAGGTTTTTCGAGGATGTCGTAATGGAATCAGATCTTCTCATGCGATACATGATGTCAGTCCTGGCACCTGAGGCATCAGGACCGTCAGGGTCGGGGAGAAAAAAGACAGGCCCGTCTGATCCGATCAGGGTCCTGTAAAAAAGGATGTCCTTCATGAGCGCACGGGCAGAGGATTCGTCATTTTCGACCGCCGCAAAGGGGTTTTCCTGGACGGCAAGGAAAAGAGCAGCCGCCGAACCGGTAAGATTGAAGATGCGACAGGTCCCGGTCAATGAGAGGCGGAAGCGGTCTCTAATTAAGGACGCGATATTCAAGGATTATTGATGGGCACTGATTATCTTTTCGATGATTCGGGTTGTCGAAGCGCCCTTCACATAGGGAAGACTGTGCGTCTCCTTCGCGATATCGGATCCGACAATATCTTCTTTCTTCCAGTCCCCGCCCTTGACCAGCACATCAGGCTTCAGGGATTTGATCAAACGGTAGGGCGTCTTTTCATCGAAGATCGTCACATAATCGACCACGCAGAGCGCTTCCAGTACCTCCGCCCGGTCCCGTTCCAGGTTGACCGGTCTTCCCGGCTTTAAGCGGGAGACGGAACGGTCGGAATTGACGCCGACAACCAACACATCCCCCATCCTCTTCGCCTGTCGCAGATATCTGACGTGGCCCTTGTGGAGAATGTCGAAGCAGCCGTTCGTAAAGACAATCTTCTTCCCCTCGCTCTGCAGCCTCCGGCAGACGGCGATCAGGTCCTTTCTCGAACAAAGCTTTCTCACGCGATCACATCCATCTCGCGTAATTTCGACACAGCCTTTTCCAGGATCGCCCTGTCACCCCTGAAACTGACCTTTGGGAGCGCCTCGTCTATCGGATACCATACGGCCTCGTCCACCTCGAAGTCATGCTGGGAGGTGTTGCCGCCTATATATTCCATAAGATAGAAATACACCGTCTTTCTGCATTTCGAATTTTCACCGCGTATGTAATACCAGTAGGTGATGTCCCCCAGTTTGTCCACGATCCTGCCTGAGAGGCCCGACTCCTCCCTCACTTCGCGCACGGCGGTAAGTTCCGGCGTTTCGCCCTTGTCCACAATTCCCTTCGGCAGGCACCAGAATCTGCCGCCCCGCACAGAGACGAGCGCGACTTCGACAACGTCCTCTGTCTTCCGGTAGATGACCCCGCCGGAGGAGATTTGGCGTTTCAAAGAAGCCGGTTTCATTCCCGGTCGTCGCCAGCGGCCGGACTGTAATGTGCAAGAGACGCAATAACGTCGCCGCGCAATCTCAGAGGCCTCAGATTCCGGCCGACACAGCCCAGTTTCACCGTTCCATCGACAAGACGTTCGCCCGTGCTCTCCTTTACCACCCTATGCCCGAAGACGATCGAAGCAGGTCCCAGTTTGTCGACAGAGGTTTCGATGACGAGCACGTCTCCGTATCTCCCGGGCGAGAGATATTTAATAAACGCCTCGGCAACGACAAAAAGCCTTCCCTCTTCCATAAGCCCTTTCATGCTTATCCCCTCGGCCTCGAGCAGTTCCGTCCGCGCCCGTTCAAAATATCTGAGATAATTCGCATAGTACACGACACCCCCGCAGTCGGTGTCTTCGTAGTAAATCCTCACTTTATAAAGATGCTTCATCAGGGGAGCATCTTACCGGTAATGAGCCGCAGGATATCGTTGTAGAGCGCGAAGACCATAAGCGTGACCAACAGGGCAAGCCCGACGCGCTGGGCGACCGCAAGAACCTTTTCGCTGAGTGGTTTCCCTCTCAGACACTCGATCCCGAGGAACATCAGGTGCCCCCCGTCAAGCAAAGGTATCGGCAGGATGTTCAGGACACCGAGGTTTATGCTGATCACGGCCATGAAGGTGAAATAATTCATCGCTCCCTGAGAAGCCTGTTTCCCGGCCATCTGGAATATCATGATCGGACCGCCGATCGTGTCGGCAGGGATGATATGCTGAATCAATTTCACGATGAACAGGATCGTCAGCGCCGAGAGCTCCCATGTCCTTTCGACCGCAAGCACCAGGGATTTCGGCACGTTTACTTTCTGCACGCCGGTCTCGCCGGTCGGCGCGATCCCGATCAACCCCACTTCACTGCTTTGTCCGAAAATGTCTTTCACCGCCTTCTTCTCCGGGGTGATGACAATATCGAATGTGGACGAACCCCTCCCGATCTTCATCTTCAGCGGTTTCCCCGCGCTGGTATGGATCATAGCCGTCATGTCGTCCCACCTCTTGATGGGACTGCCGTTGATCTCCTCTATCCGGTCGCCCTTTTTCAGCCCCATCTTGTATGCGGGAGAGTCTGCGGTCACCTCCCCGACCACCGGCAGCAGATAAGGCACACCGTTCACAAAGATGAAAAAGAAGACGACCGCGGCAAACAATAGATTGAACAGAGGCCCGGCAAAGACGATCGTTAATCTCTTCCATACCGGCTGGAAATTAAAGGCCTTTTTCTTATCGGTCTCCGGAAGCTCCTCACCCGGCTCCTCGCCGAGCATCTTTACATATCCGCCGAGCGGGACAGCGGAAATCACATACTCGGTCTCCCCATAAGTCTTCCCGACGACCGTAGGCCCGAAGCCGAGCGAAAATTTGAGCACTTTCACGCCGAGCATCTTTGCAAAGAGGAAGTGACCGAATTCATGGACAAAAATAAGGATCCCAAGGAGGACCAGCGCGTAGATCATTGTCATTTTTCCGACTCCTTTACAAGTTTATCGGCGGCCTCTCTCGCCCGCCGGTCCGCATCAAGCACATCTTCCAGTTTAGAGACAGACCTGACCGCATGACCATCCATAGTTTCCCTGATTACGCGGGGTATGTCGTGGAACCCGATCCTGCCGTCCAGAAACGCGTGCACCGCGACTTCATTCGCCGCGTTCAGTACACTGGGCATCGTGCCGCCTTCGCGCAGCGCCTCATAAGCATACGAAAGACAGGGGAAGGTATCGTGGTCGGGCGGGTGAAAGGTGAGGGTACCTACCCGCTCGAGTTCGAGCCCGGGTATCGGGGCATCGATCCTGTCGGGATACGAGAGCGCATAGGATATCGGTCCCCGCATGTCGGGCACCGAGAGCTGCGCGATGCAACTCCTGTCGATAAATTCGACCAGAGAATGCACGATGCTCTGGGGATGAATCAGGACGCTCACCTTTTCCGCAGGCATATCGAAGAGCCTGCACGCCTCGATCACCTCGAGTCCCTTGTTCATCAGCGTTGCCGAATCGATCGTGATCTTCCTGCCCATGCTCCAGTTGGGATGTCTCAGCGCATCTGCCGCCGTAATGTCGTTGAGTTCCCCTTTTCTTCTGTCGAAAAAAGGGCCGCCCGACGCGGTAAGGATGATCCTTCTGATCCCCGTTTTCTTGCGGCCCTCGATGCACTGAAAGACGGCGCTGTGCTCGCTGTCGACGGGGATGACCCCCACACCGCGCCTCTTCGCCTCGGCCATCACTATCTCGCCAGCCATCACGAGGGACTCCTTGTTCGCAAGACCGATCTCCTTGCCGGCGCGGATCGCCGAGATAGTCGGCATGAGACCGGCGGCCCCGACGATCGAAGAGAGTACAAAATCCGAATCGCCGTAGGAGGCGACCGAGTTTATGCCTTCCGGGCCGGAGAGGATCTCGAGGCCGTTGATCCTTTTGCTCAGCGCATCGGCGGCCTTCCCGTCGGCGACACCTACGACTTCGGGAGCGAACGACCGTATCTGCCGCTCAAAAAGATCAATGTTTCTTCCGGCCGTGAGGGCGACGACCTTAAAGTCCCCCCTCCTCTTTTCGACCACATCGAGTGTGCTGCGCCCTATCGAGCCCGTAGAGCCGAGGATCGTGATTCTTTTCATCTCTTCAATTATACTAAAATATTCTTCTGCGGTGTGCCGCGAAAGCGTCTTCTCAAACGCAAAGGGTCAGTTGATCAGCCCGAGCCCCACGCTCAGCCAGTAGAAAACCGGTCCGGCGAAGGTCACGCTGTCGAGCTTGTCCAGTATTCCGCCGTGCCCCGGCAGGATATTGCTGGAGTCCTTTATTCCGGCGTCCCGCTTGAACATCGACTCCACAAGGTCGCCCACGATACTTGCGGCGCCTACCGTCACGCCGAGGAGGACCGAATGCGTGAGGGACACCTGACGGAGCAGGACGGCCCTGATGAAAACCGCCCCGACCGCGCCGCCGGCCAGGGACCCCACTGCGCCGGCAACGGTCTTGTTCGGACTCACCTCGACATAGAGTTTTCTTTTGCCGAACCCTTTTCCTATGTAATAGGCCAAACTGTCCGAAACCCAGACGGATACGTAAAGCATCACGATCCATACCGGTCCGCTTCGCACAAGGTCGAGTTGGAACGTGAGAAGGCCGGGGATATAGAGAAGACCCAGAATGACCGCCGACACTTCCGCCAATGATGAGGAGGGGTCTCTTTTTATGACGAGCCTGAGCCCCATCAAACTGAGTGCGCTCAGCAGCAATACGTCCGCAAAAAGATGTGGTGCCGTGAAAAAAACGGCAAGGAGCGCCGCACCGCAGGCCACCCCGGCATATCTTAGTACGGCCCCGATCCTGAACATCGCGTAGAATTCTATAAGCGCAATAGTTGACACAAAGACGAGGAGAAAAAGGAAATACTCGGCCGGGAGATGCATGATATAGAGATAGAGAAGCGGCACGAGTATCGCCGCGACGACCAGCCGTTTATAATGCATTCGATTTCGCGGATATGGCCCCGAAGCGCCGCTCCCTCCCCTGATAATCCTGTATGGCCAGCATCAACTCCTCCCGGTCGAAATCGGGCCAGAGCGTGTCCGTGAAATAAAACTCCGTGTATGCGCTCTGCCAGAGCAGGAAATTGCTCAGCCTGCGCTCCCCGCTCGTCCTGATGATCAGGTCCGGGTTCGGAATCCCGTCGGTGTCGAGATACCGCGAAAACATCTCCTCCGTCACGTCTTCGGCCTTGAATCCCGAATCCAGAACCTTCCGTACCGCCCTGATGATCTCATTCCTGCCGCTGTAACTTAGAGCGGTGACGAGCGTCATCCCCTTGTTTGAGGCGGTCTTCCGTTCAGTCTCCCTGACAAGGGCACGGATATTGTCGGGAAGCCTCCATATCTCGCCGATCACACGAAATACCACATCTTGCTTCATCAGTACCGCCAGTTCCTTCTTGAGGTACACCTCAAGAAGCTTCATCAAGGTCGAGACCTCGGACGAAGGACGCCCCCAGTTTTCCGTCGAAAAGGTATAGAGGGTGAGGCACTTGATGCCGAGTTCGGCCGAGCACTCGATGATTTCCTTCGCCCTTTCGGCCCCCACCCTGTGTCCCTCGATCCTCGGGAGTCCTCTGAGCTGAGCCCATCTGCCGTTACCGTCCATAATAATGCCCACATGGGCCGGCATTCTCCCTGAAATACTCATTCCCCTTACCTCCCTGTGATGGAGTAGATATATAATACTACTCCGAGGGGATTTTCGCCCTTGAGGATTTTGTCGAACTTGACTCCCATAAAAGGGCTGGTCAGGACCATCACCTTGTCCCCCGCAAGCGCATAGTCCTGAATGCTGCCCCTGATGTCATCGATCAGCAGGCTCTCTTCCATCGAGAAGCCGTTCCACCAATAATCCTTTATCTGGGATTTCTTGTAGCCGATGCCCTTCGCCATCTCGACAAGCGGGACCCTGTTTACGGCAAGCACCTCCCGGTTTCTCTGGACAAGCCTGTCCTTCACCGACCAGGAGCCGGATCCCGAATAGACGGCCCCGGTCTCCTGCCTCTTGAAGGTCGTCAGAAAACCACCGTTGCCCGTCGCGCTCCTCCATACCCGCAGGCCCTTCGCGTCGTACAGATTCAGAAACCCGGCGTCGTCGTAAGCAAGGACAAGGTTCTCCTTCGCCTCGCCCGGTACGACAACAAAATCGTATATATTTATCCCCTTGGGGAGCTTAACTTTCTCTCCGAGTTTCAGGTCTCCGTCCCACTGTACGGTAAAGACGTCACCCGAATATCCATCGGGACCGGCAGAAGCCTGGGCGATCAATCCGTCGCCCATCCTCCGGAGAAAATACTTACCCTCCCAGATCTTTTTGATCGTCGAACCGTCATACCCGTAGATATAAGAAACGACATCGTTGTTCTTCATCGCGGTTACGACGATCTCGTCCCTTCCGTCCCGGTTCAGATCCAGGGCATCGAGCCAGAGATGGCTTTCGCCGGACGATCCTTTTACTTCCCACATAAATTTAAGGTCGGCGCCGGGCACATAGGCACGGAGAATATTCCCGGTGCTCATGACGACCTCCTTATGTCCGTTGCCCTCGACATCCGCGGACACGACAAACCGCGCACCGAACGGCAGGTCGTACATCGTAACCGCCTCACCGGTCATCGGCGTGAAATATTCTTCCCCGAATTTCAGCTCCTTTTCGTACGACGCGTCGATCTTCCTCTCTGTATCGATAAACTTCGATCCGTCGGAAACCCAATAGAGGCGCTCACGCACAAGCGTGGACTTCTCGGCCTCTTTGGCCGTCAATAGCAAGGCGACCTCGGCCCCGGCCTTTTTCGCCTCTTCGAGGATTTTCGCCTCATTATCGGTTTCGATGGCGGTGTCGATCATCTCGATCCTTCCCGTCGCCTTCAGTTTCCGGTAGTATTCGTCGGCCAGATACCAGTCGATGTTTTTCCCCTGGCAGAAAAAGACCCTCACCTTCGTTTCCGACAGCCTCACCCGGTCGCCCTCTTTTACGGTCCCCTCAACCATGACCCCGGTCGAGGAGTCGGGCAGCACCTCCTTCACCTCCATCTTTCCGACCGTGGCCTCAAGCGTGCCGATCACCTCCTTTGTGACGGGATGGACAAACGGAGCGCCTTCTCTAAGGACCCTCAGCCTCATGCCGGGCTGTACCCCTTCCTTCTCTCCGAGCGACAGGATAACTTTGTCGCCCTCGACGCGCAGCACCTTACCCGACTGCGGTTTGAAATACGCCATTGTGAAGTCTTTTAGTTTCGTAAGAGGGTCGTCCTCTCCGAAGGCGACCGACGACAGGAGAAAAAAGACTGTCAGGACAAGCAGTGTGCGCCTCATCTTCCTTCTCCTCCGAAATTCATCGTAAACCACATTTTTTTCCTCCCCTGCAATTCCATATTTCGTATAAAGAGAAAAGACGTCCCCTGATAGAGCCTCTCAACGCCCTGCTCTGAAAGTGATACTGTTTCGACGGGATAGTGCCAGAGACAGACGCCTTCATCAAATGTAAAGTGTATCACGAGGCCGAGATGTTTGTCCCCTATACTGAATTCCCTAACGTTCTCATGCACCGCGGAACTCCGGATAGTCAAGGTCCTTCCTCCCCTCTTGATAAGGGTATGGGGCGAACCAAGGAGCGATATGTTCATTTCCACACCGAAGAGTCCGGAGAACGCGCCCGACAAAAGATAATCGACGCGCAACTCTTTCGGGCCGGTCAGCCTGAGGGTCTTCTCTATGCCGACCCTGTTCTGCCGCACAATTCCTTCTTTCGAAAAAGAGAGGCTGAAGCACTCGCCTTTTTGTGAAGAGTCGAGCCGGTAAATCCCCTCCACAAAATCACCGAGTTCGCGGGCCTCGGACCTCGCCACGTCCTCGATACGGGTCTCATGGGAAAAGAAACGGTCGAGGAGAGAAGCCCGCCGGTAGGCATCGAACACGAGATAGTCCGATATCCCGGACTCTTTGACCGTGAGCCGGTCGTGGATCGTCACCGTCTCCCCCGGGTCGGCATGCGCGCCCCCGGCGATCTTCGAATGATAGGCCTCCGGCCGGCGCGAGATGATGTCGAGGATATTGACGGCCTGTCCGTACAAAGAGAGTTCAGTCAGCCCGCCCCCTTTTTCGGTTGCGGCGACAGCAAGATGCTTCGTATTGACGACCACGTCGCCATATCCGTCGCAGTCGAAATCTCCACGCTCGACCGAGATGCGCTTTTTGAGCAGATCGGAGGACATCGCCTCGGCCCTGAGAAGGTGGCGGTAGAGGGACGACCTCAGGTGGGGCAGATACAACCCGCCGAAGATGCCGTGCCAGTAAGCGTCGTTGCACTGGCCCTTCCAAAGTTCCGCGAGCACCTCCCGCCCCTTCCTGCCGCTCCCCCTGGCGGCCGCATGGGCCTTCCTGCTTATCATAAGCATCCGCTTATGAATATGATTCGACTCAGGATACTTCACCATGAAAGAACGCCATATCCCGCCTCTCAGAAGCTGCTTGGATCGCTCCCCGGCAATACGTTTCATCTCTTCAAGGAGGCGCTCATACTCGAGGCCCTGTTCAGGGGGAAGCGCCCATTCGCCCATCTCGCGGTACGAGGCGGTCGGGAGATAGACCCTGCCGAGTGGACGGAACTTCCCGCAGTACTCGCTGAAGGTCGTCGTCTCAAGCCATTCTGCGCTCCTCTCGATGGCAGTGAAGAACCGGTCCAGCCAACGGTCCTCGTAGCAGTGTTTGTAGGTCTTCGGCCAGACGCCGAATTTCTCGCCGTCGTCGGCCATCGTGAGAAGCGGGTCCCCGCCGCGGTCCGCAACCTCCCTGAGGTATGAGAGGTTGTCGTCGACGGTCCTGTACGGTATATAGTACCTGAGTTTCTCGCTCCCCGGGAAGACACAGATCTCGGAACCTTCATCCTCCGTGAGATAGTATCCCAGGAGTTGGTCATCTTCCAGCCCGGTCAGTTTGAAGTGGTAGTCGTCGATCGGGGCATACGCCATGCCGGCCTTGGCGATGAACCGGGGCATCTGCGGCTCCCAGACCCGCTCGGCAAGCCACATCCCCTTCGGCGTATACCCGAGGCTCTTCCTGACGAACTTCGACATCTCGCTCACCTGGAGTACCCTGTCCTTTTCGGGAAGCACCGGAAGGATAGGTTCATAGAGTCCGCCGGAGAGGATTTCGATCCTCCCTTTTTCGACAAGCGTCCGGATGATATCGATCGCCTCGGGGTGGCGTTCCTGCATCCATGCCAGGAGGTGTCCGGAATAGTGGAGGACGATCTTCAGGGCCGGATGGTCGAGGAGAGTTTCAAGAAAAGGCAGGTAAGACTTCCGGTAGCAGTCCTCAAGGACATGGTCGAAGTTGCCGACCGGTTGGTGGTTATGAAAAGCGAGAATAAGATGAAGTTTCGACATTTTTCCTTTTCATCAGGGAGAAAGCGTTTCTCCCTCCCAAAAATCAATAAAAACTATTAATAATACGCAATTATACACTATACCACAAACGCCGGGGAGTATTAAAGGAAGGGGGTGACGGGGTAAGGTTGGGCTGAGGTCTTCTACAGCAGGACGAGGTTGTCCCGGTGGATCGCCTCGTCGGAATACTTGTATCCGAGCACCTTCTCTATCTCGGAGGTCTTTTTTCCCATGATCTTCCTGATATCGGAAGCCGAGTAGTTGACGATGCCCTTTGCGATCCGACGTCCTTTTCCGTCGACGCAGTTCACCGCATCGCCGAGTTCGAAATCGCCCTCGACTCCGGCTATGCCGGAAGGAAGCAGGCTCCTGCCCATCGAGGTCAGCGCCTTCACCGCGCCGTCGTCGAGGACAAGGCTGCCTTTCGTGCGGCTGCTGTAAGCGATCCAGCCCTTCCTGTGGGAAAGTCTGCAGGGTCCGGGCTTGAAGAAGGTCCCGTGCTGCTTGTCGTTCAGTATCTCGATGATCAGGCCTTTTTTTCTGCCGTTGATGATATTGACCGGGATGCAGTGCGCAATGGCCTTCTTCGCCGCGAGCAACTTCGAATACATGCCTCCGGTTCCGACCCTGCTTCCCGCGCCGCCGGCACGCCTTTCAATGTCGTCCGAGATCTCTTCGACACACGCGACGAGTTCCGCCTTCGGATTGTATCTCGGATCTTCAGTATAGAGGCCTTCGACGTCCGACAGGATAACAAGCCTGTCGGCCTCCACGAGTATTGCGACAAGAGCGGCGAGATTGTCGTTGTCCCCGAAACGTATCTCGTCGGTCGCAACCGTATCGTTTTCGTTTACGATCGGCACGACGCCGTAGGAAAGCAGCGTCAGGAGCGTGTTTTTGGAGTTGATGTAGCGCTTCCTGTCCGAGAAATCCTCCTGCGTCAGGAGGACCTGCGCAACTTTGGCGCCGAACTCTGCGAAGTTCTTTTCATATGCCCACATAAGGCTCGACTGTCCGACCGCGGCAGCCGCCTGCTTGAGCTTGATTTCCTTGGGCCTCTGCTTCAGACCGAGCTTTCTCATCCCCGCGGCCACCGCTCCGGAAGAGACGATCACCACCTCGTACCCTTCTCCCTTCAACCCGGCGATGTCCGAGGCGATCGCGCCGATGCGCTTCGTGTTCAGCCCTTCCTTCTCGTCGGCAAGGATGTTGCTTCCGATCTTAACGACAAGCCTCTTCATTTCAGAAAAATTATACATTACGCGATGAAGGGTTGTCATCAGAGAAGACACGATTCTCATGCGGCAATTGACAAGGACCGCCCCTGTCGGCATAATCTGTTTATATCATCTTCACGGGAAACTCCGCGGCGAGAAGGTAACTTTCATGAAGGCGGTTTTGATAAGAAAATTCGGCCCCCCCGATGAGATGAAGGTCGAGGAGGTCGAAATGCCTGCCGTGCCCGACAGCGGAGTACTGGTACGCGTCCGCTATTCGAGCGTAAATCCTGTCGACTGGAGGATCAGAAACGGTTCGCTGAAATTCATTTACGGCTCGAGGTTCCCGATGAAACTCGGTTTCGACATCGCCGGGGAAGTCGAAGAAACAGGCCGCTCGGTTACAAGGTTCAGCAAAGGTGACAGGGTCTTCGGCATGCTCAACTATAAGGTCCGGGGGGCCTATGCCGAATTCGCATGTGCGGACGAAAACCTTCTCGCCCTCATCCCCTGGAATATCGACTTCGGCGAGGCAGCGGCGATACCGCTGACCGGCCTAACCGCTTTTCAGGCGCTTCATTACAGAGGCGCTATGGAGGACTGCGATTCGGTGCTCATCAACGGCGCCTCGGGCGGGGTCGGCTCCTTTGCCGTACAGATCGCAAAGGCCGCGGGCTGCAACGTCACGGCAGTATGCGGCACGGACCACGTAGAACACGTAAAGGCGCTGGGGGCCGACAGGGTCATAGACCGCCTGAAACACGATTTCACGAAGATGCCGGGCAAATACGATATCATCTTTGACGCCGTAGGCAAGCTGACGTACTTTTGGGTCAGACGAAACCTGACGAAAGAAGGCAGATACATCACCACCCTGCCGAACAAGCCCGCCGACATCGCCTGCTTTCTCCTGCTCCCCGTCCTTTCCTTCTTAGGCTACCGGAAAAGTGCGGCCTTCATCAGCGTCCGTCCCGGCGGCGAAGACCTGAGCAGGCTCGCGCTCCTCGCAAAGGAGAAGAGACTCGTCCCGCTCATCGACCGCACATTTGGCCTGGAAGAGATAGCAGCCGCCCACGCCTACAGCGAAACCGGCCGGGCCAGGGGAAAGATACTGATAAGGATCGGCTGAACGAACTTTTCGCTGCCGGCCGCCGGGGAGAGGTCCGAGGCCTCGATGATATTCTCCGAAACGCCGACCGTGCCCACTTGCTTCCCTTGTCCCCGGACGATGACCTTCTTTTTAAGTCTTCCGTAATCAGCTATCATCTCTTCGCCACACCTGAGAGGTCGTCAAAGAAAACTGAAGCAGTCCTGTCCGCTGCAAAGTCGAACTCTTCCTTGAGGAATTTTCCGCCATCGGCCTCATATTCCTCGATTTCTTTGCTTCTATTGAAATCTTTAGAAAAATATGTATAGTCCCTTTGCCAGAGTATCTCACCTTTCGGGTCCCTCAAGGTTGCTACCGTATCCGTCAAAAAGCCCTTTCCCTTGAAGGGATCCAGGTAACCGTAAACAATCTTCTTCACCTTCACCTCGATCCGTGTTGACGTGACCTCACGCTTCTCAGGCGGGGGCTATGGTACAATCCGTTCCTCCGGTATGGGCTGGTCCTGCACGGTCACTGCGGGCATCGATTTGCTCCCGTTGTTCAACCTCTTTCCCAGCTTGTTAATGACTAGATAGCCGAAGTCCGGAATGGTCTCCTGCATCCTCTCGCCACTTGATTGGGCGATATTGTCACCCAAAACCAAGAACGCCGACCCGCCGGGCAAAGCTATGGCAGCAGAGGCCAGCAGGAACGTGCCGGTTGCGGTCTTTTTCATGATCCCCGGGGTCTCATACCGGACGCATTTCAAAGGCGTCCGGAACACCCCATCTTCTTTTGTCAAAGGCTTGTTTGATGCACATCCTTGAAGGAAGACAGAGGAAATAATAAGAACTAAAACCGAAAAAAGTGCGCTGATCCTTTTCATACCCCCCCGTTTACCCTGGTTTGCGTCTGGATACCCGCCTGAGCGGGTATGACAGATTTTCTCAACAAAAAAGTTTTTCAACAGTTTGATAATTCTTGTCTTGGGCAATTCTATACCGGTTACTTCTCTTCCTTCAGTAGCTTGTACTCGATACTGTCGACAAGGGCCTGGTAGGAGGCCTCGATGATATTCTCCGAAACGCCGACCGTGCCCCACTTGTTTTCCTTGTCTCCCGACTCCACAAGGACGCGCACCTTCGCGCTCGTGCCCTTTCCCGCGGTGAGTACCCTGACCTTGTAGTCGTGCAGCTTCACGTCTTTGAGTTCGGGATAGAATTTGTCGAGCGCCTTCCGCAGCGCGTTGTCGAGCGCGTTCACGGGACCGTGGCCGGTCGAGGCGGTATGCTCGACGTGGCCGCCGACCTTCACCATGATCGTGGCCTCGCTGATCGGTTCTTCCCCTTCCCTCCGCTTTTCAACGATCAGTCTGAACCCCATCAGGTCGAAGAACTTTTTGTGAAGGCCGAGCGACTTCTTCATGAGCAGTTCGAATGAGGCCTCGGCACCCTCGAACTGGAAGCCCTGGTTTTCGAGGTCTTTCAGCTTCGTGACGATGTCCTGGATCAGCACCGAATCGCTGGCCAGCCTGATCCCGAATTCCTCGGCCTTGCGCAGGATATTGCTCCTTCCGGCAAGGTCGGAGATCAGGACCCGCTGGGAATTACCGACAAGTTCCGGCCTGATGTGCTCGTAAGTCTCGGGCCTCTTCTGTATCGCGCTGACGTGCATCCCGCCCTTATGCGCAAAGGCGCTGTCTCCGGTGTAGGGCTGCCGCTTGAAATGCCTGAGGTTCGCGATCTCGTTCACGTACCTCGATACGTCCCTCAGTTTCGCAAGCTGCTCCGGTTCTATGCAGCGGATGCCGAGTTTCAGCTGGACGTTCGGGATGATCGAGATGAGGTTAGCGTTGCCGCACCGTTCGCCGAGTCCGTTGATCGTGCCCTGCACGTGGTTCGCCCCGGCCTCAACGCTCACCACCGAGTTGGCGACCGCGCATTCCGCATCGTTATGGGCATGGATCCCCACCGGGGCAGAGAAGTCCTTTATCATCTTTTTCACGACGTCCTCGACGACCGAGGTGATCGTCCCGCCGTTCGTATCGCAGAGGACCAGGCAATCTGCGCCGGCGTCCTGCGCGGCCCGAAGGCATTTCACCGCGTATTTAGGATTGTTGATATACCCGTCAAAGAAATGCTCGGCATCGAAGAAGACCTTCTCGACATGCTTCTTCAGGTATGCGACCGAATCGTGGATGATGTCGAGGTTTTCCTCGAGCGGCACCCTGAGCGCCTCTTTCACGTGGAAGTCCCATGTCTTGCCGAATATCGTGACCACCGAAGTACCGGCATCCAGCAGCGACTTCATCGTCTCGTCGTTCGCAGGCTTCTTCTTCGGCTTGTGAGTGCTGCCGAAGGCGACCACCCTCGCATTTCCGAGTTTGAGCTTCACCGCCTTCCTGAAGTATTCCGCATCCCTCGGGTTCGACCCTGGATATCCGCCCTCGACAAAGTGTACGCCGAGTTCGTCGAGCTTCTCGGTAATCCGCAGCTTGTCTTCCACCGAAAAGGAAATGTCCTCCGACTGTGCGCCGTCCCTCAGCGTGGTATCGTATATCTCGATCCTTCGCATCGACTTTCTATGTCCCGGCCGAAGCGGCAAGTCCGAAGGCGTCGTGCAGCACCCTCACCGCAAGCTCCGTAAATTTCAGGTCTATGACGCACGACACCTTGATCTCGGACGTGCTGATCATCATGATATTGATCCCGTGTTCGGCGAGCGTCCGGAACATCTTCGAGGCGACCCCCGAATGGGTCCTCATCCCGACTCCCACGACCGAGACCTTGCTGATGTCCTCTCTCATGTCGACCCTTTTCGCGCCAAGTTCTTTTGCCACCGCCTCCGTCACCTCCAGCGCCAGCCGCGAGTCGGTCTTCGGCACGGTGAACGAGATGTCGGCGGACTTTCCGTCGCTGCTGACGTTCTGCACGATCATATCTACGACGATATTCGCCCCTGCGATGGTATCGAAGAGCTTTGCCGCGATCCCCGGCTTGTCCGGGAGGTCCACGATCGTAATCTTCGTCTGGTTCTTATCATACGCAACTCCTGATACGACAACGTTCTCCATGTCCTTATCCTCCTCCGCCACGAGTGTCCCGGGATTGTCGTTGAAACTCGACCTGACGACTACAGGCACATTGTACTTCATCGCGAACTCCACCGACCTCGTCTGGAGCACCTTCGCCCCGAGGCTCGCGAGTTCGAGCATCTCCTCATATGAAATCTTCCGCAGCTTTCTCGCTGCGGGAACGATGTTCGGGTCGGTCGTATACACGCCGTCCACGTCGGTATAGATTTCGCAGAGGTCTGCGCCGACCGCCGCCGCAACCGCAACCGCCGAGAGATCGGACCCGCCACGGCCGAGGGTAGTGACATCCGTTTCTCCCTCGGTCACACCCTGAAAGCCGGCGATGACCACGATATGCCCGTCCTTGAGCGCCTTGTGAATCCTCTCGCCCGATATCCTCTCAATCCTCGCCTTCGTATGCACCTTATCAGTGATGATGCCGGCCTGTCTTCCGGTCATCGACTTCGCCTTACACCCGAGGGCCTCGACCGCCATCGCGGTCAGGGCCGACGTCACTCTCTCGCCGGAGGACAAGAGCATGTCCATCTCCCGCTCCGGAGGCGAGGAAGACACCTGGTGCGCCAGCCCGATCAGTTTGTCCGTCTCGCCGGACATTGCCGAGACCACCACCACGACTTGGTTGCCCTGCTTAGCCGTCCTCACCACCCGTTCAGCGACCGCCTTTATTCTTTCGACGTTGCCTACGGAAGTCCCCCCGTATTTCTGGACTATGAGTGCCACGTTCCGCCTCCGCACAAAAAAAACTTCACGCTCAGATCCTCCTCATTTTCCCTTGATAAAGAAATCCATTAATGTATAGCCGTCTTCGAAAGAGAGCGCGTCCGGCATCTTTGTGATCTCTTCGTCAAACTTCACGCCCTTCTTCTCCCTGGCTTCTCTGCTGTCGAAGAGAACAAACGGCACCGGGTCGCCGGTATGCGTCCTCAGTTCGACCGGGGTCGGGTGGTCGGGCAGAAGAAGAATCCTGTATTCGCCGAGGGCCGCGGCGCCGCCCATTACGGTCCCCACAACCAGCCTGTCGAAATCTTCGATCGCCCTTATTTTATCCTCGCACCTGCCCGAATGACCGGCCTCATCAGGAGACTCTACGTGGATATAGACGAAGTCCGTCTCCTTCAGGGATGCGAGGGCCGCCTCTGCCTTTCCCTTGTAGTTCGTGTCGAGGTATCCGGTCATCCCCGGGACGTTAAGTATCGAAAAGCCGGCGTAGATGCCGAGCCCCCTGGTCAGGTCTACGGCCGATATCAGGGAGCCGCCGACACCATATTTTTCTTTGAACGTCGGGATTGCCGGCTTTTTCCCCTGGCCCCAGAACCAGATGCTGTTTCCGGGGTTCTTGCCGTTTCTTTCCCTCTCTCTGTTGACGGGATGCCCATCGAGCAGGTCCGCTGAATCGCGCATCAGTTTCCTCAGTACTTCCTCACCTTTGCCGACCGGAAGATAGTCGACGATATCTTTGCCCAGGATGTCGTGAGGCGGGACGCACTCCATCTCCGCCAGACCCTTTGACCAGACCATCAGGTGCCGATAGCTTACGCCCGGATAGAATCTGATCTTGTCCGTTCCCAGTTTCGCGTCGATTTCCCTTATCAGCCCGGCCGCTTCTTCCGTGGTGATATGGCCGCTGCTGTAGTCCTCCATCACCGCCGTCGACCTGTCCGGGCTGAACTTCAGAGTGACGAGGTTGCACCGGAAGGCAACGTCGTCGTCTTCAAGTTTTACTCCGATGCTCGCCGCCTCGAGCGGCGCCCTGCCGGAATAATATATACGGGGGTCATATCCGAGTATGCTCAGGTTCGCCACATCCGAACCGGGGTGCATGCCCTCCGGAATCGTACGCACCCGTCCCTGCTGACTCTGCGCGGCCAGCCTGTCCATATTGGGCGTCGAGGCGTGCTGGAGAGGCGTTTTCCCACCCAGTTCCCTCAGAGGCCTGTCCGCCATTCCGTCTCCGACGATCACGATATATTTCATAAGATATCCTTTATTATACCTTCGATCACCCTCAGGTCCGCCCTTACTTTGACCGGTGCCTTCGAGACTCCGAAGACCGTGTCGGGGTCTTTCAGCCCGTTGCCCGTCAACGTACAGACCACCCTGTCACCGGCCTTGAAGTACCCTTCCTTCCCCTCGCTGCCGCGGACCATCACCGGACGTTCCGCCTTATCCCCGCCGGACCGGCTACTCGATCACGTCGCCTTCGACAAGCTCGACTTCTATACCTCTTTCCCTCAGCCAGTGGATTCCCTTTTCAAGGTCTTCCTCACTCCCCTCGATCTCCAGAATCATCTCGCCGACGGTTTCGGTGACCCTGGCCCGCCGTATGTTCGGCATGACATTAAACTGTTTCGCCATCGTAAAGATGACGGGCTCCTTGATCAGCTGCTGGGGAAATGTCAGCTTCACCCTTTTTTTCATTCACCCTCCCCTGTCCCGACCACCATCCCGGGCTGTGCTCCCCCGGCGATAGCAGGCACTATCGAGACCTCATCACCATCCTTTACGAGAGTCTCTTCGGAGTTGAGGAACCTGATGTCCTCGTCATTCACGTAGATATTGACGAATCGCCTTATCTTGCCGTTCTCCGAAATCCTTTCTCCTATCCCCGGAAACTTCCGGTCGAGATCGCTCACCAGATCGATCACCTTGCCGGGCGTTCCTTCCACTTCTTCTTTCCCCTGCGTCAGCCGCTGAAGCGGGGTCGGGATTCTCACCTTTACTGCCATCTCTGTTACCTCCTTGTCGATCGACGACTTATGAAATCTTCTTGAGGACCTCTTCAAACGAGGCGATATTCGGCTTTATATAATGAGGAGACGCGACATGCCCCTGCAGCGCCTCCTGGGTCTTCAGTCCGTTCCCGGTGATGCAGATCACCGTGACTTCATCCCTCCTGATTTTTCCCGCGGCGATAAGTTTCTTTGCAGAGGCGAGCGTGACGCCGCCCGCGGTCTCCGCGAATATGCCCTCAGTCCTCGCAAGGAGCTTGATGGCGTCGATAATCTCCTGGTCCGAGACGTCCTCGCCGTCCCCGCCCGTTTCCCTGACGACCTGTGACGCGTAAAATCCGTCTGCGGGGTTTCCGATCGCGAGCGACTTCGCAATGGTGTTGGGCTTCACCGGCCTGATCACGTCCGTGCCCTGCTTGATCGCCGTCACGATCGGAGAGCAGCCGGTCGCCTGGGCCGCGAAGACCTTCGTCCCCAGTTCTTTGATTATCCCTATTTCCTTGAACTCTTTGAAGCTCTTCCATACCTTGGTAAGAAGAGAACCGCTCGCGCAAGGCACCACGACATTATCGGGCGCCTTCCAGCCAAGTTGCTCGATGATCTCGAACCCCAGGGTCTTCGAGCCCTCTGCGTAAAAAGGCCGTATATTGATATTGACGAAGGCCCAGCTGTATTTGTTCGCGATCTCGCTGCAGAGCCTGTTGACGTCGTCGTAGTTGCCGTCGACCGCGACAAGATTCGGCTCGTACACGAGCGAAGCGATGATCTTACTCGGCTCCAGTGACGCGGGGATGAAAATAAACCTCTTGAGACCGGCCCTGGCCCCGTGCGCCGAAACCGAATGGGCAAGGTTGCCTGTCGAGGCGCATGCGACGGTGTCAAAGCCGAATTCTTTCGCCTTGGTCAGCGCGACCGAGACCACCCTGTCCTTGAACGAAAGCGTGGGGTGGACCACCGTGTCGTCCTTGAGGTAGAGCTCCTCCACACCCAATTCTTTTGCAAGGTTGTCGGCCTTCACGAGCGGCGTGTATCCCGAGGTTAGTCCCACCTGCGGCTCGCCGGCTATCGGCAGGAGCTCCCTGTATCTCCAGAGGCTCTTTTCCCTTTTTTCTATCTTTTTTTTGTTAAGCGCCTTCGCGATGCTATTGTAGTCATATGCCACCTCGAGCGGACCGAAACAGAATTCGCAAACGTAGATCGGCTCGATAGGATATTCCCGTCCGCACTCGCGGCATTTAAGACCTCTAATATGTCCCATGCGACCACCTCCCCTCTGTAAAGTAAAATATATTCTACTTTAAACAGAACAATAATTTAAAGAGGGCGAGCTGCAACCGAACCGTCAATATCCAGGCGCAAAAACGACGTTTACGCGGCTTCAGCGGAGCGTATTGCCTCACCGCAAAGGCGAGCCGAGGCGGGACTATTCCACCTCTAACATGAAGCTCAGAAGGATGACCTTTCCCTTACGCTTTACCTGACTGAAGATCTGATAAAGACCCTTCTCCGGAAAGACGATGGGGACGTCAAGCTCCGGACCGAATTTCTCCGGCACGTTCATATGCATCTCCTCATGCCCCTCGTGACGATGGCCGCTCGCCATCCCCGGTATCTCCCCGTGCGCATGGATAAAAACGTCCAGGTCAGAGGATATGATCGCCACGTGCATCGGCGCCGCAAGATAGGGTTCGAGGTCGTTCACAGGCCCGCCGTCTTTTTTTATCACATATTTCAGCACTGCTTGCTCCCCGGCGACAATCTTCCCGGGGACAGTGGAAAAGGTCACCTGGAGATCGCCGAATTTTTTCTCCCGGGAAAGGTCTCTTACATAAGAGCCTATCTTCGGTTCGCCGGTTACGTCTACAGTGGAATGCTCAGAGAAATGGCGGCCCTCCACCGCCGAATCAACCGCAATAATGTACTCTCCTGCCTTCGGGAATGTGAACTGCACCGGATATTCCGCCTTCTTGCGCATCTCTTCCGTTATCGGCCCGAAATCCTCCGGATGAATATGCGCAAAGACGCTGAAATCCGCGCTTGCGATGACTACGTGCATCAGCCGGTCGTGCATTATCGTAAGACCCTGCAAAGGTTTACCTTCGGCGTCCCGCATGATAAACGTAATTTCGGCGCGACTGCCGGCCTTCAGCTCCGAAGGAGTCGTCTCGATGTCAACGCTGACCTCGGGCTCTTTCATATTCTGCATTTGATGGTCATACATCCCTTCCATTTCGCCATTGGCCTTGCCCGCCGCGGCGAAGGCGAGACAGCAACAGGAGACAACAAGAACCCGGGCCGTTCGAAATGAAAGACATCGAATGACGCCGAAAAGTGTGCACGGACTGTTCATGACTTTTCTCCTCCGATGACAATTTCCTGAATTCAGTTGCATTATATCACGGCATACCCGCCGCCCCAAATGGGGATCATGCGTAGAGGCTGCAGTGATTTTTAGCGTCTTTCTACTGGCTCACGACCCCACTCTCACGCACCTCCCCCAAGCACCTTGTAGAGCGTCACCAGATTGGTGAGACGGGAGAGGCGAACGGAGATCATGCCCTGCTGCGCACTGTAAAGAGAGCGCTGCGAGTCAAGGACATTCAGGTAGCTTGATATGCCTTTTTCGTAGCGCGCCTGCGACAGGCGGTAGCTTACGGCGGTGGCATCCGTCAGAGATTGCTGGGCCTCCAGTTGATCGCCAAGGGTGCCGCGCTGCGCAAGGGCGTCTGCCACTTCCCTGAAGGCGCCCTGGATAGCTTTCTCATATTGAGCCAGGAAGATTTCGCGGTCGACCTCAGACACTTTCAGATTTGCCCGGTTTCGCCCGGCATCGAAAATCGGCAGGGTTATTTGCGGCGCAAACATCCATGTTCCAGTTCCTCCCTTGAAGAGCCCTGACAGCTGATCGCTTGAGAGACCAAGGCTCGTCGTGAGGCTGATGCGCGGGAAGAACGCCGCACGCGCCGCACCGATGTTGGCATTGGCGGCCTTGAGAAGGTGTTCTGCCTCGATGATGTCGGGCCGGCGTTGCAGCACCTCGGACGGCAGACCTGGACTGAGCTCTTTCAGCGCGGTAATCTCACTGAGCCCCGAAGGCAGCAGATCAGTCGGCACCGGCGCGCCGATCACGAGCGCCAGCGCGTTTTCGTCCTGGGCCACCAGGCTTGTGAAGCGGGCGATGTCCACCCGGGCCGAATCGACGCTGGTCTGGGCCTGACGGAGGTCAAGCTCCGAGGAGGCGCCGGCTTCGAAACGGCTCTTTATAAGGTTGTACGATGTCCGCTGACTCTCGAAAGTGTCCCGCGCGATTTTCAGACTCTCTTTATCGGCGGCAAGGGTCAGATAGTTGTTTGCAACCTCGGCCACCAGGCTGATCTGTATACTGCGGCGCGCCTCCTCAGTGGCGAAAAACTCTTCCAGCGCCCGGTCTTTGAGGCTTCTCACGCGGCCGAAGAGATCGAGCTCGTAGGCGCTGAACCCGAGGTTGACGCTGTACTGGTGTGTTGTTATGGCCTGCCCGGTGCCGGAGAGTACGCCCGGTGTCCTCGCCTCCACCGCGCTGCCGGCGGCGTTGACTGTCGGGAAGAGATCTGCGCGCTGGATGCGATACAACGCCTGCGACCTTTCAATGTTGAGTGCGGCTATTCTCAGGTCACGGTTGTTTCCGAGTGCGAGACCTATCAGCTTTTGCAGCTGTTCATCGATAAAGAACTCCTGCCATGTGATATCTGCAGCAGCCTTTTCAGTAGCCTTTACTGCGCCGTTTTTGTAGGCAGGACCGCTCGGCCATTCGGACGGAACAGGCGCTGCCGGCCGTGCATATTTGGGGGCCATGCTAGCGCAGCCCGAGAGAACAAGCAAGGTAAAAGCAACGATAACACCTCGAAACCTTAAAATCTCCCCTCGCCCTTTGAAAATCATAACTCCCCCTTTACCCCCTCTTATCTTAAGAGGGGGAGAGGCGCCATGCCTGCCGGCAGGCCGGGAGCCTGAGGGTGTTACTCCAAGTATGGGTAATTCCTCCCTTTGGAAAAGGGAGGTGAGGAGGGATTTTACGGGCCAATATTTCATTTTATGACATAGTCTCAACCATCCTTTCATATCACCGTTCCTCCGAAGCTGCGGCAACGGCAGGTGCTGCCGCATGCGCCTTGTTTCTTACCCGGCCAAACAGCCGCGAGACTAACACAAAGAAAAATGGAATAAAGAGCAAGTCGATGAAGGTAGCCGAGAGCAGACCGCCTGTGACAGCAGTGCCGATGGCGTTCTGGGCTGCTGCCCCGGCCCCTCTGGTGAGGGCAAGCGGCAGGGTGCCGAAGAAAAAGGCCAGTGAGGTCATGATGACCGGCCGCAGCCTGATCTTCACCGCCGTCAGGGTGGCCTCAACCAGCTCGTGCCCCTGACGCAGCTGCTCCTTGATGAACTGTATGATCAGAATGGCGTTCTTTGTCGAAAGCCCCACAGTGGTGAGCAGGCCGATCTGGAGATAGACATCGTTGGGCAGCCCCCGAAGCGTAACCGCCGTAACCGCTCCGACCAGGCCGAGAGGCAGCATCAGCAGGTTGACAAAGGGGATGGTCCAGCTCTCGTACAGCGCCGCTACCGAGAGAAACACGACCAGGAGAGAGATGGCGTAGAGGGCCGGGGCCTGGGCGCCGGCATTCTTTTCTTCATAGGAGAGGCCGGTCCATTCGTACCCGATGCCGGCCGGCAATTGGTTGGCCATCTTCTCCATCTCGGCCATCGCCTCACCGGTGCTCACCCCGGGAGCTGCCTGCCCCATGATCTCGGCGGACGGGATGCCATTATAGCGCTCCAGACGGGGAGAGCCATATTGCCACCGGGCGGTTGAGAAGGCAGAGAAGGGCACCATCTCGCCGTTTTTATTGCTGACATACCAGTTATTGATATCCTCCGGCAGCATCCGGTACCTGGCGTCTGCCTGGAGATAGACCTTCTTGACGCGGCCGTTCTGGATGAAGTCGTTTACGTACGAACTCCCCCAGGCTGTGGCCAGCACGTTGTTGACATCAGCCAGAGAGACCCCGAGGGCGCCGGCCCGGACATCATCGATATCCAGCTTGAACTGGGGGGAGTCATCCTGACCGTTGGGCCGCACCGCTATCAGCTTCGGGTTTTTCATCGCCATACCCAGCAGCTGGTTCCGGGCCTCCATCAGCTTGTCATGCCCGAGGCCGCCCCTATCTTGTAATTCGAAGTCAAAGCCGTTGGCCTGTCCGAGTTCGACCACAGCCGGAGGGGAAAAGGCAAAGGCCAGACCGTCGCGAATCTTCGAGAAGGCCTTCATGGCCCTGGCCGCAATGGCGGGCGCCTTCAGGTCAGCCGAGTTGCGCAGCTTCCAATCCTTGAGTTTTACAAAGGCGAGCCCCATATTCTGGCCCCGGCCGGCAAAGCTGAACCCTGCCACGGTGATAACTCCTTCGACCGTTTTGGTCTCCTTTTCGAGGAAATGCCGCTCGATCTGGCGTATCACCCGGGTGGTCCTCTCCTGGGTGGCGCCGGCGGGCAGCTGGATCTGGCAGACTATGAACCCCTGGTCTTCGTCAGGAAGAAAGGCGGTGGGAAGCCGCAGGAAGAAAAAGGCCATCGCCGCAACAATGCTTCCGTATACAAGCAGATAACGTACCGGCTTTCGGAATGAACGGCCGACTATCGACTCGTACTGTGCCCTTCGGCGATCGAACATGCGGTTGAACCAGCGGAAGAACCCCCTGAACCAGCCGCTCTCTCCGGCCGCATGCCCTTTCTCCACCGGCTTGAGCAGCGTTGAGCAGAGGGCCGGGGTCAGGATCATCGCCACCATCACCGAAAGTATCATGGCCGAGATGATGGTGACCGAAAACTGGCGGTAGATGACGCCGGTGGAGCCGCCGAAGAAGGCCATCGGCAGAAAGACAGCGGTCAGCACCGTGGCGATGCCCCAGAGGGCGCTGGTAATCTGGCCCATGGATTTGATCGTGGCATCGTGGGGCGACAGTCCCTCTTCCGACATGATCCGTTCTACGTTCTCGACAACGACTATGGCGTCGTCGACCAGGAGGCCGATTACAATAACCAGTGCGAACATCGTCAGTGTGTTTATCGAAAAACCTGCGGCCGCCAGTACAGCCATCGTGCCCAGAAGCACCACCGGCACCGCGATCGTCGGGATCAGGGTGGCCCGGATGTTCTGCAGGAAGAGGAACATGATGATAAAGACGAGGCAGACCGCCTCGATCAGGGTATGCACTACCTCTTCGATAGAGATCTTCACGAAGGGGGTGGTGTCATAGGGATAGACCACCTTCATGCCGGCAGGGAAGTATCTTGACAGCTCCTTAATCTTGGCCTTGACCCGATTCCCGGTTTCGAGTGCGTTGGCGCCCGCCGCAAGCCGGATAGCCATACCGCCCACCGGCTTTCCCTGATAGTAGGACTGGATGTCGTAGTTTTCAGTGCCGATCTTGCTTTCGGCCACATCCTTGAGCCTCACCGTCGAGCCGTCGGGGTTGGTGCGAAGAATAATCGCATCGAACTGCTCCGGGGTCTGAAGCAGGGTGCGGGCGGTGACGGTGGCGTTCAGCTGCTGCCCCTGGGTGGCGGGAGTGCCGCCGAACTGACCGGCCGAGACCTGGGCGTTTTGTGCCTGGATTGCCGAGATGACATCATTGGTGGTCAGGTGGAAGTTGTTCAGCTTGGCCGGGTCCAGCCAGATCCGCATTGCGTTTTGGGTGCCGAAGAGCTGTATCTCCCCGACGCCTTCCAGACGGCTGATGATATCCTGGATATTGGAGACCATGTAGTCGGTCAGGGCGTTGCGGTCCATCGACCCATCCTCTGACACCAGCCCGACTATCATCAGGAAGTTCTTGGTCGACTTGACCACCGAGATCCCTTGTCTCTGGACGATCTGCGGCAGGAGCGGCGTTGCCAGCTGCAGCTTGTTCTGGACCTGCACCTGCGCGATATTCGGATCAGTGCCTGCCTTGAAGGTCAGGTTGATCGCCACCGCCCCGGCTGAGTCGCTCGTGGAAGACATATAGATCAGGTTGTCGATCCCGTTGAGCTTTTGCTCTATCACCTGAGTGACGGTATCCTGCACCGTCTGGGCCGAGGCGCCCGGATACACGGCGTTAATGGTGATCTGCGGCGGCGCGATGGGCGGATACTGCGAAACCGGCAGCGTCTTGATCGCCAGCAGGCCGGCCAGCATGATGATAATGGCGATCACCACGGCAAATATAGGACGATTTATAAAAAACCTGGGCATTACGCGTCTCCTTTATTTATTTGCTGACACTTTCGGGGCTCCTGCGGGAGTCCCATCAGCCTTGCTGCCGAACGGCACGGCCTTGACCGGTGTTCCCGGACGCGCCTTCTGCAGTCCTTCGAGTATTACACGGTCGCCTGCCTTCAGCCCTTCACTGACCAGCCAGTTGTCGCCGACAGTACGGTCGACCTTGATGACCCGCGGCGCCACCTTCTCGTCGCTGCCTACCACCAAAACCATCGCATTGCCCGCCGGGTTGCGGGTGACCCCCCTCTGCGGGACAAGAATAGCCTGATTGCTGACCCCTTCTTCCAGAATGGCGCGGACAAACATACCCGGCAGCAGCGTCTGCTTCGGGTTCGGGAAGATCGCCCGAAGCGTGATAGAGCCCGTGCTCTGGTCGACCGTGACCTCGGAAAACTTCAGGGTCCCCGCCAAGGGATAGGCGCTGCCGTCCTCAAGCAGCAGCTTCACCTTTGTCTGAGCTGCACCGTTGCTTTTCAGAAGGCCGCTGGCCAGGTTCCGCTTCAGGCGGAGCAACTCGGCGCTCGACTGAGTGACATCGACATATATGGAGCTGAGATCCTGGATTGTGGCCAGCGCAGCAGGCTGACTGGCGGTTACCAGGGCGCCGTTGGTTACCGATGACCGGCCGATCCGTCCGGAGATCGGGGCAGTTACCTTGGTATAGGCCAGGTTGATCCTGGCTGTCTCGAGAGCTGCCTTGCCGGCCTCAACGTCCGCCTCGGCCTGTTTGAGCGCGGCGGTCGCATCGTCGTAGTCCTGCTGACTGACCGCATTGATTTTAACGAGGTCTTTATACCGCTCGGACTTCAGCCGGGCGGGAATGAGATTGGCCTCGACCCTGGCAAGCGCTGCCTTTGCGCTGTTGTAGGCTGCCTGATAGCTCGCGGGGTCGATCTGATAGAGCACCTCGCCCGCCTTGACATCCGTACCTTCGGTAAACAGGCGTTTCTGGATGATGCCTCCTACCTGCGGCCGCACCTCTGCAATAAGGTGGGCGGAGGTCCGGCCGGCAAGCTCTGTGGTAAGCGCCACGCGCTGCGGCTGTATGACGACGACTCCGACTTCCGGCGGTCCGCCCGGCCCCTTTGCGACCGCGGCGCTCTGTTTTGCGCAGCCGGACAGGGCGAGGTATCCGGCAAGCATTCCAATGATCGTAATTATCGGGGCTCTTCTCCTTATCAGCATAAAGTACTCTGCAAGCGTCATGTTGTTTTCCTCCCGTTTCTGTAAAACATCTATGTTACCGGTATATGAACCCTGCGGGTCATTTGAACTTCTTCTTAATGAAGAGTGCAACTGCCGCAAACATCACCCAGATGCTACTCATAAGAATAATGATATGCATGAAAAATTGGTTACCTCATTTCCCGGCTGAACTTTGTTTCATGTCACCTGAGGGAAAGTCTACTTCTGTAAGCCCCGCAACAATACGTCGCCCAGGGTATGAGCGACGATGTCGCTTCTTTCTTTCGAGAAATTCGGGCAATGCAGACTCTTCGCTACTGCACCGTGAGATGCCATTGACAAGGTGTCCACTATTACGTCCACCTCTATCTCCCGCAGTTTCCCGGCGTTGATGCAGTCCTGCACTATCTCTTTGAAGACGAAGTATGTGTTTCGCGCCATGGATTCCTCTTCGACTAATTCCTCCCTGGTCCCGTAGACACTCTTCGTGAAAAAAATCAGCTTATATTGATTTGGGTTCTTAAGCCCGAATTCGACGAGATAAAGAAAGGCTCGACGAAGAGTCTCGATCGGACCCCGGGAAACCGAGCGGATATGATTCAACTCAGCGAAAAAATTCGCAAAAAAATCTTCGCATATGGCAAAGAGCAGGTCGTCCTTGTTCTTGAAATAAAAATAAATGGTGGTCGGAGAATAATCTATTTTTTCGGCGAGTTTTCGCATTGAAAACCCGTCGTACCCGTTATTGATGAATATCTCGCGGGCCGAATCGAGAATTTCCCTTCGAAACTCTTCTTTATGTTTGGCTCGCTTTTCTGTGACTCCCATCAATCTTATCCTAACATCGTTCTGTTTGGTTAACATCGTTAATCTAGCAAACGGCGGTGGACTTCGTCAACCTTAATTCTTACTTTTTTATTTTTGCAACTTGTTTTGTGTTACAGCTTCCCAAATTGCATCTACAATATAACGAATGGTGGTCAGTGTGCCGCCAAAAAATGAAGCGGTAAACGATACTCTGGTTAGGTTTTCTGCTTGAATTTACATAAAGAGGGTATGTCTAATTTGCACATTCTAAGAAATAAGCTTCTCTATCAGTCTGAGCGTAATGGCATCCCGCTCTCCATGGCAGTACCTGTCAAGGGCGAGAGAGAACACGGAGTCTGGGCCTGCTATTTTCTCAAACAGCGTCATCGATGACTTAAACTTCAGATCATCGGGGTAGCCGAAGATCTCTGAAACCGATCCGCCCTTGAGAGCGACCACAGCTTCCGCACATTCCAACAGCCTTTTCCCGAGGACGGGATGGCTCAGATACTGCCGGGCTTCTTCTATGCTCTTGATGGAATATCGCTTCGCCGTTGGACTGTACCCCAATCCATCGATCTGCGGAAATATAAACCACATCCAGTGAGTATGTTTCTGACCGCCCTTAAGCTCTGCCAGCGCTCTTTCATATATGCCTTCCTGAGCGCTCAGAAACCGATTCAGGTCATATGGATCGTCAGTATTCATGTCACCTCCCATCACGAAGCTTATTTCTTCCCCGGTATTTCGTCCTTAGCGGTCTCTGCCGCTCTATACTTAACGACCTTCTTTGCCTGTATATTTACCCCAACACCGGCTGAGCTTAAGCGAACTTCTTCGATCCCGACCTACTTCAGCAGCACATAGAGCGCGCCAAGACCGCCGTCGCACTGCCTGGCGGTCACGAAAGCTACGACATTCTTCCTGTAGTGTCCGGATAGTCGCCTGATCAGCCTATCCTTGAGTACCGGCCCGTGGGGAGAACGGAGTCCTCTGCCGTGTATGATCTTCAGGCATTTGTACCCTTTTCTCAGCGACTCCCTGAAAAAAAGGGCCACCGCTTCCTCCGCCTCTTCCACTGTGAGGCCGTGAAGGTCGAGACAGTCCTTGACAGAAAATCTGCCTTCATGGAGCAGTTTCGTGAAATCCCCTCTGAAGTCATCGTTGATCCACTCGACATATTCCTGAGTGTCGGCGAGGTTCATAGCCCTCCGGCCCGCAACGATCTCTTCGAGCGCCCGCAAGCCTTCGCAGTCCGGGAATTCCTTTATGGCCGGAGGGCGGACCTTCTTCCGGCAGGTCCGCATCCGCCGATACTCCTTGATCTCCCTCACGCCGGCCATCGCCTTCTCGAACAGTTCCTCGTCGGTGGGCGGCGCAGGTTCCTTTTCGGGCAGGCGGTCTGAAGAGATCTCGATGCCCCGGCTCTTGATGATCTCTTTCAGCCCTTCAAAAGGATGGAATGAAAAATTCTCAGGTTCACGATTTTTTGCGCCCATTTTACGCTCCCCCTTGGCTTTATTATAACAAAAGGAAGCGGCCTCGGCGGGAACCTGAAAACTACGCCACATGAAATACAAACTTGACGATATCGTCATTACAAGACTTTTTCGGCGTTCTCGTGCGGCGTTTATACAACATCGGCTCTACACTCCTCTTTCGTCAGGGCCGAAGATATATTTATGGATCTGGACATTGAGCCTCACCTCAAGTCTGTCCTCAACAATCCACTTCGCAAGCTGCCGGGGAGGAAGCATCCCGAGAGCGGGTGAAAAAAGCAGCTTCGCTTTTTCCCTCAATCCGAACCTGGCGACCATATCCTTTGCCCAGTCATAATCGCTCCTGTCGCAAATTACGAACTTGATCTCATCGGTCCGTTTCAGATGATCGAAATTGGATAAATCGGCCTTGTTGCTCATCCAGCTGCCCGGGGTCTTGACGTCGAGGATTATCACCGCACGTCTATCGATATCTTTCACGCACAGGGTACCGTTCGTCTCCACCAGCACCTCGAAGCCTTCGTCGAGCAGCGTCCTGATGAGGGCAAGCGTGTCACTCCCCTGAAGAAGGGGTTCTCCACCGGTAATCTCTACTAGGTTCACGCCGACGAGTTTTACGTGGCTGACGATGTCGTCGAGCGGCATTTCGATACCGTTATCAAAAGAATACTGCGTATCGCAGTAAACACACCTGAGGTTGCAACCCGCCAGTCTTACAAATGTGCAGGGCAGCCCCATATAGGTCGATTCACCCTGTATGCTTGTGAATATTTCGCAGACCTTCACTCGCTGCCAACCCATATTCTTCGGATTTGCCCGCGCCTGCAGGCCCAAAAAAAATCGCCAAAGGCGGTACACATAACATAAGGATAAAACAGAGAAATGAAAACTATCAACCTCTTTCGTTATTCGGAATTCACCATCAATAAGGAACCCGGGCGAAAGCAGCATTGCCGTTCGTTCTCGTCGGGTACCCACTCATCCGCATGGCCACCCATCGCCTCACGTACGTCCCCGGCTTGTCCAGTCGACAGGAAATGTGCACAATAAGAATCAAAGGGACCGTGATGAAAGAAATGGCGATAGGCATCGGGTTTTACCGGAGGGAACAGTGGCAGTTGCTCCGCGAGACTGCCATTGATGCGCACCTGCTGGAAGAGAGTTATGACGACTGGATAGAGGTACTCGATTCCGCCGTTACTAAGATCACGGACCAGGGTCTCGAACCCAGACTCATCGAGGTGGATGTGGACGCTCTCCTTGCATACTGCAAGCAACACGGCATCCCGAACAATGCCGAAGCCCGCGCAAAGTTCATCGCAAAGCTCACCTCGGAAACCGACGAAGAGTAAATCCCTGTACATAATCCGGCATCCTGCCCATAGACATTTCCCGGAATCCTGCTAATATTATGCGTATGAAAAGACGAAAGAGACCGCTTCTCCTGCTTTCATTACTGGTGGTCTTAGTCTGTGTCCAGATTTCCGAAGCTTTTACCGCAAAGGAGGCGACCACGATGAGCGAACTCACGATATCAAGCCCGACCTTCGGGCACAACGGCAACATCCCGGCAAAACATACCTGCGAGGGACAGGACGTAAACCCCTCACTCGCGATCCGGAATGTTCCCCCTGGCGCAAAATCCCTGGCCTTAATCGTTGACGACCCGGACGCGCCTGCCGGCACATGGGTCCACTGGATCCTCTGGAACGTCGCCCCGGACACCTCAGAGATCAAGGAGGATTCCGTTCCGAAAGGGGCGATCCAGGGCATCAACGACTTCAGAAAACATGCATACGGCGGGCCCTGTCCGCCTTCCGGGACCCACCGTTATTTCTTCAAGCTCTACGCGCTCGATGCCCTTCTCAACCTCGGCCCTAATTCGCGCAAGGCCGATCTCGAAAAGGCGATGCAAGGGCATATCATCTCGCAGGCCGAGATCATCGGTCTTTACAAAAGGAAGTAGCTTCTTCCTGCGGAAAACCGACAGCAGACAGAGTCAACAAAGATTAATTCATTCCATGTTGCATTCCATTTCTTGGAGGTAGTATTTTTCGGCCCTTTTCAGTCCGAAATGTCTACAGGTATGCCCTTCTTTTCCTCGACCGCCTGATGCAGCTTCTTCGTGTCAATGCGGCCGATGAGATCTTTCTTCGTGAGCAACTGCACAGCATCTTCAAAGTAATCGACATCATATTCGGGGTCGACCCGGTGGGCCTCCACATATACCCTGCCGTCTTTCACGCCGACCTTGACCGGCTGACTGACGATCGTAACCCTCACTCCAGGAGGTGTCGACTTGAACAGAGAGGGAATGTCCTCGGGATAAAGGCGTAAGCACCCATGGCTTGCTCTCCTGCCGACGGCAAAAGGTTTGTTCGTGCCGTGGATAAGGATTGTCGGATCGGAAAGCCTCATCGCATGCGAACCGAGGGGGTTATCCGGCCCTGGAGGCACTACGTCGGGCAGCCAGGGCTTTTCTTCCTTGATCGACTCGGGGACGTGCCATGCCGGGTGCACGATCTTTTCTATTACCTTGAATTCTCCGATTGGCGTATCATGACCCTCGCTGCCTATGCCGATTGGAAAAGTCCTGACGAACTTCCTTCCGGCGATCTCATAAAAAAAATACAGCCTCAACTCGGCAAGATTTATCACGATGCCGTCGTGCAATACGGTGTCTGGCAATACCCACGCAGTCGGGACCTTCACGGATGCCCCCGTGCCGGGTATAAACGGGTCAAGAGCGGGATTTGCATCGGTAATCTCGTTATATCCGAGGTCGAACCTTCTCGCGATCTCGATGAGTGATTCATTTGATTTCGCCTTGTAGATCCCGACCTCACCAAGCACCGTATCGTCTTCATGATAGCGGAACACTCCGCCTCCAGCCTCCTGCCACTGGAAAATGAGGATAAAAAATGCTATCATAGACAGAGTTTTTCTCATATGGTTACACCCGCTTCAATAAGAAGTTCAATGTCACAGTTCTCGACTGTGTGTTCTCCTGCGGCAATATTAGTATACCTCTTTTCTGCTCCTTGCAGCGGGCGACTGAACTGCCGCAGATGAAGAAGATCCTTTCATTCGTCTTGGTGTTTTTGCTGTACTTCGTGTTTAACGCGCTGGGCGATGACGGCCCGACACCCTCGCATCCTTCTGCGCCGGCCGTGAACCGTACCGTCGCCGAGATACTGAGAGAGATCGGGCCCCGGGCAGAGGCACGCCTGAAACCCTATTTCGATAAGGCCGGAGTCTCGTACCCCCCCTCCCGCGTCACCTTCATCGGACTGAAGGATGAGCTGGAACTCGAGGTCTGGGCAGAGAAGGGCCAGCGATGGGTCTATGTCGCAGCCTATGACGTCTATGGCGCCAGCGGCGGGCTGGGGCCGAAACAGAAGGCGGGAGACGGCCAGGTCCCCGAAGGCATTTACAATGTCACGGAGCTAAATCCGAACAGCCGCTTTCACCTTTCGATGAAACTCGACTATCCGAACGGCTTCGACCGCTTGATGGCGCACTCCGAAGGCCGGTCCAACCTCGGAGGTGACATTTACCTCCACGGAAAAACCAAGTCGAAAGGCTGCATCGCAGTCGGCGACCGGGCGATCGAGGAGTTGTTCGTACTGACTGCGCGGACTGGCATCAAGAACGTGAAGGTAGTGATAGTTCCGTACGATTTTCGCAGGCAAATTTTTCATTCCGCAATACGCATAACGCCGTCATGGCTTCCTGATCTCTACGAAAAGCTCGGTCAGGAATTGGCAAATTATGGTCAGAGGGCCACATCTGAACGCTGCCCCCCCTACTCTGACGGAAGAGAGTCCGGCGCCGATAACTCAAGTGCTGCGGCTTCTGCTGCGGCTTCGCGCTCGGGTTTAAAGATAACCACCGCAAGCGGCGGGATAACTATCTTTACCGAGCATGCCTTGCCGTGCCAGGGAACGGGATCGGAAACGACTCCCCCCATATTCCCGACGTTGCTTCCCCAGTATACCTGTGAATCGCTGTTCAGTATCTCGCGGTAAAAACATTTCTCGGGTACACCGATCCTGTAACCCTTTCTGGGAATGGGAGTGAAATTACAGACCACCACTACATATTCGTCACGGTCTTCCGCCCGGCGTATAAAGGAGACGACACTGTTCTCCGTATCGCGGAAATCGATCCACTCGAAGCCTGCCGGCTCGAAATCCACTTCGTGGAGCGCCGGTTCGGAGACGTAGAGGGCATTCAGATCGCGGACGTACTTCTGAAGGCCGCGGTGCTCTTCCCGGTCAAGGAGCTGCCAGTCGAGGCTCCCGTCGAACTTCCATTCGTCCCACTGCCCGAATTCACCTCCCATAAAGAGGAGTTTCTTCCCGGGGTGGCCGTACATGAACCCGTAAAAAAGCCTTAGGTTCGCGAACTTCCTCCAGACATCGCCCGGCATCTTGCTCAGCATCGACCGCTTTCCGTGTACGACCTCGTCATGGGAGATAACGAGGATGAAATTTTCAGAAAATGCATAGACGAGGCTGAAGGTAAGATTATTGTGATGGTATTTCCTGTGGACCGGATCTTTCGAAACATATACGAGCATGTCGTTCATCCATCCCATGTTCCATTTCATATCGAACCCGAGTCCGCCGAGATAGACTGGCCGCGAAACAGCAGGCCACGCCGTAGACTCCTCGGCGATCGTCAATATGCCGGGAAAGTACTCGTGCGTGATCTCGTTGAACTTCTTGATGAACGAGATCGCTTCCAGGTTCTCGTTCCCCCCGTACTTGTTCGGTATCCATTCGCCCGGCCTTCTCGAATAATCGAGGTAGATCATCGAAGCGACCGCGTCCACCCTCAGCCCGTCGATGTGATATTTTTCGATCCAGAAGAGGGCGTTCGATATCAGGAAGTTCATCACCTCTTTCCGGCCGTAATTGAAGATGAGCGTCCCCCAGTCCCTGTGCTCCCCCTGGCGCTTGTCGAAATGTTCGTAAAGTGAGGTGCCGTCGAAAAAGCCGAGACCGTGGCCGTCTTTCGGGAAATGGGCCGGGACCCAGTCGAGAATGACCCCGATATCGTTTTCGTGGCAGCAATCCACAAAGAACATAAAGTCCTCGGGAGTGCCGAACCTGCTCGTCGGCGCGAAATACCCGACCGTTTGATACCCCCAGGAGGCGTCGAGAGGATGCTCCGATACCGGGAGAAGCTCTATATGGGTGTAACGCATCGACTTAACGTAAGGTATGAGTTTGCCGGACAGTTCCCGGTAGGTTAGGAACCTGTCCCCTTCCTCATGCACCCTCATCCAGGAACCGAGGTGTGCCTCGTAAATCGCCATGGGGGATTCGAACCAGTTCTTCTGTTCGCGTTTTTTTAGCCATGAGGCGTCGTTCCACCGGTAATCGTTGATATCGTGAACAATTGAGGCGCTCTTGGGCCTCATCTCGAAGTAAAAACCGTAAGGGTCCGCCTTGACCGCGCGGTAATTGTGGTACCTCGACCTGATGTCGAATTTATAAAGCTCGCCCTCGCCGATATCCGGGACAAAAATCTCCCATATCCCCGAGTCGACGAGAAGCCGCATCGGATGGCGTCTTCCGTCCCATCTGTTGAAATCGCCGATCACGCTGACGCACTTTGCGTTGGGCGCCCAGACCGCGAAGTGCACACCTCCCACCCCGCCTATCTCGGTGATATGCGCACCAAGTTTCTCGTATTTTCTGTAATGGCTTCCCTCACCCATCAGATAGAGGTCATAATCGGTGAGAATCTGTCCGAAGGAGTACGGGTCTCTGAACTCCACGATCTGTCCGTCGTATGTCTTTATCCGGACCAGATAAGAGACAGTTTTCTCGACCGGCAGCCGGACCGCGAAGAACCCCTTTTCGTGCACCTTCTCAAAAGCGTGAACCTTCAGGCCCTTCTCGTACACCACCCAGGCCTCTGCCGCCTCGGGTAGAAAGGCCCTCACCTCGCAGTTTTTCCCGCCTCCCTCGCCCACGATATGAGGACCGAGGACAGAAAACGGGTCGCCATGCAAACCCTCGACTACCTTCATGATATCTTCCTTAGAGAGCATTGTGTTCCTTCCGTATCACCGACATTAAGAATATCGTATTTCAAAACGCAAAACTTCACAAGCAAAATCGGCTGTTTCCCCGCGATACAGAACGATATTGACATATAAGTGAGGAATTCTTATTATTGTACACGAAATTATAAGGAGGGAAGCATGAATATTGTGCGCAGTCTCCTGATTTTTATCGCTTTAGCGACCGTCCATCTCGCGGGCTGCGAATCCCTTAAATCCTCCAAGGCTATCCTCCCGATGAAGGAATATGAGCGGATGATAGCCGGAAGACTCGACGCGAACTACGTCGGAACGACCACCTGTCTTTCCGCCTGCCACTACCACGACAAGATTAGGCGCGATTTCGATGCAAGCACAATGGGGGTCCAGTTGTCGAAGAAGTCCGGCATACCGCTCGTGGACTGCGAATCGTGCCACGGACCTGGAAGTCTTGCCGTAGAGGGCCTCACCCCTGAAAAGGTGGCGGAGGACGCGAAGGAAGGAAAACAGACCGCATGCGATTACAGGACCCTGATCGACCTGAAAAACCTTCCTGCTCAGGCGAAGTCCCTGATATGTCTCAAATGCCATACCGCCAATGCGACATTCAATCTCCATAACTGGAACGCCGGCGAACATGCGATCAACGACGTCTCCTGCTTCGACTGCCACAACGTACATGCGGGACCCGATCTGACGGTTAGGCTTGCGGACATGGAAAGCATGTGCGAGACCTGCCATCAGGACGCCAAGGTGCAGTTCGCGCTGCCGAGCCATCACCCGATTCATGAAAAGAAGATTTTCTGCGTGAGCTGCCATGACCCGCACGGCACCTCAAGCGAGAAAATGCTGAGAAAAGAGACCGTCAAAGAGACCTGCACGCAGTGTCACGCGGAGAAAGAGGGGCCTTTCGTCTTCGAACACGCAGACCTGATGGAGGACTGCAGGACATGCCATAGTGCCCACGGTTCCGTGAATAACAACCTCCTGACCCTGCAGGCTCCGTTCCTCTGTCTGCAGTGCCATTCGGGTCACCGGACATCGAGCACCTCGTCCGCAGAGTCAAAAGGTGCGTTTTACACCAGGTGTACGGACTGCCACTCTCAGATACACGGGACCGACCTTCCTTCTCCGACAGGGAGAAGAAGGCTCACGCAATAGGGGGACAAGCGATGAGAAAATTATTTTACACATTGCTCTGTATCTCGATAATGTTTTTTGGAGGCAGGGCCTTTGCCGAGGAGGTCGGGAGCGACACAGCGGCGCAGAGCGGCGACGACGAGGCCCTCCCGCAGGAAGAAACGTACACTTTCCCGAGCATAAAACCCGAGATATGGGTCTCTGGGGGATACCGCTTTGTGAGCAGCGAAGGCTCCCGGCGGGCGGAAGAGTATGAGTACCTCCACGACTCGGTCGTACTCGGCGGCAAACTGCGCATGTTTTCGTTTCCGAACAGGCTCCATCTTGACCTCGATGTCAGGAACGAGAAGGACTACTTCGGCGACCTGACCTACATGTATAAAGACATCGTCCGCTTCAGGACAATCGAAAGCTCCCTGTTCCATAATCTCGAAAACGTGAGGCTGATCGACCTGGACCCGTCCACCCCTTCTCCCGGTGTGGACGTCAGGGATGCTAATGAGAAGTACGGGATACGTTTCGGCATGACAAACGTTTTTCTCAGGTTCAAGACGCCGGATTATCCGCTCCATGTCTATCTCGAGGGGAGCCTCATAGAAAGAAGCGGTACACAGCAGCAGAGGAGTCTCCTCGGCTCCGGCACAACAGGCAATGTCGTCAGGACGTCGCAGAGCAGGGACGTGGACCAGGACACCAAGAACCTGACCATAGGCGCGAACACGCATCTCGGACCGGTGGAGCTGGACATCTCCCACGGTGAAAAGAGGTTCAAGGAGGAAGCAGACAAGGTCCTTTATGACTTTTATTCCGCTTCCGCGGTAAGGGCCGCTGGAGAATACCCGCATAACCTCGTCCCGGACCTCAAGGGGTCCTCGAATACCCTGAAGATTCATACCTCATATACCGGCAGCCTCGTGGCATCGGCAACCCTTTCCATGATAGACAGGGAAAACAGTGACAGCGGCGCGAAGGCCGACTATTTCATCGGGGCTGGCGAGATATCGTGGATCGAGTCCCCTCGGCTGGCGTTTTTTCTGAAGTACCGTCACAGGGAATCCGATATCGACAACCCCGACACGGTCACGATCGCGGACAGGACAAACCCGCTGAATTCCTATACTTATGCCGTCGAGCCCTCTATATCCTCGGTAACGGACAGAGCCTCGGCAGTCATCAGATACCGTCTCACGACAGGGGTGACGGTGAAAGGCGAATACTCCTACGAAAATATACGCAGAAGCGTGTCGCTCGAATGGGACCTCCCCGAACACACCGAAAAAAATGTTGCCTCCCTTTCCGCCGACCTGAGGGTCATAAAAGGCGTATACGTGAGGGCCGGGTACACGCACAAGTTCAACTATGATCCGGCATACAATACGGAGCCTGATCGTTCGGACGAGGGGAAAGTGTCGGTCTCTGTCTCGCCCCACCCGAAGGTGACCGCCCTCGTAAGTTTCGCGATCGCCAACAAACGGAGGGATGACCTTCATTTTACCGACACGCTCGCTGCCCGGGACCGGGAGGTCAACAGAGACAGGCTGCTGGGGAGTTTGACGTATCTCCTGATGAACGACCTGTCGTTCACGGCAAGCTATGCTTATGCGCACAATAAGACGCGCCAGGACATCGTCTACGATGACATCACTGGAGTGCCCCGTATAGACCCCCTTGTACCGAACGCGGATCTCATGCACAATTATGCGCTTGACATTAATTATCTTCCGAAAAATAATATAACGCTCAATGCGGGAGTGAGTTACACGATCGGCAGAGGCGCTTTCTATCCGACGGACGTCAACCTTCTCCTACCGGTCTCTATAGCTTCTTTCGCGGAGTTGAAGACGAGGGAATTACTCTTTTCATTTTCAGGCGAGTACCAGTTTAAAGGGGGCATAGGGATGGGCGTGGAGTACCGTTACAGCGATTTTGACGACGTCCTGGACAACCCGAATGACGACGTCGTGGACGGCAAGGCCCACGTAGTCCTGCTGACGCTCTCGAAGAGATGGTAGGGAACCGCGCTATGAAACACAAAAAAGTATACATAACAAATCGGATCACCGATAAAATCATCCTGTCGCTCTTCCTCGCGTTCTTCCTAATCTTTTCTTCCGGCCCGGCCTCGGCCGACCAGAAGATGATCGGTGTCATCATGACCGGCAGCATCCCCTATTATAAGGACATCCACAGGAGTTTCACCGAATCCCTGGCCGCCGAAGGTCTCGGTCCCGGCAACGCGGAGATCGTCCTGCAGAGTCCGACCCCGGAGCCGATGTCCTGGACAAACGCAGCAAGAAAACTGGTCGCCATCGGTTCCGATGTAATCATTTCTTACGGAGCTCCGGCCACCATAACGGCGATGGGCGAGACGTCTGACATCCCGATCGTTTTCGCCGGGGTATCCGACCCCCAGGCCCTCGGGATAACGGGGAAAAATGCCACGGGCATCAGTTCCAAGGTGCCGGTCGCAAGCCTCATCAAAAACTTCAAGAGCATTGTAAATTTCTCGACGCTGGGCGTCGTGGTCAATGACGCCGAAAAGGACACGCTGCTGCAGGCCGGCGAAGTCAAAAAGCTTGAGGCAGCCTACGGGTTCCGCTCCGTCCGGTTCAATATCAGAAGGGCCACCGACACCCCGAAAATCGCGAACGTAGACGCGCTTTTCCTCACGACGGGGTGTGCGGCGATGCACTGCGTCAGTAATATAATCGGGCTGGCCAGGAAAGCGAAGATTCCCGCGGCTGCCACGATCGGAGGCGGGGAGACATCGGGGGTGATACTCACCATAGCGGCGGACCCCCGCGAGCAGGGCCGTGAGGCCGCAAGAATGGCGGCGAAGGTGATCAAGGGGGCCAAACCCTCCTCCCTGCCCGTTGAGCAACCCAAGAAAATCGACATGATCATAAACCTCAAGGAGGCCACCGCGATGGGGCTGAAGGTACCTTTCGAATTATTGACGTCCGCGACAAAGGTTATTAAATGAAATCCGGAATGAATCTCAATAAAAAGGCGGTGCTGGTAACAGCGGGGATTCTCTTCTTTATTATTGCGATAAACACCGGCGTTCTGACCTTCGTGGCGACCGAAAAATATAAGAAAGCGATCCTCTCGAAGACCGAGGCGGTCGGCGAGGGGCTTCAGAGAGACCTCGACAAGGTCCTCGGTCTCGGCGTCCCGGTCGAGTCTCTGGAGGGTATCAATGAGAAAATGCAGGAGTTCGTCTCAAGGGACAAGGCGGTAGGGTACGCGATGGTGCTTGACAAAGACGGAAAAGTTCTGTTCAGGGACAACCCGGGGCAGGTCGGCAAAACCCTTACCGACAAAGCCACCGCCGCCGCCCTCTCGTCGGATCGGCCCCTCACTCAGGCGGTAGGCTCCTATTACGACATCTCTTTTCCGCTGCACAACGCCGAGGGGAAGACCGTAGGGACTTTTAGGGTGGGCGTCAAGATGGCGGCAATCAGGATGCAACTTTATATGCTCCTCTTATGGGCACTCGGTATTTCGCTGCTCTGCTTCATCATTTCGATCGGGCTTGTCTATTTTTCGATTTCGAAGTTCATTACGCGGCCCATCCTGGTAATGGAAAAAACCGCAGACAGGATCGCTTCGGGAGATCTCACGGCGGTGGTGGATGTGAGGGGGGAAGATGAGGTCGCGTCCCTTGGCAGAGCAATCAACAGAATGGCCTTCAACCTTAAGGACATGCTTTCGAAGATCGGCGGCATCACCGGCAGCGTCTCGGAGGCCACGGCGAACATCGCGTCTTCCTCGCAGTCGATACTGTCGGTCGCGGACGTCCAGAAAAAGGCGGTGGAGGAGACAGCCGTTGCGATCGAGGAGGTGGACGGGTCTATCTCCCAGGTCGTCGCGAGCACGGGCAGCCTCTCGGAATCCGCCGGCGACACCTCGTCGGCGATACTGCAGATGACCGCATCCATAGAACGGATCGCCGAAAACGCCAACGTCTTCAGCGAGACCGCCCATGACACGGCCTCGTCCATCGAGGAGATGACATCCTCGATCAAACAGATCGCCGCGAGCATAGAAAACCTTTCGACTTCGTCCGAAGAAATTGCGTCGTCGATCGACGAAGTGAGTGCCACCACGAGGGACATCGAACATCGGGCCGGCGACTCGGTCCGACTCGCGGAGGCGGTAATGGTCAACGCGTCGGACAAGGGCATGCAGGCTGCGAACGCGGCCCTCGCGGGGATGGAAAATATCAAAAAGAGCGTCGTCGCCCTGTCCGATGTGATCAACCTCCTCGGAAAGAGGACCGACGACATAGGCAAGATACTCACCGTGATTGACGACGTTGCGGACCAGACGAACCTCCTCGCCCTCAATGCCGCCATACTCGCATCGAAGGCAGGAGAGCATGGAAAAGGTTTTTCGATCGTTGCCGACGAGATAAAAAACCTCGCAGAGAGGGCCTCCGTCTCGACCAACGAAATTGCCTCTCTCATCAAATCCGTCCAGGACGTGACAAAATCGAGCATCATGATGGCAACCGACGGGATTCAGACCGTTGAAAAAGGTCTCCATCTGGTCAGGGACGTAAACGGCGCGCTGGGGGAGATCGTGGAAAGCTCCCGGGCTTCCACCGAAATGGCCAAGGCCATCCAGCGGGCGACCGCCGAAGAATCGCAGGTAATCAAGCAGATTATCGACGCGGTTGAGGCGATGACGGAACAGACCGAAACCATTGCCCGTGCGATACAGGAACAGAGCAAGGGAAGCAGGTTCATCGTCGAGGCGTCCGAACGGGTGAAAGATCTCTCGAATCAGGTGAAAATGGCGACAAACGAGCAGAAGGACGGCAGCAGGCAGATAGGGATCGTGATCGAAAATGTCTCCCGTCAGGCCGCCCAGATAGCCGCCGCCACGGGCAAGCAGAAAGAGAAGAGCATCGCCATCGTCGAGTCTATAGAGAAGATCCATTCTACTTCGGACAAGCTGATACGTTCGGGGGACGAGATGAATACGGTGATCGGTTCTCTGAAAGAAGAGGCCCTCCACCTCCTCAAGGAACTACAGAAGTTCAAGGTATAGCGGCATTATCGGTCGCAGCACGAATATCTTTTATACTCCTGCCCTACTTTGGCTTTCTTGCGTGCAGCAGTTTCTTGGCCGCGCTCCGGACCGCTTCCGCGAGATTCTTGTTCCTCTCAAGAATCACTAGATCTTTCGTCTTTAAATCACTCACATAGCTGACCGCGATGCCCGCCGGCGTCTTGGGGTTGGTCACGAGCGCATGCACAATCGCATATTTCCGCATCCACTCCCTGTTCCTGGCGATCCTTCTCAGCGCCTCTTCCAGAGTCTGCCTCGACCGGGCGATCGTCTCGATCTCCGATTCCGTGATCTTTCCGTTCTCCAGAACGCTGAGCATTACCTCCTTGTTCGTGTCCCGCGCCAGGATTCCCCTGATCTCTCTGCCGCCTTTCAGGGCAAGCTGGATTCGGGCCGAGATGGTCAGCTTCTGAATTTTCGTCGTCAGGCTCTCGCCCCTCGTTTCCACCGTCTCTCTCGCCTTTTCGACCTTCACCATCGCGAGGCTCGCCCTGGCCGGCAAACTCAGACGTTCCTCGACATATGCCCTTACCTCCCCGGGAGTATCCGGATTCTCGATCACGAGTCTCAGAACTTCCGGCCGATGCAGATTGGCCTTCGCGACCTCGTCGAACACATCCGGCTCCGATGTATCTTCCAACAGAATCTCCAGGATCTCAACAGAGGCGGTCGCATAATCAAACCCGATCAGTTTTGGCGTCTCTTCCATTTAGTTTCTCCCTAAGTATATAAAATATTCTATATTGCCCTTTTGTCCCCGCACCGGCGATTCATACACTCCGAGGGCAGTATAGCCCAAAGCAGCGGCCTCTTCACTGACTCCCTCTACTGCCGAAAGCCTTTTCATTTCGTCCCTGACAACACCGCCCTTGCCGACCATCCCCTTTCCGACCTCGAACTGGGGCTTGATAAGGGCGAGCACCTTTCCTCCGGGGCTGAGGAACTCGGCGACTTTCGGCAGCACCTTCAGCAGTGAAATAAACGACACATCTATCACCGCCAGGTCTATGACCTCCGGGACAGCCTCTCGTTCAAGATATCGTATGTTAGTCTTTTCGAGTAATACGATCCTTGCATCATACCTGAGAGTCCAGTCGAACTGTCCGTAGCCCACGTCAATAGCATATACCTTTCTCGCATTATTTTTAAGAAGACAGTCGGTAAAGCCCCCGGTTGAACAGCCGACATCCATGGCTACCATGCCCCGCGGGTCTATATTGAAATGTCTCAGCGCCGCCTCAAGTTTAAGCCCCCCCCGGCCGACATACGGCATTTCTCTTTCCTTCAGGACCAGTTCACCGCCGGCGTCGACGATGCTTCCGGCCTTTGATACTACGACACCGCCGACAACCACCTTGCCCTCCATGATAAGCGCCCTCGCACGTTCGCGGCTCTTTACGAGCCCTCTATCCACCAGAAGTTTGTCGAGTCTTTCTCTTTTTTTCATCGCGCTATTACCGCCCCTGAATGAACCATGCACTTATAAAACATCATATCAAATAGAGTCCGCCGTGATGAAAAACAGCCATAGTCGAGGCCCCTCAATCGGCTTGGCACTCAGGTTAATGCCTTTTTATAACTATACGTGAAGTCATGTCTGCTTTTACGTAAATAAGGCAATGAGCTGCCGATTCTATGGAGTTTTTCAGCATGCTCGCCTTCTCCTTTATACAACCTTCAGGTCCGCCCTTCTGTTTTCCCCTTCTTCACATGCTCATGGGCCTTCAGATGTTTCATGCAGTATTCGTAATCACCTTCGCAGGTGGAGCAATACCGGAAGTCCATTGTGCGGTCGTCTTTTTCGGTCATTCCGCATACTGTACATTTGTGGATGGTGGCTTTTTTCGGCATACTGCGCGCGGTAAAGGACATCCTCCTCTGGTACGTAGAACTCCTGCTTCCGATATTTGAAGCGATGTCCTTCCCGAAAAAAAGGAAATAGTTTACGACAGAGACAATTGCTGCGACCTTCGCCGGAAAGGGGGCGGTAATCACCGTGAGGCCGATAAAGGCCCAGTTCAGCCACGCCAGGTATTTCACCTTTACCGGCAGGATGAAAAACAGGAGTATTTGATAATCGGGATACACATACGCAAAAGCGAGAAACAATGAGAGGTTCAGATAGAGCGCGGTAGTGCCCTGTCCCATGATAAGTGCGGCTACTGCGGTCGCGATCACCCCAACAAAATAGTAGACATTGAACCTGAAACTGCCCCACTCCCGTTCCAGGCCGATTCCGACGATGTAATAGAAATAGAGGATGAATAAAATCCAGAGTATCGAGGTCGCAGGAGGGATGAAAATGAACGTAATCAATCTCCATACCTGACCGTGCATGATCAGGTATGGGTCGAAGGCGAGCAACCCTATGGCGCTGCTCCGAGGATATGCGTAGGAGAGAAAATACACCAGCCCGTTGATACCGACGATATAGACGATCAGTTCCCTGATCGCATACCGGCCGAACTTCCTCTCCAATCTGTTCAATATTCCCACAAGCTATTTGCTCCTCGGAGGGTGGCCCCTGCTATCGGCCGCAGCACTTCTTGAACTTCTTTCCACTCCCGCACGTGCAGGGATCGTTACGGCCGACCTTGGGAGTTGAGCGGACAACCTGTTTGGGCGGCACAGCGCCGCCGCTGACGAAATACCAGTTCCCTTCGTGCTTCGAAAAAGTGGCTAGTTCGTGGTGTTCCTTCTTTATTCCCTGCTCGGTGTAGGACGCAATAAACTCTACTCTGCCTTCGTTGTCTTCGGGTCCTCCTCCGAAGGTCTCCAGGATATCGAGTTTGTGCCATTCCGAGTTTTCAGCCCATTTCCTGGTGCTCTTTTCATCGAAGTCGGCCCGATGATCGGGATGAAGGGACGAAAGGAGGTAGTCGATCTCCTTTCTGACATACGCGCTGTAGCGGGCGCGCATGACCTGTTCCGCCGTCGAGGCAGGTCGCTCACCCTTAATCACCGGACGGCAGCATTCTTCATAGACAAGGTTTGATCCACAGGGGCACATATCCACGCTACGGTCTTTTGATCCCTTCCCGCGAGATCGCGATCTTGCCGGTCCGCACGAACTCCTTGATGCCCATCGGCTTCAGGAGTTCCACGATCGCCGCGATCTTCTTCTCGTCGCCCGTAATCTCGATGGTATAGGTCTTCTGACTCGAATCGACCACCCTTCCCCGGAATATCTCCGCGATCCTCAGTACCTCGGCCTTGTCTTCCTGCCGCGGGGCGACCTTGATCATGACCATCTCCCTCTCTACGTGGTCGAGTTCCGTCATGTCTACGACCTTGATCACGTCGATCAGCTTGTTCAGCTGCTTCGTGATCTGTTCAATGATCCAGTCGTCCCCGATCGTCACGATCGTCATGACCGAGACCTGCGGGTCTATCGTCTCGCCGACCGAAAGGCTCTCGATGTTATATCCTCTTCCGCTGAAAAGTCCCGAGATCCTGGAAAGCACACCGAATTTATTTTCAACGAGCACCGAAATTGTATGTCTCATAGCTCTCCTCTATAACCCCTCTTTCATTCCCCCAATGGGGGTGGTCATTCTACTTCACGGCCTTCAGTTTCTTCTCGGACTTTTTCGTCTCTTCGCGGAACAACATTTCGTCTATCGCCGCGCCCGCCGGCACCATCGGGTAAACCTTTTCCTTCCAGTCGATAACAAAATCCATAAAGACCGTTTTCCTGATACTGAAGGCCTCTTTCAGTACCGGCTCCACTTCCGAGCTTTTTGTCGCTCTAAGCCCGACCGCTCCATAGGCCTCGGCGATCTTCACGAAGTCGGGGATCGTCTCTTCGAGCTTCGTATGAGCGTACCGCTCCTGATAAAAAAGCTCCTGCCACTGCCTCACCATACCCAGGAACCGGTTGTTCAGGATCGCCACCTTCACCGGCAGCTTGTTGATCACCGCAGTCGCGAGCTCCTGGATGTTCATCTGTATGCTGCCGTCACCGGCAACGTCTATGACAAGCTTGTTCGGGAAGGCGAACTGCGCGCCTATCGCCGCAGGAAAGCCGTACCCCATCGTCCCCAGACCACCCGAGGTAAGAAGCGTCCTGGGCTTGTCGAACTTGTAGAACTGGGCGGTCCACATCTGGTTCTGCCCCACCTCGGTCGCGATGATCGCATCTCCCCTGGTCAATTCGTGGATTTTTTCGATCACGTACTGGGGCTTGATAATGTCGGTGTCCTTTTCGTAGGACATCGGCCTCTCCGTCTTCCACGCGTTGATCTGTTTCAGCCAGGCCTTCCGCACCTCGCCCCACTGCTCCTTCACTTCTTCCTTCAAGACCTTGTTCATCGTCTGAAGGACCTTCTTCACATCTCCGACGATCGGCACATCGACACGTACGTTCTTTCGTATCGACGTGGGATCGATGTCGACATGGACGATCTTGGCGTTCGGCGCAAAGGCGCTGATCTTACCGGTCACCCTATCGTCGAACCGCATTCCGACCGCCACGAGGAGGTCCGAATCCTGTATCGCCTTGTTCGCGTAATAGGTACCGTGCATCCCCGGCATGCCGAGGGAAAGCTTGTGGCTTCCCGGAAATGCACCGAGGCCCATCAGCGTCATAGTGACCGGGATGTCGGTATGTTCGGCCAGTTCCTTCAGTTCTTTCGAGGCGCCGGAGCTGATCACCCCCCCGCCAGCAATAATCACCGGCTTTTTCGCCTTCGCGATCATGTGGGCAGCCTGGTTGATCATATACCGGTTGCCCTCGTAGGTCGGTTTGTACGTCCTCATCTCGACCGTGTCCGGCCAGACGAAATCAGCCTTGGCCGAAGTAACGTCCTTCGGAAGGTCGATGAGGACCGGCCCCGGCCTCCCTGTAGTCGCGATGTAGAACGCCTCTTTAATAATCGCCGCGAGGTCTTTCACGTCCTTCACAAGATAGTTATATTTGGTGCAGGGCCTCGTGATCCCGACTATGTCCGCCTCCTGAAAAGCGTCGTTGCCGATAAGCAGTGTAGGCACCTGGCCGGAAAATACCACAAGGGGGATCGAATCCATCGACGCCGTAGCGATTCCTGTAACGGTGTTCGTCGCGCCGGGCCCCGAGGTGACCAGCGCAACGCCGGCCTTTCCGGTCGCGCGCGCGAAGCCGTCGGCCGCATGGACGGCACCCTGTTCGTGCCTCGTCAGGATAAGCTGCAGGTCTTTTTCGTCGTGAAGGAAGTCGAATATATTCAGGACCACACCGCCCGGATACCCGAATATGTACTTGACGCCCTCCTTCTTCAGACTTTCTATGAATATTTCCGCGCCCGATATTTTCATACTCACATTCTCCTCACGGCGGCATTCAGGGACCTCACCGCATCCCGAAGCAGCCTCATCTCCTAAAGTTTCCGGTTATTTTACCACACAACTCCCTTTTTTTAAACGATTCTCAATAACTCAGGGGCTGATGGTATATAATAAAACAGACCATAATATTGCATAAAGTAGAGGCGGACGTGCTGAAAAAAGCTATAAAAGCACTCCAAACAGATTGGCGGGCAAGCGGCAATGTTTGATGGTGATTCACACAAACGCACATAAAGGAGGAAATCATGAAAAGAACCATACGCCTCTCATCGATCTGCACCTTATCCGTAGCCCTGCTTCTGCTCTTTTCTTCCGCATCGCCCGCGGAAGAAAAAAAGCCGGTAGAAGTGAAAAAGGGGGACAAATGTCAGGTATGCGGCATGTTCGTTTCGGGCTTTCCGACATGGGTGGCCGAGATCATATTTAATGACGGGACCTACTCCGTCTTTGACGGACCGAAAGACATGTTCCGGTACTATTTCAACATCGCGAAGTATAACCCCGGAAAGAAACAGTCCGATATCAATGCTATCTACGTGACCGAATATTACACCGCAAAATTTATTGATGCCAGAAAGGGGATTTTCTTCGTGCAGGGAAGCGACGTAAACGGTCCTATGGGGGCCGAACTCATACCGGTCGGTTCGTTTGACAGGGCGAAGGAGTTCATGAAAGACCACCGTGGGAAAAAGATATTGAAGTTCGGCGAAGTGAAGAAAGAGGACCTCAGGTAGTTGCGGAAATCCCTGGTCTTCGGACTCTTTGTGCTCGGCTGCGTCTTGTTTCTTGCAGCGCTCGGGGCGACTTCGGAGGTCCGCGTTTCACATTTTCTTGCGGTCAGCCGCGACCTGAGCGACATAACCGCTACGCTCAAATTGACGGACATCTCATTCTCGGACGACGCCCGTTACACACGGAACCCCTCTCAGGCGGACATCTTTTCCGCATTCCAGGACTACCCCGGTTCTATTGAGCACTTTCCGTCGGGTTCAGTGACGCCCCCGCCGGATTTTAGCTCGCTCGGAGCGCCGATGAAGGTGAAGAAACGATGAGCCTAAACAGCCATATGAACGTCCTGGATTTCACGCTCCTGTCTCTACTAAGGAGGAAGTTCAAGAACTTAGGCATCGTTCTCGTATTCACATTTATCGTATTCATCACCGGATCGATCCTTTTTCTTTCCTATTCGTTCAAGCGCGAGGCCCTGCTTATCCTCAAGGGCTCGCCCGAGCTAATCGTCCAGAGGATGTCCGCCGGTCGGCAGGAACTGATCCCGGTCGGCAGGGCAAAAGAGATTTCGGCCATACCGGGCGTATCCGGCGTCGAGCCCCGTTACTGGGGTTATTATTACGACCCGCTCGTAAAGGCGAACTATACCATCCTCGCTTCCTCGGGGTCGCTTTCAGCCGGCAACCGTCTTCTTCAGGGGCGGCTGCCCGGCCCGGAGGAAAAAGGCGTCGCGGCCGTCGGCAGAGGGGTGGCAAAGGCCCGGTTCATCGATATGGGAAGTACGATTTCTTTGGTGTCCTCAGCCGGCGCTGCGATGGACTTTGACGTGGTCGGCATCTTCGAATCGGGGTCCGAACTCCTTACCGCCGACCTCATCGTTCTGGGCCGGCCCGATGTCATCCGGCTGTTCAGAATGCCGCCTGATATGGCCACGGACCTCGCCGTCACGGTCCGCAACGAAACCGAGGCGCCGGTCATCGCGGGGAAGATCCGTTCCCGTTTCCCCGACACAAGGCCGATATTGAGGAAGGAAATCATACGGACCTACGACGCTGTATTCGGCTGGAGGAGCGGTCTGATCCTTACGCTCTTCGCCGGTGCCCTCGTCGCCTTCATCATCCTGGCGTGGGACAAGGCGACCGGTCTCAGTGCTGAAGAGAAGAAAGAGATAGGCATCCTCAAGGCGATAGGATGGGAGACCTCGGACATCATCGAGATGAAGTTCTGGGAAGGACTTGTCATATCCCTCTCGTCTTTTCTCCTTGGGATAATCCTTGCGTACGTGCATGTGTATTTCTTCGGGGCCTCGGTCTTCGCACCCGCGCTGAAAGGATGGTCTGTCATCTATCCTGACTTCAGGCTCGCCCCGTTCATAGATCCTTATCAGATTGCGATGCTGATGGCCTTCACTGTCATCCCCTATATTGCGTCGACGATCATTCCGTCCTGGAAGGCGGCGATCACGGATCCGGATGAGGTGGTAAGAGGATGAGAAAGACAGTAAATGGCAAACCTTGTCGTGACGCTACGCAAAGGACAAACGCACTGAAAAAGTCCATAAATTCGGCAATGATCTATTGTGATTCACGTAAACGCAGTTTTAACCTCGACTTGCAATTCCGAAGAAGGTCTTTCGCACATGCAGCGACTGTGCGGAGCCTTTCGCCCCGGCGGATCCGCCCGAGGAGGACAGATTATGGACCTTTTTCAGCGCATTTGTCCTCTGTTTTCGAAATAAAAATGCAACTGTGACTAAATCTTACATACCCAAGAAAATTAAAGACTGTACAGTAAGACGATAACAACATGAACGAAATTATTATAAAAACGAACGAGCTGACAAAGTATTACAACAAGGGCAAGGCGAATGAGGTGCTTGCGGTGAGCGGAGTGAGCATCGGCATCAGGCGCGGGGATTTCGCAGTGCTGAAAGGGCCCAGCGGTTCCGGCAAGACAACCATGCTTTCCCTCCTCGGCTGCATGACCCGGCCTACATCGGGCTCGATCTCGCTGGAAGGACGGGACATATCACACCTTCCCGAAAGGTTCCTGACCGATATCAGGAGGACGACTTACGGGTTCATCTTCCAGCAGTTCCATCTCATTCAGGGGATGAGCGTCCTGCAAAACGTGATGCTCCCGCTTTATCCCACCGATGTCGACCTCCCGAAGCTGAAGAAAAAAGCGGAGGGACTGCTGGAGGGCATCGGCATGATGAAGCGGAGAGATTTTCCGGTACAGGGTCTTTCGGGCGGCGAGCAGCAGCGGACCGCGATTGCGCGTGCACTCATCAACGACCCCGAGATCGTGCTGGCCGACGAGCCGACCGCCCATCTCGATACCGCGCTTTCACGCGACTTCATGTCCATTATGAAGGACCTTTGGGAAAGAGGCAAGACAGTCATCATCGCCTCACACGATCCTATCGTTTTTGAAAATGAATATGCGGCCCTCGTCGTAGAGATGCGCGACGGTGCGGTGAGAAATGTGACAAGGAAGTAGGACGGACCAAGGATGTTCATGCAGCCCGGTATCATCGCCTTGCTCCTCGGATCGGGCATCACGCTCGTTCTTTTGGCCTATGCCTCTTTCCTCGGAGTGAAGATATGGAGAAACTGGGACATCGGAAGCAACTCCGAGGCGCAGCTCGCACTCGAAAGAACGACCTATCTCGTTTCGACCCTCGTCAAGTACGGACTCCTCTTCGAGATCGTCTCGGTCTTTCTCTTCATCTATACGGCGGACGACCTTCACAACCTCCTCGTCGGTGCAATGTGTGCGACCGGGTCCCTGAACGCCAATTCGTTCGGGTTCCCCGCGCTCTATGCAAAGATCGCGGTCCTTTTTCTCGCGGCCGGTTGGATCGCGCTCGACAGTCTTGACAGCAAGGCAGAAGACTATCCGCTTACCAAAAAAAAATATAAACTGCTTCTCTTGATCGTCCCTTTTGTCGTTGCGGGATATGTCCTTCAGATAAAATACTTCGGAGGAATAGACCCCAACGTCATCACCTCCTGCTGCGGCGTGCTCTTCAGCGAAGGCGGAACGGGGGTGGGGAGTTCGTTGGCATCCCTGCCGGTTCGCCCGACCGAAGTGGTCTTTTATTCCCTTTTTCTGATTATTTTTTTCGTCGGAGTAATCGCCTTGAAGTCAGGTCGAAAGCTCTTTATGGTCCTCCTCGCGTTACTCTCGGCCTTCTTCTTCTTCGTTTCAATCGCCGCCATTGTCTCCTTCATCTCGCTCTATTTCTACCAGATCCCGACCCATCATTGCCCTTTCGACATACTCCAAGCGGGATATTATTACGCCGGTTACCCGCTTTACGTGTCGCTTTTCGCAGGAAGTTTCTTCGGGACGATGGCCGGCGTTATCCAACCGCTCGGGAGAATCAAGACGCTTTCGGCGATAATCCCCGCAGTGCAGCGTAGGTGGACATTCATCGCGCTCGCGGCATTTACGGTATTTGTCTTGATTACTCTGATACCGATCGTCTTCAGTCCCTTCACACTGGAAGGATATTGACCTGCAGACATTCGCAGGGTGTCTCGCCTCTGCGTGCTGATACGAGGGTTGGATAGCCAATCCTGCCCCGTTTTGATATAATTTATACGTCTACCGCGGAAACAATAACTATCTCTGATCTTTTGGAGGCACCATGAACGCAACGCAGATAAAACCCGATGTGTACTGGGTCGGAGCGATCGATTGGGCGGTCCGGGACTTTCACGGATACATGACGCCCAACGGGACCACCTACAATAATTATCTCGTGATGGACGAGAAGATAACCCTTTTCGACACAGTAAAGTACGACTTCAGCGAGATCATGCTCGACAACGTCAATCAGATCGTGCACCCGTCAAAAATCGAATACGTCGTGATCAATCATATCGAGAACGACCACGCGACCAGTCTCGACAGGATTATGGCCTTTGCGCCGAACGCTACGATCTATATCACGGAAAAGGGCAAGAAGGGGCTTGCACGGTTCTTTGACATCTCATCATGGAATATCAAGACAGTCAAGACCGGCGACACGCTCAATATCGGCAAACGGAACCTCGTCTTCCTCGAAACGCCGATGCTCCACTGGCCGGACTCGATGATGACGTATATCAAGGAAGACAAGATCCTTATCAGCCAGGACGGCTTCGGCCAGCATCTCGCGACCTCGTCGCGCTTCGACGACGAGTTCATCGAATGTGCGTCCGTCTCTGAATTGGAGGACTCGGTCATCGATTATTACGCCAATATCCTGATGCCCTTCGGGGGGATCATCAAAAACAAATTGGCCGAGGTACAGAAACTCGGCCTCGACATCGAGATCATCGCGCCTGACCACGGCGTCATCTGGAGAAAAAACCCGGGCAAGGTCCTTCAGATGTACACCGACATGGCATCGGGGAAGGCCAACCTCAGCGTTGCGGTGATCTACGATACGATGTGGCACAGCACCGAGATGATGACACTGCCCCTGATGCGGGGCATTATGGAAGAAGGCGTCGACTGCAAGGTCCTCAAACTCAGGGCCACGCCGATGTCTATCGCAATCAAGGAGTTCTGGAAAGCCAGAGGGCTTCTGGTCGGCACACCGACACTGAACAACAAGATGTTCCCCTCAATGGCCGAATTCCTTCAGCATGTTTCGGGTCTCAGGCCGAAGGACAGGATCGCGGGAGCCTTCGGGAGCTACGGCTGGGGCGGAGGCGCGGTCAAGGAGGCCTATGAGTGGCTGAAGGCGATGAAACTGGAGACAGTGGAGCCGGGAGTACAGGCGCTCTACAGGCCCGCGCCCGAGGACGACCAGAAGTGCTATGAATTCGGTAAGGAATTCGCCAGAAAGGTGAAAGAATATCACGCCCAGTTCGAGTGAGGAAACAGGCATCCCCTTCTCCAAGCAGGCTTTACCTTGCACGTTAAAGGGGCGGATGTGCTGAAAAACAGCCATAGTCGAGGCTCCGCTATAGACCGCGGACAGACCGGACAAACCTTTCAGACAAGCTCAATTCGCCAGACATGCGTTTACGTGAATCACGATCAAATCCTGCCGATTCTATGGCGTTTTTCAGCATGTCTGCCCCCGTCCTCTATCCAACATCAGGATACACAATCATGAAAACAATAGCCTTTCTCGGCAGCCCCAGAAAAGACGGCAACACGGAACTGCTGCTGAAAGAAGTGATCAGGGGCATAAAGGAAAAGTCCATAGGGGACGCGACCGTCTTCAATCTTAATCTGATGGATATCAAACCCTGCCAGGACTGCGGGGGTTGCGATAAAACCGGCGAGTGCGTCATGGACGACGATATGACGAAGATATACCCGGAGATCAGGACTGCCGACCGGATCATACTTGCCTCGCCTATCTTCTTTTTCGGTCTCTCGGCACAGTCCAAGATAATGATTGACCGTTGCCAGAGTTTTTGGTGCGAGAAATACCTTTTGAAAAAGCCGATTCCCCCGGGGGAATCCGGCCGCAAGGGATTGCTTGTCCTCGTGGGAGGGATGAAGAAGGATGTCGGCATCGAATGCAGTGATGCCTCGGCAAAGGCCTTCTTCAGAACAATCAGCGTCCCGGAACACGGGGTGCTCAGCTTTCTCGGGGTCGACGCCAAAGGCGCAATCCTGAAACATCCTACCGCGATGAAAGAGGCGCTCGAAGCAGGCAGAGATCTTGTTTCGCATTGATCAGATGCGCTTCCCGCTGCCCCGGTTTATCCAGTTCTACCCGACGTTCCGGTGCAACCAAAAGTGCTCGTTCTGCTTCAACGACTCATCGCAAAGTAGTGAGATATCCTTCGATAACGCCCTCAGGCTCCTCCGCATCCTCTCGGAAAACGGCATAGAAAAACTGGACGTTATGGGAGGCGAACCCCTCCTCTTAGACTGGATGCCGGACTTTGTGGGGGCCGCTCTAAGAAATGGGTTATCAGTAAACCTGAGCACGAATGGAAGCGTTCCTGATATTACCGGAAGATTTCTCGACTTCTCCGGGAGGGATTTCACTATCGGACTATCCCTGGAGGGAAGTACGGGCGAGAGACATCGCACGCTGACCCGTGCCGGTCATTTTTCGGGCGTCCTGAGAAACATAACAGAACTTCTTTCTGCAGGATTCAATCCCGTCGTAAAGACCGTTGTCAACAGGGAGACGATGGCCGATATTCAGGACATAGTCGACCTTCTGAAAGAGATAGGCGTGCGGCGATATTACCTGCTTCATATGGACCTGCTGTCTGGCACAGACTCCTCGCGATCCTCGGCCCTGAGCTATCCCGCATTCTTGTCCCTCTATGAAAAAATCCGGAACGACAATCCGGACATGTTGATCCTGAAGGTCAATGCTTCCTGTTTCGAAAAGAATACGCTTCCTTCCGGAGTGCGTTGCGCCGCGGGCGTCAGGAAACTCGCCATTATGCCTGACGGTTCGGTGTATCCATGCAATCTCTTTCATCACATTGAGGAATTCAATCTCGGCAATATGTTCCGGGACAATCTTGCCGTGATATGGGGAAGCCCCAAGCTCGATGTCTTTAGAAGAGCTGCGGCGAACTCCTGCACGCTGCCTGACTGTGCCAACAGGGCTTTCTGCACCGGAGGGTGTCCGGCACACGGCTATTTCCATTATGGGCGAACGGACTCTGTCGACGTCAGATGCACTGCCGGTACTCGTTGAGAGACGCCTTCGGCCTCATTTTTTCTTGCATGTTCCGTCGACGTATTTTCCCGTAATGATCCTAGACTGCGATACCACGATACAATTATAATCGGCATCAGCCGAAGTGATCCGTATCGTTCTAAGTTCCGACATCAGTCCTCTGCTCTCGAAAATTACCTTGCTCACCGTGTGCCTGTCGTTCCAGTCGAGCGGGTGGGCGACAGCCTTCGGGAAGCCCGGAAGCGGCGGATCGTCGTAATCTCCGCTCTCGTTCGTGTCTTCAGCTACGGAATAAGACCTCTCATTCAGGATAAGGTAATGTTCTCGCCCGCTTTCCATGGCCCTTAGTCTGGCATGCATCATGTCCGCATAAAGCTCTTTCGTCGTCCTTTCGACTTCATATCTTTCCACCCAGTCCTGATACGAGTACACCATGCTCGCAACGAGTATTCCTATGATGGATATAACAACGACAAGTTCGATAATCGTGATCCCTCCGTTTTTCATCTTCCCTCCACGTTCCCCTTAGTGTTTTACGGAAGCATCACCTGCTTCCGCGTATCCCATTGTCATATCAGATCCCGAACAAAAAAATCACCTGTCAGAATTGACAGGTGATTTTTTGCTGTAATGTATGCTTAAATATTTGATTTCTTAGCTTACATCTCGAAACGTGCGTCACCTCGTGCTGCCGTTTTACTCCTCCGGTATTGCTCGACGCTGTGATACTTCCGATTGCTGTTGCTGTGGGAAAGTAAGGATAGGAGGAACCTATGGGCAGGCATTCACGTCGAATGTATAATCGCCAGAGACGGTTTCTCCGCCGGTATTAGAAGAGCGCACCCTGTAATGGTATGTCGCTGGTGCCGAAAGGCCTGACAGGATAACACTGTGATTCTTTACCAATGAACCATTCCCTGCTGTTGAGCCATAGTTCGCTGATAATCCATAGTCAACATACGATGTTGCGTCAAAATCGGTAGCCCATATGACATTTGCCTCCGACATGTTGCAAACAGCTGAACTAATCTGCTGATAGTGCAGGAGGATATTAGCGGCAGATAAGGCCCCGTCATAAATCGCGACATCGTCAACAGTTCCGGGAAAATAACCGTATGAGCCCCCGCCTATCTGCGTTGGTGCATATACATGCGCCTTCGTTGATTGGAGGCCTGTGCGGACAAGGACCCCGTTTAGGTAGATACGTGGCTGCCTATTCGAATAAACGACTGCCATGTGCGTCCACTGGGTGGTACTGATTGAGCCGGAGTATACAGCCAGTGGAGGCATATAATTATCGCCATGCTCATAAACGGAAATTCCGTTTGTCCCTGCCGATATATCGGCCCCTCCTTCTGTGCCTCTATGGTCGGCTCCGAACTCCCTGAGACCACGGGGAGGGCGCTATAACCCACCCTGCCCTTGTGTGCACTGTTGAGGCAGTTCGTGATCATCAAACGGGGCAATGCTGAGCCGTTATGGGGGGTGTGACACTTCGCGCATGTATAGTTGTGCCGCACGTTGGCCCCCCATCCCTTGACTGACTCGTGGATCCTGTCCACGCTCTTCCATGTGCCGCCGTTGGTCCCGTCGATGAGGTTGCCCTTGGGATGGCAATTCAGGCATAGACCGGCAAACTGGTTCGCCGTCTGGCTTACGGGGGCAATGGAAGCCCTTATGTTCGCACCAAATGTGTTCTGATCAATGTGGTACTGGACGCCTTCGCGCGGCGTTCCGTCGTGTCACAGGGGATAGGTGTTGTCCCGAACGGTCCCGATAGCGTTGTTCGCGGGGGCGACATCCAACGGTCTTTGCTCCTCCTGCCACGATCCGCACGGCGTTGCCGTGGGCGGAATAGGCCTTGGTACGCTTGTCTTTCGGGGTCACGTTCGGGTAGGTCGTGGAGCTGTACTTGCCCCATGGCGTGGTGCCTGTCTGCGAATATCTTGCATCCACACTGTTGCCGTCCCACGCATACTGTTTCGGGGTCTTACCATCTCCAAACGGAGTCGTCGTATTGTTCTTATCGCTGTGGCAGCCGAGGCAGTGAGCATTTATGCTGGATATCTGCGCCCTCGAACCGTTGGCCGCATACTGAATAGCAGTCGTGCCTAATTCGTAAGTCGTAGGTCTCGCGCCGTTTCCGTATACGACCAGGTTCACTGTCGAGCCGGAATCATGAGCGGGAATAAAGCTCTGAAGCTGACCCGTCCCCAAAACAAACCAGGCACGGTTTTACGTGATTCGTTGTGTTTGTGATAGTTGATCCGTCCATGGTCGTGGCATTGTGGCATTTGTCGCATGTGATTCCCGAATTAGCGTGGGCCTGATGGCTGTTTGCCTTCGGACCTCCATTACTGTAATCCGGAGGATAACTATGACAGGCGTTACATGTCAGGCTGCCCGTCCCCCAGGTCAGTGAAATATTGTTTGGAATCGCCCCGGTAGAAACCGACGTGCCATTACTATGGCAGTATATGTTGGAACAGTTGCTGTACCCCGTCCCCGGGGTAAAAGATGGACTTTTGCCGTAAGACGCGCTGCTATTAAAGGCCGGGTCAAATATCACTTCAATTTTATAATTGGCATGCTTCGTATATTCAGCAGTTGCACGTAAATTGTGGCAGCTTGAGCAGTTTAACGACTGTGATTGATCCCATGAATGGCATATGACACACTTATAAAAATCAGATGATGTGGTAAAGGTGTAAGCAAGATGTGCTGTACGACTCCCTGTCCCAAGCAGCGCTCCATGACCGCCGGCATGACACGATCCGCATGTAGCAGTGCCGCCAAGAGCCCATGTCGGGCTTGAATAACTTGAAGGTCCCCCTACTCCGCCCTCAGGCTGAACATTAGAATGGCAATAAATAGTATTACAACTTCCAAAAGCCCGCGGGGTTGTCCCATTTGTCGGCGCTGCTGTGCCTGAGACTATACTGTATGTGCCTCCTGCAACCCTTGGGTCAACTGGATCGAACTTGAAGTCTACATAACCGTTAGCGTGCTTGCTATTGTCTATAATCGTATAACTGGCAGGTGAAGCCCCGTCCACCACATCTTTATGACATATTATGCATTTAAACTCATAATATGCTGAAGATGCATGTTTACCGTGTTTCGCGCTGTTAGGCGGAGTTGTATTTGATGCATTATGACACGTCCCGCAAGCGCCGCTTGCGGGCTGGTCCCAGACGGGAGAAGCTTTCTTCCCGCTTCCCGAGTAATTTCCGTGGCGGTAGACATTGCTGCAGGTCTTTGTGTCTGAATTGGAGACCGTAGTGGCAGGCGTTGTAACGGTCACATCGTAGTTCGCACCGATGCCTGTCCGTCGTAGGCTCCGCCCTGGGTAGTACCGCCGAGGTTGTTAAATCCGATCGTTATCTTGTGGTCCTCATGTGAGGAATTTCGTCCTGCGCTGTTGTAATGGCACGCTTCACAGTCGATCGCTTTTGTGTTGACATGTGTATTATGGGCGCCGGCAGTATTTGATCCTGTTATCGATCCCGTCACCCAGACCAGTCCGATGTGGTGGAGGTGGAGTGCGTCTTTACCAGGAGGGATTTGCTGCCGTCATGACAGGTATAACACCTTCTGTTGTTGATCGTATTGTCCGGGCCCTCCGGCACCTGGGTATTCTCCCACGGGGCCGTCGAGTTGCTGTGCGTCCAGTGACAACTCCCGCACTCGATCCCATAGCCCGGAGTATTCGTATGAGGCGCGTCAAGGGCAAAGGCGTAACTTAAGATCAGAATTACAAGGGTTAAGACCAGTTCTGTCGTTCTGCCCGGCAACGGCAACTTCAACACATGTCCCCCTTATCTGCAACTACGGGTAACTTCTTATGTTATAGTCCACCTTGTAATGCCGGCGGTCCGAAAAAAACCAAAGCCGCGTTACCAGGGCGTCTTAGAATTCCAGTCCTGATCAGTTACGCTGCCTGTATCATTCTCATGACAGGTAATGCTCTGCGAGCTTCCGACGATATGCTTACCGGAAGCGCTGTAAGAGCCGGGGTATCTCCCGCTCCCGGCGCCGCCTCCGCCCGATCCGTCATAATCTGCAGAACACCCTATCGCTGTGCCGGTACAACCCGCCCAACAGTTGTACGGATTGCCGGGTTCACAGGTCGTACCGCCGGAACCGCCCCCTGACAAGACCGGAGATGCATTGCTGCTAACGCGTCCCTTATGGTTCTTATTCAGACAGTTGGTCGCCATCAGTCTGGGCAGCCTGGCGTTATGAGGCGTGTGGCATTTCGAACAACTGTAATTGTGTTGGATAGTCCCGTTGGCGGTCTTCCATCCTTTCACAGACTCGTGTATCCTGTTCTTGTTCTTCCACGTGTGGGTCACGCCGTCCGTAAGATTGCCCTTGGTATGACAATTGAGACACAATCCGGCAAACTGGCTGTCTGACTCATTAATATTTCCTGACGCAAAGGTATTCTGGTCTATGTGATACCCGAGACCCTCGAGGACCGGAGTAGCCACGTTATTACTGCGGGGGGCGACGTCCTCCTTAAACGGCGACGTCATCCACGTGCCTTTCAGAAGCGGTACGCCGTAATCACTGTTGAGACCTAGCGCAGGACTCACCCCGTGAGGATCATGACATGGAGAGCAAAGCCCATTAATCTGGTGCGACGAATCCGGAGGAGAGGTCAAGCCCGATGAAACGCCGAAATGTCCTCCCTGGTTCCCCTGCCCCCCTTTATAGGGATATCTTTGTTGCGAAGGGAACGTGCCGGGGCCGAAGAATGCAGTGTCAAAGTATCCGAGGATAGGCTGGCTGGCGCCATAGGTGCTGTTATACCCCCAGGGCTTAGTACCTGCACTGGGCGTCAGATGGCAATCAAAACACAGGCCCGCGCCGGGGTTATATGCGTTTTTATTTCCTGTCGAACCCCCTGCCTGCGGCTGGTATGTTACGGAATAACCGCCCTTGCCTGCCGTTGTATCTTTGAGAATTCCGCCGCTGGTCGTAGCGCTTGAATACGATGTAGTCGCGCCTGAAACACTGGAGCCATGAGAGTTGTGACAGTCGAAACACGCTACGCTTGCTGCGCCTGCGCCGCCCCTTGTAGGGTTCAGGCCAAAGTCCACTCCCTCACTATAGCTTCCGCCGGTCTTCCACGCGCCGTTCAGAGAGGTCCACGAACCGCCGGCGGTTTGGCAGGCAGATTGTGTCATGTTAAGGCAAACATAATCGATCCCGGTCCATCCAAGCCACTGCCCGCCGACATTATAACAAGCAAAGTATTCCGCATATTGATAAGTGGGCCATGAGCAATAATCGCCCGTTGTACAGGTACTCTCGGAAATATTCTTGCAAATCCCTGAAGACGCACCCCACACACCGCCCACTTCCCTGCATGTTGTCGCAGTCAACTGTCCCCCGGTGCAAAAGTTCTGGGTGCAGTTAGATGAAGAAATATTATTGCATTGCTGAATTGTAGAATCCCATGTGCCTCCGAGATCAGGACAAGTTGACTGCGTTACATTCGGTCCGAAACACGACTGAGGGGCATCAGGCCATCCTCCACCAAAATTGTTCTGCGCATTACCATGCGCAGAATACGACTTGGTCAGGTTCTTCTTGGCAGCATTGGCGACTGTCGTATATTTTCCCCACGTGGTAGTTGCCGTGGATGTGTACTTGGCGCCCACACTGTAGCCGTCCCATGAGTACTGCTTCGGCGTCTTTCCGTCTCCGAAGGGCTGCGTAGCGTTGTTCTGCTCACTATGGCAGCCGAGGCAATGGCTGTTGATCTTCTGTATTTCCGTCCTCGTGCCGTTTGCCGTATACTGTACGGCCGTCGATCCCAGGGAATATGTCGTGGGTCTTGCACCCGCGCCATAGACGACCAGATCGACCGAAGATCCCGGGTCCGCCGATCCTCCGTGAT